>NZ_CP108529.1:1855714-2474285 GCF_036002945.1 Streptomyces sp. NBC_01224 | reverse complement strand
CCGCGTTCGGGTACCGGCACATCGACGACTTCAACCAGGCCGTACGCAACGGCAAGGTCAAACCGCCGGAGGGCAGCGAGCGCGAGCTCTCGCCGTACCCGTATCTGCTGGTGATCGTCGATGAGCTGGCCGACCTGATGATGGTCGCTCCCCGTGATGTGGAGGACGCCATCGTCCGTATCACCCAGCTGGCCCGCGCTGCCGGTATCCACCTGGTGCTTGCGACCCAGCGGCCCTCGGTCGACGTCGTCACCGGTTTGATCAAGGCGAATGTGCCCTCCCGGCTCGCCTTCGCGACGTCTTCGCTGGCTGACAGCCGCGTCATCCTCGACCAGCCCGGCGCCGAGAAGCTCATCGGAAAGGGTGACGGTCTGTTCCTGCCGATGGGGGCCAACAAGCCCACCCGAATGCAGGGTGCCTTCGTCACCGAGGACGAAGTCGCGGCCATCGTCCAGCACTGCAAGGATCAGATGGCGCCGGTCTTCCGCGAGGACGTGGTGGTCGGCACCGCCAAGAAGAAGGAGATCGACGAGGACATCGGCGACGACCTGGATCTGCTCTGCCAGGCCGCCGAACTGGTCGTCTCCACCCAGTTCGGGTCCACCTCGATGCTTCAGCGCAAGCTGCGGGTCGGCTTCGCCAAGGCCGGCCGGCTGATGGACCTGATGGAATCGAGGAACATCGTCGGGCCGAGCGAGGGATCCAAGGCGCGCGACGTCATGGTGAAACCGGACGAGCTGGACGGGGTGTTGGCACTGATCCGCGGGGAAACCGCTTCGTAGGAGAAGAACGGGCAACCGTTTCGTCGGGTCGTACGTCAACTTGAAGGGAGGGGCGGCAAGATTGTCCTTCTCGGGGTGGCCCAGAGAATCGGACGGCGTTCGAGTCTGATGGCGTACAAAGTCCTTCCTCCCGGTTGCCCCACCCTTTCGTACCCCCCCTAAACTGAACACCCAGCAGGTGGCTCACGCTCGAAAGGCGCCCCCGTGTCCATCGGCAACTCCCCCGAAGACGACCGGCCTTCGATCGGTCGAGTGCTCCAGCAGGCTCGTATCGCCGCAGGTCTCACGGTCGAAGAGATCAGTTCGTCCACCCGGGTGCGCATCCCCATCGTGCACGCGATCGAAGAGGACGACTTCTCCCGCTGTGGCGGCGACGTGTATGCGCGCGGCCATATCCGTACCTTGGCGCGTGCCGTCGGGACCGATCCGGAACCGCTGGTTTCGCAGTACGACGCCGAGCACGGCGGCCGTCCCGCACCCACGCCCGCGGCGCCGCTGTTCGAGGCCGAGAGAATCCGTTCCGAACCCCGTCGGCCCAACTGGACGGCGGCCATGGTCGCCGCGATCGTCGCCGTCGTCGGATTCGTCGGCTTCACCTTCTTCAAGGGCGGCGACGACGGCTCCACGACCACACAGGTCGCGGAGGGCTCGACGCCGAATACGAAGAGCCCCAAGCCGAAGACCAACAAGCCCGTCGACCCCAAGCCGCAGCCCTCCGACAGTGCCATCGCCGCGGCGCCCAGGGACAAGGTGACGGTGAAGCTCAGCGCCAGCCAGGGCAAAAGCTGGATCTCCGCCAAGGACCACAACGGGCGGCTGCTCTTCGACGGGCTGCTGCTGCAGGGCCAGTCCAAGACCTTCCAGGACCAGGAGCGGGTCGACCTCGTCCTCGGTGACGCCGGGTCCATCGAGCTCTTTGTGAACGGCAAGAAGGTCGAGGACAAGTTCCAGCCGGGCCAGGTCGAGCGGCTCTCGTACACGAAGGGCGACCCGGCGGTCGGCTGACCCGTACACACGCGGTTCCCCCCCAAGCGGCATCAGCAACGCGGCGAGCGCCTGGCAATCCTGCCGGGCGCTCGCCTGCTTTGTCACTGGGTGTGACGGTGGAACCCTGCACGGCAGGGCGAGTGCCGGGACAAAGTAGTCTTGAGCCCATGCCCGAACGCCGTACCGTCGCCCTTGTCACTCTTGGCTGCGCCCGTAACGAGGTGGACTCGGAGGAGCTTGCAGGCCGCTTGGCAGCGGACGGCTGGGAGCTCGTCGAGGATGCCTCCGACGCGGATGTCGCCGTCGTCAACACCTGTGGATTCGTCGAGGCCGCCAAGAAGGACTCCGTCGATGCCCTGCTCGAAGCCAATGATCTGAAGGACCACGGCAGGACCCAGGCCGTGGTCGCCGTCGGCTGCATGGCCGAGCGCTACGGCAAGGACCTCGCCGAGGCCCTGCCCGAGGCGGATGGCGTCCTCGGATTCGACGACTACGCCGACATCTCCGACCGCCTTCAGACCATCCTCAACGGTGGCATCCACGCCTCGCACACCCCGCGCGACCGCCGCAAGCTCCTGCCGATCAGCCCGGCCGAGCGGCAGGACGCCGCTGTGGCCCTGCCGGGGCACGCACAGGAGGCCGCACCGGCCCCCGCCCCCGAGGACCTTCCCGACGGAGTCGCTCCGGTCTCCGGGCCGCGGGCGCCCCTGCGCCGTCGGCTGGGCACCAGCCCCGTCGCCTCGGTGAAGCTCGCTTCCGGCTGCGACCGCCGCTGCTCCTTCTGCGCCATCCCTTCCTTCCGCGGCTCCTTCATCTCGCGCCGCCCGTCGGACGTGCTGGGGGAGACCCGCTGGCTGGCCGAGCAGGGCGTGAAGGAGGTCATGCTGGTCTCCGAGAACAACACCTCGTACGGCAAGGACCTCGGCGACATCCGGCTGCTTGAGACGCTGCTGCCGGAGCTCGCCGACGTCGAGGGGATCGAGCGGATCCGGGTCAGCTATCTGCAGCCGGCGGAGATGCGGCCGGGCCTCATCGACGTACTGACCTCGACCCCGAAGGTCGCCCCGTATTTCGACCTGTCCTTCCAGCACTCGGCCCCCGGCGTGCTGCGGGCGATGCGCCGCTTCGGTGACACCGACCGCTTCCTGGAGCTCCTGGACACCATCCGTAGCAAGGCGCCGCAGGCCGGTGCCCGCTCCAACTTCATCGTGGGCTTCCCCGGCGAGACCGAGGCCGACCTGGCGGAACTGGAACGCTTCCTCACCGGCGCCAGGCTCGACGCCATCGGCGTCTTCGGCTACTCCGACGAGGAGGGCACCGAGGCGGTCGGTTACGAGAACAAGCTGGACGCCGACGTCATCGCGGAGCGGCTCGCGCACATCTCGCAACTGGCCGAGGAACTGACCTCGCAGCGCGCCGAGGAGCGCCTGGGAGAGTCCCTGCAGGTGCTGGTCGAGTCCGTCGACGAAGAGGACGGTGCGGTGGGGCGCGCGGCGCACCAGGCCCCTGAAACGGACGGCCAGGTGCTCTTCACCGCACGCGAGGGCCTCGTGCCCGGCCGTATGGTCGAGGCAAAGGTTGTGGGCACCGAAGGAGTGGACCTGGTGGCCGAGTGTTCTGAGCTCGTGGAGGCGGCCAGATGACGGGAGTCCCGGCATCCGCGGCAGGCGGCTCCGGCGCGAAGCCGGTCCGCGGCGGCAAGCTGGGTACTGCGGCCGTCAACCAGGCCAGCCTGTGGAACATCGCCAATCTGCTCACCATGCTGCGGCTGGTTCTGGTGCCCGGATTCGTGATGTTGCTCCTGCACAACGGCGGCTACGACCCGGCCTGGCGCTCGTTCGCCTGGGCGGCGTTCGCCATCGCCATGATCACCGACCTGTTCGATGGTCATGTCGCGCGCACATACAACCTGGTCACCGACTTCGGGAAGATCGCGGACCCGATCGCGGACAAGGCGATCATGGGTGCGGCGCTGATCTGTCTGTCGTATCTCGGTGATCTGCCCTGGTGGGTCACGGGCGTGATCCTCTTCCGCGAGATCGGCATCACGCTGATGCGGTTCTGGGTGATACGGCATGCGGTGATCCCGGCCAGTCGTGGCGGGAAGATGAAGACTCTGGCGCAGGGGACGGCTGTCGGGATGTACGTCCTCGCGCTGACCGGTCCACTTGCCACCCTGCGCTTCTGGGTGATGGCGGTGGCTGTCGTGCTGACGGTCGTCACGGGACTCGACTACGTGCGCCAGGCCGTCGTGCTGCGACGCAAGGGGATCGCGGCCGAGCGCGCCGCTGCGGAGGAGGCTGCTGGGGCCGCCGGAGCCGCTGGGGCGTCCGGAGGATCTGCGGGGCCTGGGGCGTCCGGGGCTGCTGAGGGTTCAGGGCCGGTCGCCGGGGCCTCGAGTGTCCGTGGTTCGGCGGAGGCCGAGCGGTGACTGCCGCGGCCCGGGTGCTGGAGCTGCTCGTGGAGCGCGGTGAGACTCTTGCCGTCGCCGAGTCGCTGACCGGCGGTCTGGTCGCGGCGGAGCTGACTTCCGTACCGGGTGCCTCGAACTCCTTCCGCGGGTCCGTGACGGCGTACGCAACGCCCTTGAAGCGGGAATTGCTGGGTGTCGACGGCGTCCTCCTGGCGGAGCGCGGTGCGGTCGACCCGGAGGTGGCGCGGCAGATGGCGGCAGGTGTGCGCCGTGTTCTCGGGGCAGACTGGGGTATGGCCACCACCGGCGTTGCGGGCCCCGAGCCGCAGGACGGCAAACCCGTCGGCACGGTCTATGTTGCGGTGGCAGGGCCGGACGGCGCGGAGAATGTGACCGCGCTGCGATTGAACGGCGGGCGTGCGGACATCCGGAGAGAGAGCGTACGGAGCGTGCTGGCATTGCTCTCCGCCGAACTCGGCAAGAATGCAAGCGCACAGGATACGGAACAGAACGGGGGGAATTGATGTTTGCAGCCCTGAGTGAACACGACATCGCTCCCCGCACGGCCGCGGCGCAAGGCGGTACGGTGGGGCGTGAAGGATGCGGCTACGCGGTCCGAGGAGGGAGCCACCGATGATTCTGCTCCGTCGCCTGCTTGGTGACGTGCTGCGTCGGCAGCGCCAGCGCCAAGGCCGTACTCTGCGCGAAGTCTCCTCGTCCGCCCGAGTCTCGCTCGGCTATCTCTCCGAGGTGGAGCGGGGGCAGAAGGAGGCATCCTCCGAGCTGCTCTCCGCTATTTGCGACGCGCTTGACGTACGGATGTCCGAGCTCATGCGTGAAGTGAGCGATGAGCTGTCGCTGGCCGAACTGGCCGAGTCGGCAGCAGCCGGCGATCCGGTGCCTGTGCCGGTACGTCCAATGCTCAATTCCGTCTCCGTGACGTCGGTGGCAGGTGTGCCGACGGGACGGGTGACCATCAAGGCGCCCGCGGAAGCGGTGGATGTCGTCGCCGCCTGACCCGCGAGGTCGATGTGAAGCAGAGCCCCGGTCGGCCCCTCAGGGGCGGCCGGGGCTCCTGCATGGTCCGGGGTGGTGGGCGTGGTCCGTTCTGGATGCGGCTCGGGAGTGTCTGGGTGAGACTGCGAGTAGGAGGCATCGATCAGAAAGATCACGGGTGACCCGACACGGTCTGACGTGGCCTGACGTGTCTCGATGCGGTCTGCACCCGGGTGCCTGAGTGCCTCTGGCTCGGGTGGAGCCGCGATCCGGAGCAAGCCCGGATGTCCCGGGCGGAGAGCGCACAACGGTCTGCGGCAGCGCACTGCGCGCCGGTGGTGCACCGGTGCGCCCTCCCGCCGGGCGAGCGGGCCGGACTAGGTTCGGCCGGAGGAGGCAGCCATGGTACGGCGATGGGTGCCGGCGCTCGTTCTCGGCGGGGTGTGGTGGTGGGCCGTGCTGCGGCTCGTGCTGGAACCGGCCCATGCGGGGCTTGTCGAGGGTGCGGTGGCGGCGGGCGGATGGGGGCTGAGCCTCCTGCCCGTGCATGTGGCCGCGACCGCTGGGCCGACCAGGGCGGATGCGGGGCGGTGGTCTGCTCTTGGGATGCGGTGTGCGGGTTGGTGGTCCGACATCGGGACGCGGTGCCTGGGGCGGTGGTCCGCTCTTGGGATGAGGTGCGTGAATCAATGGTCCGCTGTTTGGATGCGGTGCGGTGGCCGGGCCTGGCGGACTACCAGGGCATGGCTACGCCGCCGTTCGGGCGGAGGATCTGACCGGTCATGAAGGCCGACGCATCGGATGCCAGATAGACCAGGGTGTGGGCGACGTCCTCGGGCTCGCCGACTCGGCCGAGCGGGGAAATCCGCGCCATCGTGGCCTCCGCCCGGTGTTGTTGTTCCGCGTCGTGGCGGGCGGTCATGGGCGTACGGATCCAGCCCGGGGCGACGGCGTTGACTCGGATGGAATGAGGACCCAGCTCGGTTGCGAGGGTCTTCGTCAGCTGGACGACCGCCGCCTTGGCCGCGCTGTAGCAGAGCAGCCCGGGGCTCGCGGCATCGACCGCTCCCGAGGCCATGGTGATCAGCGAGCCGGGTGCGCCGCGCGCGATCATGCTGCGGGCAACTTCCTGACAGGCGTACAGAACGCCCTTGAAATTGACTGAGAGGACGCGATCGAGGTCGTCGTCCGCGGTCTCCAGGACGCTGCTCGTATGCATGATTCCGGCAACGGCGGCCAGGATGTCGAGCTTGCCCGCGGCGGCCACCGCGGCCCTGATCCGAGAGCGGTCGGTGACATCGAGGGTGTGGATGTGGGATGTGCCACCGGCTTCGGCGATCAGGTCCCGGGTCTCCAGCAGGCCCTTCTCGTCGCGGTCCGCGCAGTGCACGGTGGCGCCCGCCGCTGCGAGCAGGACAGCGCCTGCGCGGCCGATGCCACCAGCCGCGCCGGTGATGAACGCGGAGCGGCCCGTGAGGTCGTACGCGGTGAGGGACATGACCGGACGGTACGACCGAATCTGACGGATCGTCAACTAGCCTGTGGGGCCCGATTGACAACGCGGGCACCAGTAGGTGGGGCGGGCGTCCTGATCGGCTGTGCGGATGGGCGTGCCGCAGCGCAGGCAGGGACGGTTGGTCCTTCCGTAGACCCAGAGCCGTTCGTTCGCGCCGTATCCGCGGGACGCCGCGCCGGTCGTCGTGCGCATGGGTCGGTCGCGGTTGGCTTCGAGGAGCTGTTTGGCCGTGGTGACAAGACGGGCGGCGGTGGGGGCGGCCAGGTCGCCGATGGGGAGCCAAGGGGTCGCACGGGCGAGGAAGCAGAGCTCGGCCTTGTAGATGTTGCCGATTCCGGCCAGGTTGCGCTGGTCCAGGAGGGCCTCGCCCAGGGGACGGGCGGGGTCGCTGAGCAGATTGTGCAGAGCGGTTTCGGCGTTCCAGTCGGGGCCCAGCAGATCGGGGCCGAGATGACCGACCGCGTTCTCCTCGTCCTGGGTGAGGAGGAGTTCGAGGACGGGGAGCCGGTAGCCGACGGCGGTGTGTTCCGCGTTGGCGAGGATGGCGCGGATCTGGTGGGCAGGGCCGCCGCGCCAGCGCTCGCCCGGTGCATAGATGCGCCAGACGCCGTCCATCCGCAGATGGCTGTGGAGGGTGAGGCCGCCTTCGATACGGGTGAGGAGATGCTTGCCGCGCGAGATGACGTCCAGAACCGTCCGGCCGGTGAGGTCGGCGGTGGCGAACCGGGGGACGCGCAGGTCGGAGTGGGTGAGGACCTGGCCGGCGAGTGCGGTGTGCAGACGTTTGGCGGTCTGCAGGACGGTGTCTCCTTCGGGCATGCCTCCATGATGCGGGGTCGGGTGGGGAGTGTGGTGTGCTGGGTGCGGGTGGTGTTGGGGACGGGCAGAGTGGCGTAGGAGGCGTGAGGTGTGCAGGTGGTTCAGGCGCGCAGGCGGAGTCCCCTCGGGGTGGCCAGGAATCCGGCCGCCTCCAGCGTGCGGCCGAGCGGGGAGGTCAGGGACGAGGCGCCGTTGGTGCGCTCCACCGTGACCGTGCCGAGCGCCCCCGCGCGGGCGGCTGCCGCCAGTGCCCCGGCTGCCGCGAGGAGTGCCGGGTCCTCCGGGTCGGTGGGCCAGGCGAGCAGCGTCTTGCCGCCACGCTCCATGTACATCGCCAGCTCGCCGTCGACCAGCACCACCAGGGCGCCTGCCTTGCGGCCAGGTTTGTGCCCGGCGCCGTCCGGCGGTTCGGGCCAGGGCAGGGCCGCGCCATAGGCATTGGCCGGGTCCGCCGCGGCGAGGACCAGGGCGTGGGGTGCGGCTCCCGGCTCCGTACGGTCACGGGCGGTGGACGTGGCACGCAGCCGGTCGACCGCGCCGTCCATCGCGAACTGGGCCGCTCCCAGGCCCTCGACGACATAGCCGCGCCGGGCCTGCCCGTTGTCCTCGAAGGCGGAGAGGACGCGGTACGTGGCGGAGAAGCCGCCCTCGACGCCTTCGGCCTGGACCGCGCCGCGGGTCACCACCCCGTGGCGGTCGAGGAGTGTGCGGGCCAGCGCGTGCGCACGGTGCGTGGGGTCGGGTTCGGTGGAGGGCAGCAGGGACCAGCGGCCCGAGACGGTGGGCGGGCCGGTGCGGGACACGGGCCGGGCGGCGCCGGTGAGTGAGCCGTAACGCCCGCGCGGGACGCTCCGTTTGGCGCGGTGGGCGGTCGATCCTGCCGTGCGACCGGAGCCGAGGAGTGAACGCAGCGGGGCGAGCGTGTCATTGGTGAGCCGGCCCGACCAGGCCAGGTCCCAGACTGCATCGGCCAGTTGCGGATCGGTGCAGTCCGGGTGGGTGGTGGCGCGGACCTGGTCGGCGATTTGCCGGAAGAACAGTCCGTATCCGCCAGTCAGGGCCGTCAGGACGGATTCGTGCAATGCGCTCAGTTCGAGCGGGTGCGGGGGCGGGAGGAGCAGGGGTGCGCTGTCGGCGAGGTAGAGGGACAGCCAGCCGTCCTTGCCGGGAAGGGCACCCGCACCGGCCCAGACGACCTCGCCGGTGGTGGTCAGCTCGTCCAGCAGCGCGGGGGAGTAGCCGGTGACCCGGCCCGGCAGGATCAGTTTCTCCAGGGCCGACGCCGGGACGGGCGCACCCTGCAACTGCTCGATGGCGCGGGCCAGTCCGTCGATGCCGCGCAGGCTGTTGTTGCCCAGGTGCTGCCACTGCGGAAGGAAGCCTGCGAGGGCGGCGGGCGGGACCGGCTCCAGCTCATGTCGGAGCGCGGCGAGCGAGCGGCGGCGCAGTCGGCGCAGCACGGTGGCGTCGCACCACTCCTGGCCGATGCCGGCGGGGTGGAACTCGCCCTGGACGGTCCGGCCGGTCGCGGCGAGCCGCTGCAGCGCGCCGTCCGTGACAGCGGTGCCGAGGCCGAAACGGGTGGCGGCCTCGGTGGAGGTGAACGGGCCGTGCGTACGCGCGTATCGGGCGAGAAGATCGCCGAGTGGGTCCTTGACCGGTTCGGTGAAAGCCTCGGGGACACCCACCGGGAGGGCGGTGCCCAGTGCGTCGCGCAGCCGTCCCGCGTCCTCGATCGCGGCCCAGTGGTCCGCTCCGCCGATCCGGACCCGGATGGCCCGGCGGGCCGCGGACAGCTCCGGAGCCCAGGGCGGCTGGGCGCCGCGCTCGGCCAACTCCGCGTCGGTGAGCGGTCCAAGGACCCGAAGGAGATCGGCGACCCCTTCAATGCCCTTGATCCGGCGGTCCTCGGTCAGCCACTGGAGTTCCTGCTCCAGCTCGGTCAGGACATCGGCGTCGAGCAGTTCGCGCAGTTCTGCCTGGCCGAGGAGCTCGGCCAGGAGGTGGGAGTCGAGGGAGAGGGCGGCGGCCCGCCGCTCGGCGAGGGGCGAGTCGCCCTCGTACAGGAACTGGGCGACATAGCCGAACAGGAGCGAGCGGGCGAAGGGCGAGGGCTCCGGGGTGGTCACCTCGACCAGCCGGACACGGCGTGCTTCGAGGTCGCCCATGAGTTCCGCCAGCCCGGGGACGTCGAAGACATCCTGGAGGCATTCGCGGACCGCTTCCAGAACGATCGGGAAGGAGCCGAACTCGGAGGCGACCTGGAGGAGTTGTGCGGCGCGTTGGCGCTGCTGCCAGAGCGGGGTGCGCTTGCCGGGGCTGCGTCGCGGCAGCAGCAGGGCGCGCGCCGCGCATTCGCGGAACCGCGAGGCGAACAGGGCTGATCCGCCCACCTGGTCGGTGACGATCTGGTTGATCTCGCCCTGGTCGAAGGTCACGTCCGCAGCGCCGACGGGCGGTTGCCCGCTGTCGTAGGAGGGGCCCGGCAACGGTGCCTGATCCTGGGCCGGGTCCTGCGCCGGATCGAAGTCCAGGAGGTCCAGGCCCATCAGGTCTGCGTCGGGCAGCCGCAGCACTATGCCGTCGTCGGCATGCATCACCTGGGCGTCCATGCCGTACCGCTCGGCGAGGCGGGCATTCAGCGCCAGCGCCCATGGGGCATGTACCTGCGCGCCGAACGGGGAGTGGACGACGACCCGCCAGTCACCCAGTTCGTCACGGAAACGCTCGACGAGGATGGTCCGGTCGTCCGGTACGTGACCGCAGGCGCGGCGCTGTTCGTCGATGTACGACAGGGTGTTGTCGGCGGCCCAGGTGTCGAGACCGGCGGCGAGCAGACGCTGCCGGGCATCTTCCTGGGACAGTCCGCCGATCTCGCGGAGGAACGCGCCGAGCGCACGCCCCAGCTCCAGTGGACGGCCCAGCTGATCGCCCTTCCAGAACGGCAGCCGGCCGGGAACCCCGGGGGCGGGCGACACCAGGACCCGGTCGCGGGTGATGTCCTCGATCCGCCAGGACGTGGTGCCCAGCGTGAAGACGTCGCCCACCCGGGACTCGTACACCATCTCCTCGTCCAGCTCGCCCACCCGGCCGCCGCCCTTCTTGGGGTCGGCGCCGACGAGAAAGACCCCGAAGAGCCCGCGGTCGGGGATGGTCCCGCCGGACGTGACGGCGAGTCGCTGGGCGCCGGGGCGGCCCGTGACCGTACCGGCCACCCGGTCCCAGACCACACGCGGGCGCAGCTCGGCAAAAGCATCGGAGGGATAGCGCCCGGCGAGCATGTCCAGCACGGCGGTGAACGCCGACTCGGGCAGGGCGGCGAAGGGGGCGGCGCGGCGGGTCACGGCCAGCAGGTCATCCACCTGCCACGTGTCCAGGGCAACCATGGCGACGAGCTGCTGGGCCAGCACATCCAAGGGGTTGGACGGGATCCGGAGCGCCTCGATGGAGCCCTCGCGCATCCGCTCGGTGACCACGGCAGCCTGCACCAGATCGCCCCGGTACTTCGGGAAGACCACTCCGGTGGAGACCGCACCGACCTGGTGCCCGGCCCGGCCGACCCGTTGCAGCCCGGAGGCGACCGACGGCGGCGACTCAACTTGGACCACCAGATCGACCGCCCCCATGTCGATGCCCAGCTCCAGACTGGAGGTGGCGACCACGGCCGGCAGGCGGCCCGCCTTGAGGTCTTCCTCGACCTGGGCGCGCTGTTCCTTGGAAACCGAACCGTGGTGTGCGCGGGCGAGGAGCGCGGGGGCGCCCTTCGCCGCGCCCGACTGAGCCATGATCTCGGCCGGGGACTGTGCTTCCGGCAGCGCCGTGGCGGAGCTGTGCTCATCGAGCACAGTGCCGGTGGCCCGCTCATACGCGATCTCGTTGAGCCGGTTGCAGAGCCGCTCCGCGAGGCGGCGGGAATTGGCGAAGACGATGGTGGAGCGATGCTCCTGGACGAGATCGACGATGCGTTCCTCGACATGGGGCCAGATCGACGGCTTGTCCGCCTGGCCCGCCTGGCCCGCCTGGTCGGTGTCGGTGGCGGGGGAGCCGCCGAGCTCGCCCAGATCCTCGACCGGCACGACCACCGACAGGTCGAACCGCTTGGTGGACGGCGGCTGGACGATCTCCACCTTCCGCTGCGGTGAGAGGAAGCGCGCCACCTCGTCGACCGGACGGACCGTCGCCGACAGGCCGATCCGCCGTGCGGGCCGCGGCAGCAGCTCGTCGAGACGCTCCAGCGACACGGCGAGATGGGCGCCCCGCTTCGTACCCGCCACGGCATGCACTTCGTCAAGAATCACCGTCTCTATGCCGGACAGCGCCTCCCGGGCCGATGAGGTCAGCATCAGGAACAGCGATTCGGGCGTGGTGATCAGGATGTCCGGCGGCCGGGTCGCCATCGAGCGGCGCTCGGCGGGCGGGGTGTCGCCGGAGCGGATTCCCACCCGGACCTCGGGCTCGGGCAGCCCCAGACGCACCGACTCCTGGCGGATGCCGGTCAGCGGCGAGCGGAGATTGCGCTCGACATCGACCGCTAGGGCCTTGAGGGGCGATACGTACAGCACGCGGCAGCGTTTCTTCGCCTCGGCGGGAGGCGGGACGGACGCAAGACCGTCCAGCGCGGCGAGGAACGCGGCCAGGGTCTTGCCGGAGCCGGTCGGCGCGACGACCAGCACGTCGGAGCCCTCGCCGATCGCGCGCCAGGCGCCTTCCTGCGCGGCGGTGGGCGCGCTGAAGGCACCCGCGAACCAACTGCGGGTCGCAGGGGAGAACGAGTCGAGCGCAGAGCCGGCCATGTCCCCCATCGTGCACCCCGGCACTGACAACGGCTGTGACGGCCATCGGCGACCGCACCCCGTAGCTGCGAGAATTCGTCCATGGTGGCAATGCCGGAGTCGGGGTCAGGAGAGTGGGCGAGGCACTGGCAGTACGCGGAGCTGCCCGACCTCGATCTGCTGCGTGCCCGGTACGTGCGGCACACCTTCCCGCGCCACAGCCACGAGGGCTATGTATTCGGCACCATCACCCGAGGGGTGGAGGACGTCGGGCTGCCCGGCGGCACCGTCGTACACGCGGGCCCCGGCGCCGTAGTCATGATCAATCCGGAGGTGCCGCACACCGCCCGCGCGGGTGTTCCGGAGGGCTGGGTGTACGCCACGCTGTACCCGTCCGCGCAGGTGATCAACGACATCGCGGCCGATACGACGAGTCTGCGCGGCACGGTCGGTTTCACCGAGACCAGCGTCATGGACCCGTACGCGGCCCGGCTGATCGGCGAGGTCCACCGGGCAGCCGAGGAGGGCAACGCACTCGCCGCGGACACCGTGCTGCGGGTGATGGTCGCGCGGCTGCTGAACCTGCACGGCAGCGCGCTGCCGGCGCGCGTGCCCCGATCGGCGGGTGCCCGTGACGCGGCGCGGGCCCGCGCGGTGCTGGAGGGCAGGATGGCGGAGCCGCCCACCTTGGAGGCGCTGGCCGCGGAGCTCGGAACCAGTCCGTTCGCGCTGCTGAGGGCCTTCAAGAAGCAGTACGGGATGCCGCCGCACGCCTGGCTCACCGATGCCCGGGTGCGGGCCGCGCGCCGGATGCTCGACGCGGGGACAGCACCTGCGGAGGCGGCCGCCGAGGTCGGCTTCACCGATCAGCCGCATCTCAACCGTCACTTCACCCGGATCGTGGGAGTGCCGCCCGGCGCGTACCGGCGCGAACGTGCAAGAACGTACAAGACCGGGCGCGACCTGCCCACGTAGCGTTCCGGTCGTGGCAGAACAGACAAGACTCCCAGAGGGCGTCGGCGAAGCAGCTGGTGCCCCCCACGGCAGCGCGACCGTCCCGACGGCGCAGCCGGACGCCGTCGGGGCGAAGTCGGACGCGGCCGTCGTACGCGACGCGCTCGGTGTCGGCATAGCCGTCGGACTTTCCGGCTTCGCCTTCGGCGTGACCTCGGCCGGCTCCGGACTGAGCCTGCTGCAGACCTGCGCGCTCAGCCTCGCTGTCTTCACCGGCGCCTCACAGTTCGCCCTCGTGGGCGCTCTCGCGGCGGGCGGCAACCCGTACACCGCAGCTGCCGGGGCTTTCTTCCTCGGCGTACGCAACTCGTTCTACGGCCTGCGGCTGTCGCAGCTGCTCGCCCTTCCACGCGCGCTCCGCCCCTTCGCCGCCCAATGGGTCATCGACGAGACGACCGCCGTGACACTGCCGCAGCCCACTCGGCGGGCCGCACGGATCGGTTTCGCCGTCACCGGACTCACCCTCTACGTGCTGTGGAACCTGACCACGCTGCTGGGGGCCCTCGGCGCCGAGGCGCTCGGTGACACCGACGCCTGGGGGCTGGACGCGGCATCGCCTGCGGTCTTCCTCGCCCTGCTCGCGCCGATGCTGAAGAGCACGACGGAACGCATCACCGCCGCAATCGCGGTTCTGCTCGCGCTCGGACTGCTGCCCGTACTGCCCGCAGGTGTACCCGTCCTGCTGTCCGCGCTCGCCGCACCCGCCGTCCTCTTCCTGAGCGGACGCCGGAAGGGAACGAGCCGGGGCACGGCCACGGGGGAGGAGAACCGATGAACATCTGGATCGCCATCGTGCTGACCGCCGTCGGCTGCTACCTCGCCAAACTGCTCGGACTGCTGGTGCCCGCCGGGGTGCTGGAACGTCCGCTCGCGCAGCGTCTCGCCGCGCTGCTGCCAGTGGCGCTCCTGGCCGCCCTCACCGCGCAGCAGACGTTCGGCGACGGGCAGCACCTGACGCTGGACGCCAGGGGCGCAGGGCTCGCCGCGGCGGCGCTCGCACTTGTTCTGCGCGCGCCCTTCCTCGTGGTCGTAGGGGCCGCCGTGGTCGTCACTGCAGGGGTACGTGCCCTCGGTTAGACACCTTGTTGAGACACGCGTGTAAGGGGCTCGGTTCATGGGACCGAGCCCCTTACACACTTACTTGGCGACCCGTTCAGTGCACTGCGAGGCCCATCGGCGCGGTCTGGGCCACATCGAGCCGTGCCGCGTCCTTCTCCGGCCGGAGGAAGCAGACAGCGAGCACACCGGCCGCCGCCACCAGCCCCGCCATCAGCAGATACGCCGAGTGGAAGCCCGTGGGCACGGAGGGGGCCAGGGTCCTCGCCCTGCGCTGCGAGCCCAAGGTCCATGAGCTGGCGCGGCGGATGACCCGCAAGTCCTTCGAGCAGCTCCCCGGATACGCCGGACTCCCGGACGACATGAAGGACCTGGAGATCGCCGCGACCATCCGGCACGGCGTACGTCTCTTCCTTCGCCGCGCCACGGAACCACACCCCGGTCCCGGCGGGCTCCGCCTCTTCCGCGAACGGGCGGTGCAGCGTGCCGAGGAAGGGATGTGCCGCTGCATCTGTTGCTGCGCAGTCACGTGCTCGGCATGTACGTCCTGTGGCAGTCGCTGCGTGAGACCGCCGGGCCGGGTGAGGAGGGTGCGCTCATCGAACTGGTCGATCTGCTGCTCCAGTCGCACCACTCTCTGGTCGGTGCAGTGGCCGAGACGTTACATGGACGAGCGATCCGCACTGGAAGCGGAACAGCGCGAGCAGCGCCGCTCCCTGGTACGCGGTTTTCTCGACGGGACGCTGGAACCTGGCCGTGCCTTGCTCGAGCAGCTCGGTCTCGACGGGCCCGCGCTCGTGCTCGCCGTCGTCCTGGAACCCTCGGCCGACGCCGACGCCGACGCCGACGCCGACGCCGACGCCGACGCCGACGCCGACGCCGACGCCGACGCCGATTCGGAATCGGGCGGCGCCCGCTGCGCCGCCTCGCCCGCCTGGTCTCAGCCGAGGCTGCGCCCATGGGCCCGCAGTGTCAGGAGCGCCTTGAGCGTCACGATGGGCCGTCCCTCCAGAGCCGTCCCAGGCGCCCACTGCCGCCAGTTCACCGGCCAGCCGCCGTCCGTCTGCTGCTCGGCCGCAAGATGGTCGAGCGAGCGGGCCAGCTCCTCGTCGGTGAACCAGCGGCGGGCGAGTGAATCGGGTGTACGGGCGTAGTCGTACGGGAAGTGCCGCTCGCCCGGTGCGTATCCGGCCGCCACCGGGTACTCCTCGCTCCTCTCCGGATCCAGCACGGCGAGCCGCTGTTCCCGCACCAGTCGCCCGAGCCGGTCGGCCGCCGCCTCCGCACGGGCCCGGTCCGGAGCGCCGTCCAGAAAGGCGAGGGCCGCCTCGATCTCGTACGGATGCGACTGCTCCAGAGCGTCGACCGCCGCCCAGCAGAAATCGGTGGCCCGGAACAGCCAGGCATGCCACACCGCATTGCGGTGCAGGAGCCCGACGACGGGGCCGGTGGCCAACAGTGCCGCGGGCGGGTCGTCGACGATCGGGATGAACGGTGCCGCCGGATAGCCGCGCTGCGACGGCAGGAGAGCGGGCAGCGCCCCCTCCTTGGTGGACGCCTCGGTCAGGAAGCGGCAGATCCGCTCCACTCGCAGCCCGCTGCAGCGGCCGATGGAGTCGAGGACGCTGAGTGCGTGCGCGGTGTGCAGTGGCTGACTGACGGGGCCACGCAGATCGGGTTCGAGTGCGTGCCCGAATCCGCCGTCCTCATTCAGATAGGCGGTGAGTGCGGTCTCCACGGCCTCCGCACTTCCTTTCAGGAAGTGATGGGCGAACCGCTGCTGTTCTAGCACACGGGCCGTGAGCCAGATGAACTGCTCGGCACGGTTGAGGGGACTTGTTCCGGTTCCAGCCATGGACCGACCGTAGGGCGGTAAGCGCTCTCGGCAAGACGTAGCGGCATGGCTGCACTCTCAGGAGCGGGATACTGAGGTCATGCGGTTGACGATTTTCTGGGAACGGATGGCGGACCACTTCGGCGCGGGATACGCCGATTCCTTCGCGCGCGATCATGTGATGGCCGAACTCGGCGGGCAGACGGTGCACCAGGCGCTGGCCGCGGGCTGGGAGGCCAAGGATGTCTGGCGCGGTGTCTGTACCGCGGTCGGCATCCCCGCCGACAAGCGCTGATCGTCGGCTCGTCAATGGCCGGACCTGTGATGTTGTCCGGGGCGGGCGGCTGTTTGTCACAGCCGTAGGCGAGACTGGAGCCGTGTCACCGACAGACGAGACAGCCCAGACCCAGACGCCTCTCACCCAGCCCGCCCCGCCGGTCCCACCGTCCGGCAACGGGCCGGCCCGTATGCCCGCGTGGCTGCCGCGTGCCATGGTGCTCGCCCTGGCGCTCTACGCCTGTTTCCAGCTCGGCAGCTGGGCGTTCGACCAGCTCATCGGGTTGCTGATCAATGTGCTGATCGCGTTCTTCCTGGCGCTCGCCATAGAGCCCGCGGTGAGCCGGATGTCGTCGCGCGGCATGCGTCGCGGCCTCGCCACTTTCCTGGTCTTCCTCATCGTGCTGATAGCGGCGGCCGGTTTCGTCGTGCTGCTCGGCTCGATGCTCGCGGGCCAGATCGTCGACATGGTCGAGGAGTTCCCGAAGTATCTGGACTCGGTGATCAACTGGGTCAACCAGAGCTTCCACACCGAGCTCTCCCGGGTCGAGGTCCAGGACAGCGTGCTGCACTCCGACTGGCTGCAGAAATATGTCCAGAACAGCGCGACCGGAGTGCTCGACATCTCCACCACCGTGCTCGGCGGGCTGTTCCGTCTTCTGACGATCTTCCTGTTCTCGTTCTACTTCGCCGCCGACGGTCCCAGACTGCGGCGCGCCCTGTGCTCCGTACTGCCACCCGCCAAGCAGGCCGAGGTCCTGCGGGCCTGGGAGATCGCGGTCGACAAGACCGGCGGCTACCTCTACTCGCGCGGTCTGATGGCACTCGTCTCCGGGATCGCGCACTACATCCTGCTGGTGATCCTCGGCGTTCCGTACGCGCCCGCGCTCGCCATCTGGGTCGGACTGGTCTCCCAGTTCATCCCCACGATCGGTACGTATCTGGCAGGCGCCCTGCCCATGCTGATCGCGTTCACCGTCGACCCCTGGTACGCGTTGTGGGTGCTCGGATTCGTCGTGATCTATCAACAGTTCGAGAACTATGCGCTGCAGCCCAAGCTCACCTCCAGGACCGTCGACATCCATCCGGCGGTCGCCTTCGGATCGGTCATCGTGGGCACGGCGTTGATGGGTGCCGTGGGTGCGTTGATCGCGATCCCGGCCGTCGCCACGCTTCAGGCCTTTCTCGGCGCCTATGTGAAGCGGTACGACGTGACGGACGACCCGCGGGTGCACGGCCGCCACCAGCAACGTGGTGAGCCGGTGCTCACGCGGCTGCGCCGGTCCTGGCGGACTGCCGGGAGCAATGAGGGCCGGGGCGGACAGGACGGCGCCGGGGAGCATCCGGAACGTGCCTGACCGGCTCGGTGGTGAGGGCTCGTCTCAGCGATAGTCCACGAGAGCCGCTGTCTCCTTGAGGTCTTGGGGCGGTTCATCTCCGAGCGCTGCGACCCGCTCGTCCGCCCCGTGACGTATCGGTCGCTCCGGTCGCACCCGGCTGAACCGCCATGCCGCGGCCCGCACCGCGCGTCGCCCTGGACACCAGAGCCACTTTGCCTGTCGGCTTTGTCCCCGTATGGACGGAATTTGGCGTGGCGTCGATCGCTGATCTTGACTCCCCCGAGGGTGGAGTGCTAGGGCGCTACGCTAGGGGCAGTTCGGTCCGACGCGGTGTGCTTGACACTAAAATCGAACATCCATTCTCATGGGATTCCGGCCGGGTTTTCCCGGGCCCGACCGTGGAGTTGTCCACAGGCCGGGAGGACGTCGAGGCCCATTGTCAGTGGCAGGGGTTAGCGTCTTTGACGTGAAGCGATCGACTCAAGCAAATCGGGTGGAACCCATGGCAGGAACCGACCGCGAGAAGGCGCTGGACGCCGCACTCGCACAGATTGAACGGCAATTCGGCAAGGGCGCGGTGATGCGCCTCGGTGAGCGGCCGAACGAGCCCATCGAGGTGATCCCCACCGGGTCGACTGCCCTCGACGTGGCCCTCGGCGTCGGCGGCCTGCCGCGCGGCCGTGTGGTGGAGGTGTACGGACCGGAGTCCTCCGGTAAGACGACGCTGACGCTGCACGCGGTGGCGAATGCGCAGAAGCTCGGCGGCTCGGTGGCCTTCATCGACGCGGAGCATGCCCTCGATCCCGAGTACGCGAAGAAGCTCGGCGTCGACATCGACAGCCTCATCCTGTCCCAGCCGGACAACGGTGAGCAGGCCCTCGAAATCGTGGACATGCTGGTCCGCTCCGGCGCCCTCGACCTGATCGTCATCGACTCCGTCGCGGCGCTCGTGCCGCGTGCGGAGATCGAGGGCGAGATGGGCGACTCGCACGTGGGTCTGCAGGCCCGCCTGATGAGCCAGGCACTCCGTAAGATCACCAGCGCGCTCAACCAGTCCAAGACCACCGCGATCTTCATCAACCAGCTCCGCGAGAAGATCGGTGTGATGTTCGGCTCGCCGGAGACCACGACCGGCGGCCGGGCGCTCAAGTTCTACGCCTCGGTGCGCCTCGACATCCGCCGGATCGAGACGCTGAAGGACGGCACCGACGCCGTCGGTAACCGCACCCGCGTCAAGGTCGTGAAGAACAAGGTCGCGCCGCCCTTCAAGCAGGCCGAGTTCGACATCCTCTACGGCCAGGGCATCAGCCGCGAGGGCGGTCTGATCGACATGGGCGTGGAGCACGGCTTCGTCCGAAAGGCGGGCGCCTGGTACACGTACGAGGGCGACCAACTCGGCCAGGGCAAGGAGAACGCCCGTAACTTCCTCAAGGACAACCCCGATCTCGCCAATGAGATCGAGAAGAAGATCCTTGAGAAGCTGGGCGTCGGCGTCAGGCCTGATGCCAACGCCGCCGAGCCCGGTGCGGATGCGGCGGGCGGCGCCGCAGCTTCGGCCGACAGCGCGAAGTCGGTGCCCGCTCCGGCCGGCAAGGCCAAGCCGGCCAAGACCGCGGCGGCCAAGAGCTAGACCGTGACGCGTCGTACGGAGTGGCCGGTCAGCGCCACTACTGACCATGGCGCCGGTCCTGGCCCCGAATTCGCCGCCGGACACACGGCCGAATCCGAGGGTGCGTACGAGCCGGTGGCCGGCCACGGCACCGACTCGGGCGCCGGATTCGGTGAGGGGGCGGGTCGTGGTGCCCGCTCCCGTTCCAGGAGCAGCGGCTCCCCTTCCTCGTCGAGGGCCGAGAAGGGGGAGCCGCGAGACCCGGTCGAGCAGGCGCGCAACATCTGTCTGCGGCTGCTCACCGGGACCCCGCGCACCCGAAAGCAGCTTGCGGATGCCCTGCGCAAGCGGGAGATCCCGGACGAGGCGGCCGAAGAAGTGCTGTCGCGCTTCGAGGATGTCGGGCTGATCGACGATGCCGCGTTCGCGGACGCCTGGGTGGAGTCCCGGCACCACGGCCGAGGGCTGGCCCGCCGCGCACTCGTCCGTGAGCTGCGCACCAAGGGGGTGGATTCCGCCGTGATCGACGAGGCCGTCGGGCAGCTCGACTCCGAGCAGGAGGACGCGACAGCCCGAGAGCTGGTCGCGCGCAAGCTGCGCTCCACTCGCGGCCTGGACCGCGACAAGCGGCTGCGCCGCCTTGCGGGCATGCTCGCCCGCAAGGGGTACGGGGAAGGCATGGCCCTGCGCGTGGTGCGGCAGGCGCTGGAAGAAGAGGGCGAGGACACGGAAGGCCTGGACGAGCCCTACTGACCGGGCCCGTACTGGGCGGGGCGGTTGTGGTGATTACTGCCCGGCGCGAGCGGCGCGGCTGATGGTGGCGTCGATCAGGGCGAGCGCATCTGCGGCGGTGCGGCCGGGGTGCCGGTTCCAGGGTCCGATCAGCCCGGTCCAGCCCTGGGAGCGGAGCTCGGCGACGAGCCAGGCGCCGGCCCGGTCCACGGTGTCGCGGGAGCCGTAGCCCAGGCGGTGTGCGGTGAGGAGGGCGCCGCAGATGCACCGCGCGCCGCGGGCGTTGCGCAACCGGTACGGGGTGTTCTGCCAGCCCCACTCGGTCAGGATCTGTCGTGCGTAGGCGAGATGGGTGGAGGGACGCACCTCGGGCTGCCCGATGCGCCGCCAGGAGTGGAGCCGGTCGGGGAGGATCGCACCCAGGCGCCCGGGGAGGGGCCGTTCGCATGGCGCGGTCGCCGGCAGGGCACGGACGGAGTCGGCGATGAGCTGGTCGACCGGTACGGACAGCAGGTCACGCCAGTCGGCCGGGTGGCTGACCGGCAGTTGTTCCGCGGTGCCGGGGGAGGAGGGGAGTGAGGGTTCGGGGGCGGTGAGGCCCCAGCCGGAGACGATCTGTTGCCACGCCTCGGTGTCGTGGAGGCGAGTGGCCTGAACGTCGAGCTGGTCGGGGGTGAGGGTGGGGGTCGGCATGAGTGCGAGGTCTCCGTCACGTCGGTCCTTGGCGTTGAGGCGAATGTCTGTCGCGCACGGGGATTGCTCCACCGGAGCGTGGCGTTCGGGTGTGTCGGGGTGGATTCGGGGGACCGGCAACGGCGTGCGGGGGGTAGCCCCAGTACGAAGACGCAGGCGCGCTCCAGTGCACGGATATCCGGGCACAGAGCACTGTGTGACGCATGGCAGAGAAGCCACCCATGGCAGCCGTGCGCGACACACACGCCGTGCACGACACACACGCCGTGCACGACACGGACGCTGCGCACGCCACCAGCGATCACCCGCGTGCACTGGCCCTGCGCGCCGGCCTCGCCCTCTTCGAGCAGCTCCAACGCGGAAGCGACCCGGCGCCGGACCCGGCCGTGACCCCGGCGGACAACAACAGAAAAGAGACGGACGCACCATGATGCTGCGCTATGCCCTGCAGACGATCCGGGACCGTAAGGGCGGATTCCTCGGTGCCTTCCTGGCCCTCATGTGTGCCGCAGCCCTCATCACCGCTTGCGGCACGCTGTTGGAGACCGGCCTGCGCGGAAGGATCTCCACCGAACGCTATGCCGCCGCGCCGCTCGTGGTCTCCGCCGACCAGAACGTCCACCGCACCACCGTCAAGCACAAGGGCAACGGAAAGACCAAGGTCAAACACAAGTCGAAGCCGGTCGCCGAGCGCGCCTGGCTGCCCACGGCGATCGCTGATCGGATCAGCAATCTGGAAGGCGTACGGAAGGTGATTCCCGAACTGACCTTTCTGGCCCAGCCCGTGTCTCGATCTGCGACCCAGTCCCAGCTCGCCGCCCGCCGCTCGTACGGCCACTCCTGGGCCTCCGCCCCACTCACCCCCTTCGCTCTTGTCTCAGGCCGCGCCCCCGCCTCCGAGGACGACGTGGTGATCGACCGCGGCCTCGCCGAACGGAAAGGCCTGAAGCCCGGGGACCGGCTCGTCGTCCAGTCCACCAGCGCCCCCCGCCCGTACCGCATCAGTGGCATTGCGGCCCCGGCCGGCCGGGGCGATCTACGGCAGCAGTCCTCGCTCTTCTTCTCCACCGCCGAGGCCGAGCGACTTGCCGCCCGTCCCGGCCGGATCAGCGCCCTCGGCGTGATGCCCGCGCCCGGCACCGACCTCAACCGGTTGAAGCAGCAGGTCGAACAGGCGCTCAAGGGCACCACCGCGCAGGTCGCCACCGGTGATGACCGCGGGCCCGTCGAGTTCCTGGACGCCGCGGGAGCCCGTATCAAGCTGGTCTCCATGGGCGGCGCCATGGGTGGTACGTCCCTCCTGGTCGCGATCCTCGTCGTGGTCGGCACCTTCGCGCTCTCCATCCAGCAGCGCCACCGCGAACTGGCCCTGCTCCGCGCCATCGCTGCCACCCCGCGTCAGGTCCGCCGCCTCCTCGGCCGTGAGGCCCTGGCCGTCGGAGCCGTTTCCGGTGTCCTGGGCGCGCTCGCCGGGCTGCCCCTCGCCGGCTGGCTGCACAATCGATTCATCGACATGGGTGTGATCCCGGCGACCCTGGAACGCACCGCAGGTATCTTCCCGGCCTGCGCAGCCCTGGCCGTCACTCTCCTCGGCGCCTGGGCGGCGGCGAGGATCTCAGGCCGCCGTATCGCCCGTATCCGTCCAGCCGAGGCCATGGCCGAGTCCACGGTCGAGCGCGGCCCGGCCCGCGGCCGGATCGTCGCGGGTCTCGTACTGCTCGCGGGCGGCGCCGCTCTCATTGCCGTACTGAGCGTCCTGCGTACCGAGGCCGCCGCGACCCCTGTCACGTTCCTGGCCGTCGTCGTGTCGGCCACGGCCGTGTCACTGCTGGGCCCGTTCCTCGTGCGACTGGCTTCTGTACTGCTCGCGGGACCACTTCGACTGGCAGGTTCCGGGGGACCGCTCGCCACCGCGAACATCCGCGGGAACTCCACCCGGATGGCCTCCGTCGTCACCCCGCTCACCCTGCTCATCGGGATGACCTGCACGGTTCTCTTCGTTCAGCCGACGCTCGGCGACGCCGCCCGCGCCCAGGCCCACGACGGCGTCCGCGCCACCTGGGTACTGGCCGCACAGGGGCCAGGTGTCCCGTCCGCGGCCGCCGAGACCGTCCGTAGGACGCCGGGTGTCACGGCCGCCACCGAGGTCGTACGGACCACCGTGCGCGTAGGCCTGGACAAGTACCCGGCCCAAGGCGTCACCCAGGCCGGACTCGCCCGCACCTGGGACCCTGACGTGACGAGCGGATCGCTCACCGGGTTCACCGCCGGCCCCGGCACCGCCGCGATCAGTGAACTCGCTGCCGACCGGCTCGGCCTCCACCCCGGCAGCAAGTTGAAACTTCACCTCGGCGACGGCACCCCCGCCACCCTCACCGTCGCCGCCGTCTACAGCCGGGGCCTGGGCTTCGGCGACCTGACCCTGCCCCATGAGCTGCTCGCCCGCCACATGGACAACCCTCTTGCCGCCACGGTCCTGGTCGCCGGGGACAGCGGCCGTGACGAACTCGCCGCCGCACTCAAGCAGTTCCCCGGCGTCTCCGTCCTGGCTCCGGCGACCGCCGACCGGCTCCAGGCGGACCGACAGCAGGAGAATGCGGCGGTCAACCATCTCGCCATGGGCCTGGTCCTGGCGTTCACCGCCATCGCGGTCGTCAACACCCTTGCCATGTCCGTGTCCGAGCGCATCAGGGAGTTCGCCATGCTCAGGCTGGCCGGCGCGACCCGGCGTCAGGTCCTGCGGATGCTCCGCATCGAGGCCCTGTCGGTCCTGCTGATCGCCGCTGCCCTCGGCAGCGGTATCGCACTGGCTGTACTGACCGCCTTCAGCATCGGCATGACCGGCAGTGCGGCGCCCGCGGTTCTGCCGCTGGTGTACGCGACAGTGGTGGGCGTCGCCGCACTGCTGGCACTGACCGCCACGGCGCTGCCCGGCCGACTGGCACTCAGGGTCCGCCCGGTGGAGGTAGCCACGTCCAGGCAGTGACCCTCCGACGGGATCCGGCGTCGGCGTCCTGCGGCTGGGGCGCTCCGCCCGGCTCCGCCCGACACCGGACTCCGGCTGGACGTTCCGGTCCCTGCCCCGTTCCAGCGCCGTCCGTCAGGGCTCGACCGGAAGCCCCGCAGCACGCCACGCCCGGAACCCGCCGATGAGATCGGTCGCCCGGTGCAGCCCCAGCTGCCGCAGGGACGCGACGGCGAGACTCGACGCGTAGCCCTCGTTGCAGACCACCACGATGTGGAGATCGTGGCTCACCGCCTCCGGGGCCCGATGGCTTCCCTGCGGGTCGAGCCGCCACTCCAGCTCGTTGCGCTCGACGACCAGCGCCCCCGGAATCAGTCCGTCCCGTTCCCGCAGCTCCGCATAGCGGATGTCCACGAGCAGCGCCCCGTCCGCAGCGGCGGCGACCGCCTCCTGAGGGCCGACCCGGACGAACCCGGCCCGGACCTGATCCAGTAGTTCGTCGATCCCGACGGGCTCCGTACCACTGCGACGGCTGTCGCTCACTGCCAGTCCTCCGGCCGTTCGACCTGCTCAAGACGGAGCACCGCACCGGTACGGCTGTAGCGCCGGATCTGCGGCAGCGGTGGGTAGTACGCATGGACGGTGACGGCGTGGTCCGTGCCGGACTCGTTCAGCATCTCGTGGACGTGGTGGCGGCCGAACGTCCTGCCCTGGCCGGTGGCCAACTGCCGGGAACGGTCGATGCCCTCGGCGAGTTCGAGGGTCTTCCAGCCGTCGGTGGGGAGCCGGGCGGCGAGCGACAGCTCCTTGAGGGTGCCGGCTGCGGTGGTGAAGGCACCGATCGAGTCGGCGTGGTCGTGCCAGCCGGTGCCGGTACCCGGCGGCCAGCCGATCAGCCACGCCTCACTGCCGCCCGGTCCTTCCAGCTGGACCCAGGTGCGGCCCTCGGGATCGAGGGGGAGCGAGGCTACGATCTCGGCGTCGGCGGCGACCCCGCGGACGAAATCGAGCAGCTCTGCGGCCGTCGGACCGGTAGCACCGTCGGCGGCGGAGGAGGACATGCGTACAGAGTGTGACGAAGGGGCAGACACAGAGACCGTCCTGAGGGTTCGCGCGGATGCACGGCCGCACGACAGAGCGCACGGCGCGGCAGGAGGAGGCGATTCAGCAGGACGGGCGACACACGCAGCCCGCATAGCGGACGAGGTCCATATGGACCCTCCGCCACAGGCGCACATCGGTGTCGGTCACGTTTCGGAGTACACCATGTGCGCCTGCGACGGTCAATTGATGTCCGCTGTCCGGTCGGAGCGTACTGAGGTGCGTGCCGCGCCGCCGCGCATCGCGTCCGCCGCCGCGAGGAGCTCCCCGGGCCGTACCCCGTTGAACGACGCCACCAGGTGACCGTCCGGCCTGATCAGCAGCACCGTGTGCGCCGACGCCCCTGGATAGCTCTCGGTCACCAGCAGTTCGCCCTTCACCGGCAGCGCGTCGACAGCCGCGACGAGGCGGGGCATGACGCCCGCGGACATCCAGTGCCGCCGGTCCCACACCCCGGTTCCGGGCGCCACCAGGACCACCAGCAGATGACCCTGCCCCAGCCGCTCGCGCAGCCGAACGGTCGTGCCGTCGGGTGCCGTCACCCGTACATCGGTGACCGGCGCACCGGGGGGCGTACCGACAGATGTGTGCGCCTCGGCGCGTGCGGGCGCAAGGGGCGAGTGCGAGTACGAGGGGGGCGCACCGAGGGGGCCGCACCCCAGATGTCCGTCGGTGAGCAGTGAATCGTGCCCCCGTGCGCTCCCCGGTACCAGGGTCCGCAGACCTCCGCCGCCGCGCAGTATCGGCAGCGACTGGTCCGCGGCGCGCAACCGTGCGGCGACCGCGGCCCGGCGCTCCGCCTGGTAGCTGTCGAGCAGTACCTCGGAGGCGCCGTAGTGCCAGGCCTGGGCCAGCTTCCAGGCCAGGTTCTCGGCGTCCCGCAGCCCCTCGTCGAGCCCCTGGGTGCCCAGCGCGCCCAGCAGATGGGCGGCATCCCCGGCCAGGAAGGCCCGGTCGACCCGCCAGCGCAGGGCGAGCCGGTGATGCAGCGTGTACACGCCCGTGTCCAGCAGTTCGTACGGCGGTGTCTCGCCGCACCAGCCCGCCAGGGTGTCCCGGACCCGGGTGATCAGGGCGTCCGGGGTGACGAGTTCGCCACGCGGCGGAAGCAGCCAGTCCAGCCGCCAGGCGCCGTCCGGTAGCGGCCGCGCGGTCACCTCGGCGCCGCCGGTGCGCCACGGCGGCAGCCGGTGCAGCACGGCCTGCCCGGGCCAGGGAAGTTCGGTGCGCAGCGCGGCGACGGCATGCCGTTCCACCGCCGTACGCCCGGGGAAACGGATGTCGAGGAGCTTGCGTACGGTGGACCTGGCGCCGTCGCAGCCCACCAGGTAACTCCCGCGCCACCAGGTCGCGTTCGGCTCCCTGGTGTGCACCGTGACCCCGGCGGGGTCCTGCTCCAGCGTGTCGATCCGGCCGTACGGAGCCACCTGCACCAGCTCCTGTGCGGCCACCGCGTCCCGCAGCCCGCGCGTCAGGACGTGCTGCGGCAGGTGGATCGGGGCCGGCGACGGATCACCGTCGGGGGAGTCCTCGCCGAGCGCCAGCTCACGCACCAGCTGCTTGCGCCGCATGGACCGCCAGCCGGACCACCGGATGCCCTCGTGCCGCAGCGCCTTGCAGCCGAGCCGTTCCACCAGGGCCGCTGTGTCCTCGCGCAGCACCACAGTACGGGCGGGACGCGTCTCGTCCTTGGCCGGATCCTCGTCGAGAAGGACGGAAGGGACGCCCTGTGCCGCGAGGGCGAGCGACAGCACCAGACCGACGGGCCCGGCGCCGACGACGATCACCGGGTCCACGACGAAGCTCCTCGAATCCGTGCAGGCAATGCAGGTGAAAGGAGCGAAACGGGCGTAGGGGGCGGAGGAGGTGTGGCGGCGGGGGCTCGGTGCGCGATCACAGAACGTATGCAACCTACTGCCGGTGCTTGCGTCAAGCGACACCGGAACGCGGCGAGGGGCGGTGGCTGATCTGCCACCGCCCCTCGGGAGCACCATGCGACGAGCCGTCAGACGGCGCGTCCGTCGTCGATGACGAGCGACGGCGTACCGATCGTCTCCGGTGCGCCCCCGGGCACGGTGCCGGGCGCGGCCGTCTTGCCCTTCCTGTTGCGCCGGAGCCACCGCTCCAGCCAGCTCGCGAACGACGTGAGTGCGAAGTTCACGGCGACGTAGATCACGGCGACGATCGTGAAACACGCGATGGTGTTCGCGCCGTAGTTCGCGCTCATCGGGCGGATCGAGGCCAGCAGCTCGGGGAAGGTCATCATGGCGCCACCGAGTGCGGTGTCCTTCACGATGACGACGAGCTGGCTGACGATCGCCGGCAGCATGGCCGTCACCGCCTGCGGCAGCAGCACGAACACCATGGTCTGGCCCTTGCGCATCCCGATCGCCTTGGCAGCGTCCGTCTGGCCCTGTGGAAGGGAGTGGATACCGGCTCGCACGATCTCGGCGAGCACCGAGGCGTTGTACAGGACCAGACCGGTCACCACGGCGTACAGCGGCCGCGAGTCGCTGCTGATGTTCGTGTACTCGGAGTACACCGCATTCGCGATGATCATCAGGATCAGCACCGGGATGGCGCGGAAGAACTCCACCACCGCACCGGCCGGCAGCCGTACCCAACGATGGTCGGAGAGTCGTCCGATGCCGAACAGCGCACCGAGCGGCAGCGCGATGAGCAGGGCGAAGAACGCGGCCTTGAGCGTGTTCTGGAGGCCCGGCCAGATGTATGTCTCCCAGGGCTGCGCGCTGGTGAAGAAGGGCTTCCACTTGATCCAGTCGAGCTGGTGCTTGGAAGCGAGGCTGTCGTACACCCACCACACCGCCGCCGCGGCGCACAGCACGAACAGCACCGTGTACAGGATATTGCGCTGCTTGGCGCGCGGTCCCTGGGCGTCGTAGAGGACGGAAGTCATCGCTTCACCGCCACCTTCTTGCTCACCCAGCCGAGGATCAGGCCGGTCGGGAGGGTCAGAACGATGAAGCCGAACGCGAAGACCGCGGAGATCAGGATCAGCTGGGCCTCGGCCTCGATCATGCCCTTCATCAGGTACGAGGCTTCGGCGACCCCGATCGCGGAGGCGACCGTGGTGTTCTTCGTCAGCGCGATCAGCACGTTGGACAGCGGGTTGACGACTGCGCGGAACGCCTGCGGGAGGACGATCAGCCGCAGTACCTGGGTGAAGCTCAGACCGAGGGCACGCGCCGCCTCGGCCTGGCCCACGGGGACAGTGTTGATGCCGGAGCGCACGGCCTCGCACACGAAGGCGGAGGTGTAGGCGATCAGGGCGAGCACCGCGAGCCGGAAGTTGATGTCCTTGAAATCGCTGGCGCCGAGGCTGATGTTGAGGGTTTGGAAGAGACCCAGCGACGAGAACACGATGATCACGGTCAGCGGAATGTTCCGGACCACGTTCACATAGGCGGTGGCGAAGCCGCGCATCAGGGGGACCGGGCTGACCTTCATGCCGGCCAGCAGCGTTCCCCATATGAGGGAGCCGAGGGCGGAGTAGACGGTGAGCTGCACCGTCACCCAGAAGGCCCCCAACAGGTCGTAACCTTCAAGAAAGTCGAACACGATCTCCCGCGCTTCCGCGTGTAGGAGGGCATGGCGCGCCGCCGTTCACGGACGACGCGCCGGGTCAGCCCTGCTTCACTTGACGATGTTGCCGATCTTCGGGGCCTGCTCGTTCTTGTAGTTCGCCGGACCGAAGTTGGCCTTCACGGCCTTGTCCCAGGAACCGTCCGAGACCATCTTGGTGAGCGCGTCGTTGATCTTCTTCTTGAGGTCGGCGTCGCCCTTCTTCAGGCCGATGCCGTAGTTCTCGTTGGTCA
The DNA here is from genome assembly GCF_036002945.1 of Streptomyces sp. NBC_01224. NCBI lineage: Bacteria > Bacillati > Actinomycetota > Actinomycetes > Kitasatosporales > Streptomycetaceae > Streptomyces > Streptomyces sp. NBC_01224. The sequence continues at coordinate 2,445,544 of NZ_CP108529.1, read as the reverse complement.
TCTTGAAGCCGGCCAGCTTGAACTTGCCCTGGTTCGCCTGCTGCGCGGCGTATCCGGCCAGGATGCTGTCATCGGTGGTCAGCGCGTCGACGGCCTTGTTCTCCAGACCGGACAGGCACTCCGAGTAACCGCCGTACTCCTGGAGCTGAGCCTTCGGCGCCAGCTTGTCATGGACGTTCTTCGCCGAGGTCGAGCCGGCGACCGAACACAGCTTCTTGTTGTTCAGATCGGCTGGGGACTTGATCGAGTCGTCGTCGGCGCGCACGAGGATGTCCTGGTGCGCCAGCAGGTACGGGCCCGCGAAGTCGACCTTCTGCAGCCGCTCGTCGTTGATCGAGTAGGAGGCGGCGATGAACTTCACGTCACCGCGCTCGATCGCCGTCTCGCGGTCGGCGCTCTTGGTCTCCTTGAAGACGATGTCCTTGGCGTCGTAGCCGAGTTCCTTGGCGACGTACGTGGCGACATCGACGTCGAAGCCGGTGTACTTGCCGTCCGGCGTCTTGAGGCCGATACCGGGCTGGTCGATCTTGATGCCGATCGAGATCTTCTTGCCGCCGCCCGAACCGTCCGAGCCGCCGTCCTTGTTGTCGGAACCACAGGCGGTGGCGGTCAGGGCGAGGGCGAGCACGGCGGCCGAGGCGGCGGTGACCTTGCGAAGCTGCATGATGAATTTCCCTAGAGTTGACGCGATGTGAGTGATCAGCCCGGTCCGGGAACCGGTAGTGAAGGATCAATCAGTGGTGAAGGATCTTCGACAGGAAGTCCTTGGCCCGGTCACTGCGCGGGTTGCTGAAGAACTGGTCGGGCGTGGCCTCTTCGACGATCTTTCCGTCCGCCATGAAGACGACGCGGTTCGCCGCCGAGCGCGCGAAGCCCATCTCATGGGTGACGACGACCATCGTCATGCCGTCCCGGGCGAGCTGCTGCATGACCTCCAGCACCTCATTGATCATCTCCGGGTCGAGCGCGGAGGTCGGCTCGTCGAAGAGGATCACCTTGGGGTCCATCGCCAACGCCCGGGCGATCGCCACGCGTTGCTGCTGACCACCGGAGAGCTGGGCGGGGTACTTGTCGGCCTGCGTCGCCACGCCCACCCGGTCCAGCAGCGAACGGGCCTTGTCCTCGGCTGCCTTCTTCTCCGTCTTGCGGACCTTGAGCTGGCCCAGCATCACGTTCTCGAGCACCGTCTTGTGCGCGAAGAGATTGAACGACTGGAAGACCATGCCGACGTCGGCGCGCAGCCTGGCCAGCTCCCTGCCCTCCTCGGGCAGCGGCTTGCCGTCGATCGAGATGTCGCCCGAGTCGATCGTCTCCAAGCGGTTTATCGTGCGGCACAGCGTGGACTTACCGGACCCGGAGGGCCCGATGACGACCACGACCTCGCCACGGGCGATGGTCAGGTCGATGTCCTGGAGCACATGCAGCGCGCCGAAGTGCTTGTTGACGTTGCTCAGTACGACAAGGTCGTTCGCCGCAGGCGCGGCGTCCTCGGCGCCCTTGGTCACTGAAACTCCGCTCATCGGCTTCTTGCTCCGTCCTCCTCGGTTGGGAAGGACCCTAGTGACGCAGTGCGACCAGCGTCATTACATCTGAGCGGAAATTGAGCATAACGATCCGGCGGCAACCGGACACTCCGCGTGAAGGGGACGGCGGGCGAGACTCCTGGGGCGTACCGGGTGGATAACAGATGGCTCGATGCAGTGGGCGGGCCCTTGACTGACGTACCGGTCATCGGAGTGGATGCCCTGGTACGCCATGACGTGAAACACCTCGGTACGGGGAAGTGACGAGAGGCGTACGAGAAACCGCACCGACACGCACCGGCGCCGCACCGACGGAAGGCCGGTACGCCGCACCTTCGGAAAGGGGGGTCATGAGACTGCTGCTCGTCGAGGACGACAACCATGTCGCGGCCGCCCTCTCCGCGATCCTCGCCCGGCACGGCTTCCAGGTGGTGCACGCCCGCAGCGGCGAGGAGGCACTGCAGGCGCTGCTGCCCGCGGACACGGAGCCCTTCGGTGTCGTGCTCCTCGACCTCGGCCTGCCCGACCAGGACGGCTACGAGGTGTGCGGGAAGATCCGCAAGCGCACCTCCACCCCGGTGATCATGGTGACCGCGCGCGCCGATGTCCGGTCGCGGATCCATGGCCTCAACCTCGGGGCGGACGACTACGTGGTCAAGCCGTACGACACCGGCGAGCTCCTCGCCCGTATCCACGCCGTCAGCCGACGCAAATCGGCCGGCGAGGACACCGTGCCCACACCCGTCGCCGCTCTGCGCCTGGGGCACGTCCATATCGAGCTGCCGACCCGCCGGGTCAGCGTCGACGGATCGGAAGTCCAGCTCACCCGCAAGGAGTTCGACCTGCTCGCGCTGCTCGCCCAGCGCCCCGGCGTCGTCTTCCGCCGGGAGCAGATCATCAGCGAGGTGTGGCGCACGAGCTGGGAGGGAACGGGACGCACGCTCGAAGTGCACGTCGCGTCCCTGCGTTCCAAACTGCGGCTGCCGGCACTGATCGAGACGGTGCGCGGGGTCGGCTACCGCCTCGTCGCACCGTCCGCGTAGAGGCGTACGTCCCAGGTGCGCACCCGACTGCTTCCGCTGCTCATCATTCTCATGGCGAGCGTGCTGCTCGCCCTCGGCTTTCCCCTGGCCGTCAGCGTGGCCGGCGCCCAGCAGCAGCGCGTCGTCATCGACCGCATCGATGACACGGCACGCTTCGCCGCGCTAGCCCAGTTCATCGCCGAGCGGACCCCCGGTTACGACGAGCGGCGCCGCACCCTGCGGAGCGAACTCGACACCTACGCATCGGTGTACGGCATCCGCGCCGGTGTCTTCTACCGCGACGACAGTGCCATGGCGAAGGCCCCGGCCACCTGGCAGCTCCCGATCCAGGGGGAGGGGAGAGAGGCCTTCAAGGAAGCGCTCCTGGGCCGTCGCAGCCACGATCCGCCGCAGGTCTGGCCCTGGCAGCGGGGCAGGGTCGTCGTCGCCTCACCCGTCGTACGGGACGGCGATGTCGTCGCCGTCGTGGTCATCGACTCGCCCACCTCCGAAATGCGCGCACGCACGCTGCGCGGCTGGTTGCTCATCGCGGTCGGCGAAGTCGTCGCGATGCTGGTGGCGGTCGGCGCCGCGATCCGGCTCACCGGCTGGGTACTGCTGCCCGTACGGACCCTGGACGCGGCCACCCACGACATCGCCAGCGGCCGGATGAGATCCCGGGTCGCGGCCTCCGGAGGGCCGCCGGAACTGAGGCGCCTGGCCCGCTCGTTCAACGAGATGGCCGACAACGTCGAGGACGTGCTGGAGCAGCAGCGCGCCTTCGTCGCCGATGCCTCGCACCAGTTGCGCAACCCCCTTGCCGCGCTACTGCTGCGGATCGAGCTCCTCGCGCTCGAACTCCCGGAGGGCAACGAGGAGATCGCCTCCGTGCGCACGGAGGGCAAGCGCCTCGGGCAGGTTCTCGACGACCTGCTCGACCTGGCGCTGGCCGAACACGCCGATGCCGATCTGCGGCTCACGGACATAGGCGCACTGACCGCGGAACGCGTTGCCTCCTGGCGTCCGGTCGCCGAGGAGAAGGGAGTACGGCTCAGGGCGAACGGCTCATCCGCCGTGACCGCCTGGGCGGACCCCATCGCCCTGTCGAGCGCCCTGGACGCCGTCATCGACAACGCCCTGAAATTCACCCCTGCCGACGAAGAGGTCCTCGTCACGGTCGCCTCCGGTCACGATGACGTCACGGTCGTCGTCGCCGACCGTGGACCGGGTCTCACCGCACAGGAGATGGAACGCGTCGGCGACCGCTTCTGGCGCAGCGCCCAGCATCAGAACGTGAAGGGTTCCGGCCTCGGGCTCTCCATCTCCCAGGCCCTCCTGGTGGCGGGCGGCGGCTCCATCGGCTATGCCGCCCATGAGCCGCACGGGCTGCGGGTGACGGTGTCGGTGCCACGCCAGGGCCCGCAGGGCTGAGCACGGACGGGAGAGGGCCCGGCTCGGGGATCGGGCCCGACCGAGCGGTGCCGGGGATCAGGGCTTGACCGAGCGGTAGTAGCGCTTGGCGCCTTCGTGCAGCGGCAGCGGATCGGTGTAGATCGCCGTACGCAGATCCACCAGCTGGGCCGCGTGCACCTCGCGCCCGATCCGGTCCCGGCTGTCGATCACGGTCCGGGTGAACGCCTCGGTCATCGCCGGATCCGTACGGTCCGTGGTCACCAGCACATTGGCGACCGCCACCGTCGGTACCGCCTGCCCCTGCTGCGCGTTGCGGTAGGCGTCGGCGGGCATCACAGCCGACCGGTAGTAGCGGGCGGACCCGCCCACCGCCTGGAGCTCCTTGATCAGCGGGGCCTCCAGCGGCACCAGCCGGATCGCGAACCGGTCCGACAGCTCCTGGACGGCGGAGGTGGGCAGTCCGCCGGACCAGAAGAAGGCGTCGAGCAGGCCGTTCTCCAGCTTCTCAGGCATGGTGTCGATACCGTCGGGAAGCGGCGTCACATCGTTCGAGGGATCGAGACCGGCGGCTGTCATCACCCGGTCGGCGACCAGCCGTACCCCGGAACCCGGCTGCCCCACCCCAACGCGCTTGCTGATCAGGTCCGAGACCCTCCGCACCTTCGAGTCACGCGGCACGACCAGCTGGATGTAGTCGTCATACAGCCGCACACAGCCCCGCAACCGGTCGGCGCCCGGCTTGCCGCTGCGCAGATAGGTGGCCAGGGCATCGGCGGTGGCGATGGTGAAGTCGGCCTTCCCCGTCGCCACCCGCGCGATGTTCTGCTGCGAGCCCTCACTGGTCTGCAGCCGTATCGACACCTGGGGCAGATCCGTGGCCAGGTCTCCCTTGAGCCGCTCGCCGTAGCGCTGGTAGACCCCGCTGCGTACGCCGGTGCTGAAGGTCAGCGTCCCGCTCGGCGTTGGTTCCCCGAGCGGGAGCAGCCACCACAGCAGCAGCCCGAGCACGACGACGAGGGCGGCGCACGCCTGAAGGGTGCGCCGTCGGCCGATACGGGACAGTGCCTGGAGCATGGCGGCGATCCTGCCAGCCCGCCGGGGCGATGACCAGGGCCGGGCCCCGGCGGCACGGGGCCTCGGTCCCCGCACCCGGACGCAGGGCCGTGAGCCCGGCCGGAGAGGTATTCATCATTGCCGCCCGATCGGAGCCCTTACCCTGGACGGGTGAGCGGCAACGACGTGGCTGGTGGAGTAGTGGACGGTTTGAAAACGTACGAGGTGCGCACCTACGGGTGCCAGATGAACGTCCATGACTCCGAGCGGCTGTCGGGGCTGCTGGAGGACGCGGGTTACGTACGTGCCGCCGAGGGCTGCGACGGCGATGCCGACGTCGTCGTCTTCAACACCTGCGCGGTGCGGGAGAACGCCGACAACAAGCTCTACGGGAATCTCGGCCGGCTCGCCCCGATGAAGACCAAGCGACCCGGCATGCAGATCGCCGTCGGCGGCTGCCTGGCGCAGAAGGACCGCGACACCATCGTCGAGCGGGCCCCCTGGGTGGATGTCGTCTTCGGCACGCACAACATCGGCAAGCTGCCGGTGCTGCTGGAGCGCGCCCGTATCCAGGACGAGGCGCAGATCGAGATCGCCGAGTCCCTGGAGGCGTTCCCCTCCACGCTCCCCACCCGCCGCGAGTCCGCCTATGCGGCGTGGGTCTCCATCTCCGTCGGCTGCAACAACACCTGCACCTTCTGCATCGTCCCGGCGCTGCGCGGCAAGGAGAAGGACCGCCGCACCGGCGACATCCTCGCCGAGATCGAGGCACTGGTCGCCGAGGGCGTTTCGGAGATCACCCTGCTGGGCCAGAACGTGAACGCGTACGGCTCCGACATCGGCGATCGCGAGGCCTTCTCCAAGCTGCTGCGCGCCTGCGGGAAGATCGAGGGCCTGGAGCGGGTCCGTTTCACCTCGCCGCATCCCCGTGACTTCACGGACGACGTGATCGCGGCGATGGCCGAGACGCCCAATGTGATGCCCCAGCTGCACATGCCGATGCAGTCGGGCTCGGACACCATCCTCAAGGCGATGCGGCGCTCTTACCGGCAGGAGCGCTTCCTCGGCATCATCGAGAAGGTGCGCGCCGCGATGCCGGACGCCGCCATCTCCACCGACATCATCGTGGGCTTCCCCGGCGAGACCGAGGAGGACTTCGAGCAGACCATGCACGCGGTCCGCGAGGCGCGCTTCGCCAACGCCTTCACTTTCCAGTACTCCAAGCGGCCCGGAACCCCGGCCGCAGAGATGGAGGGGCAGATCCCCAAGGAGGTCGTCCAGGAGCGGTACATGCGCCTGTCCGCCCTCCAGGAGGAGATCTCCTGGGAGGAGAACAAGAAGCAGGTCGGCAGAACGCTGGAGATCATGGTTGCGGAGGGCGAGGGTCGCAAGGACGGCGCAACCCACCGCCTCTCCGGCCGCGCCCCCGACAACCGCCTGGTCCACTTCACCAAGCCGGACGAGGAGGTGCGTCCGGGCGATGTGGTGACCGTCGAGGTCACCTACGCGGCCCCGCACCACCTCCTCGCCGAGGGCGTTCCGGTGGGCGTACGGCGGACCCGGGCAGGGGACGCCTGGGAGAAGCGCACCGCCACCGAGGCCGCCAAGCCTGCCGGAGTGATGCTTGGGCTGCCCGGTATCGGGGCCCCGGCGCCGCTGCCCGCAACCGCGGCCCCCGGCTGCGGCTGCGACTGACACCGGCAGGACGCAGCCGGCGACGGTGGCCGACGAGCGCATCGCACCCAAGCAGTACGCTGCCCACCATGCTTGTCGCCGCCGCTGTCTGCCCCTGCCCGCCCCTGCTGGTACCGGAGGTCGCCGCCGGTGCCGCGCCCGAGCTCGACGCCCTGCGGGACGCCTGCGCCGATGCTCTCGGTGTGCTCGCTGCCGCCCGGCCCGATCTGCTGATCGTGATCGGGCCCGCGGACCATGCGGGGCGTGGCCCGCATCCCGAGGGGGCCCCCGGCACCTTCAAGGGCTTCGGCGTCGACCTCGGTGTGCGGCTGGGGCGTGGAAAGGGGCCGGTGACGGACCGCCCGCTTCCGCCGTCCCTCGCCGTCGGTGCCTGGCTGCTCGCCCGCGCGCAATGGGCCGAGGCGCCGGTCGAAGGGCTCGGCGTGGGGGAGCCGCTCGAAACCGTTCGCTGCACGAGCACCGGACGGGACCTGGCCGCCAGGGCGGACCGGGTGGCCCTGCTGGTGATGGGCGACGGCAGCGCCTGCCGCACGATCAAGGCCCCCGGCTATCTGGACGACCGTGCCGCGGCGTTCGACGCGGCGGCCGCCCATGCGCTGGGCACGGCGGACCCCGACGCGCTGATCGCGCTGGACGCGTCGCTGGCGCACGAACTGAAAGCGGCGGGCCGGGCGCCCTGGCAGGTGCTCGCGGGCGCCGCCGAGGGGTCGGGCCTGGGCGGCCGGCTGCTGTACGAGGACGCCCCGTACGGCGTGGGTTACCTGGTCGCCACCTGGTCCTGAGCCCCCGTCCGTACCCCTGCCCGAGCAGATACAGCCGACGGCCGTGCAGCGTTGTCGCTCCACGGCCGTCCGTCCGGCTTGATCAGTTGATGTTCAGGAAGCGGGCGGCGTGCCCGGCGGCGTACCGCCCGGCGTGTCCGGCGGCGTACCGCCCGGCGTACCCGGCGGCGTACCGCCCTCGTCGTGCTTGGTACCACCCTCGTCGTGCTTGTGGGACAGGCGCTCGACCGCTTCCTTGGCCTTCTTCGTGCCGGACTCGATCTTGTCGCTGTACTTGCCCTTGGTTTTTTGGTCGACCGTCCGTGCGGCCTTGTCGAGCCCTTGGTCGATCTTGTGCCCGTGCTGATGCGCGAGATCGCCGACCTTGTCCTTGGCGGGGTTCAGCTTGGCCTTCAAATTGTCCAGGAAGCCCATCGGGCACCTTCCCTGCTGGGGGACTAGGGTCGGGCGTCCTCTCCGACCTCGCTGCCGACGACCTCATCAGGCAGCCCTGAGAGTGAACGGCAAACCGTGAAAAAACGCCCGCATTCACTTACGAATTCTACTGGTCCGGACGAAGAACCGCGCCGCTCGGAGCGTCACACCCCGCCACTCGCCTGCCCCTGGGCCAGGGCCTGGGGCAGGTGGCCGGAACGGCAGACGGCTCCCGTTTCGGAGCGGGACACCCCACTCGTTCCGGAAGAGTGCCGGAGGTTTGCGAGACTGGGGCGGTGAGAAGTTCAGCTCCCGCACCGCGGGTCATCACCGTCGTCGGTCCCACTGCAGCCGGAAAGTCCGATCTGGGGGTATTCCTTGCTCAGCAGCTCGACGGCGAAGTGGTCAATGCCGACTCCATGCAGCTCTACCGGGGGATGGATATCGGCACTGCGAAGCTGACGCTCTCCGAACGCGGAAACGTTCCGCACCACCTGCTGGACATCTGGGACGTCACCGAGACTGCCAGCGTCGCCGAGTACCAGCGGCTGGCCCGCGCCGAGATCGACCGGCTGCTTGCCGCGGGCCGTACCCCCGTCCTGGTCGGCGGCTCAGGGCTGTATGTGAAGGGCGCCATCGACGCCATGGAGTTCCCGGGCACGGACCCCGGTGTACGGGCCAGGCTGGAGGAGGAACTGGCCGAGCGCGGCTCCGCGGCACTGCACGCCCGGCTCGCGGCCGCCGATCCCGAAGCGGGCCGGGCCATCCTGCCGAGCAACGGCCGCCGAATCGTCAGGGCCCTCGAAGTCATCGAGATCACCGGCCAGCCCTTCACCGCCAATCTCCCCGGTAACGATGCGGTGTACGACACCGTCCAGATCGGCGTCGACGTGGCCCGCCCCGAACTCGACGAACGCATCGCGCTGAGGGTCGACCGGATGTGGACGGCCGGACTCGTGGACGAGGTGCGCGCCCTGGAGGCGCACGGTCTGCGCGAAGGACGGACCGCCTCCAGGGCGCTCGGCTACCAACAGGTGCTTGCCGCACTGGCCCAGGAGTGCACCGAGGACGAGGCGCGTGCCGAGACCGTGCGCGCCACCAAACGATTCGCGCGCCGTCAGGACTCATGGTTTCGCCGCGACCCGCGGGTCCACTGGCTGAATGGCGCCGCGGAGCACCGCGGGGAACTCCCGCACCGGGCGCTGGCGTTGGTCGAACGAGCGGTTACAGCCTGATCACGTGATGGCATCGGGAAGCCCTGCCCGTCATTTCGGTGACCAGGAGCGTGCCATCATCGAGCATCGATCGACCAGTGGAGTCCGAGTTGGGAGGGCGCGTGGCGATGGAGGCCGGCCCTCGCGACACAGAACAAGACGCACCGGACACGCTGCACGAGGCAGGACGCTTGAGCCCCGACGGGCCCGATGAGCTCGAGGTGACCCCCGAGGTCGAGGTCGAGCTGCGGCCCGCGCGGCGTCTGCGCATCTGGCAGCTCGCACCGATCGTCATGCTCGCCGCCGTGGGATCGCTGATGTTCGCGTTCCCTCTGGCCTTCGAGTTCGGCGACGGCGGCGCGGTCGTCGCCATGCTGGGCCTGCTGATCAGCTGCTGCGCCGCGGGCTGGGGCATGATGGCCGCCCGCCGCGTGGGTTACACCTGGCCCGGGCTGCCGCAGCGGGGCTCGGGTGAGCGATCCGACTGGCGCGTGATCGCGCTGTACGTCGCCGTGTGCGCCGCACTGGTCGCACTCGCCGTCTGGCGCGTGGCGCGGCTCCGCTGACGGACGGAGCGGCTGCGGCAGTGTGGCACGGGGACCCTGCTTCGGCATGCTGGCCGGTCGCTGCCCGGTGCACCCTTGCGCGGCCCGGTTTCGTCGGCTGTCGGCGCCGCCTCGTACAGTTGCCCTGTGAGCACCTCGCAGATCGCCTTCCTCAAGGGCCACGGCACCGAGAACGACTTCGTGATCGTTCCCGACCCGGACAATGCCGTCGACCTGCCAGCCTCCGTCGTCGCCCGGCTGTGCGACCGCCGGGCCGGTATCGGTGGTGACGGCGTGCTGCACGCCGTACGGTCCGCCGCGCACCCGGAGGCGCGGGCCATGGCGGGCGAGGCCGAGTGGTTCATGGACTATCGCAACGCCGACGGTTCGATCGCCGAGATGTGTGGCAACGGCGTACGGGTCTTCGCCCGCTATCTGCAGCATGCCGGATACGTCGAGGAGGGCGACCTCGCCGTCGCGACCCGGGGTGGCGTGAAGAAGGTGCATATCGCCAAGGGCGGCGACGTCACGGTCTCCATGGGGCGTGCGCTCCTTCCCGAGGACGGCGTCACGGTCAGCCTGGCGGGCCGCAGCTGGGACGCCCGCAATGTGAACATGGGCAATCCGCACGCGGTTGCCTTCGTCGATGATCTGGCGCACGCCGGCGATCTGCTCTCCGTACCGCCGTTCAGTCCCGCGGCCGTCTACCCCGACGGCGTCAACATCGAATTCGTCGTGGACCGCGGACCGCGTCATGTCGCGATGCGGGTCCATGAGCGCGGTTCGGGCGAGACTCGCTCCTGTGGCACGGGCGCCTGCGCCGTCGCCGTCGCCGCGGCCCGCAGGGACGGCGCCGACCCCACGGAGACCGGCACCCCGGTCACGTACACGGTGGATCTGCCCGGCGGCACCCTCGTGATCACCGAGCGGCCGGACGGCGAGATCGAGATGACCGGAGCCGCCGTGATCGTCGCCGAGGGCTTGATCGACTCCGCCTGGCTCGAAACGGCGATCGGCTAGAGCTTCGCTCGAATGGGTGATCCGTTTCACGCTGAGCGAGAGCCGGACTCCGCCACGTGGTGGGCTCGGTAGCATCAAGCACCGGCCCGGAGGCGCGTCCGCACCTCCCCACCGCCGGTCGACGTTGCCGGAGGTGCCCCATGAGTGCAGAGGCCACCAACTCAGGTGCTCCCATCCGCAGGCGGAGCCGTCCCCGGATCGATCTCCGCAGGCTCGGCCGCGTCGCGCTGCTCGGCCCTGTCTCCCGCGACCGGCTGCCCGACGCGATCGGCCATGTCGCCGAGGCCCACCGCGCGCACTACCCGGATGCCGACCTCTCCATCCTGCACAGGGCCTACGTACTCGCGGAGTCCTCGCACCGCGGACAGATGCGCAAGAGCGGCGAGCCGTACATCACGCACCCGCTCGCCGTCACGCTGATCCTCGCCGAGCTCGGCGCCGAGACCACGACACTCACGGCCTCACTGCTCCACGACACCGTCGAGGACACCGAAGTGACCCTCGATCAGGTGCGGGAACAATTCGGCAAGGAGGTCTGCTACCTCGTCGACGGCGTCACCAAACTCGAAAAGGTCGACTACGGAGCGGCGGCCGAACCCGAGACCTTCCGCAAGATGCTGGTCGCCACCGGGGACGACGTCCGGGTGATGTCGATCAAGCTCGCCGACCGGCTGCACAACATGCGGACCCTGGGCGTGATGCGTCCCGAGAAACAGGCCAGGATCGCCAAGGTCACCCGCGACGTGCTGATCCCACTGGCCGAGCGGCTCGGCGTACAGGCCCTCAAGACCGAGCTGGAGGACCTCGTCTTCGCGATCCTCCGCCCCGAGGAGTACGAACACACCCGCGCACTGATCGCCGCCGCGTCGGCGCAACCGGACGCCTCCGGCGCCGCGGCCACCCAGGACCCGCTCGCCGCCATCGCCGAGAATGTCGCAGCGGTGCTGCGGGAGGCCGGCATCCCCGCAGAAGTCCTCATCAGGCCGCGCCACTACGTCTCCGTACACCGCGTCAGGATCAAACGCGGCGAACTGCGCGGCACCGACTTCGGCCGGCTGCTGGTTCTCGTCGGCGAGGACGCCGACTGCTATGCCGTGCTCGGTGAACTGCACACCTGTTTCACCCCGGTGATCTCCGAGTTCAAGGACTTCATCGCCGCCCCCAAATTCAACCTGTACCAGTCACTGCACACCGCGGTCGTTGGCCCCGACGGGGCGGTCGCCGAAGTCCTCATCCGTACGCACCGGATGCACAAGGTCGCCGAAGCGGGCGTCATCGCCCTCGGTAATCCGTACGCCGCGGACAGCGGCTCCGCGCCGCAGTCCGCCGAACCCGCGGACGGGGAGCGCGCCGACCCGACCCGGCCCGGCTGGCTCTCCAGGCTTCTGGAATGGCAGCAGTCCGCCCCGGACCCCGACACCTTCTGGACCACACTCCGCGCGGACCTCGCCCAGGACCGGGAGATCACGGTCTTCCGTACCGATGGCGGCACGCTCGGACTGCCCGCCGGAGCCAGCTGCGTCGACGCCGCCTACGCGCAGTACGGGGACGAGGCGCACAGCTGCATCGGCGCCCGGGTCAACGGCCGGCTGGCCACCCTCGGCACCGTATTGAGCGACGGCGACACCGTGCAGCTGCTGCTCGCCGAGGACGCCGCCTCCGGCCCCTCGCCCGACTGGCTCGACCACGCCCGAACCCCAGCCGCCCGTATCGCCATCACCGGCTGGCTGGACGCGCACCCCGAGGATGCCCAGGGCCCGCACAGCATCAGGCCCGCGGAGCCCAGGCCCGAACCACAGCCCCAGGAAAACACCGACCCCGGGCACGCCAGGTCCGCGAGCCGCACCGCAAGTGCTGTGGTGGACCGGCCGGATGCCACCGTACGACTCGCGGGCTGCTGCACCCCCGTACCACCCGACGCCGTCACCGGATTCGTCGTGCACGGCGGCGCCGTCACCGTGCACCGGCTGGAGTGCCCCGCGGCGGCCCGGATGCAGTCCGCCGGCCGGGCGCCGGTCTCGGTGAGCTGGGGCGACGCGGCCGGGTGCCGGGTCACCCTGGTTGCCGAGTCCTTCGGACGGCCCCGGCTGCTCGCCGATCTCACCGAGGCGATCGCGACAGCGGACGCGGCGATCATCTCCGCCACCGTCGAACCGCCCAGCGAACAGCGCGTCCGGCACACCTACACATTGCAGCTCCCCGATGCCGCCGGACTGCCGGCGCTGATGCGCGCGATGCGTGACGTACCCGGGGTGTACGACGTGAGCCGCGCCCAGCACCCCGCCGCCACTGCCTGACCCCGCCGCGCAGCGCCATCTGCCACAGCGATCTCGTTCGAGTGGCGTGGCGCGTGCCGCGCCTGCCCGGGTGGGAGTCGCTGGTAGCGGTAGTCCATGCCGATCATCTCCCGCCGTCTGCGGGCCGCTCTGCTGGCCACCGCATCGGCCGCCCTCGTTGCCGCCGCCCTCCCCTCACCCGTGCCGCTCGGAATCGGTGATCCACTCTTCCCGCGCCTCGGCAATCCCGGGTACGACGTCCTCTCGTACGACATCGGACTGACCTACCACGGCAGCAACAGCAAGCCGCTGGACGCCGTTACCACGATCGAAGCGCGGACCACCGAGCCGCTGGACCGGATCAACCTCGACTTCGCCCAGGGCACTGTCCGTACGGTCGAAATCAACGGTGTGCGCGCCGACTTCGCCGCGGTGGACGAGGACTTGGTCATCCAGCCCCCCGGCCGGCTCCCGGCCGGAGCGCCGCTGCACATCACCGTCCGGCACACCAGCGACCCGAACGGCAGCCAGGACAGCGGCGGCTGGCTGCGCACCGCCGATGGTCTGGCCATGGCCAATCAGGCCGACGCCGCGCACCGGGTCTTCCCGAGCAACGACCACCCCGCCGACAAGGCGTACTTCACTTTCCGGATCACCGCACCCAAGGACCTCACGGTGGTCGCCAACGGCCTGCCCGCAGGCACGGCCCGCAACGGTGCCGAGACCACCTGGACCTATCGGACCGAACACCCCATGGCCACTGAACTGGCCCAGGTCACCATCGGCCGTTCCACCGTCCTGAAACGGACCGGGCCGCACGGACTGCCGGTGCGCGACGTGGTGCCGAGCGCCGACCGCAAGCTGCTGGAACCCTGGCTCAGCAAGACACCGGGTCAGCTGGAATGGATGGAACAGCAGGTCGGCCCCTACCCCTTCGAGACATACGGACTGCTGGTCGCCGCCACTGACACCGGCTTCGAGCTGGAGACCCAGACACTCTCGCTCTTCGAACGGTCCCTGTTCACCCAGACCGCCTACCCCAAGTGGTATGTCGAATCGATCATGGTGCACGAGCTCGCCCACCAATGGTTCGGTGACAGCGTCTCCCCACAGGCATGGTCCGATCTGTGGCTCAACGAGGGACATGCCAGCTGGTACGAGGCCCGCTACGCCGAGGAGCACGCCGACAAGCCACTGGAAAGCCGGATGCACGACGCCTACATCAAGTCCGACGGCTGGCGGGCCGCGGGCGGCCCCCCGGCCCGCCCCGAGGTTCCGGCGCCCGGACAGAAGCTCAGCCTGTTCCGGCCGGTCGTGTACGACGGCAGCGCACTGATCCTCTACGCGCTGCGCACGGAGATCGGCGAGAACGCATTCGACCGGCTGGAGCGGAGCTGGGTGAAGAAGCACCGGGACTCCAACGCCGCCACCGCGGACTTCGTCCGGCTGGCGTCACAGACCGCGGGCCGCGACCTGACCTCGTTCTTCGACGGCTGGCTGTACGGCGAGAAGACCCCACCGATGCCGGGGCACCCGGACTGGCACAGTGCCAAGCCCGACGGACAGCGATAAACCCGGGTGACGGGCCCGGCGGACCATGCCACTATCGACGGGTCGCCGCGGCGGCCGGACCGGATTCCCGACAGCGGGAATCATCGGGAGAGGTCACGCGTTGTGACTGATGTAACGGACTTCCATCGACGTAAGGATCCAATGACCTCCTCTTCTTCCCTCCCCCAGGACGCGCAGGACGCGCAGAGCGCTACGGAGAATGTCACCGAGAGCCTCACGGAGAGCCTTCGGGCCGACGCCCTGATGGAAGAGGACGTCGCCTGGAGCCACGAGATCGACGGAGAGCGGGACGGCGAGCAGTTCGACCGCTCCGAGCGCGCAGCACTGCGGCGTGTGGCAGGACTCTCGACCGAGCTCGAGGACGTCACCGAGGTCGAGTACCGACAGCTGCGCCTGGAGCGTGTGGTGCTGGTCGGTGTCTGGACCTCGGGGACCGTGCAGGACGCGGAGAATTCCCTCGCGGAGCTGGCCGCACTTGCGGAGACTGCAGGCGCCATGGTGCTCGACGCCGTCTTCCAGCGCCGCGACAAGCCCGACCCGGCCACCTACATCGGCTCGGGCAAGGCGCTGGAGCTGCGCGACATCGTCCTCGAATCAGGGGCCGACACCGTCGTCTGCGACGGTGAGCTCAGCCCCGGCCAGCTGATCCATCTGGAAGACGTCGTCAAGGTCAAGGTGGTCGACCGGACCGCTCTGATCCTCGACATCTTCGCCCAGCACGCCAAGTCCCGAGAGGGCAAGGCGCAGGTCTCGCTGGCACAGATGCAGTACATGCTGCCCCGGCTTCGTGGCTGGGGTCAGTCGCTCTCCCGTCAGATGGGCGGCGGCGGTTCCAGCGGCGGTGGCGGCATGGCAACCCGCGGTCCCGGTGAGACCAAGATCGAGACGGACCGACGTCGGATCCGCGAGAAGATGGCGAAGATGCGCCGGGAAATCGCGGAGATGAAGACCGGCCGCGAGATCAAACGCCAGGAGCGCAAGCGCAACAAGGTGCCGTCGGTCGCCATCGCCGGCTACACCAACGCGGGCAAGTCCTCGTTGCTCAACCGGCTGACCGGTGCGGGCGTCCTGGTGGAGAACGCACTGTTCGCCACCCTGGACCCGACCGTACGCCGGGCCGAGACGCCGAGCGGCCGGATCTACACCCTGGCCGACACCGTCGGGTTCGTACGGCATCTGCCGCACCACCTCGTCGAGGCGTTCCGCTCCACCATGGAGGAGGTCGGTGAATCCGATCTGATCCTGCATGTGGTGGACGGCTCCCACCCTGTGCCGGAGGAACAACTCGCCGCGGTGCGCGAGGTGATCCGCGAAGTGGGCGCGGTGGACGTGCCCGAGGTCGTGGTGATCAACAAGGCGGATGCGGCCGATCCGCTGGTGCTGCAGAGGCTGCTGCGAATCGAGAAGCATGCGATCGCCGTCTCGGCGCGTACCGGCGCCGGTATCGCCGAGCTGCTCGCACTCATCGACACCGAACTGCCTCGGCCCTCGGTCGAGGTCGAGGCGCTCGTCCCGTACACCCAGGGCGGACTCGTCTCCAGGGTGCACGCCGAGGGCGAGGTGATCTCCGAGGAGCACACGTCGGAGGGCACCCTCCTCAAGGCGCGGGTCCATGAGGAACTGGCAGCCGCCCTCTCCTCGTTCGTCCCCGTGGCGCACTGACCGCAGCGCGGTACGGCTCAGAACGGACCGAAGGCCCGCTCCCTCGTCGGGAGCGGGCCTTCGGGCGTACGCGCGGCTGCTACTGGCTGCCGAACTTCTCGCTCATCGCGGTGAAGACGTCCTGTGCTCCCTTGCCCAGGTGGGGGCTGGCGAGCCAGCCCGAAGTCACCGGGCCGATGGAGGTGTTGGAGACCAGTGCGAGCTTGCCGGCACTGCCTTCGCTGAACCACCCGCCGGCGGAAGAGCCGCCGGTCATGGTGCAGCCGATGCGGTACATGGTCGGAGTGCTCGGGCTGACGGAGAGCCGGCCGGGGCGGTCGACGCACTTGTGCATGATCAGGCCGTTGTACGGTGGGGCGGCGGGGTAACCCCAGGCGCCCATCGCGCTGATCGTCGAGATCTCGGGGGCATCGAAGTTGACCGGCAGGGCATTGCCCACGGTCTCCTCCAGGGACTTGCTGCCCTTCTCCGGCTTCACGCGCAGTACCGCGTAGTCATAGGGGGCGCCTTCGCCCCCGGTGGGACCGCCATCGGCGAGCCATTCACCGGACGTCGTGGCCCAGTCGGCCCAGTACGCGCCGTACGGGGCGATCTCCTGCGGCTGCGCGTTCTCCAGCGCGGCGGCGGACTTGGCCTTGTCGTTGTACGCGGGCACGAACACGACATTGCGGTACCAGCCGCCCTTCGAACCGGCCGTGGCCGTCAGCGCGAGCGCCGCGACGAGGCCGGTCGCGGCGAGCAGCGGACGTATGGGCCGCATGGAAAAGATTCGCCCTGAAATCTCCGAAATTGCCATGAACTTGTCATGCAAAACGGTGGCCGGACCAACGGCCACCGACGATGCAGGCCCACCCTATGACGGTGCGGACCGTGCTCTCTGCCGCAGAGACACGACCCGCATGAGGTGCGGGCCACTCGGGGCCGTAGCGCGACAGCAAAGGCCCCGGCGGGCAACAGCCGCACCGGGGTCTCTGATGTGCCGTCACCGTCACCCGATCCTGGCCGGGTGACGGTCCGTCGTCACTGCCCTGCGTACTTCTTGCTGACCGACTCGTAGACGCCCTTGGCTTCCTTGCCGAAGCGCGGTCCGGCCAGCCAGCCGGCCGTCACCGGGCCGATGGAGGTGTTCGAGACGAGGGCGGGCTTGCCGTCCTGACCCGCCGCGACCCAGCCACCACCGGAGGCACCGCCCGTCATGGTGCAGCCGATGCGGTACATCGTGGGGTCCTGCGCGGTCAGCGAGAGCCGACCCGGCTTGTCCGCGCACTGGAAGGCCTTCTGGCCGTCGTAGGGCGGAGCGGCCGGGAAGCCGGTGGCGGTCATGCTGTCGATGTTCGGCACAGCCGGGGCATTGAACTCGACAGGCAGTGCGGAGCCGACCGTTTCCTCCAGGGACTTACCCGTCGAGCCCTTCTCCGGCGTGACATGCAGCACCGCGAAGTCGTACGGGGCGCCCTGCCCGCCGATCGAGGAACCCTGAGAGATCCACTGGTCGGACGTCTGTGCCCACTGGCCCCACCACACGCCGTAGGGCGCGATCTCCTGCTTGGTCGCCTTCTGCAGCTCGGCCGTCGACAGACCGCTGTTGTTGTACGACGGCACGAAGGCGATGTTGCGGTACCAGCCGCCCTTCTTGCCCGCGTGCACACAGTGCCCCGCGGTCCACACCAGGTTGGACTTTCCGGGGTGCGCCGGGTCCTTCACCACGGTCGCGGAGCAGACCATGGAGCCCTCGGGGCTGTCGAAGAGCAGCTTCCCGGACTCTGCGGCATTGGCGTGGTACGGCGTCCGGACACCGGCGGCCCGGACCGGCGCAGGCGTCGGGTCCGTCACACCCACGTCACCCGAGATGTCATTGTCGACGGGCTTCTCCGGAGACTTGTCGGCATCCCGCATCCGGTCCGGGTCCCAGAGGCCTTCGATGATCGGGTTGACGAAGTCCTTGGCCTCGCGCAGCCACTTGTCCTTGTCCCAGTTCTTCCACTCGCCGTTCTTCCACTGGTCGAGGTCGATCCCGTGTTCCTTGAGCCGGTCCTTCAGATCGTCCGGAATGGTGATCTTGCCGTCCGAGGGCCGGCCGGCGGAACCGCTCGGCTTGTCACTGGCGTTGTCCTCGTTCGGACCGCAGGCAGTGGCGGTGAGCGCAAGGACCGCAGTGACCGCGGCCACGGCGAGCACCGAGGGGCGCGTGCGACGTGCGCTCCCCTGACGTGCGGTGAGAACTGGTCGAATGAGTCGCATGTGGTGATCCCCCTGGGACTTCGTAACTCAACACTTCTGTACTGCACTTCGGTACTGCTCCGAGCCACCTGCTCCGAACGTCCTGCGGACTCCCGGAAATCTGCCCGAGCCCTCCGTGCGGCCCCCACTATGCCGGTGCCGATGGGGACGGTGCGCAGCAGGGCCACGGTTCCGCCCCGCAAGGATCTTCGGAATTGCCCGTGATCCCCTGCGTCCGGCGTCGTTGGTACGTACGAGGGACTCGAGGACAGCGTTCATCCCCGCAGTCCGTCCGTGCGCCGACGTACTGACGTGCGACACAACTGTTACAGCGGGAGGACCAACAGCCGTGGCCGTGACCGAACCAGCCCCGGTGGCAGCACCGGCGGTGCACGAGGGGATCCTGCGCCGCCAGTCGCTGCGTGAATCCGCCGCCCGTACCTATGCGCGTTCGCTGCCGATCGTGCCGGTACGCGCCCGTGGGATGACCATCGAAGGCGCGGACGGGCGGCGATACCTCGACTGTCTCTCCGGAGCCGGCACCCTGGCGCTCGGGCACAACCATCCGGTGGTTCTGGAGGCGATCAGGAAGGTGATCGACTCGGGCGCACCGCTGCAAGTGCTCGACCTCGCCACCCCCGTAAAGGACGCCTTCACCACGGAGCTGTTCGCCACCCTGCCGCGGCAGTTCGCCGACAACGCCCGGATCCAGTTCTGCGGACCTGCCGGTACGGACGCCGTCGAGGCAGCGTTCAAACTGGTCCGTGCCGCGACCGGCCGCAGCGGACTCCTCGCCTTCACCGGCGCCTACCACGGGATGACGGCAGGAGCCCTTGCCGCCTCGGGCGGTGCCGAGGACGTACGGGTGACGCGTCTGCCCTTCCCGCAGAACTACCGTTGCCCCTTCGGTATCGGCGGTGAGCGCGGCGCGGAGATCGCCGCCCGGTGGACCGAGAATCTCCTGGACGACCCCAAGGGAGGCGCGCCCGCGCCGGCCGGGATGATCCTCGAACCGGTGCAGGGGGAGGGCGGTGTGAACCCTGCCCCCGACAGCTGGATGCGCCAGATGCGCGAGATCACCGAGACCCGGTCCGTCCCCCTGATCGCCGACGAGGTCCAGACGGGCGTCGGCCGCACCGGTGCCTTCTGGGCGGTTGAGCACAGCGGGATCGTGCCCGATGTGATGGTGCTCTCCAAGGCCATCGGCGGCTCCCTCCCGCTCGCAGTGATCGTCTACCGCTCCGAACTGGACACTTGGCAGCCGGGCGCCCACGCCGGCACCTTCCGGGGCAACCAGCTCGCGATGGCGGCGGGCACCGCCACCCTTGCCTTCGTGCGGGAGCACCGACTCGCCGAGCGCGCCGCGACACTCGGCGCCCGGATGGTCGCACGCCTCCAGGCACTGGCCACGGACCACCCGTCCATCGGGGACGTCCGCGGACGGGGCCTGATGATCGGGGTGGAACTCGTCGACCCCGAGGCTGCTGCGCGGGGCGGCAGCCCTGAGCCACCGCCCGCCCCGGTCCTCGCCGCAGCCGTCCAACAGGAGTGCCTGCGCCGCGGGCTCATCGTCGAACTCGGCGGACGCCACTCCACCGTCGTACGCCTTCTCCCGCCCCTCACCCTCACCGACGAACAGGCAACAGCGGTCGTGGACCGCCTCGCCGACGCCCTGGCGGCCGCCGAGCGCCTGCCGCACCGCCGGACCGCGACCGGGTCGATCCGCTGACGCCGGACACCATCACAAGAAGGACCGCCGTGAACCCCACCACCGCACCCCAGGCCGACGGCCCTCCCCCCACCCAGCAGCGAGGACAGGCCGCGCTCACCGGCAACCTCGTCGTCGACCAGACCACCGTGCCCCGTCAGATGGCGGCACTGCACGAGGAGCGGTACGCCCCGACGGCCACGTTCACCTGTGCGGCACCGGCCGACCTCCTCGACCATCCGGATCCATTGAGGGCCGCCGACATGGCGGGTGTCGAGAATCTGCTCCGCTGCTGGGTCCGGGAGAGTGACCTGCCCCGGCCGGACGGGGATACGCTCCGAATCCCGCTCCCCGCCAGCGGAACCGCTCTGCTCGTCCCCGTCCTCTACTGGTCCGCCACGGGCTGGCACCGCTTCGGCATGCCCACCCTGGAGGGGGCACCCGAAGGAGCACCGCCCACCGACGCCGTCACGGTTGCCGCTCTCCTGGGCCGCGAGGCCGACCGCCACGAAGGCGCCGACATGGTGGCCCGGGTCGCCGACTCCGTACAGCGGACGGCCGGTTTCATCGCCGAGCGGCGCCGCACCCCCGGCGCCCCGGCTGAAGCGGACCTCTTCCTCACCGCCGAGCAGTCACTTCTCCTCGGACATCCGCTCCACCCCACCCCCAAGAGCCGTGAAGGCCTCTCGGACTCCGAATCCCGCCTCTACTCACCCGAGTTGCACGGCTGCTTCCCGCTGCACTGGATGGCTGTCGACCGGTCCGTGCTGGCCACCGACTCCGCCTGGACCGACGGAGGCCGTCCCGTATCGGCCACGGAACTGATCACCTCCCATGCCGAAGGACTGCAACTCCCCGACAACACCACACCGATTCCGCTCCACCCGTGGCAGGCCCGCGAACTCGGACACCGGCCCGCAGCCGCCGCCCTGCTCGACGCCGGACTCCTGCATGACCTCGGACCGCACGGGAAGCACTGGTACCCCACCTCATCCGTCCGCACCGTGCATCGGCCCGGTGCCGAGCTCATGCTCAAGCTCTCTCTCGGCGTTCGCATCACCAACTCCCGTCGAGAGAATCTCCGCAAGGAACTTCACCGTGGAGTGGAGGTCCACCGGCTGCTCCGCAGCGGACTCGCCGCGCAGTGGCATGCCGTCCACCCGGGCTTCGACATCGTCCGCGACCCCGCCTGGCTCGCCGTCGACGACTCGGACGGCGAGCCTGTCGCAGGCCTCGACGTGATGCTGCGCCACAACCCGTTCGGTCCGTACGACGATGCGGTCTGCATCGCCGCGCTCACCGCCCCGCGCCCCTGGCCGGGCCGTACGGGCATGCACTCACGCCTCGCCGAGATCGTGATCTCCCTGGCCGCTGCCACCGGAAGAGCCGTAGGCGCCGTCGCCACCGAGTGGTTCCTGCGATACCTCGACCGTGTCGTACGCCCCGTGCTCTGGCTCGACGCCCACGCAGGCGTGGCCCTCGAAGCCCACCAGCAGAACACTCTGGTGCTGCTCGATCCCCACGGCTGGCCCGTCGGCGGCCGATACCGCGACAACCAGGGCTACTACTTCCGTGAGTCCCACCGTGCGGCACTGGAGCACCGGCTCCCCGGCATCGGATCGGTCAGCGACACCTTCGTCTCCGACGCGGTCACCGACGAGCGCTTTGCCTACTACCTCGGCATCAACAATGTGTTCGGCCTGATCGGAGCCTTCGGCGCCCAGCACCTCGCCGACGAACACGTGCTCATCGCCGCGTTCCGTCGATTCCTCGGCTCGGCCGCCGCACTGGGCTCCCCGCTGCCCACACATCTGCTGGAAAACTCCCACCTGCGGTGCAAGGCCAACCTGCTGACCCGGCTGCACGGCCTCGACGAACTCGTCGGGCCTGTCGACACCCAGTCCGTCTACGTCACCATTGCCAACCCCCTATGTGCCTGAGGGAACATGACCACCGCCTGAACCGCCGAGAGGAGAGCGACACCGTGGCTCCCGCCGATGCGCACACCGACGCCGGTACCGGCCCTGCCCCACAGGCCGACACAGGTGCCGAGGACACCTTGGACCTGCCGCTCTCCGAAGAACTCCTCGCGCTGTTCGGCGAGGACACACCCGCCACCGCGACACGCCCCCAGCCGCCGAACGCGTCCGCGTCATCCGAACCGGACGAAGCGGGCCCGGCCACAGGCACGCAGGCAACCATGCGCAGGTCGGCCGCCTCGGATCTGCTCGACCGCCCTGCCGACTGGGGACCGGTCACCACCCCGGCCGGAGTGTTCCAACTCGTCCCCGTGCGAGTGGAACGCGATCTCGCCGTGATCAGCCGCTGGATGAACGACCCCGCAGTCGCCGCATTCTGGGAACTCGCCGGATCCGAATCCGTCACAGCCGACCATCTGCGCCCCCAACTCGACGGTGACGGACGCAGCGTCCCGTGCCTCGGCGTGCTGGCAGGCGTTCCCATGAGCTACTGGGAGATCTACCGCGCGGATCTCGATCCGCTGGCGCGCCACTACCCCGCTCGGCCGCACGACACCGGAATCCACCTGCTCATCGGCGGTGTGAACAACCGCGGACGCGGGGTCGGTACCACCCTGCTCCGGGCCGTCTCCGACCTCGTACTCGACAACCGTCCCCTGTGCGCACGTGTTGTGGCGGAGCCCGACCTGCGTAACACCCCTTCCGTTTCCGCTTTCCTCAGCGCAGGCTTCCGCTTCTCCGCAGAAGTCGAACTCCCCGACAAACGAGCCGCCCTGATGCTCCGCGACCGAACCCACCGTGCCCAGCTGTGAACGGCCTGCTGCTTTGCATACACCGCTCGAACCCCATCGGTTTCATCCCGAGGAGTCCCCGTGCCGAAATATCCTGCGAGCCATGATTCAGCGGAGTCTGCCGACCTGCTCAGCACGCCAGAACTGGACCGGACGGTCTGGGACGGAGCCGCTGCCCGACTGCTCGCGAAGATGCTCGGTCAATTCGCCTACGAGGAAGTCATCGCGCCGGTCCGGCAGGACGACGGGGGCGATACGTACACCCTCGGGCTCGATGACGGTGGAACCCTGAGCTTCAGCGCCCGGCGGGGCGTGTACGGCAGTTGGCACATCGCCCCCGATTCGGTTCTGGAGACGTGCGGGAGCGCCCGGGAGTCGCCGACGGACTCGACGCGGGACAGCGGCCGGGGCGCGCCTGCCGAGCCACTGCGGGACCGGAACTCCGACACCGTCCCCTTCCGCGACCCGCTGCAGTTCCTCGCCCGCGCCCGCCACACCCTCGGGATCGACGGCGCCACCCTCGGCCACCTCATCCGCGAGATCACCACCACCCTCGCCGCCGACGCCCGGCTCGACCACACCGCGCTCCCCGTCGACCGGCTGGCCGATCTCGACTACGCCGAGCTGGAAGGGCACCAGACAGGACACCCCTGGCTCGTCGCCAACAAGGGACGCCTCGGCTTCTCCGCCACCGACGCCTCCCGTTACACACCGGAGGCCCGCACGCCGGTCAGGCTGCCGTGGATCGCCGTCTCCACCAGGATCGCCACCTACCGCGGAGTGACCGGCCTGGCCACCCCCGAGCAGCTGTACGTGCAGGAACTCGACCCGTCGGTCCGCGACTCCTTCGCCGCCGTGCTCCGCGCCCGCGGCCTCGATCCCGGCAGCTATCTGTGTCTTCCCGTGCACCCCTGGCAGTGGGACGAATGGATCGTTCCGGTCTTCGCCCCGGCCATCGCCGCAGGCGACATCGTTCCGCTCCACTCCGACGCCGATCTCCGGCTGCCTCAGCAGTCCATTCGCACGTTCACCAACGTGGCCCGCCCCGACCGGCACACCGTCAAACTGCCCCTGTCGATCCTCAACACGCTGGTCTGGCGAGGACTGCCCACCGAACGCACCCTCGCGGCCCCCGCCGTCACCACCTGGGTCCAGGGCCTGCGCGACCGGGACGCCTTTCTGCGCGACACCTGCCAGGTCATCCTGCTCGGCGAGGTGGCCTCCGTGACCGTCGAGCATCCGCTCTACGACCACCTCCCGGAAACCCCGTACCAGTTCAAGGAAATCCTCGGCGCGATCTGGCGAGAACCCCTCCAGCCCCGGCTCGCGCCGGGCGAACGGGCCCGGACCCTCGCCTCGCTGCTCCACACAGATCCACGGGGCCGCGCCTTCACGGCCGAGCTCGTCGCCCGCTCGGGGCTCACGCCCACCACCTGGCTGACCCGGCTCTTCTCCGCGCTGCTCCCGCCGCTGCTGCACTTCCTCTACCGCTACGGCACCGTGTTCTCCCCGCACGGCGAGAACGCCATCGTCGTCTTCGACAACCAGGACGTACCGGTACGCCTGGCGATCAAGGACTTCGTGGACGATGTGAACATCAGCGCCCAGCCGCTGCCGGAGCATGAGTCGATGCCACAGGACGTACGCCGCATCCTGCTCACCGAGGAGCCCTCCTTCCTCACCCAGTTCATCCACGCCGGACTTTTCATCGGTGTCTTTCGCTTCCTGTCCCCACTGTGCGAGGAACAGCTGGGAGTTCCGGAGGCCGATTTCTGGTCACTCGTGCGGGCCGAGATTCTGCGGCACCACGCCCGCTTCCCCGAGCTCAAGGAGCGATTTGAGATGTTCGACATGCTGACGCCCCGCATCGAACGTCTCTGTCTGAACCGCAACCGCCTGCACGTGGACGGCTACCGGGACCGCCCCCGGCGCCCGCACGCCGCCATCCACGGGACCGTGCCCAACCCGCTCCACCCCTCCGTCTGAGTCCGGGAGTGATCGCCGTTGTCAGTGGTGCCCCGTAGGCTGGTCGGGCTATGACAAAGCCATCCCTCCCCGAGCTCCTCCACGCCGCAGTGACCGCCGTCGGCGGTACGGAACGGCCCGGCCAGGCCGCCATGGCCGAGGCCGTTGCCGAGGCTGTCGACGACAATGCCCATCTGCTCGTCCAGGCCGGCACCGGCACGGGTAAATCCCTCGGCTACCTGGTGCCCGCACTCGCGCACGGGGAGCGCGTCGTGGTGGCGACGGCGACCCTGGCACTGCAGCGCCAGCTCGTGGAGCGCGACCTCCCGCGCACGGTCGACGCCCTGCATCCGTTGCTGCGCCGCCGTCCCCAGTTCGCCATGCTGAAGGGCCGCTCGAACTATCTCTGCCTGCACCGGCTCCATGAAGGAGTGCCCCAGGACGAGGAGGAGGGGCTCTTCGATCAGTTCGAGGCAGCGGCCCCGTCGAGCAAGCTCGGCCAGGATCTGCTGCGGCTGCGGGACTGGTCGGACGAGACCGAGACCGGCGATCGCGACGACCTCACCCCGGGCGTATCCGACCGTGCCTGGGCGCAGGTCTCGGTCTCCTCCCGCGAATGCCTGGGCGCCAGCAAGTGCGCGTACGGCGCGGAGTGTTTCGCGGAGCAGGCCCGTGAGCGTGCCAAGCTCGCCGATGTCGTCGTCACCAATCACGCCCTCCTCGCCATCGATGCCATCGAGGGCGCCCCTGTGCTTCCGCAGCATGAGGTACTGATCGTCGACGAGGCCCATGAGCTGGTCTCCAGGGTCACCGGAGTGGCCACCGGCGAGCTCACCCCCGGCCAGGTCAACCGCGCGGTGCGCCGAGCGGCGAAGCTGGTCAACGAGAAGGCGGCTGACGCCCTGCAGACCGCGTCGGAGGGCTTCGAGCGAGTGATGGAGCTGGCGCTCCCCGGTCGCCTGGAAGAGGTCCCCGAGGACCTCGGATACGCGCTGCTGGCGCTTCGTGACGCCGCGCGTACGGTGATCTCGGCCCTGGGCGCCACCCGGGACAAGTCCGTCCAGGACGAGGACGCCGTCCGCAAGCAGGCACTCGCATCGGTGGAGACGATTCACGGCGTCGCCGAGCGCATCACCCAAGGCTCGGAGTACGACGTCGTCTGGTACGAGCGTCATGACCGTTTCGGCGCCTCAGTGCGGGTCGCCCCGCTCTCCGTATCCGGACTTCTGCGCGAGAAGCTCTTCGCCGAGCGGTCCGTCGTCCTCACCTCGGCCACGCTCAAGCTCGGTGGGGATTTCAACGGGGTGGGGGCGTCGCTCGGACTCGCTCCCGAAGGCACTGCGGGCGACGACATTCCGCAGTGGAAGGGACTCGACGTCGGGTCGCCGTTCGACTACCCGAAGCAGGGAATCCTGTACGTCGCCAGGCATCTGGCCACGCCCGGTCGGGAGGGTTCTCGCACCGACATGCTGGATGAACTCGCCGAACTGGTGGAGGCGGCGGGCGGGCGCACCCTCGGTCTGTTCTCGTCCATGCGGGCGGCCCAGGCCGCCGCCGAGGAAATGCGCGGCCGAGTCGGCAAGCCGATCCTGCTGCAGGGCGAGGAGACCCTCGGAGAGCTGATCAAGAACTTCGCAGCCGATCCCGAGACCTGCCTCTTCGGCACGCTGTCGCTCTGGCAGGGCGTGGATGTGCCCGGGGCCAGCTGCCAGCTGGTGGTCATGGACAGGATTCCGTTCCCACGTCCCGACGACCCGCTGATGAGCGCACGCCAGAAGGCGGTTGAGGAGGCTGGAGGCAATGGATTCATGGCCGTCGCGGCGACGCATGCCGCGCTGCTGATGGCTCAGGGCGCCGGCCGGCTCGTACGGGCCACGGGCGACAAGGGAGTGGTCGCGGTGCTCGATCCGCGGCTGGCCAACGCCCGGTACGGCAGCTATCTGCGCGCCTCGCTGCCCGATTTCTGGTACACCACCGACCGCAACCAGGCGCGCCGCTCACTCGCGGCTATCGACGCGGCAGCCAAGGCCAACGACCAGTAGCAAGCCCCGGGTGCCCGGTGGCACATGCAGGGCCCCGGGATCGGCGCAGTGGATCCCGGGGCCCGGTCGGAACCGGCGAGTCTTCACACCCGCCGCAGCACCGCCACCACCTTGCCGAGAATTGTCGCTTCGTCGCCCGGGATCGGCTGGTACGCGGAGTTGTGCGGGAGCAGCCACACATGGCCGTCCTCCCGCTTGAAGCGCTTGACCGTGGCCTCGCCGTCCAGCATGGCTGCCACGATGTCGCCGTTCTCCGCGACCGGCTGGCGGCGCACAGTGACCCAGTCGCCGTCACAGATCGCCGCCTCGATCATCGAGTCACCGACGACCTTGAGGACGAACAGCTCTCCGTCACCGACCAGCTGGCGGGGGAGCGGGAAGACGTCCTCGACCGATTCCTCGGCGAGGATCGGGCCACCGGCTGCGATCCGGCCGACCAGCGGCACATACGACGCCGCGGGCTTTCCCGTTGTATCGGTGGGCTGCGAGCTGGGCTGGTCCGAACCGCGGACCTCGTACGCCCGCGGGCGATGTGGGTCGCGACGCAGGAAACCCTTGCGCTCCAGGGCCATCAGCTGATGGGCGACGGAGGACGTGCTGGACAGGCCCACCGCCTGACCGATCTCCCGCATCGAGGGCGGGTAGCCACGCCGCTGCACGGAGTCCCGGATCACCTCGATCACTCGCCGCTGCCGGTCCGTGAGCCCCGAGCTGTCCGCCCGGATACCTGGAGGTCGGCCGGGCAACGAGCGCGCCGGGCGCACGGGCTCTGGCCCCTCCGTGTTCGTGACTGAGTCATTCATGGCATGCACCGGCTCGAGTCGGCTCTGGGAGCGGTCCTGGGCAGTGATGGTGGCACTGTCTGCGGTGGTGGTCACGTCGGCCCCTCTCGAATGGTCTCCCTAGCTGGACAACGGTAGTAGCTTTCGAAAGGTTGCGCCAAACACACGTTCGAGTGAAAAACGAATAAAAGTCTGCCGTGTATTCACTGCTGGGTGTATGTGCAATGACTGGAGCGACCGGGACCCTGCTTGGGTCGGCCTCGTGGACCGACCGGCAATTCGGACTATTACGGTAGCGTTCGCCGGCGCGGCGTCGCCATGCGGGGTGGCCTCTGCGTCGTTGTCCGAGTCTGACAGCAGGAGCCCCGCAATCCTGGCAGCCGCGCGGTTCCCGTAACCTCGTGCTCGGCCGTACGCTGCCTGCCGTCCGCCCGTGATGGGCGACACGCGCTAGGGCTGAATGAGCGGCCAAACCCAAGATCTAGTGGTTGGATTGTTCCAGCCGCCCAGAAGTTGTGGTCCCCGGTCCGTCGGGGGTGCGGCCATCGCCTATGCTTGTGACTGCTTCGAGGGGCCCTGGCGGGCCCTGAAGAGGCTATTCAGTCGTGCTGTGAAGGAGGGTTGGGAGCCATGCACTGCCCCTTCTGCAGGCACCCCGACAGCCGCGTCGTCGACAGTCGCACCACCGATGACGGCACGTCGATCCGCCGTCGCCGTCAGTGCCCCGGCTGCTCCCGCCGTTTCACGACGGTGGAGACCTGCTCGCTGATGGTGGTGAAGCGCAGCGGTGTGACCGAACCCTTCAGCCGTACCAAGGTCATCTCCGGCGTGCGCAAGGCATGCCAGGGGCGGCCGGTCACCGAGGACGCCCTCGCCAAGCTCGGCCAGCGGGTCGAGGAGGCGGTGCGTGCCACCGGCAGTGCCGAGCTGACCACCCATGACGTGGGTCTGGCGATCCTCGGCCCCCTGCAGGAACTCGACCTCGTCGCGTACCTGCGTTTCGCGTCCGTGTACCGGGCGTTCGACACACTTGAAGACTTCGAGGCCGCCATCGCGGAACTCCGCGAACGGCGGCCTCCCGTGGAGGAGCGCGGGAGGGGCGAGACCCTTGAGGTCCCCGTTCCCGCCGTCGCCGCCGACTGAGCGACACCGGCCGATCGGCACAGGTCCGTGGATCGGCGGCAGGGCGGCTGTATATAGACCCGCTCCGGGTGCTGTGCGTGGCACCCGAAGCATTAGAGACAGACTGTGCCCCGGGAAGTTCTGGGCACTTCAGGGCGTTTTTGCCCACATATGGGAGGCGGCATGACAGAGACGGCGAGCGGCCCGGCACGAGGTTCCCGAGCCAAGGGATCCAAGTCGAGCAAGGGTCTGCGCATCGAGCGCATCCACACCACCCCCGGCGTGCATCCGTACGACGAGGTGGCGTGGGAGCGCCGTGACGTCGTCATGACCAACTGGCGCGACGGCTCGATCAACTTCGAGCAGCGTGGCGTCGAGTTCCCCGACTTCTGGTCGGTGAACGCGGTCAACATCGTCACCAGCAAGTACTTCCGCGGGGCCGTCGGCACCCCGCAGCGCGAGACCGGTCTGCGACAGCTCATCGACCGGATCGTGAAGACGTACCGCAAGGCCGGCGAGGACCACGGCTACTTCGCCTCTCCCGCGGACGCCGAGATCTTCGAGCACGAGCTGGCATACGCCCTCCTGCACCAGGTCTTCAGCTTCAACTCGCCGGTCTGGTTCAACGTCGGAACGCCCCAGCCGCAGCAGGTGTCCGCCTGCTTCATTCTGGCCGTCGACGACTCCATGGAGTCGATCCTCGACTGGTACAAGGAAGAGGGCATGATCTTCAAGGGCGGTTCCGGCGCAGGCCTGAACCTCTCCCGTATCCGCTCCTCCAAGGAACTGCTGTCCTCCGGGGGCAACGCCTCCGGCCCGGTCTCCTTCATGCGCGGTGCCGACGCCTCCGCCGGAACGATCAAGTCCGGTGGCGCCACCCGACGTGCGGCCAAGATGGTCATTCTCGACGTCGACCACCCCGACATCGAGAACTTCATCGAGACCAAGGTGAAGGAGGAGGAGAAGATCCGCGCCCTGCGCGACGCGGGCTTCGACATGGACCTGGGCGGCGACGACATCACGTCCGTCCAGTACCAGAACGCCAACAACTCGGTCCGTGTGAACGACGAGTTCATGAAGGCAGTCGAGTCCGGCGGCAAGTTCGGGCTGCGCGCCCGGATGACCGGTGACGTCATCGAAGAGGTCGAGGCCAAGTCCCTCTTCCGCAAGATGGCCGAGGCGGCCTGGGCCTGTGCCGACCCGGGCATCCAGTACGACGACACGATCAACCAGTGGCACACCTGCCCGGAGTCCGGCCGGATCAACGGCTCGAACCCCTGCAGCGAGTACATGCACCTGGACAACACCTCGTGCAACCTGGCCTCGCTGAACCTGATGAAGTTCCTCAAGGACGACGGCAAGGGCAACCAGTCCTTCGAGTCCGAGCGCTTCGCCAAGGTCGTCGAGATGGTCATCACCGCGATGGACATCTCCATCTGCTTCGCCGACTTCCCGACCCAGAAGATCGGCGAGAACACCCGCGCCTTCCGTCAGCTCGGCATCGGTTACGCCAACCTCGGCGCCCTGCTGATGGCGACCGGCCACGCGTACGACAGCGACGGCGGCCGCGCCCTCGCCGGTGCCATCACCTCGCTGATGACCGGCACCTCGTACAAGCGCTCCGCCGAGCTCGCCGCGGTCGTCGGTCCGTACGACGGCTACGCCCGCAACGCCGAGCCGCACCAGCGCGTCATGAAGCAGCACGCCGACGCCAACGCCGCGGCCGTCCACATGGACGACCTGGACAACCCGATCTGGGCCGCCGCGACGGAGGCCTGGCAGGACGTGATCCGCCTCGGCGCGAAGAACGGTTTCCGCAACGCGCAGGCCTCGGTCATCGCCCCCACCGGCACCATCGGTCTCGCGATGTCCTGCGACACCACCGGCCTCGAGCCCGACCTCGCCCTGGTCAAGTTCAAGAAGCTGGTCGGCGGCGGCTCGATGCAGATCGTCAACGGCACCGTCCCGCAGGCCCTGCGCCGCCTGGGCTACCAGGAGGAGCAGATCGAGGCGATCGTCGCCCACATCGCCGAGCACGGCAATGTGATCGACGCCCCCGGTCTGAAGACCGAGCACTACGAGGTCTTCGACTGCGCGATGGGTGAGCGTTCCATCTCCGCGATGGGTCACGTGCGCATGATGGCCGCGATCCAGCCGTGGATCTCCGGTGCGCTCTCCAAGACGGTGAACCTGCCGGAGACGGCCACCGTCGAGGACGTCGAGGAGGTCTACTTCGAGGCGTGGAAGATGGGCGTCAAGGCGCTCGCGATCTACCGCGACAACTGCAAGGTCGGCCAGCCCCTCTCCGCGAAGACCAAGGAGAAGGGAAAGTCCGCAGCGGATGCGGTCACGGCCAAGGCCGAGGAGACCATCCGTACCGCGGTCGAGAAGGTCGTCGAGTACCGCCCGGTCCGTAAGCGCCTCCCCAAGGGCCGTCCCGGCATCACCACCTCCTTCACGGTGGGCGGTGCCGAGGGCTACATGACCGCCAATTCCTACCCGGACGACGGTCTCGGCGAGGTCTTCCTGAAGATGTCCAAGCAGGGCTCCACCCTCGCGGGCATGATGGACGCCTTCTCCATCGCAGTCTCGGTCGGTCTGCAGTACGGCGTCCCGCTGGAGACGTACGTCTCCAAGTTCACCAACATGCGCTTCGAGCCGGCCGGTATGACGGACGACCCGGATGTGCGGATGGCGCAGTCGATCGTCGACTACATCTTCCGCCGTCTCGCGCTGGACTTCCTGCCCTTCGAGACCCGCTCGGCACTCGGCATCCACTCGGCCGAGGAGCGTCAGCGGCACCTCGACACCGGTTCGTACGAGCCCTCCCTGGAGGACGACGAGCTGGACGTCGAAGGCCTGGCCCAGTCCGCCCCGGTGCGGACGGAGCCCCTGAAGGCGGTGGCCGCCGTGCAGGAGGCCGAGAAGCCGGCCCCGAAGACAGCGCACACCTCGGCGGAGCTCGTCGAGATGCAGCTGGGCATCAGCGCGGACGCGCCGCTCTGCTTCTCCTGCGGTACGAAGATGCAGCGCGCCGGATCCTGCTACATCTGCGAGGGCTGCGGCTCGACCAGCGGTTGCAGCTGACGCCGGGCGCCATCGCGTGGGACACGACGCCCGACGTAGCCTGCACGCCTAGCTGATCAGCAGCTCGCACGAAGGGGACCGACCGATGGTCGGTCCCCTTCGTCGTGCCGCAGCTCCTGGGCAGGGACGGGACATGTGCTGCGTGGACCGCGCCCTGTGACGTGTCACGTTCCGGGCGTACGGCTTCCCATCATTCCGGCGAACGAATCGGGGTCCCCGTCGAAGCCCCGGACCGATCCGTGGAACTCCCAGCCGCCGGAGGCACCGCGGATGAACTCGGCGACGGTTGCCGCGGTGGCGGCGCCGACCGCGGAGAAGTCGTTCTCCGTGAGATTCGTGTAGCCCTCCCGAATCTCAACGCCGGTGTTCGCTATTTCGGCGAATGTCCTTCGGCCGTCGCGCTGCTGAATGGCGACTCCGACGACGACCCGGGTGTACGTGGTCGACAACCGGTCCAGTTCCAGAGTCATGACCTCGTCGAAACCGAGGCCCTGACCGGTCCTGCTGTCGCGGTTGAGGGTGATGGTGCCGTCCGGGGAGCGGCTGTCGAAGTGCACGAGATATGCAGGGCTGCCGTACGGCGCCTCGGCGAGGTAGGTCGCCGCGATGATGTCGAGGTCATGGGCCGGGGCACCCGGAGGGCTGGGATCCCATTTGAGCCTGACTTCGACCTTCTCTATGTCCTTGTTGGGCGTGCTCATCGGACTTGCCTCCCTGGCTTGCCGCTGGGCCGTCGTCGGGCTGTTCACACCACCCGATCATGTCCGTAACCGGCCGCGGATCCAACCGGCTTGGCCGTCGGCGACGGAATCGGGCCATTGCCGGTCAGGCGGTTCAGTGCGGAATCCGGCGCGGTGGTCTCTGGCGGACCTCTTCCCGGAAGATCTCGATGGCGCTGCTGACCTGTCGGATGAGGTGGGTGTGCTCGATGCGGTCGAGATAGAGGCAGTTGCGGGCCACTCCGTCCAGCTCGAAGGCGAAGCAGAGCGTCATCAGCGGATTGATGAAGAGTTCGCTGCCACGGGTGCGCGAGGTGAACTGGGCGTCTCCGAAGGCTCCCTGGACTGCTGCGGCAATCGACCCGTTGACGATGCTGGGGTGGTCAGGAGTGTGGTGCTGAGCGTGTGCCACCGCATCGACGAAGAGGGCGCCTTCGCGTGTCGTGCGGGATACGGAGAATGCGCCGAGGAAGGAACCGTCGCGTTCGAGGGTGGCGATGTTCTCCAGTACGAGGCCGTGGCTCACCCCGTGATAGGCGTCGATACCGAAGCCGATGGACACAACCAGGCGTTCCGGTACGTCGATTGCGGCGAGTGCCGCGACGCTGGTCAGGTCCTCCTCCGGTGTGCCGAGACCGGATTCGTCGCCGCGCATCAGGATGTCCGTACCGCCGTCGACCAGGACGACCGCATCGATGTCGTATTTCTCGATCAACGCCCGGTAGGCGGCGCGCAGCGGTTGCACGCCCACTCGGGAGAAGGCGTGCACCCTGCTCGGGTAGCCGTGCAGGGCGAGCCACTGGGCGAGGGTGCGTTCCGGGAAGTAGGCCTGGTGGAGGGCTGTTTCGGGGGTGATGACGGCGACGTCCGGCGCGAGCCAGGCGTCGAGGGGCAGCCCTTCGAGAGCGCTGAACGACAGACTGGCGAGCTGGACGTGCCTGCCCTGGTGGAGCAGGGAGAGCGCGATGGGGAGCCCCGCATAGATGTCGAAGCCGCCGCCGGCCCCTGCGACGAGGATGCGTTCTGCGGATTCGAGTCGGGAGAACAGGGAGTTGGTGTGCAACGAGGCCATGGAGATCATTCTGCGATTCACGGCCATTGATTCGGGCGTACTCCAGCAGAGCGTGACCCGTGCCACGTTCGGCACCGTACGATGGCGCAGTGCTGGTCAAGTGGATTCGTTGCACCGTGGTGGACCGTCGAGGTTTTGAGCGGGGACAGCGAAAGTGGGCGGGGCTGCTGGGTGAGCCGGGGTTCAGGGGACAGGGCGGCGGGTGGAGTCGAGGGCGTCCGGAAGTGGCCCACGTCTTTGCTTTCTGGGAGAACCGTGTCTTCTACGACTCGTTCATGGCGCGCGCGCACGACCGACTGGCCGCCGAGCAGTCCGGCACGTACAGCAGCATCCAGGTCAAGCTGTTCGAGTACCGCTTCGATGTGAAGACCGGCTTTGAGCCCCGCTTCACCGATGCGGATGTTGTCAGGGTGGCACACAGCAAGGTGCACGAGGACCGGGTCGAGCATTTCGCATTGATGCAGGAGCGGGTGTGGAATCCGGCAATGGCCGGATCACCGGGCATGCTGCGAGGGGTGTTCGGGGAGGCGCCGGGGCACGAGTTCCTCGTGTTGTCCATGTGGCAGTCGAGCGCCGAGCGTGGGAAGTATCGGGCGGGGAGCATTGAGCGGCTGACTCAACGGGCGCGGACCGAGGACGATGTGGCGGCAGTGACGGGAGACGTCGTGCAGCTCGAGCCGTCCTGGACGGTGTGATCGGCCGACACGGATCGGTGTGGCGGGGACGGTGCGCCGGGGCGATTCGGCTGCTGATCAGGCAGGTTCGGCCGAGATGGGTGGAGTCGAGATGGGCGGAGTGCTGAAGACGCCCGCTCGAGCAGCTGCCAGGGCCGCGTCGGCAGCCCGGTCGGCCAGCGTCTCGCCGATGGGCTCGCGGGTGATGAACAGCCTGAAGAACAAGGGCGAGGCTACGGCCCTGACCAGCGCTCCCGCGTCCGTGTGCCGGTCCAGTTCGTTGCGGGCGACGGCGCGGGCGACGATGACCTCGCAGCGGGCGAACCGCTCCGAGTAGAAGGTGCTCAGCGCTTCGGCGGCGCGCTGGGACTGGAAGGCCGCGGCGATGAACGCGGTCGGTGCGGCCGCTGCGGCAGGGTCGGTGAAGGCGTCGGCTGTCGTGTGCGCCAGGGCGCGCAGATCTCCTTCCAGGCTTCCGGTGTCGGGTGGTGTCCAGCTGTCCTCTCCAGCCAGGTCCAGGGCGTCCACTACGAGCCCTTCGAGGTTTCCCCAGCGGCGGTAGAGGGTCGTCTTGTGGACGCCGGAATGCTCCGCGACGTATTCGACGGTGAGACCTGGGTAGCCGTGCTCGACCAGGCCGGTGAGGACGGCATCCCGGACCGCCGCGCGGGTGCGAGCGGTGCGGCCGCCCGGGCGGCGGGTGCCGGGGGCGAGCGGGGCTGCCGGAACGTCGGTCTCCGGGGAGGCTTCCTGCCCGGCCTCCCCGACGGCTCCCTGTCCAGTCAATTGCTACTCCTGTTGCGTTAGTGTGTTCCAGTCTGCCACACTTGGCTTAATGCGACATCGATTGCGTTTATCCGCGGTCGCGAGGTGGAGCGGGGCTTTTCCCGGTCGTTCCCCGCCGGTCGCCGCTGTTTCCGTTGCCTGTTGGTTGTCCGCGTCCGGAGGCACCCTTGCCCACGCAGATCTCTCTGCATGCCGTGACCGTGTCCCGCGGTGAAAGGCTGTTGCTCGACGATGTCTCGCTGGCCGTGCGCCCAGGTGAGCGGATCGGCGTCGTGGGGGAGAACGGCGCGGGGAAGACGACGCTGCTTCGCCTGCTCGCAGGCCTCGAACCGCCCGCTTCCGGCAGTGCGTTCACAGCCGCCGGCCACGGCACGGGTCTGCTGGCCCAGACTCCACGGCTGCCGCCCGACAACACGGTCCAGGACGCGATCGACGACGCCCTGGCGGAACTGCGCGCCATGGAGCGGAAGTTGCGGGAATCCGAGGCGGAGCTCGGCACGGCCGACAGCGCCGCGCTGGCTGCCTACGGAGACTTGCTCACGGCGTTCGAGCTGCGCGGGGGATATGAAGCGGACGCGCGCGTCGAAAAGGCGATGCACGGCCTCGGCCTGGCACACATACAGCCGGTAAGGAGGCTCGGCAGTCTCTCCGGTGGTGAGCAGGCACGGCTCGGCATCGCCTGCCTGATAGCAGCGTCCCCCGAGGTGGTGCTGCTCGACGAACCCACCAATCACTTGGACGGAGCCGCTCTCGAATGGCTGGAGGGTGCCCTGCGGTCCCATCCCGGCACGGTGATCGCCGTGTCCCACGACCGGATCTTTTTGGAGCGCGTGGCCACAGCAGTCCTGGAGGTCGACTCCGACCGCCGGACGGTTGTGCGCTACGGCGGCGGATATGCGGGATTTCGGACGGAGCAGAACGCAGCGCGGCGGCGCTGGGAGCAGTCCTACGCGCAGTGGTGTGAAGAGACGGCACAACTGGAGGAGTACACGGCGACCACGGCTCACGGTGTCGCGGCCGGCCGCACCATCAAGGACAACAACAAGATGGCGTACGACCGGGCTGGGGGCCGGGTCCAGGCCTCGGTGTCCGGGCGGATCCGCAATGCTCGCAAGCGACTGGAGCGTCTGAAGGAGGAGCCTGTCCCCAGGCCGCCTGACCCGTTGCGCTTCACCGCTCGGCCCACGGCCGGCGCGACCGAAGGGGAGCTGGTGTCCCTGACGGACATACGGGTCGGTGATCGGCTCGCAGTCGACCGGCTCTGCGTGGTGGCAGGCGACAGACTGCTGATTCACGGTGGCAACGGAGCAGGGAAATCCACTCTGCTCCGCGTCATGGCAGGCGTACTCGAACCGGACGCGGGCCGAGTGGTCCGGCGGGGTGGAATCGGCTATCTCGCACAGGAAATACCCATGCACCGCCCGGCGGAGCGTGTGCTCGCGGCATTCGGCCGAGGACTGGCGCTCACCGACGAAGAACAGGCGGAACTGCTGCTCTCGTACGGACTGTTCCGGTCCCGGGATCTCCAGGTGCCGGTCGGATCGCTTTCCGCGGGGCAGCGCAGACGGCTCTCCCTCGCCCGTCTGCTGGCCCGGCCCGCGGACCTGCTGCTGCTCGACGAGCCCGCGAATCATCTGGCACTCGGACTCGTGCAGGAGCTGGAAGAAGCTCTGACCCTCTGGCAGGGCGCGCTGGTGGTGGTCTCCCACGACCGGCTGCTGCGCCGCCGCTTCACCGGCGACATCCGTCGGATGGAGTCCGGACAACTGCTCGAATGAGCCACAGCCGATCTAGGGTCACTACATGGCACGACCGCAACGCATTGTCCTCGTCCGGCACGGGGAGTCCGAGGGCAACGCCGATGACACGGTGTACGAGCGTGAGCCGGACCATGCGCTGAGGCTCACCTCCACAGGGCTGCGGCAGGCCAGGGAGACGGGCGTGCGGCTGCGCGAGCTGTTCGGCGGCGAGCGGGTCAGCGTGTATGTCTCGCCCTATCGCCGCACGCACGAGACGTTCAGGTCCCTCGGGCTGGACCTTGAGCGGGTGCGTGTGAGGGAGGAGCCGCGGCTGCGGGAGCAGGACTGGGGGAACTGGCAGGACCGGGACGACGTGAGGCTGCAGAAGGCATACCGGGATGCGTACGGTCACTTCTTCTACCGTTTCGCGCAGGGAGAGTCCGGAGCCGATGTGTACGACAGGGTCGGGGCCTTTCTGGAGAGTCTGCACCGCAGCTTCGAAGCCCCCGACCACCCGCCGAATGTTCTGCTGGTCACGCACGGGCTGACCATGCGTTTGTTCTGCATGCGCTGGTTCCACTGGTCGGTGGCAGAGTTCGAGTCACTGTCCAATCCGGGCAATGGGGAGACCCGGACGCTCATACTCGGAGAGGACGGGCGCTACACCCTTGACCGGCCGTTCGAGCGCTGGCGTACCCCTGAGCCGTACGGCATCACCGGATAGAGTGGAAGGGCGATGACAACCGCTGACTCTGCTTCCGACCAACGTTTCGAACGCGCCCTCGCCAGCCTGCGAGGGCTGTCCGTGGGGGACGCACTGGGTTCCCAGTTCTTTGTGCCCGCCAACTATCCGCTGCTGAAGCAGCGCGAACTCCCCCCCGGCCCCTGGCAGTGGACGGACGACACCGAGATGGCCTCGTCGGTGCTGGCCGTGCTGGTGGGTCACGAGCGAATCGATCAGGACGCGCTCGCTCGTTCCTTCGCCGAGCATCATGACTTCGACCGGGGATACGGCCCCGCCGTGAACCGGCTGCTCAGGCTGGTACGGGAAGGCGGCGACTGGCGGGAGCTGGCGTCGGCACTGTTCAAGGGCCAGGGCTCCTGGGGCAACGGCTCGGCGATGCGCATTGCGCCGCTCGGCGCCTGGTACGCGGACGATCCGGAGCAGGCCACACACCAGGCCGAGATCTCCTCGTACCCCACGCACCAGCATCGCGAGGCAGTCGTGGGCGCGATGGCGGTTGCGGCCGCAGCCTCTCTGGCGGCGGCAACCGCGGGACCACCCACTCCGACAGAGCTCCTCGACGGCGTGATCGCACTCGTACCGCGTAGCGCGGTCGGTGCCGGACTGCGCCGTGCACGCGACATGCTCGACTACGGTGATGCCGGGACGGTCGCCGCGGTGCTCGGCAACGGCCGACGTACCAGTGCGCATGACACCGTTCCGTTCGCCCTCTGGTCGGCGGCACAGAACCTTGGAGATTTCGAGCAGGCTTTCTGGCTGACGGCCCAAGCGGGCGGCGACGTCGACACGACCTGTGCGATCGTCGGAGGGATCGTCGCAGCGGGCAAGGCGGGCGCACCGCCTGCCGACTGGTCGGCACAGACGGAAGAGCTGCCGGACTGGCTCCCGCAATAGTCCGAAGGCGACGACAGCGCCGCCCACGATGCGGCCGCGTCAGCTGGGCCATCCCACTGTCACGGTACTGCCACAGCCCTTCCTCACGCGGTCGGAGACAGTAAGGGGAAGCTACTCCTTCGGCCACGCCGCCCTCGGTGATCATCCTGATGGGTGTGCACCGAAATGAGACGCCGGGGTGCCCCCGCGCTGCCCAGCGGCGGTGCGTGCAGACCCCGGTGGGCGGCCCATGTCCGATCACACGTCAGAAACGCCCCGGCAGGAAGATGCATCCGAGCGGTCCGAGCCGTCGGGTCAGGCCGGGACGTCCGAGTTGGCCGCATTGTCGAAGGCTTCGCTGCCGGAGCCTCGCGGAGCCGCTCCCGAGCCGCCGAAAGTGCCGGCATACGCGCAACCGGGCGGGCAACAGCATTCGCCCAACCCCTGGCGGCCGCCAACCCCAGGCCCCGGCGCTCTCGCGGCTGCGCCCGGCCAGGCCCGCCCTCATTCAGAGCGCGACGCTCTACTCCGTCCTTGCCACCGCGATACTGAGCGCCCTGCTGCTGGGTGACGGCCTCGGCCTGAATCTGCTGATCGTCGCGGTCCCCGCAGCGCTCGCGGCCTTCTTTGCCGCACGGGCGGCCGGCCGTCGCCTCCGCCCATGGACAGCTGTCTGGGCGGTCAGTGGCTTGGCGCTCCTCGCCGTCCCGGCCCTTCGGGACGCCGGATGGCCCACCTTCCTCGCCGTTGTGTCGGCCGTCGCCCTGGGCTCACTCGCCCTGCACGGCAGCCGCAGCTGGCTCGGGGTGTTTCTCGGCTCACTGGGCCTGTTCAGCTCCGTCGCCGACGGTCTGGCCTGGGGCGGGCGAGGCGTGCGCGAGCGCATGGCAGGCTCCCGAGGCCGGTTGGGCGCGGTATTTCGTGGCAGCTTCTCTGGGCCACACTCCTCACGCTGCTGGTGATCGCACTCGCCCTGCGCTGGGCCCCTCGCGGACGGGGGAGCGACCGCACTCTCGTCCGGAGCGTGCTCGGCGTGCTCTGCCTGCTCACGCTCATCGTCGTGGCGTCCGCGCTGAGGCGCATGGACCTGTACGTCGATGCGTACGGTCTGACGCGGCTGCGAATATCCGTGGCTGCGGTGGAACTCTGGCTGGGCGTGGTGCTCGTCCTGACCACGGCAGCCGGAGCGTTCGGCGCCCGCCTGCTGCCGCGAACCGTGGCTGCGAGCGCAGCCGTCGCCGTGCTCGCGTTCGGACTGATCTCGCCCGACGGGCTGGTGGCGGAGCAGAACGTTCAGCGGTACCGCAACGACCACTC
The DNA here is from genome assembly GCF_036002945.1 of Streptomyces sp. NBC_01224. Lineage (NCBI taxonomy): Bacteria > Bacillati > Actinomycetota > Actinomycetes > Kitasatosporales > Streptomycetaceae > Streptomyces > Streptomyces sp. NBC_01224. The sequence goes on along the minus strand of NZ_CP108529.1, from coordinate 2,405,732 downwards.
GATCGACATCGACTACCTCCGGGGCCTGTCGGCCGACGCCGTACCCGCTCTGGACACACTGCCCGAGCCGCTCCGCTCCTGTGCCCTCATGGATATTGAACGGTCGCTGCGAGACTCCGACGATCCCTGGTACGCCACCAGCTGGGGCGAGGCGCGGGCCCGGGACATTCTGAGAGGGGGTTAACGACCTCTGAGAAAGCGGGGTTCGAGCGATCTGGCGCAGGCATGCAACGCTTCGCGTACGAGCAGCGGAGGCAGCGATCGCGGGGGTGACGAAGACGATCCGTACGATCCCTACGACCCGTACTGACGTGGACTGAGCCGCACAGGTGCAGGTCGAGCGACCGCGGTGCGGCCTGCACCTGGTGTGTGGGGCTGAGGCGGCGTGCTCAACGCTCTGTGCGAGTGGCAGAAGGTCCGCCGCCGCCCGGGTTCCGCGCTGCGTTCCGTACTTCACGAATGTGATGCAGTCACTGCTGGGCACCCTCAGTCGGTGATCCTCAGTCGCGTTTTCCTGGTGTCTGCACAACACTTCGTGAGCACCGGCTTCGTACGCACAGCTCCTCGGACGCATGTACCGCAGCAAACTGAACGCCGGTGCCCATGACCGTGCCGCAATCCGCTCTGTGGCTCGGTGTGCGGCCGGGGCGGCCGTCGGGCGCCCCGGGGTGTTGTCGGCGTCCCCATCGGCGTACGCTGACAGGCGCCATGCCGTACGAACCACCCACGCACACCGTCGAGCGCTCACTGCGCGCTACCACTGGTGCCAAGACCGTCGCCGGTGTCGACGAGGTCGGACGCGGAGCGTGGGCGGGTCCGGTCACTGTGTGTGCGGCCATCACAGGCCTTCGCAGACCTCCCGCCGGACTCACCGACTCCAAGTTGATCAGCCCCAAGCGCCGCGCGGAGCTGGCCCCGTTGCTGGAGCGCTGGGTCACCGCGTTCGGCCTGGGTGATGCCTCACCGCAGGAGATCGACGACCTGGGGATGACGGCTGCACTGCGCCTTGCCGCTGTGCGCGCCCTCGAAGCCCTGCCGGTGCGGCCCGACGCGGTGATACTCGATGGCAAACACGACTACCTGGGACGGCCGTGGCAGGTCCGCACAGTGATCAAGGGCGACCAGTCCTGTATCGCGGTCGCTGCTGCTTCGGTGATCGCGAAGGTCCGACGGGACACGATGATGGCCGAACTGGGCGCGGATTCCGGCGAGTACGCCGCCTTCGCCTTCGGTGCCAACGCCGGTTACCCGTCGCCCGTGCACAGGGCCGCGCTGGAGGAGTGGGGACCCACACCCCACCACCGCCTCTCGTGGTCCTACCTCGACGCGCTGCCCAGGTGGCAGCACCTCAAGAAGGTCCGCTTCTCCGCCGAGGCGGCTGCACTGGAAAGCGGGGGCCAACTCGGCTTCGACTTCTGATTGCGCACATGTACCCACCCGCTGATGCCTTGCGTGTCGGCGTTTGATAGACAACCACCCATGCCTCTCATCCCCGAGGAGCCTCAGATTCACGAGAGCGTCCAGGGTCCCCGCGTCTCTCCGGCCGCAGGCCGCACCGCGTCGACCCCCCGTCCTGTACCCGGTCCGCGTTCAGCGGCCATGCCGCGCCCCGGTCGCCCGGGACCCGGCCCCGCGAGGCCCGCGCCCCCGGCGCAGCGTCCGCACTCCACCTCCGGCCAGCCCCAGGCGGCCCGGCCGGAGAATCGTTCCGCACCGCAGATCCAGCTGATCCCTGCCTCGGCTGCCGGCGCACTCGACGCTGCCGACGAAGCGGTGGACCTGCTGCTCGACTCCGGACGCGCACCAGGCGACATCCTGGTGCTCACCACTGGTGAGCAGCACCCGTGGGCGGTGCACGAACTCTCCTTCGGCGAGGCCGCCTACTGGGCGCAGCACGAAGCCGGCGATGACGTCTTCTTCGCCGGTGCCGCAGCCACGGAGCGGGTGAAGCCCCGCCCCGTGGTGATCGTCGCCGTCAACGGCGACAGCGGTGACGCCGTTGCCGGCGCACTGTCCGGTGCGCGGGAACACGCCGGTGCCCTGCTGATCGTGTGCGGGGACCCGCAGCGGATCAACGCGGTGCTCGGCGTCGGCGTCTGATCCGTAGAGGACACAGGGCCGTGGTGACCCGGCTGCCCGACAGGGCGGCCGGGTCCGCAACCACGGGTCAGCGTGCCGCGGTGCGTCGCAGCGACTGAGCAGCACCGCCGCCGGTGCGCAGCGGGACCGGATCGTGGTCGAGCGATATGTCGGCAGGAGCGAACGGCTGTGATGTCGAGGTGGGCCGACGCCCGCCCCGGCCCTCGCCCAGCACCTGCCAGCCGTCGCGGGTCAGCGTGATGTACGCGCCGCACCGAAGGCCGTGCAATGTGCAGGCGTCCCGCAGGCCCCACATCCACGCTCCATCCTCCTCCGTCCAACGCTCGTCCCCCTCACGGCAGTAGAGCAGGACTGCGGTACGGACAGGTGTGCGGCGGCGCAGGTCGTGCGGGATGACCCGTCGCAGATGCGCCAGCAGCGCGTTGCGGAACTCCCAGCCGTCTGCGGCTATGGAGCGGCGGGCGAACGAGGCGCTGGCCGTGAGGTGTTCCTCATGGTCGAGTACGGCGACGACAGCCGTCGCCGGGGTTGGCCGGTGTCGGGCGTGCAGGCCGCTGACAACCTCGCGGGGACTGCGCAGCAACGGTATGCCCGCTTCGGCCCACTCGGCCGGTTCGAGCATCCTGGCAAGGCGGTTGGCGGAATCGGCGGATGCCGAGGACGCCGACATCGAAGTGGCTGCGGACGGAGCGAATCCGAAGGTCACGATCCTCCCTTCGCATACGCGCCCACGGTGCGGGCAGGGTCGGGTGGGGGCGCACCGCGGCACGGCCCTTCCGGGCCGCGAAAGGGCCGTGCGGGGAGCGAGTCCAATTCTTCCTGGCGTATCGGTGGGCGGCAACGAGCAATTGGCGCAGCTGACGGGAATCAGCCGGAATGACTCTGATATCCCTGCCCACGCCGTGCCTGGATGACGCCTCCTGTCACGCCTGAACGACAAGGACCAGCGGAAACACTCCCTGCGCCCCGGCACGGCGCAGCAGCCGCGCGGCCACGGTCGGTGTCCAGCCGATGTCGGAGAGCCGGCCAAGTGCGCGGCCGGTGAACGACAGTTCTCCGGCAGGAATACGGCCCTTGAGATCAATGCCCACGGCGGCGGGACCGGTCGGCCACATCTTGCGGGGCGCCTGGTGTCGTACCAGCCGACCCACTGGACAACGGGGCTCGACCCCGAAGTCGTCGCGGAGGACCCCGGTGGCCGCGTGACACGTCAGGAGATGACGCGACCGTGGCCTTCTGCCCATGGCGACCTCGCCAGCTGCGGACGGTCACGGCCAAGACCGCTCCAGCGGGACCGGGGACCGACCTGCGGGACCGCCGAGCGGATGTTAAACCGGAGGCATGGGACTGTGGCGGCGGCTCTCGTTCCGCCAGCATTCCTGGCAGGCCAGCGATGCTCTGCTGGCGATCCCGCTCGCTCTGATCGCGGGCATCGTGCTGGCCGACGCAACGATCGGGCCCGACGTGCCGTTGGGCCCCCTGCTGATCGTGGCGCCCGCGCTCACCGCCTCTTTCGCCGGCCCCCTCCTGACCGCCCTGGTCGGAGCCATCGCCGTGGCGGCCCTGTTCGGTATCGGCGTGGGGCTCCAGATCCTGACCACGGAGGGCATCGGCGCGCAGATCGTCGCCGTGGTGGTGGTCTCGACGATCGTGACGGTGTTCCGGTGGCTGCGGGACCGGTACGGTCGTGAACTGGCGCAGGTGCGGACGGTGTCGGAGGCCACGCAGCGAGCGGTGCTCAGACCACTGCCGCGGCGGATCGGGCCACTGCGGGTGGCGTCGGTGTATCTCGCGGCGGAGGAGCAGGCACAGATCGGCGGCGACCTGTATGCGGCCACCCGCACCTCGGCCGGCACCAGACTGATCATCGGGGATGCGAGGGGCAAGGGCCTGACCGCGATCGGTGATGCCGCGCTGCTGCTAGGTGCGTTCCGGGCGGCCGCACACCGGCAGTCCTCCCTACCCGACCTCATGGCCTACCTGGAGAACAGCGTGTGCTGGAGCATGGTCGAACCCACCGAGTCGGAGCAGGAGGGGGAGTGCTTCATCACCGCCGCGGTCATCGACATTCCCGACGCGGGTCCAAAGGTGGAGATGATCAGCTGCGGGCACCCGCCCCCCTTGCTGCTACGCGATGGGCAGGTCACCGCGCTCAACGCCACCCGTCCCGCGCCGCCGCTGGGCCTGGGCGAGCTGACCACAACGGAGTACCTGGTGGACACCTTCGCACTGGAGCCCGGGGACCTGCTGCTGCTGTACACCGACGGCGTGGTGGAGGCCCGGGACTCCGGCAGGGTCTTCTACCCGCTGGCCGAGCGTGCCGCCTCTCAGGTGCACGACAGTCCCCAGGCCCTGGTCCACCACCTGCGCGCCGACCTGCTGAGCCATGTCGGCGGGCACCTGGGCGACGACGCCGCCATGGTCTGCATCCAGCGCACCTCCGGCCCCGCTCCGGCGACCTCCACGGCGGCAATACAGCAACCGCCGTGACCGCGCGACTTGTGCCAGCGGATGCGCGCCGTCCGGCCGCCGTAGGGCAGATGCCGAGGCGCGGTGACGGGCCGGTCCTTGCGCACGGTGGAGACGACGCCGCAGGTCGGACACGCCCGCGCGGACTCGTCCGTGGTGGCCACATGCACCCTCGGCCCGGGGCGGGAGTTCACCGTGCGGGCAGCCATCGCCGCGACCGGTGACTACGGCACACCCTTTGTTCCGGACGTTCCCGGGCGGTCGGATTTCGGCGGCCGGGTGCTGCTTCCGGACCTGCCCGGCGGCCCACGCCCCCTGTGCGGCGGGGGCGCCGCCGACGAGGAACGAGGAGGGCGGGCTGCCCCGAAGGGCCGCTACAACCGCTGTCCAGGCCCCGTCGGGTCCATGTCCCCGCAAGTCCCCGCACCGGTCAGCAGCAGTCGCAACCGGGTAGGCAGCCGCAGGCGTCCGCCTCGGCGCCCGGGGACGGCACCGCGGCGGACGGCGGCGCGCAACAGCCCTCTCCCCGCCAGGCGTCGCGGCCTTCCTTGACCGCGATGGCCGCGATGACCAGGGCGGCGATCGGGTCGGCCCAGGACCACTCGAGCGTGGCATTGAGGACCAGGCCGATCAGGAGGACGGCGGAGAGGTAGGTGCACAGCAGGGTCTGCTTGGAGTCGGCGACCGCGCTGGCCGAACCCAGTTCGCGCCCGGCCTTGCGCTGGGCCGCGGACAGGAACGGCATGATCGCCAGGGACAGCGCGGCGATGACGATGCCGGGGACCGACCGCTCCGCCTCTCCGGTGCCCGCCAGTGCACGGACGGCGTCGACGGTGACATACGCGGCAAGCGCGAAGAACGACACCGCGATGATCCGCAGGGTCGTCTTCTCCCTGGCCTCGCACGGCGTGCTCGCGGGCAGAGAACTGCCAGGCGACCGCCGCGGCGGAGGACACCTCGATGACCGAGTCCAGGCCGAAGCCGACCAACGCGGTGGAGGAGGCCATCGTCCCGGCGGTGATCGCGACGATGGCCTCGATGACGTTGTACGTGATGGTCGCGGCGACCAGCAGGCGTATGCGGCGAGCCAGTACGTCACGGCGGGCACGGGCGGGGCCTACAGATGGCTTCGCGGCCATGGTCAGCAGCAGCCCTTCTCCGCGGCGTCCACACAGGTCTTGTCGGCCTCGACCGCCAGCACGGCGGAGCGCAGATCCTCCAGCGCGTGCCCAAGACGCTCGTCGGCGAGTTCGTAGCGGGTGCGGCGGCCCTCAGGTACGGCCACGACCAGGCCGCAGTCGCGCAGGCACGCCAAATGGTTCGACAGCCGGGTGCGGGAGATACCCAGCGCCTCGGCGAGGTCGGAGGGGTGGGCCGGGGCCTCGCGCAGCGCGAGCAGCAGGCGGCAGCGGATCGGATCGGCCAGCGCCCGGCCGAACCGGGTCAGAGCGTCGAGGTCGGTGGCGAGGGTCAGCATGGACAAGACGATACATGGATGCTTGAATTCAGGAAATCCTGAACTGTGGGAGCTCTGTCGAGTCCGCGTCCCCATGCCGGCGCGCCTACGTGCGGCGTTCACCGCCGAGATGGCCACTGCCCCGGCCCGACGGCAGGACGGTGGCGGGCCGCCGAGCGGGCCCCACTGTGCGCTGCTCTGCTGATGCAGCGGACGGTGCCTTGGCGGGCGTGAGGTCCAGCCGGTACAGGCGCCAAATGAGTACCTCGCTGACGGAATCCGCCTTCAGGCGTCGCAGCTGAGCTGGGGCTGACTGGTGAGGATTGGGGCTGACTGGTGAGGAGATGAACAGGCTCCTGTTCGGGCTCACCCTTACGACCTTCGCCGGCGGCGGACACCAGGGTGATTCCGCTCCGAAGCGGCACCTGTCCGCGGTCAGTTCTCCGGCCCCTGGGGCTGCATGCGCGTCGTCGGCATCCGCGGCCTCCCGCCGCCCCGACTCCTAGGCCACCTCGGGACATCGTGGGAGGCATGGGGCTCTGACCCGCAGTGAATTGAGCAAGCGGACACAGCGTGAGCGTGGAGAATCCGGTGCTTCGGGGCTACGGAACTGGGAGGGCATTCGAATTCCAGCCGGAATCGACGCCCTGACCTGCGTAAACGTACTGTTCGAGGGTGGTCGTGGCTGAAGGGTCCGCCTCGTCCGTCCTCGATAGGTGTGTGCCCGGTGGGCCGTTTGTGAGTTGGTTGTCACGCGGGGTGAAGTGGTGGATTGTCCTTGCTATCGGGTTGCATGGGGGCATGGACAACCTGGAGCTCCGCACTGAAGCCGATGCCATCCTCGCTGAGCTCGTCGGTGACCCCGGGGGTTCGGCGCGGCTGCGGGAGGACCAGTGGCAGGCGGTGGCGGCTCTGGTGCAGGAGCGCCGTCGTGCACTGGTGGTGCAGCGAACCGGCTGGGGCAAGTCGGCTGTGTATTTCGTGGCCACCGCACTGCTGCGGCGGCGTGGCTCGGGTCCTACGGTGATCATTTCGCCGCTGCTGGCGCTGATGCGTAACCAGGTCGAGTCGGCGGCGCGGGCGGGTATTCATGCGCGCACGATCAACTCGGCCAACCCGGAGGAGTGGGAAACGATCTACGGGGAGGTGGAGCGCGGTGAGACCGACGTTCTCCTTGTGAGCCCGGAACGTCTCAATTCTGTGGATTTTCGCGATCAGGTGCTGCCGAAGCTCGCGGCCACGACTGGTCTGCTGGTGGTCGACGAGGCGCACTGTATTTCCGACTGGGGGCACGACTTCCGGCCTGACTACCGTCGGCTGCGGGCGATGCTGGCCGAGTTGCCCGCAGGCGTGCCGGTGCTGGCCACCACCGCGACCGCCAACGCGCGGGTCACCGCGGATGTGGCCGAACAGCTGGGCACCGGTGCCGGCGAGGCCCTGGTGCTCCGCGGTCCGTTGGAGAGGGAAAGCCTGCGCCTCGGTGTGGTCCAGCTACCGGATGCCGCGCACCGCCTGGCCTGGCTCGCAGAGCATCTGGACGACCTGCAGGGCTCGGGGATCATCTACACCCTCACTGTTGCCGCGGCCGAGGAGGCCACCGCCTTCCTGCGCCAGCGGGGCTTCCGCGTGGCCTCGTACACGGGGAAAACGGAGAACGCTGACCGGCTGCAGGCCGAGGTCGACCTGCAGGAGAACCGAGTGAAGGCACTGGTCGCGACTTCGGCGCTGGGCATGGGCTACGACAAGCCGGACCTGGGGTTCGTGGTGCATCTGGGGTCGCCCTCCTCACCCATCGCCTACTACCAGCAGGTGGGGCGTGCGGGGCGTGGTGTGGCCCACGCCGATGTGCTGCTGCTGCCGGGCAAGGAGGATGAGGCCATCTGGCGCTATTTCGCTGATACGGCATTCCCGCCCGAGGCGCAGGTTCGGCAGACACTCTCGGCCCTTGCCGGTGCGGGACGGCCGCTGTCGGTGCCGGCCCTGGAGGCGGCGGTGGATCTTCGGCGCAGCCGGCTGGAGTCGATGCTGAAGGTGCTGGATGTCGACGGTGCCGTCAAGCGGGTGAAGGGCGGCTGGACGGCCACGGGAGCCGAGTGGGTGTACGAGGCTGAACGTTACGCGTGGGTCGCCAAGCAGCGGGCGGCCGAGCAGCAGGCCATGCGCGATTACGCGAGCGCGTCCCGGTGCCGGATGGAGTTCCTGCGCCGGCAGCTGGACGACGAGGGAGCGGCGCCGTGCGGTCGTTGCGACAACTGCGCCGGGCCCTGGGCTGATCCTTCCGTCTCGGCGGAGGCGTTGACGGGGGCGACGAAGGAACTGGACCGCCCCGGGGTGGAGGTCGAGCCGCGCCGCATGTGGCCGACGGGGATGCCCGCACTGGGCATCGACCTCAAGGGACGTATCCCAACCAAGGATCAGTGCGCCATCGGGCGTGCTCTGGGTCGGCTGTCGGACATCGGCTGGGGCAACCGGCTGCGCCCGCTGCTGGCTGAGAACGCACCCGATGGGCCGGTCCCCGACGATGTCCTGCAGGCCGCGGTGGCGGTCCTCGCCGACTGGGCGCGCTCCCCGGGCGGCTGGGCACCGAATGCCCCGGACGCCACTGCCCGGCCGGTAGGAGTCGTTGCTGTGCCGTCCCTGACCCGCCCGCAACTGGTCGACTCCCTCGCCGAGGGAATCGCGACCATCGGCCGCCTCCCCTTCCTGGGCGCCCTGACGTATGCCGGGTCGAACGGCACTCACGCGGCACGCCGGAGCAACTCCGCCCAACGCCTCAAGGCGCTGTCCGGCGCCTTCACCGTCTCTGAGGAACTGGCTGGCGCCCTGGCTACCTCTCCCGGCCCCGTCCTGCTCGTGGACGACTACACCGACTCCGGCTGGACCCTCGCGGTCGCTGCCCGCCTACTCCGCCAGGCAGGCAGCGAAGGGGTTCTTCCGTTGGTCCTCGCTGCGGCAGGCTGAGCTGCTGCCTGGACAGCGAACCACCCAAACGGAGACGGAGCTGAGGGTGTGGGTGGACGCGGGCCTGGACGACCGGGGAGGGCCCGAAGGCGCTGTTCGACGCGGCGACGGGGTCGTTGTGCGAGCGGCGGGTGCTGCTGCCTGGCGTGACCACACTCGCGCGGCTGGTCGCTTCTGTACGGGAAGCGGCGAACCAGCGGCTGTGGGACACCCTCTACGGTCTGCTGAGCATCGGTCAGCGGGCAGTGCTCGATTCCCTGTCGACCGTGCCGCCGGGGGTGCGGGTGTCGGAGCTGGACCGGTTGCGACGCGGTCCGGTGCGCCTCGGCGGACAGATGCCGCCGACGTACATAGCGCTGATGAGGGGCTGCCCGTCGCGGACCGGGCGGCGGGCGAGGGAGTCGTCGCAGCCCTGTGGGCTGAAGTCGCCGATGAGGACCTGCCGTCCGTTCCCGGGGGCGCCGGTGGGGTTCCGTACGGGACCTGGATCGCGTGCAGGATCACGGTGTGCCGGACTCGAGGTCGACTGCTTGGCGGTGGGCAGGGTCGTGGGCATCGGGCATCCATTCCTGGGTCCGTCGATTACGGGACGCCGAGCTCGAAAAGGCCGTAGCCCGCGTACGAGCCGGAAGCCAGGGCCGCGATGCCGAGGAGCATGAGCTGGTGGGTCAGGCTGAGGCGGCGCAGGGCGAGGGCGAGCGGGAGAAAGAGCGGGAAGAGGGGGAGCAGATAGCGGGAGACGTTGCCGAATATCTGCTGGCTGCCCAGGACGAGGACGAGGGTGAGGACGGTGTAGACCATCAGGACGGCCGGGGGACGCAGCCGGATCAGCAGCGAGAGCAGTGCGAGCGCGAGCAGGACGACACCGACGCCGATCAGGTCCGCGAAGGGCCAGGCGGAAAGATAGTCGAAGTGGCCCACCGGGACGGACGTGAGGACGTCGAGGGTGTGCCGGCCGTAGTCCCACTCGTGGGCCCAGGCATCGGACTGAAGCCTGAAGTAGCCGCCGTAGTCCCCCATTTGGTGACCCACCCAGCCGAGATAGGCGAGGAGGCCGAGCGGGGCGACGGCCATCGCGGCCACCGGACGCAGGATGCCGTCCCGGGGACGGTAGAGCGCGAGCAGGGCCGCGACGGCGACGGCGGCGATCAGCGCCACGGCGGTGGGCCGGTTGAGCCCTGCCACGCAGGTGAGGAGACCGGCGGTGAGCCAGCGGCGGCTCAGGACGGCATGGCAGGCCCAGACGGCCAGGGCCACGTAGAGGGAGTCGGAGTAGACCGCCCACTCCACGCCGGAACCGGGCCAGACGGCCCAGAGTCCGGCCGCGGCCAGCCCGGCCCGCCTGCCGCCGAGGCGTTCGGTGATGGCGTAGATGCCCAGGGCGGCGGCCAAGGAGGCGACGACGGAGACCAGCAGGCCGGCGCCGTACACGCCGAGGCCGGTGAGCTCGGAGACCAGCCGCATCAGCGCCGGGTAGAGCGGGAAGAACGCCGCCGAGTTCCCTTCGAGGGTGATCGGGCCGGTGGCGCCGGGGATCGGGACCAGCCGAGGGTCGTACCCGTGCACGGCGATCTGCTGGTACCACCAGCCGTCCCAGCTGGCCAGGACGTCCCACGGGCGGGCGCCGCCGCCGAAGCGCGGGTTCTTCGTGCGGTAGTCCCCGGCGGAGTGCAGCAGCCACATGAAGGCGGCGAAGCCGATGAACTTGAGCGTGCCGTAGACGGCCAGTACGGGGCCGTAGTGCTCGGCTGTGCGGCGCAGCCGGCGCCGGCGGTCGGGGCCCGTGGTGGCGGGCTGCTGCGAAAGCCTCGCGTTCCAGCTCGGGGTGGTGGTCGCGGTCGTACGGGCGGTGGTCCTGATCACGCGCGGAACACCCACGCTCGGAAGAACAGGAACCGCAGCAGCGTCGCGCCCAGGTTGGCGGCGAGGAGTACGGCGAGTTCGGTGGCCTGCCCGGCCGAGGGCACCGCGTGGTGCAGGGCGGCGAGCGATCCGCCGGTGAACGCCAGGCCGATCAGGAGGACTACCAGGCCCCTGCCCTGGTGGCGCAGCACACCGCCGCGGCCACGGAGGCCGAAGGTGAGCCGCCTGTTCACGGCCGTGTTGGCGACGGCGCAGACCAGCAGCGCGAGTGCGTTGGCGGCCTGGGATCCGGCCACCGGGCGCAGCGCCGCGTAGAGGAGCAGGTATGCGAGGGTGCTGACGGCTCCCACGGCGGCGAAGCAGACGAGTTGGGTGACGAGCCTGCCCGGTGCTTCGGCGCCACCGTCGCGGAGCGACCCGCCCGGCGGCAGCGCGCCCCGCGCCAGTGCCCCGCCGATCCTGACGATGCCGCGCAGGTCGGCCAGTGCCGTGGCGAGGATGTCGACCCGGGTGTCGGGATCGTCCACCCAGTCGACCGGCACCTCATGGATGCGCAGCCCGGCACGCTCGGCGATCACCAGCAGTTCGGTGTCGAAGAACCACTCCGAGTCCTGTATGAGCGGCAGCAGTCGCTCGGCCACATCACGCCGCACCGCCTTGAATCCGCACTGCGCGTCGGAGAAGCCCACGGCGAGGACGGAGCGCAGGAGGGCGTTGTAGCAACGAGAGGTGATCTCTCGCTTGGGGCCGCGCACCACCCGGGAACCGGGGGCCAGGCGGGTGCCGATGGCGATATCGGAGTGGCCGGAGAGCAGCGGGGCCACGAGCGGCAGCAACGCCGTCAGTTCCGTGGACAGGTCCACGTCCATGTACGCGAGTACGGGGGCCGACGAGAGCGACCAGGCGGTACGCAGTGCCCGGCCGCGCCCCTTCTCGGCCAGCCGAAGCCACTGTGCTTCGGGCAGTTCGTCTGCCAGCCGAGCGGCGATCCGCGGGGTGCTGTCCGTGCTGGCGTTGTCGGCGATGGTGATACGGAACGGATAGGGGAAGGTCTCGCACAGGTGTGCGTGGAGCCGCCGCACGCTCGGCTCCAAATCTCTCTCCTCATTGAACACGGGGACGACCACGTCCAGGACGGGCTCCGGGTGGTGCGTCGCCACCGGTGCGCGGTGCGGCAGTGGGCTCAGGTCCTTCAGGGCCAGTGGCCCTTGGTTTCTCATGTTTTGTCCTTTTCGTGGCCTGGTGCGGGGCAGGCCGAAGAGACTCGGGGCGACGGTGTGCTAACCCCGTTACGGGGTGACGAGCGAGGACGAGGCGGTCGACGGCTGGTTCCGCGCGGTCGCCGTACCCGAAGGCGGGGCCGAGGTCGAGGGCGGCGACGCGCCCTCTGCGCTCCCCGGCAGGGTCTCGGTGGCCGTGGCCGTACTCCCGGTCGTGGCCGGCGGCGTGATTGCGGCGGTCCCGTCCGGGGGCGCGGGGGCAGTGGAGGCGCCCGAGGAGGAGGGCGCGCTCGGGGACGCGTCGGGTGTCGCGGGCGAGGCGGAGGGTGACGGGCTTGTCGTGGGCTGTGGGCCGGGGTGGCTGGGCTCGACCCGGGTCGCATGGCCGGGCAGCAGGAGCAGCCCGACACTGAGCCCGACGACGGCCAGGACGGAGCCGACTGCCCTCTGTGCGGCCCGTCTCCGACAGCGGACACGCACCCCTGCCTGGAGACGTTCCCGGTGCCTCGGCTCGAACGGTGCGGGTGCCTCGGTGTCGCGCATCATCTGTGCCAGCTGCCGCTCGAAGTGATCCATGGGGTTCTCCTTCACCGCACCGGCTCGTTCACATTGCCCAGGAGCTGCCTCAGCCGCGCCACTCCGCGTGCGGCATGGGACCGAGCCGTGCCCACCGGGCACCCGAGCACCTCCGCCACCTGCCCCTCGGGCAGGTCCTGGTAGTAGCGCAGCACTACCGCCACCCTCTGCTTCGGCGACAACTGGGCCAGCGCGGCCTCCAGCCGAGAACGCTCCACCACGTCCGTGGACACATCGCCGACCACCGCCGCCTCGGGCAGCTGTTCGACGGGGCGTTCACCCCACCAACGCCGCTGTCCCGAGCGTGCCGCCGCACGCATCATCACCTTGCGGACGTATGGCTCCGGTGCGTCATCCGCGACCTTGGGCCAGACGAACCAGAGCTTGACCAAGGACTCCTGCAACAAGTCCTCGGCCCGATGTCGATCGCCTCCGACGAGCAGACGAGCCAGGTGGACCAGCGCCGACCAGCGGGCAGCCACGAACTCGTCGAACGCGCGGGCTCGACTCTGCTCCATCCACACTGTCCCTGTTCTCGCCGGTTGCCTACACCCTGTAGAAGGCACTGGCATGCGGCCCACGATGCACCTGCGGCCCGTGATCTGGATCACAGGGCATGCCGACGACAAGCGCGAGACGCTCCTCCGTCCCGTCCCGTCCTCCTGCTTCGCTCTGGAAGCATTCCTCGACAGCCCAGCGACTGCAGGCGATCCGGATCAGTTGATCAAGTGTGGTGTCTGAGCGGCAGTAGGCGATGTAGTAGGAGATCTCGTCGGGGCGGCTGACGCTGCGGCGGGCGACCACCCAGTGTCGGCGATCCTCCCGGTGTCAGGGCCGCACCTCGACGCGCGCCCAGTCGCCGCCCCTCGGAGTATTCAGGCCCCGCTGAGCCCATCTCCGGCGCGCCTCAGGACTTGGGAGAGAAGCTCAGCCGCGTAGCAGCCAGGGCGCCGAGGGCCAGCAGGACGACGGACACCCACAGGCCGGACAGATGGTTGCCGGTGGCGTCTTCGGTGTAGCCCATGATGTAGGGGCCGACGAAGCCGCTGGTGATGCCGATGGTGTTGAGCAGTGCCAGGCCGCCCGCGAGGGTCTTGCCCGCGAGCCGAGTGGCGGGGAAGTTGAACAGCAGGGGCTGGACGACGCTCGGTCGACTTCCTCGTACCCGCTGCCGGGATCTATCCCGAACAGGCCGTCGCCGACATGACTGACGAGCAGTGGAACGCGGTTATCTCGGTCAACCTCAACGGTGTCTTCTACCTCACCCGCGCCGTCCTGCCCCCACCTCAAAGAGGACGGCAGCATCGTCAATCTGACCTCCATGGCCGGTCACCGCGGCAGCGTCCGGCACGCGCACTACTCGGCGACCAAGGGCGCACTGGACGCCTTCTCCCGCAGCCTCACCTGGGAACTCGGCTCCAGGGCACGGATCAACATGGTCTCGCCCGGAATCATCGAGACCTCCATGACCCGCGACTACGTCGCCACCCGCGGTGACACCGCTCTCTCCGCCACCCCCTCGGCCGACCGGGCAGGCCGGAGGAAGTGGCCTCCGTCGTCGCCATCTTGTGCTCGCCCGCGGCGAGCTTCGTGCGGGCGAGGTCATCCATGTGAACGGCCGCATGCACATGGCCTGAGCACACACGAGAACAACGGTGGAGAACGCGGTACAGCGAGTGGGAGCGGAGCGGAACATGACGACCGAAGCGGCGATCTACCCCGACCTGAGCGGCAGGTCCGTGTGCGTCACCGGCGCCGCGCGTGGTTTGGGCCTGGCGATGGCGGACGCCTTCGTGCGCGCCGGATGTCATGTGCTGCTGCTCGCCACTGCTCCTCCCGCAGCCTTGCAGCGCCTGAGGTGTCCCCGACGAGTCGGGCAAGTACGGAATCAGCTGAAGCCCTGAGCTCTGCGCGGTCTGCGTTGGTCATGCCCCATGCAACCCGATGGCTACGACAAACCGCGAACGGCCCCGCTGCCCTGTGGATAAAGTTATCCACAGGGGTCGCGGAATTCGGCCGCCCGCGGGACGGTCATGCCATGAATCAGCACCACGAATCCACCGGTCCGGCCGACGAGCAGCAGATCACTCTGCGGGGGCCTGCCGAACTTGCCGATGCCCTCCCGTATCTCATGGGGTTCCACCCGAACGACAGCGTGGTCATGGTCGCCCTGCACGGCGGCCGGGGCCGTTTCGGCGGGCGGCTCAGGCTCGGCATCCCGCAGTCACCTCAAGAATGGCCACCCGTCGCCGAGCAGCTTGCCGAGTGCCTGATTAAGGGGAGCGAGCGGCGTGGGGAGCGCCCTGACGCGATCGTCATCTTCCTCTGCCAGGATCCTGCCGAAGGTGAGAGCGGCAGTCAGATCATGGAGCGGCTGAAGCCCCTTGCCCAGCGTTTGCGTACGGCCTGTGGTGCGTTCGACGTACCCGTACTCGAAGCGCTCTGCATCTCTGCCGGCCGGTACTGGTCGTACTGCTGCCCGGACGAGCGATGCTGCCCGGTCGAAGGAAACCAGCTGGCTCTGCCCGGTACCTCGGTGATGGCGGCTGCCGCCGCATACGCGGGCATTCAGGTGCGCGGAACGCTTCGGGAGATGGAGGCCAGGCTTGCACCCCTGAACACGACGGTGGCTGCAGAACAGCAACGGGCACTCGACTCGGCCGGGGCCGAGCTGGTGCCGAAGATCCTCGACGAGGTGGGACGCAAGGACGTGGCCCGAGAGACCTTGGGGCTTGCCCGAAGGCTCATGAAACGCCTCATGGAGGCGCCGGTTACGGTGTCCTCCGCGTCGGACATCAATGACGACCGGCTGATCAGCCATGACGAGGCCGCTGCGGTGATCCTCGGTCTGCAGGACCGGGAAACCCGTGACAAGGCGGCCGAATGGATGGAAGGGCCCGAAGCCGATTCCGCGTTGCGACTCTGGCGGGCGCTGTCCCGTCGCTGCGTCGCACCGTACGAGGAGCACGCCGCGGCGCCGCTGACCCTGGCCGGGTGGGTCTCCTGGTCGACGGGCGATGAACCGGGCGCGCGGGTCGCGCTGGGTCTCGCCCTGCGGGTGGATCCCGGGTACACCTTTGCTCAACTTCTCCATGAGGCGTGCAACCAAGGCCTTGATCCGGAGACGCTGCGTCGCTGTCTACGGCGGGAGCGCAGTGCTCGTACGGGCCGTCGCGGCCACCGTACGGACCGGAGCACGCGGTCCCGCGCGGCACGCCCGACCGCCGCACGGCGAAGGAAGACCCCATCCGGTTCCGCCCGCCCCGAAACGGCAACCACCCGACGCCGGCCAGGGCAAGCCTCCCCCAGCCGTCGCGGGTCCAGGAGCGGTCGGTGATCCTCGTGCCTTGTCGCTCCGCCCCTGACGGGGGCCGGCAGCGCCCGGGCTGTCGTCGTCGACGGTCGTCGCCGGAGGCTGTGAGGGCGGCCGGTGCTCCGTGCGACACCGGTTTGAGGGGGTACACGGCCCACTGCGGTGAAGTCGGTGCCGACTCAAAAGCCGACCGCGGTTCGATCTCCATGCTGCGGGGACTGCCGGCAGGAGTCGCCATGGTGCGCGGACTCGGTGATCTTCAGGGCGTCCATGGCCGACGCCCTGAAGATTTCCGGCCGGTGAGCGGGCCGGGGCCACAGCGAGGAATCTGGCGTCCTGACGGACGAAGAGCACGGCGAAGGGAGTGTTTATCGTCAGGCAGACGACTATGATCGCCGCATGCCGCCCTACGACCCGTCGACCTTCCCGCCTTTCGCTGTCACCGTCGACCTGGTCGTGCTCACGGTGCGCCGTCATGCGCTCTGCGCGCTGGTGGTACGCCGCGGTGAGCCGCCGTTCCAGGGCCGATGGGCGCTGCCCGGCGGGTTCGTCAAAGCCGATGAGGATCTCGGAGCCGCAGCAGCACGCGAGCTCGTCGAGGAGACCGGCCTGTGCGCCCAGGATCCTGCAGCCCCGGCGGTGGGCAACGGCGCCCATCTCGAACAGCTCGCCACCTACGGCGACCCCGGGCGTGACCCCCGGATGAGGGTTGTCAGCGTCGCTCACCTCGCTCTGGCCCCTGACCTTCCGGCCCCCCGGGCGGGTGGCGATGCGAACAGTGCGCGTTGGGCGCCTGTTGAGGATCTGCTCGGACCGGAGGGTGGCTTCGGCCATGAGGGCGAAAACCAGGCCCCGTTGGCCTTCGATCATGCGCAGATCCTTGCCGACGGCGTCGAACGGGCGCGTTCCAAGATCGAGTACTCCTCCCTGGCCACCGCTTTCTGCCCGCCGGCTTTCACGGTCGGTGAGCTTCGGAGGGTGTACGAGGCGGTGTGGGGCGTGGTTCTCGACCCGCGGAACTTTCACCGCAAGGTGACAGGCACGCCCGGCTTCCTGGTGCCTGCCGGTGGGACGACTACTCGGCAGGGCGGCCGCCCTGCCCAGCTCTTCCGGGCCGGTGCGGCCACGGTGCTCAACCCGCCGATGCTGAGGCCAGAAGTCTGACCTTGCGGAACGCCCGCAAGGTCGACCCTGCGCAAAAAGTCGGATATGTCGCGTTATCTTGCTGCGGTACCCTCCCTGCCGCCGAGCGGTCTCATCTTCCGCGAGAGAAGCGATGCTCCAGGCCATCGGACTCACCAGCGCCCGCCGCCGTGGCCTTCCGGCCGCCGTGGACGATCTCACCTTCGAAGCCCGGCCCGGCCGCGTCACCGCACTTCTGGGCGCCCCCGGCTCGGGCAAGACCACAGCCCTCCGCTTGATGCTCGAACTCGACTCGGGGCGGGGGATCACCTACTTCCGGGGCAGACCGTTGCACCACATCCCGCACCCCGTGCGTGAGGTGGGCGTACTCCTCGGGGACGTGCCCGGTCACCCCGCCCGTACCGTTCGCGGCCAACTCCGCATGCTCTGCGCCGCCGCAGGCGTACCGGCGTCCCGGGCCGACGAACTGCTCGAGGCCGTCGGTCTTGCCGGACTCCGGGACCAGCGCATCGGCACACTCTCGCTCGGCATGGACCGCCTCCTCGCCCTCGCTTCGGCGCTGCTCGGCGACCCGCACACGCTCATCCTCGACGACCCCGTAGAAGGTCTCTCTCCGCGCGAGGAGTGCTGGTTGCACGGGCTGCTGCAGGCCCATGCCGCCCAGGGCGGGACCGTTCTGTACACCACGACCGATCCCAAGGAGGCCGCGCGAGCAGCCGACCATGTGGTCACCATCGACGGCGGACGTCTGATCGCCGACCAGAGCGTCAGGGACTTCTCCCGGACCCGACTCCGCCCCCGGGTCGCGGTCCGTAGCCCCCACGCAGCTCGCCTTGCCGCCGTCGTCAGCCGCGAGGCCCGAGCGGCCAGGCGCTCGGTCGAGGTGGTCGCCGAAGCAAGCAGCCTCCTCTCCGTGTACGGCTCCACCTGCGCGGAGATCGGCGACGCGGCATTCCGGCACGGGCTCCCGGTGCACCGGCTCGCCGACGAGGTCGCCGACATCGGTCCCACAGAACCTGCAGATGCCGCAGACCCCGCTGTCGGCGAAGGCGAAGGGCAAGTCGAACCTCGACCGGCCGCGCGGGCAGCCGGTCCGGAACTCTCGCCGCCGATCCGGCGCCGACCGCCCCGTGGCCCGCTCCACCCGCTGCGATACGAACTGCGCCGCCTCCTCGGGGTCAGGACAACAACCTTGATCGTGGGTGCTGTTCTGGTCGCCTCGATCGGGATTTCCGTCCTACTCGCCCGCTCCGGCCATGCTCAGCTGCCGAAGGTGTTGGCGGCCTGGCCGTCGCTGCTGCCACTGCCGCCCGCAGCGGTCGGGGCCGGACTGCTCGGTGCCTTCTCGTTCGGCGACGAGTTCCGCTACCCCGCGTTGGCGGCGGGTCGAGGCGCCGTTCCCCACCGCCTGGGGTTGCTTCTTGCCAAGCTCGTGGTGTCAGCGGGCGTCGCCCTGGTGCTCGCTCTGGCTGTCGTGCTGGCCTCCGCCGAAGCCCTTCACCTCGTGTACGGCAACGAGATCAGGGTTCCTTCGAATTCGGTATATCTGAGTGCGAGTTGGGCGGGGCTGACCGTGGGCTGCGCCTGGGCGGGCCTCCTGGCCGCCGGAGTCTTCAGAGCGACGACGGCCGGTATCGCTGCGGTACTTGCCGTTCCTGTGCTCGTCGTGCCGATTGTCCAGGGCTTGCTGACGGGGCCGGCCTCTCGTCCGGTCGTCGGGCTTCCAGCCAGGCTCCGCGAGCTGGTGTGGCCGCGCTGGCCGCAGGAGACGGACCGATGGGTGGCAGCTGTCGTGCGCGTGGTGGCACACCCGGTGGGGGCTGCGTTGTCGTTGTCGTTGTCGGTCCTGATCTGTGCGTATCTGTTCACCAGCCTTCGCGGCAGGGTCCGTTGGTGATCGCAGGGTGGTGGCAGATCGCTCGGAGCCTCACAACTTCCTTGAAGATGCCCGATTTCAACCAATAAGGCGTCAATTGGGGGGTGGGTGCCGATCACCCTTTCGTGTGCTTTTCACCAAAGACCTCAAGGGTCGGCTGGGCCGCGCCGACAAAGGATGCGTGAGTACCCTTGCGCACACCATGATGACCGCCGCCCGCTCCGCCGACTCCGGCCTCGCCGGTCCGGGTGAACTCGACCGCTACCCGTATGCGGAGGCGCCGGCCGGCGAGCGTGCCGCTCTTCGCTCCTGGGACGGTCCCGATGCCGAGCTCGGCCGGGCGAGCCGACGAGGCTCGGCCAGCCGTGGCCGTGGCCTCCACGGCCAACTCGTTCAGCAGTTGGGCCAGATGATCGTCTCCGGTGATCTGGGCGCCGACCGCCCCCTCGTGCCGGAAGAGATCGGTCAGCGTTTCGAGGTCTCCCGCACCGTCGTACGTGAATCACTGCGTGTTCTTGAGGCCAAAGGCCTGGTCAGCGCCCGGCCCAATGTGGGTACCCGGGTCCGCCCCGTCAGTGACTGGAATCTGCTGGACCCTGACATCATCGAGTGGCGTGCCTTCGGTCCTCAGCGCGAGGATCAGCGCCGTGAGCTGGGGGAGCTCCGGTGGACGATCGAGCCGCTCGCTGCCCGTCTCGCCGCAGGTCACGGCCGTGAGGATATTCAGCAGCGCCTCAGTGACATGGTCGAGATCATGGGGCACGCGCTCGGACAGGGCGACGGGATCACCTGCTCCCGGGCCGACGCGGAGTTCCACTCCCTGCTCATCCAGGCGGCGGGCAATCGCATGCTTGAGCACCTCTCCGGCATCGTCTCGGCGGCCCTGCAGGTCTCGGGCGGTCCGGTCACGGGCTGCGACCGCCCCAGCGAGACATCCCTCGGCCACCATGCCCGGATCGTCGATGCCCTCGCATCCGGCGACTCGGCGGGTGCCGAAGCTGCCATGCGTCAACTGCTCGTCGTCCACCCCGAGGTGGAGCGGGTGGTGCCCGCGCCCCGCGAGCACTGAGCGCAACACGGCCAGGGTGTACGAAGCACGTGTCGCCGGGCCCCAGTGGTCCGGCGGCACAATTGTGGGGGGATGGTACCTCTGGTCACGTTCGTCGCAAATGAGGTGTGACTCGGGCCACGCGGATTGGGCGTAACACTCCTCGAAACAGTGCGATGACTTAAGAGGTGACCGCCGCGGAAGGAATACAGCAGCCGTTCAGTGCGCTGTGCAGTTCTGAGGCCAAACCCGCGCCGTCGGTACATTCCCAGCCCGACGGTCGTCGGCTCCAGCCCTCTCCAGGGCCGGGCCGGAAGCCGTTTCCATCGTTCCGAGAGGTTGTTCGTGTCGGCCAGCACATCCCGTACGCTCCCGCCGGAGATCGCCGAGTCCGAGTCTGTGATGGCGCTCATCGAGCGGGGAAAGGCTGATGGGCAGATCGCCGGCGATGACGTGCGTCGGGCCTTCGAGGCTGACCAGATTCCGCCAACCCAGTGGAAGAATGTTCTGCGCAGCCTCAACCAGATCCTCGAGGAAGAGGGTGTGACGCTGATGGTCAGTGCCGCGGAGCCGTCAAAGCGTGCCCGCAAGAGCGTCGCAGCAAAGAGCCCGGTCAAGCGCACCGCCACCAAGACTGTCGCGGCCAAGACGACCGTGACCAGGACCGTCGCGGCCACTGCCGCCCCGTCGGCAGAGACCGTGGACGTGGTGGCTGACGACGCTGCCGCGGCCGGCCCTGCGAAGAAGGTGGCAGCCAAGAAGACGGCTGCCAAGAAGACCGCCGTGAAGAAGACGGCGGCCAAGAAG
Source organism: Streptomyces sp. NBC_01224 (assembly GCF_036002945.1). Classification (NCBI taxonomy): domain Bacteria; kingdom Bacillati; phylum Actinomycetota; class Actinomycetes; order Kitasatosporales; family Streptomycetaceae; genus Streptomyces; species Streptomyces sp. NBC_01224. The sequence continues at coordinate 2,384,900 of NZ_CP108529.1, read as the reverse complement.
ACCGCAACGAAGAAGTCCGGAAAGCAGGACGACGAGCTCCTCGACGGCGACGAGGCGGCCGAAGAAGTAAAGGCCGGCAAGGGCGAGGAAGAGGAGGGCGAGGGCGAGAACAAGGGCTTCGTCCTCTCCGACGACGACGAGGACGACGCACCTGCGCAGCAGGTCGCCGTCGCCGGCGCCACCGCCGACCCGGTCAAGGACTACCTGAAGCAGATCGGCAAGGTTCCCCTCCTCAACGCCGAACAGGAGGTCGAGCTCGCCAAGCGCATCGAGGCCGGTCTGTTCGCCGAGGACAAGCTGGCGAACTCCGACAAACTCGCGCCGAAGCTCAAGCGCGAACTGGAGATCATCGCCGAGGACGGCCGCCGCGCCAAGAACCACCTGCTGGAGGCCAACCTCCGTCTCGTGGTTTCGCTGGCCAAGCGCTACACCGGCCGCGGCATGCTCTTCCTGGACCTCATCCAGGAGGGCAACCTCGGTCTGATCCGCGCGGTCGAGAAGTTCGACTACACCAAGGGCTACAAGTTCTCCACGTATGCCACCTGGTGGATCCGTCAGGCGATCACCCGCGCCATGGCCGACCAGGCCCGCACCATCCGCATCCCGGTGCACATGGTCGAGGTCATCAACAAGCTCGCCCGTGTGCAGCGTCAGATGCTCCAGGACCTGGGCCGCGAGCCCACTCCGGAGGAGCTGGCGAAGGAACTCGACATGACCCCCGAGAAGGTCATCGAGGTCCAGAAGTACGGTCGTGAGCCGATCTCCCTCCACACCCCGCTGGGTGAGGACGGGGACAGCGAGTTCGGTGACCTGATCGAGGACTCCGAGGCGGTCGTCCCGGCCGACGCGGTCAGCTTCACGCTCCTTCAGGAGCAGCTGCACTCGGTGCTCGACACGCTCTCCGAGCGTGAGGCGGGCGTGGTGTCAATGCGCTTCGGTCTCACCGACGGGCAGCCGAAGACGCTGGACGAGATCGGCAAGGTCTACGGCGTGACACGCGAGCGCATCCGTCAGATCGAGTCGAAGACCATGTCGAAGCTGCGCCATCCGTCGCGTTCGCAGGTGCTGCGCGACTACCTCGACTAGGTCGCAGGAGTGCACAGACCGAGGGCCCGGATCCCGTGGGGAGCCGGGCCTTCGGCCTATCTGCGGGTGCGGTCGGCGACGGGTCGGATGACTCTGGGTGGGAATGGTTCACCACAGAGTCAGGAGTGTGCATGTCCCGTACAGTTTTTCGCGCCATGGCCGAGGTGTTCGCCCTTGTTGCCGCCACGGCTGCGATAGCGCTCGGATCCCCCGCTGCGGCTGTCTCGGACAGCATCGTCATCGGTGGCCAGCCCGCACACATCAAGGACAGCCCCTGGGTTGTGGCACTGTCCAGCCGGGACCGGTTCGGAGAGACGCGCGCCGGGCAGTTCTGCGGCGGTGTCGTGGTGGCGCCGAAGAAGGTACTGACCGCTGCGCACTGCCTGAGCCGAGAGGCGCTCGGCGTCGACGTCGGCGAGGTGCGCGATCTGCGGGTCATCTCCGGCCGGGACGCCCTGCGCGGGACCGGAGGGCAGGAGACACCGGTACAGGCGGTGTGGAGCAATCCGAGGTTCGACCCCACCACGAACGCGGGGGATCTGGCGGTGCTCACCCTGGCCGACGAGCTGCCCGCCAAGAGCGTGATCCCGATGGCTGAATCCGGTGACGCGGCATACGAGCCGGGTACCGGCGCCGTCGTCTACGGGTGGGGTGACACGACCGGCAACAGCGACTATGCGTCATCACTCCGCTCCGCCGAAGTGAGCGTCCTGCCGGACAGTCTGTGCCGGCAGGCCTACCCGGGCGGCAGAGACGGTACGTACGACGCCTCGGCGATGCTCTGCGCGGGCGAACTGCTGGGTGGGCACGACGCATGCCAGGGCGACAGCGGCGGGCCGCTGGTGGCCCGTGGGCGGCTCATCGGGCTGGTGTCCTGGGGGAACGGCTGCGCCCGGGTCGGGAGCCCCGGCGTGTACACGCGGATCTCCGCTGCGATCGGCTGGATGCCGGGCGGCAGCTGAACGACATCACTGCGGGTACGAGAACGGGCGGCTCCCCATTCGGGAAGCCGCCCGCCGTCAGGTCTGGGACCCGACCCTGGCTCGTCGTGGATGCGAGGTGTCAGTGTTGTTCCTCTTCGGCGGCTTGGGCCTGCACGGCCGTCAGCCGGTCCGTCTCATCCTGTATTTCCGCGGCGATCTTCTTGAGTTCCGGCTCGAACTTGCGACCGTGGTGGGCGCAGAAGAGCAGTTCACCGCCGCTGATCAGGACGACGCGCAGATATGCCTGGGCGCCGCAACGGTCACAGCGGTCTGCTGCGGTCAGCGGGCTCGCGGGGGTCAGAACAGTAGTCACGTCGCCTCTTCTCTAGCTCGACGAGCTGTCGTACCAGGGTCAACATCCAACCAGGCCGAAAACGTTCCCGCTCGTGGCTTTTCTTCGAAACTTCTTCTCAAGATGGCTGTCTGTTGCCGGTTCGCGGCGAATGTGCCGTATTGCGTAGCGCTACGGTTTCGCGTTGCTTGTCTTGGTGGATCCTCCCGGCTGGCTTGCCGGTTTGTTCATGAGGACGTGCCCGGAGCCTAAATGGTTCATGCCTGGAAGGGAACGTGATGTTCACGTCACTCATACGAGGGATCGAACGTGTATGCGAGGCTGGACTAGTGTGAGGGTTCTCGGAGGGTGGCGTTACATCCGCTCTACCAGGCCTCGGTACCCTCTCAGCGGCGACCGAAGCCGAGCCCGTTACCGACTGGGCCTCAAATGAAATTCAGCGAGGAGCGAACCGCGTGACCGCCGATACGTCCGTGCCGTCCACTGCGCTGCTGACCGGAGCAGACCGAGACGGTTCCAACTACACCGCGCGGCACCTGCTCGTACTCGAGGGGCTCGAAGCGGTTCGCAAGCGTCCCGGGATGTACATCGGGTCCACCGACAGCCGCGGTCTCATGCACTGCCTCTGGGAGATCATCGACAACTCGGTCGACGAGGCTCTTGGTGGCTACTGCGATCACATCGAGGTCATCCTCCACGAGGACAATTCCGTGGAGGTCCGGGACAACGGTCGCGGCATCCCCGTCGACGTCGAGCCCAAGACGGGCCTGTCCGGCGTCGAAGTCGTGCTGACCAAGCTGCACGCCGGTGGAAAGTTCGGCGGCGGCTCGTACGCCGCGTCGGGCGGTCTGCACGGCGTCGGCGCCTCCGTGGTCAACGCGCTCTCCGCCCGGCTGGACGTCGAGGTCGACCGCAACAGCGCGACCCACTCGATCAGCTTCCGGCGCGGAGTCCCGGGGATCTTCACCGAGCAGGGGCCTGACAGCCCGTTCGACCCGGCCAACGGCCTGCTCAAGGGCAAGCGGGTGCCGAAGGCGCGCACCGGCACCAGGGTGCGTTACTGGGCGGACCGGCAGATCTTCCTCAAGGACGCCAAACTCAACCTGGAGACGCTCCACCAGCGGGCGCGGCAGACGGCCTTCCTCGTCCCCGGCCTCACGATCGTCGTCCGTGACGAGCGTGCTCTCGACGGCGAGGGCAAGACCGAGGAGACTTTCCGCTTCGACGGCGGAATCAGTGAATTCTGCGAGTACCTCGCCCAGGACAAGGCGGTCTGCGACGTCCTGCGCCTGACCGGTCAGGGCACGTTCAAGGAGACCGTGCCGGTCCTGGACGAGCGCGGACACATGACGGCGACCGAGGTCACCCGTGAACTCGCTGTCGACATCGCCCTGCGCTGGGGCACCGGATACGACACCAACCTCAAGTCCTTCGTCAACATCATCGCCACCCCCAAGGGTGGCACCCATGTGACCGGATTTGAACGCTCCGTGACCAAGACGGTGAACGAGGCGCTGCGCTCCGCCAAGATGCTCCGCGTCGCCGAGGACGACATCGTCAAGGACGACGCACTGGAGGGTCTCACCGCGGTCGTCACCGTGAGACTGGCGGAGCCGCAGTTCGAGGGCCAGACCAAGGAGGTGCTCGGCACCTCGGCGGCCAACCGGATCGTCGCCAACGTCGTGGCCAAGGAACTCAAGGCGTTCCTGACCTCGACGAAGCGCGATGCCAAGGCCCAGGCCAGGGCGGTCCTGGACAAGGCCGTGGCGGCCGCGCGCACCCGCATCGCGGCCCGCCAGCACAAGGACGCACAGCGCCGCAAGACAGCGCTGGAGTCCTCCTCGCTGCCGGCGAAGCTCGCCGACTGCCGCAGCGACGACGTGGACCGCAGCGAGCTCTTCATCGTCGAGGGCGACTCCGCGCTCGGTACGGCCAAGCTCGCCCGGAACAGCGAGTTCCAGGCACTGCTGCCGATCCGGGGCAAGATCCTCAATGTCCAGAAGGCGTCGGTCTCGGACATGCTGAAGAACGCCGAATGCGGTGCGATCATCCAGGTCATAGGAGCCGGGTCGGGGCGGACCTTCGACATCGACGCCGCTCGCTACGGGAAGATCGTCCTGTTGGTGGACGCCGATGTCGACGGCGCGCACATCCGCATTCTGCTGCTGACGCTGTTCCAGCGCTACATGCGGCCCATGGTCGAGGCAGGTCGGGTCTTCGCCGCTGTGCCCCCGCTGCACCGGATCGAGCTTGTTCAGCCCAAGAAGGGCCAGGACAAGTACATCTACACGTACTCCGACGGCGAGCTGCGTCAGCGGCTGCTGGAATTGCAGCGGAAGAACATCCGGTACAAGGACTCGATCCAGCGCTACAAGGGTCTGGGCGAGATGGACGCCGACCAGCTGGCGGAGACCACGATGGACCCTCGGTACCGCACACTGCGGCGGATCAACATCGGCGACCTGGAATCGTCCGAGCAGGTCTTCGATCTGCTGATGGGCAATGAGGTGGCGCCGCGCAAGGAGTTCATCACCAGCTCGGCCGCCACCTTGGACCGCTCACGCATCGACGCCTGAGCGTCGCCGTCTCCACCCCTGGGTGGAGACGGCGACTCCACCCAGGATCAACCCCTGAGCCGATCCCTTGACCTGATCGTTTCCGTAGCGTCGAAGGCGTTCAACCTTCCCGCATCTCGGAGGCAGCCATGTCGGGGCTTGTCAATGTCCTGGTGATCGTCGCCGTCATCGCTGTTGTCGTGGTCCGCCAGTGCTCGGCAGGGCGGATCTCCGACGACAAGCGCTGGTGGATCCTGCCGGGCATTCTCCTCGTCATGTCGCTGCGCGAGCCCGGGCTGGTGGATCCGCGTCACGAGGCGCTCTCCGTGGCGGTCCTGGGCGCAGAGCTGGCGGTGGGGCTGGTGACCGGCGCCGGCTGGGGCTGGACCTCTCGGCTGTGGCGCGAGGCGGACGGCTCGCTGTGGAGCAAGGGCACCAAGGCCACCGTCTTCGTCTGGACAGGGGGACTGGCGCTGCGGGCGGCCCTCTACGGGGCTGCCGCGCTGATGGGTATACATCAGGGCAGCGCCGCACTGCTGTCGGCTCTCGCGGTCACGTTGGCGGTGCGCAGTGGTGTGCTGATGTGGCGGGCCGCGCAGATGCGTCCGGCGTACGGTGGCTCTGCCGACGGGATGTCGTCGCAGCCGGCGTGGAAGGACCGCGTGTGACTCGCACGATCTGGACGAGTTGGCCGTCCAGGGAAGCCCTCTCGCGGGTGAGCCGCGCCCGCCCACGGGCGGCGATCGCCTGGTCCATCCGACTGGGTCTGCTCACCGCCATGTTCTGGGGCACATTCACCGGCGGGCGGTTCGGGCCCTGGGAAGTCGCGCTCGGGCTGGTGGGCGTTCTGGGCTGTGCGGTTGCCGCGTGGGCGTTCTTCCGGACCAGCCTGGAACACCGGCTGTGGCCGTCGCTGGGACTTCTGGCGTTGCTGATGGTGGCGGCACTCGTTGCGCGACAGACCGGCGCCGGTGTGCCCGCTGTGATCCTGTGGTGCGGTTGCGCGGTCGCCGCGCTGGAGAGGTTGCCGCTCGCGGCAGGTCTCCCGACCACGGCCGTCGCACTCGGCGCATACGCCGCCGTCAACACTGACGGCTGGCTGACCATGGCCATGACCACAGCGGGCCTCTCCCTGGCGGGCTACGTGATCAGACTGGATGCCGAGGCCCGCGGCAGCGCCCAGAGACTTCTCGCGCAGGAGCGGGCGGCCCGTGCGGCCGAGGCCGAGACGGCTGCCCTGGACGAGCGGGCCAGGATCGCCCGGGAGATCCACGATGTGCTCGCTCACAGCCTCTCGGCGCAGCTGGTACATCTGGAGGCGGCGCGACTGCTGATCGAGCGGGAGCCCGCGGGGGAGTTCCGGGACCGGGTACTCGAGCGGGTGGTGGCGGCACGCTCCATGGCGCGGGAGGGGCTTGCGGAGACCCGGCAGGCTCTATCGGCGCTCCGGGGGGAGGTGTCCCCGGTGGAGGATTTCCTGCGGCAGCTGGTGGCCGCGGAGCCTGCCGAGGTCAGCGTGTCGGGGGAACAGCGGACGCTGACCGCTGAGGCGTCGCAGACGGTCCGGCGGGTGGCGCAGGAGGCCTTGACCAATGTGCGCAAGCACGCACCGGGGGCCAGGGTCCTCGTACGGCTGGAGTATCTGCCGGACGAAATCGCCTTGGAGGTCCGGGACTCGGGCGGGCACGGACACGAGGAGGAACTCGCCGTCAGTGGCTCCGGATACGGTCTGCTGGGGATGCGGGAGCGGGCCGAGCTGATGGGCGGGACGCTGGAGGCCGGTCCCGGGGAGGAGGGTTTCGTGGTGAGTCTGCGGGTGCCCGCGTGAACGCGCGGGTCGTGGTCGCCGATGACCAGTCGGTGGTGCGCGAAGGAATCGTGATGCTGTTGGGGATGCTGCCCGGAATCGAGGTGGTCGGTTCGGCGAAGGACGGTGAAGAGGCCGTCGCGCTCGTGGCCGAGCTGGCCCCCGACGTGGTTCTGATGGATCTGCGGATGCCCCGTTGCGACGGGGCGGAGGCAACACGGCGGATCCGCAAGGAGTATCCGGGAACCCAGGTGGTGGTGCTCACGACATTCGCGGATGACGACTCGCTCTTCCCCGCGTTGCAGGCGGGAGCCCGGGGCTATCTCACCAAGGACGCCGGGGGCGATGAGATCGTGCGGGCCATCCAGGCTGTGCTGTCGGGCGAGGCCGGGCTCTCGCCTTCCGTGCAGCGCCGTCTGCTGGAGCGCGTCACCACGCAGCCCCCGCCGCCCGGTTCGGCCCCCGATCCCCAACTGCCCGACGGTCTGACACCACGTGAGCTGGAAGTGCTGGTTCTGATCGCGGAGGGTCTGTCCAACCTGGAGATCGCCCGCAGGCTGCACATTTCGCAGGCCACCGTGAAAAGCCACATCAACAACCTCTTCGCCAAGGCCGGGGTACGCGACCGGGCACAGGCCGTTCGCTATGCGTACGTTCGGGGCCTCGCACAGCCGCCCGGGTCAACCTTCACCTGAAGTGGTGAAGACCGGCGAATGAATGCCCGGGATCTTCCCGATCTGCCCATTCTTGGATATGCGGCCGAAGTGGTCCGTGGACAAGGGGAGTTGTTCGGTGGAGAAGGAAGCAGGGCACGAGGCCGCAGCGATGCGACTCGACGACCCGTGGGACGACGTGCTGGCCTCCGGATGGGGCGAGCTGGACGGTGCGGGGAGCTTCGCTCCCGCCGGACCACCCGGGCCCGCTGACCCGCAGCGCGGCCACAGTGCGGCCGACATCTATCTGGAAGTCCAGCGCAGCGAGGCCTTCCAGGAAGTGCGCCGTCGGTACCGGCGGTTCGTCATCCCCGCCACCCTCGCCTTCCTCGTCTGGTATCTCGCCTATGTCGTCGCGGCGGTCACCGCACCCGGGCTGATGGCCCGTCCGGTGGCCGGAGCGGTCAATGTCGCGATGGTCGCGGGGCTCGGACAGTTCCTCACGACGTTCCTTCTCACCGGGGCGTACGCACGTCACGCACGACTGCGCAGGGACCGGGCCGCACTCGATCTGCGCTGGGAGACACAGGAGATGACGCGGGGGATCGGGCGTTGAACGGGAACCACCAGACCTTGGCGCTCCTGTTGTTCAGCGCCTTCATCGCAGTGACGTTTGCCATCACCACCTGGGTGAGTCGTAACCGGCACGGCTCGGCAGAGGAGTTCTATGCGGGCGGCCGACTGTTCTCCCCCATGGAGAACGGTTTCGCCATCGCCGGCGACTACATGTCGGCCGCGTCCTTCCTCGGGATCTCCGGTCTGATCGCCCTCTTCGGCTACGACGGCATGCTCTACTCGGTCGGGTTCCTCGTCGCCTGGCTCGTCGTCCTGCTCCTGGTCGCCGAACTGGTCCGCAACTGCGGCCGGTTCACGCTCGCCGATGTGGTGGCGGCGAGGATGGCGGAGCGCCCGGTCCGGATCGCCGCGGGCACCTCGTCCGTCACCGTCTCCGTGCTCTATCTCGTCGCGCAGATGGTGGGTGCGGGCAGCCTGGTCGCCCTGCTTCTCGGCGGTACGAGCAGCGCCGCCCGCTCCTGGACCGTCATCGGTGTCGGGGCGCTCATGGTGATCTACGTATCGCTCGGAGGGATGCGCGCCACCACCTGGATCCAGATCGTCAAGGCCGTTCTGCTGATGGCGGGAGCGGTCGTGCTCGCCGTGCTCGTCCTGGTCCACTTCCATGGCAACTTCAATGCCCTGCTCAACTCCGCCGCCGAACGGAGCGGGCATGGGAGACGGTTCCTCTCGCCCGGCCTCCGGTACGGCGGATACTGGACGGCACGCATCGACTTCATCAGCCTGGGCCTGGCCCTGGTACTCGGTACGGCGGGGCTGCCGCACATCCTGTCGAGGTTCTACACCGTGCCCACCGCCCGTGCGGCCCGCCGTTCGGTCGTCTGGTCCATCGGGCTCATCGGCAGCTTCTACCTGATGACGATCGTGCTTGGATTCGGGGCGGCGGCACTGGTCGGCTCGGCGGAGGTACGAGCGTCGAATCCCGCGGGGAACACAGCGGTTCCGCTGCTGGCCCTGGTCCTCGGCGGTGGCGAAGGATCCACCGGGGGAACGATTCTGTTCGCCGTGGTCGCCGCCGTCGCCTTCGCGACCATCCTTGCCGTCGTCGCGGGGGTCACCCTCGCCTCGTCCGCCTCTGTGGCCCATGACCTCTATGCCTCGCTCAGGCGTCCTGGCTCCAAGCAGTACAGCGAGGTCACCGTGGCCCGGGTCGCCGCAGCGGGGATCGGGGTTGCCGCCATCGGGCTCGGTCTGGTCGCCCAGGACCTGAATGTGGCGTTCCTGGTGGGGCTCGCCTTCGCCGTCGCCGCTTCGGCCAATCTCCCCGTGCTGCTGTACTCCCTGCTCTGGCGGAACTTCACCACCCGGGGAGCGGTCTGGTCGGTCTACGGCGGGCTGATCCCCGCCGTGCTGCTCGTGCTGCTCTCCCCGGTCGTCTCCGGCAGCCCCACCTCGCTCTTTCCCGGCGCCGACTTCCAGCTCTTCCCCCTGGAGAACCCCGGCCTCGTCTCCATCCCGCTGGGTTTCCTGGCCGGCTGGATCGGAACGGTCACGTCCACCGAGCCGCCCGACGCCGCCAAACATGCGGAGACCGAGGTCCGTGCGCTGACCGGGGCAGGGGCGGTGTAGCCGCGCGTGTGCACCGTACGGACCGGATCTGTCAGGCCTGCCCGCCGGTGGACCATGTGTAGCGGTGTTCCGGGCGGCCCGTCTCGCCGTACCGCAGCGTCAGCCGCACTCTGCCGGTCCTTTCCAGCAGCTTCAGATAGCGCTGGGCGGTCTGCCGGCTCATCCCGGCGCTCTCCGCGATCTCCTGTGCGGAGAGCGGCCCTTCGGCGCTCCGAAGTGCTTGTTTGACCAGCTCCGCCGTGGTCGGTGAGTGGCCCTTGGGCAGGTCGGGTTCGCCCGCCGCCCACAGGGCGCCGAAGAGCCGGTCCACCTCACCCTGCTCCGCCTCGCCGCCGCCTTCGAGGGCGTGGCGCAGAGTCGCGTACGCCTCCAGCTTGGTACGCAGCCCCGCGTAGGTGAACGGCTTCACCAGGTACTGCAGCGCGCCATGTCGCATGGCCTCCTGGACGGTGGCGACGTCGCGCGCCGCCGTCACCATGATCACGTCGGTGTGGTGACCGAGCCGGCGCAGCTCACGCACCATCGTCAGACCGTTGCGGTCGGGCATGTAGTGGTCCAGCAGGACCAGGTCCACACGCTGTTCCTCGATCGTGGCGAGGGCTTCGGCGGCGGAGTGCGCCTGGGCGGTCACCCGGAATCCCGGCACCCTGGAGACATAGGCCGCATTGACCTTCGCGACCCGGATGTCGTCATCCACGACCAGGACCTCGATCACTGAGCCTCTCCCGCGATGCCGGTTTTCGGTTCGGTCATTTCCCGTTCAGTCATTTCAGGGTCCGTCATCTCCGGGACGGCCAAGGCTTCCGGCAGTACGACGGTGAACTCGGCACCACCGTCCGCGGCCCCGTCGACAGTGACTCCGCCACCCTGCCGTTCCGCCAGCCGCCGCACCAGTGCAAGGCCCAGCCCGCGCTTGCCGTGCGCCGGGAGTTCCTTCGTCGACCAGCCCTCCGTGAAGATCGATTCGCGTTGCCCGGGCGGAACCCCGGGGCCGCTGTCGCGGACTTGCAATACCACGGTACGGCCCTCGGCGTGCAGGCCCACCTCGATCAGTGCGCCGTCCGCTCCGGCCGCCGCGTCCAGTGCGTTGTCCACGAGATTGCCGACGACGGTGACCAGCCCGCGAGGGTCCACCAGCCGGTCCGGGAGCAGGGTCCCGGGGGCCATGCGGAGCGCGACACCGCGCTCCGCCGCGACCGTGGCCTTGCCGACCAGTAGCGCGGCCAGCAGTGGGTCGTGCACCTTCTCGGTGACCTGCTCGGCCGTTGCCCGGTGGACGCCGACGACCTCGGTGACGTACTCCATGGCGTCCTCGTGCATGTCCAGCTCCAGCAGCCCCAGGAGGGTGTGCATCCGGTTGGCGTGCTCGTGGTCCTGGGCCCGCAGCGCGTCGATCAGGCCTCGGGTGGAGTCGAGTTCGCGGCCGAGATGTTCGAGTTCCGTGCGGTCGCGGAGGGTGGCGACGGCGCCGCCGTCGTCGGTCGGCATCCGGTTGGCGAGCAGGACCCGGGTGCCCTGCACCGTCAGCAGATCGTCGCCGACCACCCGGCCGGCCAGTACATCGGCGGTCCGCCCCTCGCCGAGCACGGCGTCGAGCGGGCGGCCCGCGGCATCGGGGCCGAGCCCGAGCAGCCGCTGCGCCTCGTCGTTCAGGAGCCGGATGTGGCCGGTCCGGTCGAGTGCCACGACCCCTTCCCGGATGCTGTGAAGCATCGCCTCGCGCTCCGTCAACAGCGCGGAGATATCGGAGAAGGCGAGGTCATGGGTCTGCCGCTGGAGGCGTCGGGAGATCAGATAGGCGGCCAACGCCCCGACAGCGAGCGCCCCGCCCGCGTAGGCGAACAGCCCGGGAATCGCCGCGAGGAGCCGGGCACGGACACTGTCGTACGCGATCCCGACGGAGACGGCGCCCACGATGCGGTCCGTCCCGTCGCGCAGAGGCACCTTCCCGCGGGCCGAGCGGCCTAGCGTGCCGCTGTCGATCTCCATGACGTTCCGGCCGGCGAGCGCGTCGCTCGGGTCGGTGGAAACGACCTGGCCGATCTGGTCGGTATCGGTGTGCGACCAGCGCACCCCGCGCCGGTCCATGACGACGATGTACTCGGCGCCGGTGGCGCGTCTGATCCGCTCGGCCGCGGTCTGTACGGGCCCGGTGGGGGCCGGGGCCGTGGAGAGCAGCGACTGCGCGATCTGCGGCTGGGCCGCCGTGCTCTGAGCGATGGCGAGTGCACGGCGCATCGCCTGATCATCGAGCTGTGCGCTGAGGGGTGCCAGGAAGAGGCCGGTGGCGAGTACGGTGACACCGGTGGCGATGGCCAGCTGCATCAGCAGAACCTGGGAGAAGACCCGCTGCGGCCAGCCGAGTCGGCGTGCTCTCCTGGCGGTGGGCGATGCGGCTCTCATCGTATGAACGGTAGAGGACATTCTGGCGCTTTCCGAAATTCCCTTTCGCTTTCCGGGATTCTCCTCCTTTCCATATTTACGTAATCCATTTGCACTTCTTGCGTTAATCTTGCGCACATGACGCGACGACTTGCTCAGGTGGCGCAGAAGGTGGGAGTCAGCGAGGCCACGGTCAGCCGGGTGCTCAACGGCAAGCCCGGCGTCTCCGACGCCACCCGGAAGGCCGTCCTCTCCGCGCTCGACGTCCTCGGTTACGAGCGCCCGACCCAGTTGCGCGGCGAGCGGGCCCGGCTGGTCGGCCTGGTCCTGCCCGAGCTGCAGAACCCGATCTTCCCCGCCTTTGCCGAGGTCGTCGGCGGCGCGCTCGCCCAGCAGGGGCTCACCCCGGTGCTGTGCACCCAGACGAAGGGCGGCGTCTCCGAGTCCGACTATGTCGAGTTGCTCCTTCAGCAGCAGGTGTCGGGCGTGGTCTTCGCCGGCGGGCTCTACCACCAGGCCGACGCCCCGCACGGCCATTACAAGGTGCTTGCCGACCGCAGGATCCCGGTCGTCCTGATCAATGCGGCCATCGACGATCTCGGCTTCCCCGGCATCTCCTGCGACGACTCCGTCGCCGTGGAACAGGCCTGGCGCCATCTCGTCTCGCTCGGCCACGAGCGCATCGGTCTGGTACTCGGCCCCTCCGACCACGTCCCCTCGCAGCGCAAACTGGCCGCCGCTCGCGCGATCGCCGGGGAGTCGGGCACCACCGTGCCGGACGAGTGGGTGGCCCGGGCCATGTTCTCGCTGGAGGGTGGGCAGGCCGCCGCCATGCGCCTGCTCGACCAGGGCGTCACGGGCATCATCTGCGCCAGCGATCCGCTCGCGCTCGGAGCTGTGCGCGCCGCGCGCCGTCGCGGTCTTTCGGTCCCCGCCGATGTCTCGGTCGTCGGTTACGACGACTCGGCCTTCATGAACTGCACCGAGCCTCCGCTGACCACCGTCCGACAGCCGATCGAGGCCATGGGGCGCGCCGCCGTCGAGCTGCTCTGCGTGCAGATCGGGGGGCGTACTGTGCCGTCCGACGAGCTGCTCTTCGAGCCGGAACTGGTGGTGCGGGGCTCTACCGCCCGGCCGCCGCGCACCGCTTCTCGCTGACCGTCCCGATTTTGCGTTGTACGGACTGCCTATTGCATCGGTCCACCCGTAGCGGTGGGCGGCGGCTGAGGGGGACGGGGGCCTCCGTACTGGCCACTGGGGCGTATACGCAGCGGCCGTTCCCCGTACTCCTCCAGCGCATGCGCGATCCAGCCCGCCGTGCGTGACACCGCGAACACCGTCTCGCCCGCCTCCGCGGCCATGCCCGAGGAGACCGAGAGCACGGCGAGCGCCAGGTCGACATTGGCGTGCAGGGGTGCGTGGCGGGCGGTCGTGGTGACCACGTCGCGCGCTGCGGCGAGCGCGGGGGCCGCCTGCGGGACGTTCGCGAGCAGGGCGAACAACGTCTGTGCCCGCGGGTCCTCGGAGGTGTACAGACGGTGGCCGAGCCCCGGGACCCTGCGTCCGGTACGGAGATGATCCGCGACCACCGGTACCGCGCTGCCCCGCTCCAGGACCTCGGTCAGCATTCGGTGCGCCAGACCGCTCGCGGCCCCGTGCAGTGGGCCCTCCAGGACTCCCAGGCCCGCGGAGACCACCGCGTACGGATGGGCATGGGCGGATGCGGCGACCCTGGCGGCCAGTGTCGACGCCGCGAGATCGTGGTCGATCAGCAGGACGAGGGCGGTGTCCAGCGCGGCAACTGACGGCTCGTCGGCCGGCTGGGCAGTGAGCTTCGGCCACAGCCGCCGTGCCAGCCCGGCCCCGTTCCCGTCCGCCCTCCCTTCGGATCCGTCACCCGTCGAAGATGCGTCCGAGGTCAGGGGCAGCGCTCCGACCAGGGTCGGAATCAGGCTCCGTGCACTGGCGAGCACCGCCTCGCGCGAGAGGTCGAAGCGGAGCGGATCGGCGGTCGCCGCGGCGATCACGGCCACCCGCAGCCGGTCCGTCGAGCCGCTGTGCGCGGGCAGCGCTTCGACCGCCCGGCGTGCCGCAGCCAGCGCCTCAGCAGGTGCCGTGAAGCGGATGCCGGGCCGCAGATCTCCGGTCCAGAGCCATTCGGCGACCTCCTCGTAGGCGTACTGCCTGGCCAGTGCGGTCGCGTCGACGCCACGGAAGTAGTAGCGGTCTCTTTCGATCAGGGTGATGCCGGTGCGGAAGACCAGATCGCCGGTGGCGGCCGAGGACTCCCGGCGGCCCGTGCGCCGGGCCAGCGCATCGACCTCCGCGACGTCGAACGTGCTGCCGCGTCCGCCGGGAGCGCGCCTGCTGCTCAGCTGACCCCGGCTGACATAGGCGTACACCGTCTCGGGCTTCACACCTAGGCGCTCAGCCGTCTCCCGGGTGCTGAGCCGCTGCGGGGCCGTCGCACCGGGGCCGTCGCCGGGTGCTGCTTGATCGTTCATGTCGCCAACCGTATCCATATTGATTCAATCAACATTGACAGGATTGAAGTCAATTATAGATGGTCGAATCAATATTGATGAGATCCACCGGGACGCTCACGGAGGAAGAGATGCCGACCATGACCAGCGGAACCCCGCTCGACGTACCTCGAGGGCTCGCCGGAGTCGTCGTCACCGACACGGCCCTCGGCGATGTCCGCGGGCGCGAGGGCTTCTACCACTACCGGCAGTACTCGGCGATCGAACTGGCACAGACCCGCAGCTTCGAGGACGTCTGGTACCTGATGTTCGAGGGCACGCTGCCCGATGCCGCAGCCGGTGCCGAATTCGCCGCCCGCACCGCCGCACTGCGCCGACTGCCCGCGGAAGTACGCGAGGCACTGCCCGCCATAGCCCGCGCGGGGGCCGTCTCCGGACCCCTGGCCGGCCTGCGCACCGCCCTCTCGCTCCTCGGCGCCTCGGCCGGCTTCCGGCCGGTGTACGACATCGGCGCCGGCCGGCGCCGCAGCGACGCCCTGGCAGCCTGCGCCGCCGTCCCCACCGTGCTCACGGCCCTGCACCGGCTAGGCCAGGGCCTCGAACCGGTTGAGCCACGCGATGATCTGCCCTACGCGGCCAACTACCTCTACATGCTCACCGGTTCCATACCGGACGCCGTACGCGTCAGGGCCGTGGAGCAGTACCTGATCTCCACCATCGACCACGGCTTCAACGCCTCGACCTTCACCGGCCGCGTCGTCGCCTCCACCGGCGCCGATGTCGCGGCCTGTCTGGTGGCGGCCGTCGGCGCGCTCTCCGGACCGCTGCACGGCGGAGCGCCCAGCCGCGCCCTCGACACCCTGGACGCCATCGGCACCCCCGACCGCATCGACGGCTGGATCCGCGAACGGGTGCTCGCGGGTGAGCGGATCATGGGCTTCGGTCACCCCGTGTACCGCACCGAGGACCCGCGCTCACGCATGCTGCGCGGAATCGCCCAGGGCTTCGGCGGCCCGCTCGTCGACTTCGCCGTCGAGGTCGAACGGCAGGTCGAGGCGATCCTCGCCGAGCTCAAGCCGGGCCGTGAGCTGCACACCAACGTGGAGTTCTACGCCGGAGTCGTCATGGAGCTGTGCGGGCTGCCCCGAGAGATGTTCACGCCGACGTTCTGTGCGGCGCGGGTGGTCGGCTGGAGCGCCAATATCCTGGAGCAGGCGGAGGACTCGAAGATCATCCGCCCGGCGGCCCGATACGTCGGTACGCCCCCGCCGCAGCCGGTCCCTGCGCCCTGACGTCCCCGAGGAAGGTCCCCGTTGAACCCGTCGTCCCCGCCCCGCAAGCAGCAGATCCCGGTCATCGTCCTTGCGGGGTTCCTGGGATCCGGCAAGACGACACTGCTCAACCACCTCCTCCGTAACCGTGCGGGAAACCGGATCGGCGTGATCGTCAACGACTTCGGCTCCATCGAGATCGACGCCATGACGGTCTCGGGGCAGGTCGGCTCGACGGTCTCGCTGGGCAACGGATGCCTGTGCTGCGCGGTCGACGTGAGCGAACTCGACACCTTCCTGGAGACGCTGACCCGGCCCGCCGCCCGCCTCGACGTGATCGTCATCGAGGCCAGCGGACTGGCGGAGCCGCAGGAGCTCGTGCGCATGCTCCTGGCCAGCGACAATCCGCACATCGTGTACGGGGGACTGGTGGAGGTCGTCGATGCCGCAGAGTTCGATGCCAGCCGGGAGCGCCATCCGGAGATCGACCGCCATCTCGCTGTCGCCGATCTTGTCGTGCTCAACAAGACCGACCGGGTCGGGAGCGAGGAACAGGCCCGTATCCGGGACGTCATCGCTGCGGCAGGTGCCCCGGTCGGCGACGCAGCGGCGGGTGGCAGCGCGGCCGCCGTCATCTGCGCCACGTACGGACGCATCGACCCCGAGCTGCTCTTCGATCCGGCGCTGCGGCCGGACGGTGAGGAGAAGGCGCGCCAGCTCACTTTCGAGGATCTGCTCCTGGCGGAGCGGGCCGAGGAAGAGGCCGGTGCCGGTCACGGTCACCATCTGCATGCGGCGTACCAGAGCGTGTCCTTCACCGCGGACGTACCCATGAACCCCCGCCGATTGATGGAGTTTCTCGACTCCAGACCGCAGGGTCTCTACCGGATCAAGGGGTTCGTCGACTTCGGCGTGGGCGACCGCGGCAATAAGTACGTCCTGCACGCGGTCGGCAGGTTCCTGCGGTTCGACCCGCAGCCGTGGACCCGCGACGAACCGCGCCTTACGCAGCTGGTGCTGATCGGCTCAGGCATCGATCCGGAGCAGCTTCACAAGGAGCTGGCCGACTGCCGCGAGAGCGCCGCACCGACGCCTGACACGACGCAGGACGCCGCACATGAACGAAGCATGTGGGGCGTCCTGCGGTACGTGCAACGGCCCGACGACGACGCGTAGCGGCAGGCCACCCGTCGTCGGCCGACTGCCTACACCGGCCCCGCGATCACCGCGACCGGCTTGGCCAGTGGCGTCCCCGAACCGTCGCGCCGCGGGTCGGGCTCCGGCAGCTCGGTCGGCGTGCCGTTCTTCTGCGCGGCCCGGGCAGGCGTTGCGCCCGCCCATCCGAACACCAGAACGTCCTCGCCCTTGAGGAAACGCTGGCAGCGCACCCCACCAGTGGCCCTGCCCTTGCGCGGATACTGGTCGAACGGGGTGAGCTTGGACGTCAGCACCGAGTCGTCCAGCGTGCCGTGCGAGCCCGCCACCGTGAACACCACGGCGTCCGCCGCCGGATCCACCGCCGTGAACGAGATCACCTCGGCATCCGCCGTGAGTTTGATCCCCGCCATGCCTCCCGCGGGCCGGCCCTGCGGCCGCACCTGTGCCGCCGGGTAGCGCAGCAACTGCGCGTCGGACGTGATGAAGACCAGGTCCTCCTCGCCCGTACGCAGTTCGGCCGCGCCGACGATCCGGTCGTCGTCCTTGAGGGTGATGACCTCCAACTCGTCCTTGTTGGCCGGGTAGTCCGGCACCACCCGCTTGACGACCCCCTGAAGAGTGCCGATCGCCAGGCCGGGGGAGGCCTCGTCGAGCGTGGTGAGGCAGATGACCTCCTCGTCGCTCTCCAGCGTGAGGAACTCCGAGACCATCGCACCGCCCGAAAGGTTGGGCGCGGCATGGGTGTCCGGCAGCTGGGGCAGATCGATCACCGCGAGCCGCAGCAGCCGCCCTGCGGACGTCACCACGCCCACATCGCCACGGGCCGTCGCCGGTACGGCCGACACGATCGCATCGTGCTTGGCACGCTTGGCGTCCTCGGCGAAGACGATCGGATCGTCATTGGCGGTACGGGCCAGCAGGCCGGTCGAGGACAGCAGCACCCGGCACGGGTCGTCCGCGACCTCGAGCGGCACCGAGGCGACCTGCGAACCGGCCGACTCCAGCAGCACCGTACGCCGGTCGGTGCCGAACTTCTTGGCGACCGCTGCCAGTTCGGAGGAGACGAGCTTGCGCAGCTCGGTGTCCGATTCGAGGATGGCGGTCAGCTCGTCGATCTCGGTGTTGAGCCGGTCCCGCTCGCTCTCCAGCTCGATCCGGTCGAACCGGGTCAGCCGGCGCAGCGGGGTGTCCAGGATGTACTGCGTCTGGGTCTCGCTCAGCGAGAAGTGCTCGATCAGCCGCTCCTTCGCCTGCGCCGAGTTGTCGCTGGACCGGATGAGCCGGATGACCTCGTCGATGTCGATCAGCGCGACGAGCAGGCCCTCGACCAGATGCAGCCGGTCGCGACGCTTGCCCCGGCGGAACTCGCTGCGCCGGCGCACCACGTCGAAGCGGTGGTCGAGATAGACCTCGAGGAGCTCCTTGAGGCCCAGAGTGAGCGGCTGTCCGTCGACCAGCGCCACATTGTTGATACCGAAGGAATCCTCCATCGGAGTCAGCTTGTAGAGCTGCTCCAGCACGGCCTCCGGCACGAAGCCGTTCTTCACCTCGATGACCAGGCGCAGGCCGTGCTCGCGGTCGGTGAGGTCCTTCACGTCCGCGATGCCCTGGAGCTTCTTCGCCGAGACCAGATCCTTGATCTTGGCGATCACCTTCTCCGGACCGACGGCGAAGGGAAGTTCGGTGACGACCAGACCCTTGCGGCGCGCCGTCACATCTTCCACGGCGACGGTCGCACGGATCTTGAACGTGCCGCGCCCGCCGGCGTACGCATCCTTGATGCCGCCCAGGCCCACGATCCGGCCACCCGTCGGCAGATCGGGACCGGGGACGAACCGCATCAGGGTCTCCAGGTCTGCACCCGGATGCTTGATCAGATGGCGGGCTGCGGCGATGACCTCGCCCAGGTTGTGCGGCGGCATATTGGTCGCCATGCCGACCGCGATCCCGGACGACCCGTTGACCAGGAGGTTGGGGTACGCGGCGGGGAGAACGGTCGGCTCCTGCTCCTGGCCGTCGTAATTCGACTGGAAAGCGACGGTGTCCTCGTCGATCGACTCCGTCATCAGTGACGTCGCGTCGGCCATCCGGCACTCGGTGTACCGCATGGCGGCCGGTGGGTCGTCGTTTCCGAGCGAGCCGAAGTTGCCGTGGCCGTCGACCAGGGGGAGCCGCATGGAGAACGGCTGCGCCAGACGGACCAGCGCGTCGTAGATCGACGCATCGCCGTGCGGGTGCAACTTACCCATGACCTCGCCGACGACACGAGCGCACTTCACATAGCCGCGGTCGGGGCGCAGGCCCATCTCGTTCATCTGGTACACGATGCGGCGGTGCACCGGCTTCATGCCGTCACGGGCGTCCGGCAGGGCCCGTGAGTAGATCACCGAGTACGCGTACTCAAGGAAGGAGCCCTGCATTTCGTCGACGACGTCGATGTCGAGGATCTTCTCCTCGAAGTCGTCCGGCGGCGGGGTCTTCGTGCTGCGGCGGGCCATCGCTGCTGCGACTCCTTCACGGATTCTGTTCGGGCAACCTCAGGTTCTGACGCGGACCATTGTGGACCGCCGCACTGACATCGCCGACCTCGACCCGTCCCAAGAGCCGTTCCCGACCCCTGCCGAGGTGGTTTCACAACCCATCCCGCGGGGGATGCGCCCCTCTTTCACGCGAACTTCCGCGGTATGGGAACTTCGCCAGGTGCCTGTGCGCTTGCTTACAGTGGCAGGTCTCGCAGGAAATCCAGTATCGCGATCGAAGGGACGTACATGCCCAAGGGTCACACGGCCACAGCCCAGGCCGGCTCCGGCGGCTTGACAGCGACCGAGCACCGTCTGGCCAACGGCCTGCGCGTGGTGCTCTCCGAGGACCATCTGACCCCGGTCGCCGCGGTCTGCCTCTGGTACGACGTCGGCTCGCGCCACGAGGTCAAGGGACGCACCGGTCTGGCTCACCTCTTCGAGCACCTGATGTTCCAGGGCTCCGGCCAGGTCAAGGGGAACGGACACTTCGAGCTGGTGCAGGGAGCCGGCGGTTCGCTCAACGGGACCACCAGCTTCGAGCGCACCAATTACTTCGAGACCATGCCCACGCACCAGCTGGAGCTGGCTCTCTGGCTCGAGGCCGACCGGATGGGCTCGCTGCTCGCCGCGCTCGACGAGGAGTCCATGGAGAACCAGCGCGACGTCGTCAAGAACGAGCGCCGCCAGCGCTACGACAACGTTCCCTACGGCACGGCGTTCGAGAAGCTGACGGCACTGGCCTACCCCGATGGTCACCCGTACCACCACACGCCGATCGGCTCGATGGCGGACCTGGACGCCGCGACCCTCGAGGACGCCCGCGCCTTCTTCCGTACGTACTACGCGCCCAACAACGCGGTGCTCTCGGTCGTCGGCGACATCGACCCCGAGCAGACCCTCGCCTGGATCGAGAAGTACTTCGGCTCCATCCCGTCCCACGACGGCAAGCAGCCGCCGCGCGACGGCACGCTCCCCGAGACCATCGGCGAGCAGCTGCGCGAAGAGGTGCACGAGGAGGTTCCGGCGCGGGCGCTGATGGCCGCCTACCGGCTGCCGCACGACGGCACCCGTGAATGTGACGCGGCAGACCTCGCGCTGACCGTGCTCGGCGGCGGCGAGTCGTCGCGGCTGCACAACCGCCTGGTCCGCCGTGACCGCACGGCCGTGGCGGCCGGGTTCGGGCTGCTGCGGCTGGCCGGTGCGCCCTCGCTCGGCTGGCTGGACGTCAAGACGTCCGGCGGCGTAGAGGTGCCGCAGATCGAGGCCGCGGTCGACGAGGAGCTTGCCCGGTTCGCCGCCGAGGGCCCCACGCCCGAGGAAATGGAACGTGCGCAGGCCCAGTTGGAGCGCGAGTGGTTGGACCGGCTTGGTACGGTCGCGGGCCGCGCCGACGAACTCTGCCGGTTCGCCGTGCTGTTCGGCGACCCGCAGCTCGCCCTGACCGCCGTACAGCGGGTACTCGATGTCACCGCGGCAGAGGTCCAGGCGGCCGCCAAGGCCCAGCTGCGCCCCGACAACCGGGCGGTGCTGGTCTACGAGCCGGTCGAATCGGCCGAGCCCGCAGACGCAGCGGACACCGAGACCGGCGCCGACGGCGCCGACGACACCGACGCGCACGAAGGAGCGGACAAGTGACCGACGCTGCCGCGACTGGAGTTTCGATGCAGTACCACCCGCAGCCGGCCCCCGGCCTTGCCCGCCCCTGGGCCTTCCCCGCGCCGGAGCGCGGCGCCCTGCCCAACGGCCTCACGGTGCTGCGCTGCCACCGCCCCGGCCAGCAGGTCGTGGCGGTCGAGATCTTCCTCGACGCCCCGCTGGACGCCGAGCCCGAGGGCCTCGACGGCGTGGCCACGATCATGTCGCGGGCGCTGTCCGAGGGCACCGACAAGCACACCGCCGAGGAGTTCGCCGCCGAGCTGGAGCGCTGCGGCGCCACCCTCGACGCGCACGCAGATCACCCCGGCGTCAGGGTCTCCCTGGAGGTCCCGGCCTCCCGGCTGGCCAAGGCGCTCGCGCTGGTCGCCGAGGCGTTGCGGGCGCCCGCCTTCGCCGACAGCGAGATCGAACGGCTGGTACGCAACCGGCTCGACGAGATCCCGCACGAGCAGGCCAACCCGGCCCGGCGTGCCGCCAAGCAGCTCTCCAAGGAGCTCTTCCCGGCCGCGGCGCGGATGTCGCGCCCGCGCCAGGGCAGCGAGGAGACGGTGGAGCGGATCGACTCGGCGGCTGTGCGTGCCTTCTTCGACGCCCACGTCCGGCCGTCCACGGCGACCGCCGTGGTCGTCGGTGACCTCACCGGCATCGACCTGGACGCCCTGCTCGCCGACACCCTCGGCGACTGGGCGGGAGACACCGCGGAGCCTCGGCCCGCCCCGCCGATCACCGCCGACGACACCGGCCGAGTGGTGATCGTCGACCGTCCGGGCGCGGTGCAGACGCAGCTGCTGATCGGCCGGATCGGCGCCGACCGGCACGACAGCGTGTGGCCGGCCCAGGTGCTGGGCACGTACTGCCTGGGCGGCACGCTCACCTCCCGGCTGGACCGTGTGCTGCGCGAGGAGAAGGGCTACACCTACGGCGTACGGGCCTTCGCCCAGGTGCTGCGGTCGTCGGCCCCGGATTCCGCCTCGGGGGCGACCGGTGCCGCGATGCTCGCCATCAGCGGATCGGTGGACACGGAGTCCACGGGACCGGCGCTGAAGGACCTGTGGACGGTCCTGCGGACCCTGGCGGCCGAGGGGCTGACCGATGAAGAGCGTGAGACGGCCGTGCAGAACCTCGTGGGTGTCGCACCGCTGAAGTTCGAGACGGCGGCCTCGGTCGCGGGCACCCTCGCCGACCAGGTCGAGCAGCACCTCCCGGACGACTACCAGGCACAGTTGTACGCCCGGCTCGCGGAGACCGGCACGGTCGAGGCGACCGCTGCGGTGGTCAACGCCTTCCCGGGTGACCGGCTGGTCACGATCCTCGTCGGTGACGCGTCACAGATCGAGGAGCCGGTCCGGGCCCTGGGCATCGGAGAGGTGTCGGTGGTCGCCGGCTGACGGGCATACCCGTCGTGGACACCGGACGACCGGCCGGGCCGAGGCGGGCGACCCCCGCCCGCCCGGCCCGTTGCGTGTGACAGTCCACCGGTCGACTTTCACGTTCGACCGAAGCACCGAAGGCAACGGCCGGTCCACTGACCTGTCATATGTCCGCACATCGGGACAGAAGGAAGACCCGTGTGAGCGAAATCTCGCCGAGGTCTTCCTTTTTCTCCGTTTTGGTGGGGAGGTTGCCTGTCTGCCCTGTGGGATGCGCTACAAAACGGCCTGTCCGTTTGGTGAATGTAAATGACCCCGCTTAGCGTCGGCTGGGCTGTCCGTCACTCGTATGCCGCATCCGTGACATACCGGGCAGTCATCGCCGAGTCCCCGTCAGGCGCGAGCCTGGGGAGCCGGGGACCCATGCAGTCCCTGGGGTGAATCGGATGCCTGAGCCCGGATGAGGCCGGGGCGTCCGTAGGAGACCTTCCTGCTCCGAACCCGTCAGCTAACCCGGTAGGCGAGAAGGAAGGAAAGGATCAGCCACTCCATGGCGTTCACCCGTGCCACCGGGAAGCATCGTGCCCCGAGCCGACTGACGCGCAGCAGCGCGAAGATCGCCGGCGTCGCCGCTCTGGCCACCACCGGCGTCATAGGCGGCATGGCCTCTCCGGCCCTCGCCGCGGACTCCTCCGTCAGCGAGACCGGTCTGAACCAGGTCATCGCCATTGAGGGCACCCTCGCCGACCAGATCGACGCCCAGGCCGACGCGCAGAAGCGCCAGGCCGATGTCGCGGCGAAGGCGAAGGCGGAGGCGGAGGCGCAGCGAAAGGCCGAGGCCAAGAAGAAGGCCGAGGCGAAGGCCAAGGCCGACGCGAAGCGCGCGGCCGAGGCACGCGCCGAGAAGGCCCGCGCCGCCCGGTCCGCCGAGCGCACCCGCCTGGGTTACTTCCAGCTCCCGGTCGCCGGTTCGTACGTCACCACCGGCTACAAGTCCAGCGGCTCGCTCTGGTCCTCCGGCAGCCACTCGGGCATCGACTTCCACGCCGCGTCCGGCAGCTCCGTCGTCGCCGTCGGAGCCGGTACGGTCGTCGAGGCCGGCTGGGGAGGCGCGTACGGCAACAACATCGTGCTCCGGATGACGGACGGCACGTACACGCAGTACGGCCACCTCTCCTCGATCGGCGTCTCCGTCGGCCAGAGCGTCGGCGCGGGCCAGCAGATCGGCCTCTCCGGCTCGACCGGCAACTCCACCGGTCCGCACCTTCACTTCGAGGCCAGGACCACGCCGTCGTACGGCTCCGACATGGACCCCGTCGCGTACCTGCGCGCCCACGGCGTCAACGTCTGACCGACGCTCCACCCGCAGCACCCCTTCGAAGGCCCCGGCAGCGCGCCGGGGCCTTCGCCGTGCCTGGCCTCCGCGCCCGCCCGCAGTACCTGCTCCCCGAACCGTCCTGTGACCAAAAGATATTCATGAATTTCCACCCGGCATCGGAAATGCGGCCGCATTGCAATAGAGTCGCAGAACAGGCGTCGGTCGGCCGTGTTTCACGGGGATTAAGGCGGAGGTTCGGACATGCGCATTCCGGCACATTCGGTATGCACGGCAATCCGTGACGACATCGTCTCCGGTTTTTTCGAACGCGGAAGCCGGCTCACCGAGGAGTTGCTGGCGCGCCGTTACGGAGTCTCCCGTGTTCCGGTACGGGAGGCGCTGCGCACCCTGGAGTCCGAGGGCTTCGTGGTAACCCGCCGGCACGCGGGCGCCTGCGTCGCCGAGCCGACCGAGCAGGAGGCCGTCGACCTCCTGGAGGTCCGGATGCTGCTGGAGCCGCTGGGTGCCGCGCGCGCCGCGCAGCGCCGCACCGAGGCGCATCTCAAGGTATTGCGCGGTCTGGTCAGGCTCGGTCAGGAGCGGGCCCGGCGGGGCGAGGGGGAGGACCTGCGCTCACTGGGCGGCTGGTTCCACGAGACGTTGGCGCAGGCCTCCGGCAGTCCCGGCCTGATCGCGCTGCTCACCCAGCTCCGCCACAAGATCGCCTGGATGTACACGGTCGAGCAGCCGGCCCGCCCGGTGGAATCCTGGGCCGAGCGCGGGGCCATTGTGGACGCGGTGGCGAGGCGTGACGCGGAACGGGCCAGGGTGCTGGCCACCCAGCACGCCGAACGGGCCGCGGCCGCGCACCGGCTGCGCCGCGCCGACCGGCCGGGCCGTCGGCCCGATGCCCTGCGCGCCGACCGGGTGAGGGCTTCGCAACACTCCGTAAACACCATGGGTGTTCGGAATTAACAATTACGCCGTATACAAAGAGTAGTAATTCTTCGAGGGCTTTCTTTGGGTTGCCTGAATTTGCTCCGATCGTCCGTCCCGGGTCAGGGAAGTGAAAAAGCCGCGGCCCTCAATAAGGGTGCCGCGGCTCTCTTGCGGAGAATGGTTCAGACGGTCTCCGGAAGCTCGTCGAGCCCTTCGGCGACCAGCTTCGCCAGACGGTCCAGGGCGGCTTCGGAGTCGTCGGCCTCGGACGCGAGCACGATCTCCTCGCCGCCGTGCGCGCCGAGACCGAGCACCGCGAGCATGGAGGCGGCGTTCACCGGGTTGCCGTCGGCCTTGGAGATCGTCACGGGGACGCCGGAAGCCGTAGCGGCACGGACGAAGATGGAAGCGGGGCGGGCGTGCAGGCCCTCGGCCCAACCGACGTTGACGCGGCGCTCAGCCATGGTTCTGCCCTTCACGAATCAATGGTTGTCTAGACCAGTCTCTCATGTGGTGCGCGATGCTCCGGCCGACCTGCGGCACGCCCACAACCCGTGCTCCACCGCCGATCGGCCCCCTCAGACTGCCCCGGCCCCAAGGCCTACGCGACCGCTGACGGAGCCGTAGTCTTTGCGCATGCAGCCCTCGCCGGAGCAGAGTCCGCATCACGCGTACCCCGACCACTGGGAAGCGGACGTGGTCCTCCGCGACGGAGGAACCGCCCGGATCAGGCCCATCACCACGGACGACGCCGAACGGCTGGTCAGCTTCTACGAGCAGGTCTCCGACGAGTCGAAGTACTACCGCTTCTTCGCCCCGTACCCGCGTCTGTCCGACAGGGACGTGCACCGCTTCACCCATCACGACTACGTCGACCGGGTGGGGCTCGCGGTCACGGTCGGCGGCGAGTTCATCGCGACCGTCCGCTACGACCGGATCGACGAGCGGGGCAGGCCCGCTTCCGCGCCCGCCGACGAGGCCGAGGTCGCCTTCCTCGTCCAGGACGCGCATCAGGGCCGGGGCGTGGCATCGGCGCTCCTCGAACACATCGCGGCCGTCGCCCGCGAGCGCGGCATCCGCCGCTTCGCTGCCGAGGTGCTGCCCGCAAACAACAAGATGATCAAGGTGTTCCGGGACGCCGGTTACACCCAGCAGCGCAGTTTCGAGGACGGCTCCGTCCATCTCACCCTGGACCTCGAACCGACCGCCGAGTCGCTCGCCGTGCAACGCGGCCGTGAGCAGCGGGCCGAGGCGCGCTCCGTGCAACGGCTGCTCGCCCCCGGATCCGTCGCCGTCATCGGCGCGGGCCGCACTCCCGGCGGGGTCGGCCGCACGGTCCTGCGCAACCTCCTCGGGGCCGGCTTCACGGGCCGTACGTACGCAGTGAACCGCGCCTTCGCCGCCGACCAGGGCACGATCGACGGTGTCCCCGCCCATCGTTCCGTCGGTGAAATCGACGAACAGGTGGATCTCGCGGTTGTCGCCGTCCCCGCCGACCGGGTTCCGGAGGCCGTCGCCGACTGCGGTGAGCACGGTGTCCAGGGCCTGGTCGTCCTCTCCGCCGGGTACGCCGAATGGGGCGCCGAAGGCAGGGAACGGCAGCGTGAACTGGTCCGCCAGGCGCGCTCGTACGGGATGCGGATCATCGGCCCGAATGCCTTCGGTGTCATCAACAACTCCGACGCCGTCCGGCTGAACGCCTCCCTCGCCCCCGAGCCGCCCGCCCCCGGACGCATCGGCCTCTTCACCCAGTCCGGAGCGATCGGCATCGCGCTGCTCTCCGGGCTCTACCGGCGCGGCGCAGGCCTGTCCACCTTCATCTCCGCCGGCAACCGCGCCGACATCTCGGGCAACGACTTCCTGCAGTACTGGTACGAGGACCCGGACACCGACGTCGCCCTTCTGTACCTCGAATCGCTCGGCAACCCGCGCAAGTTCACCCGCCTCGCGCGGCGCACCGCGGCCGTGAAGCCGGTGGTCGTGGTGAAGGGCGCCCGGCACAGTGGCTCCACCCCACCCGGCCATGCGGTGCCGGTCAGCCGGATCCCGGACGCGACGGTCTCCGCGCTCATGCGGCAGGCGGGCGTGATCCGCGTCGACACCGTTACGGAGATGGTCGACGCGGGTCTCCTCCTCGCCGATCAGCCCCTCCCGGCGGGCCCGCGGGTCGCGATCCTCGGCAACTCCGAATCGCTCGGCCTGCTCACGTACGACGCCTGTCTGGCCGAGGGACTGCGCCCGCGCCCGCCCCGCGACCTCACCACCGCCGCCACCCCGCAGCACTTCCGGGATGCCCTGGCCCAGGCCCTCGCCGACGAGGGCTGCGACTCGGTGGTCGTGACGGCGATCCCGTGGGTGGGCGAGAACGGCGAGGCGGAATCGGGCGACGGCGAGGTGCTGGCGACCGCGCTGCACGCGGCCGCCGCGGCCGGTCCCGCCAAGCCGGTGGCCGTCGTCCATGTGGAGATCGGCGGCCTGGCGGAGGCCCTCGCCGCGGCCACCAGTACGGTCGCACTGCCGCGTCCTTCGACACAGTCCTCCGCAGCCGCGACATCCCCGCGCGCAGCAGCCGCCACCACGACCGGCCCCGCCCTTGCGCGTACCCCGTCAGCACCCGGAACCGGCAGCGGCACAGCCGGCGCCGCCACCGATGCGGGCAGCGACGACGGCGCCGGTGCCGCCGCGGGCGCTGACGGCGGCCCCGGCATCCGGACCGGCCGGATTCCCGCCTACCCCGCCGCCGAACGGGCCGTGCGTGCCCTGGCCGAAGCGGTGAGGTACGCGCAGTGGCGACGGCAGGCCGCCGTGCCCGGCAAGGTGCCCGAGTTCCTCGACGACACCATCGACGAGCCGGGTGCCGCCGACCTGATCGACACCCTCCTCGGCCCCGACCCCGACCCGCGGGGCAGACCGCTCGCACACGACGAGGCGCGCGAACTCCTGGGCCGCTACGGCATCACCGTACGGCCTACACTTCCGGCCTCCGACCCGGAAGCCGCTGTCGCCGCGGCGGCACAGCTCGGCTATCCCGTGGCGCTCAAGACCACCGCGCCCCATCTGCGTCACCGTGCCGATCTCGGCGGTGTCCGGCTGGACCTCGCCAACGAGAGCGTGTTGCGCCGGGCGTACGGCGAACTGACCGAACTGCTCGGCAAGCCCGCCGAGCTCCAGCCCGTCGTCCAGGCCATGGCTCCGCGCGGCGTCGACACCGTCGTAAGGGCCACGATCGACCCGGCGGCGGGTGCCGTCCTCTCCTTCGGGCTCGCGGGCGCGCCCTCCGAACTCCTCGGCGACACCGCCCACCGCCTCGTTCCGGCCACCGACCGCGACGCCGCCGAGCTGATCCGGTCCATCCGGGCGGCGCCGGTGCTGTTCGGCTGGCGTGGTGCGGCGCCCGTGGACACCGCAGCGCTGGAAGTGCTGCTGCTGCGGGTGTCCCGGCTGGTCGACGACCATCCCGAGGTGGTCTCCATCGCCCTGGAACCGGTCGTGGTCGCCACTCAGGGGCTGACCGTCCTCGGCGCGAGCGTCCGGCTCTCGCCGCCGCCGGCCCGCACCGACCTCGGTCCCCGCCGCCTCCCCAACTACTGACCGGCGGCGAGCCGTTTCGTCCCCGAACGCCGTACGGGCGCCAAACCGAGTCCCTTCACCGCTGAGGCCCCGGTCCGCCCTGCCGCACAACGTCCCCGGCAGTCATCCGTCCCCCGTAGGATGGTCCTCATGGCAAAGACCGGTACGACGACCCAGGGGCTGCGCGCGGCGATCGAGCGCAGCGGCTACTACCCGGCCCTCGTGGCCGAGGCGGTGGAGGCCGCCGTGGGCGGTGAGCCGGTCGCTTCGTACCTGGTGCACCAGGAGACCACCTTCGACTCCAACGAGGTGCGCCGCCACGTCACGGTCCTGGTCCTGACGGACAACCGTTTCATCGTCAGCCACACGGACGAGCAGAACGCGGACACCAGCTCCCCGACGCCGTACGCCACGACCTCCACCGAGTCGGTCAAGCTCGACCGGATCTCGTCGGTCGTGGTCAGCCGTGTCGTGGCCAACCCCGAGAAGTACGTACCGGGCACGCTGCCCCGCGAGGTCGTCCTCACCATCGGATGGGGCGCGGTCTCCCGGATCGACCTGGAGCCGGCCGCCTGCGGCGACCCCAACTGCGAGGCCGACCACGGCTACACCGGCAGCTCCACCGCCGACGATCTGAGCCTGCGGGTCAGCGAGGCCGGTGACGGCCCGGACACCGTGCGCCAGACCCTCGCCTTCGCCCAGGCGCTCTCCGAGGCCACGGCCGCGACCGCGGCGACCGGTCGCTGATGGCCCAGCCGGCCTGGCAGGACCCCGTTCTGCTCCCCGTGGACACCGCCCCCGTACCGGAGTACGGCAGCGGCTCGCTCTGCGATCTGCTGCCCACGCTCGCCGCCGGACAGGGCGTACCCGGCTTCACCGCCGCGATCCCCGAACTCACCCCTGCCGACCGCAACTGCGTGTTCCTGATAGACGGTCTCGGCTGGGAGCAGATCAAGGCCCACCCGGACGAGGCACCGTTTCTGCACTCACTGCTGCCCACCTCGCGCGGCGGCACCGGCCGTCCGATCACGGCGGGCTTCCCGGCCACCACCGCGACCTCACTGGCCTCGGTCGGTACCGGACTTCCGCCGGGGGAGCACGGCCTTCCCGGCTACACCGCGCGCAATCCGGAGACCGGCGAGCTGATGAACCAGCTCCGCTGGCAGCCCTGGACCCCGCCGAAGGCCTGGCAGCCGTACCCGACCGTCTTCAAGCTCGCCGACGCCGCCGGTGTGCGCACCGCCCAGGTCTCCGCCCCCGCCTTCGAGCAGACTCCGCTCACCAAGATCGCGCTCAGCGGGGGCTCGTTCCTCGGCCGGCTGTCCGGCGAGGAGCGGATGGACGTCGCCGCCGAACGGCTCGCCGCAGGTGACCGGTCGCTCGTCTACACGTACTACAGCGAGGTCGACGGCAAGGGCCATCGCTTCGGCGTCGACTCCGACGCCTGGCGCGGACAGCTGATGTACGTGGACGGCCTGGCCCGGCGGCTGGCCGAACAGCTCCCGCCCCGCTCGGCGCTGTACATCACCGCCGACCACGGCATGATCGACATCCCCTTCGACGAGCAGTCCCGGATCGACTTCGACGAGGACTGGGAGCTGCGCGCCGGCGTGGCCCTGCTCGGCGGCGAGGGCCGGGCCCGTCATGTGTACGCCGTCCCCGGGGCCGAGAGCGATGTGCTGACCGTCTGGCGGGAAGTGCTCGGCGAGCAGTTCTGGGTGGCGAGCCGGGACGAGGCGATCGCGGCAGGCTGGTTCGGCCCGAAGATCGACGAACGTGTCCACGGCAGGATCGGCGACGTCGTCGCGGCGGCCCGCGACGACGTGGTGATCACGGCTTCGGTCAATGAGCCGCACGAGTCCGCGATGGTCGGCATGCACGGTTCGATGACCCCCGTCGAGCAGCTCGTCCCGCTGCTCGAAGTACGCTCGTAGGCGCGTTTTCCCTTTCCAGCGTTCCCCCACCAGCGTTTCCCCTGCCCCGCTTCGCCCCGCCCGAAAGGTGCTCAGCCCCTCATGCCCGAGCTTGTGTTCTTCTCCGGAACGATGGACTGCGGAAAGAGCACGCTGGCGCTGCAGATCGGCCACAACCGTTCGGCGCGCGGCCTGCAAGGCGTGATCTTCACCCGCGACGACCGGGCGGGGGAGGGCAAGCTCTCCTCACGTCTGGGGCTGGTCACCGAGGCCGTCGAGGCCGATGCGGGCATGGATCTGTACGCGCACCTCGTCGACCTCATCAGCCGGGGCGGGCGGGCGGACTACGTGATCGTGGATGAGGCACAGTTCCTGGCTCCCGTCCAGATCGACCAGCTCGCCCGTATCGTCGACGACCTCGGCATGGACGTCTTCGCTTTCGGTATCACCACCGACTTCCGGACCAAGCTGTTCCCCGGATCCCAGCGGCTGATCGAACTGGCCGACCGGGTCGAGACGCTCCAGGTCGAGGCGCTCTGCTGGTGCGGTGCACGGGCCACGCACAACGCCCGAACGGTCGGCGGCGAGATGGTCGTCGAAGGCGCCCAGGTGGTCGTGGGAGACGTCAACCAGCAGGCGGGCGAGGTCGGTTACGAGGTTCTGTGCCGGCGTCACCACCAGCGCAGGACGACCAGCGCGAGCGCCCGAGCGGCCGCGCTCTCGCCCGACGTGCTGCCCGTCACCTCTGTCTGAACCGTCCCCTCGGGCGTCGGGTGCGGATGCTTAGGATGACGCTGTGAACACGGTGAGCGGAAAAGAGGCCGAGTCCGAATCGGGCCCGCTGGGCAAGGTGCAGCCGAGGCAGCTGATCGTGACGGTCTACGGGCTGTACGCGCGCGACACCGAAGGCTGGATGTCCGTGGCCTCGCTGATCCAGCTGCTCGCCGACCTCGGCGTCGAGGGGCCGACCGTGCGGTCCTCGGTCTCCCGGCTGAAGCGCGCCGGACTACTCGAAGCCGAATCGGTCTCCGGAGCTGCCGGATACCGGATCTCACCCGAGACCGAGCGGATTCTGCGCGACGGCGATCCGCGGATCTTCGCGGCCCGGCGGGCCACCGCGGACGAGGGCTGGGTGCTGGTCGTCTTCTCGGTGCCCGAGTCCGAACGTGCCAAGCGGCACACCCTGCGCACCCAGCTCACCCGGCTCGGCTTCGGTTCCGTGTCCGCCGGGGTGTGGATCGCACCGGGCCATGTGCACGACGAGGCGGAGGACATGCTGGCCCGGCACGGGCTGCGCTCGTACGCCGACCTCTTCCGGGCCGACTATCTGTCGGTGGGCGGGGGCACGGACGGGAGCGGGGATCTTGCGGCGAAAGTGCGCTCCTGGTGGGACACCGTCCGGCTGCAGCAGCTGTACGTCGAATTCCTCGCGGTGCACCGTCCGGTCGCCCAGCGGATCGCGAGCGGAAGTCCGGTGACGGACCGCGAGGCGTTCACGACGTACATCAGGGTCCTCACCGACTGGCGCCGGCTCGTCTACCTCGACCCCGGTGTCGCGCGTGAACTGCTGCCAGCCGAGTGGAGCGGAACCGAGGCTTCCGAGCTCTTCGACGAGTTGCACGCCCAGCTGGCCGGCCCCGCCCATCGGCATGTCGAACGGGTCCGGGCCGGCTGACCGCCCTCGCAGCCGGCGGCTCAGCGAGCGGCCGTCCGTACGATTGTGAACACCGCACCCTCCGGATCGGCCACGGTCGCCACCCTGCCGCTCGACCCCTCCCGGACCGGCTGCAGGATATATCCGCCGAGCTCCACCACGCGGTGCGCGGCCGCGTCGGTGTCGGTGACCTCGAAGTACGTCATCCAGTGTGGGCCCCGGTCGCGCGGCAGGGCGTGGCCCACGCCGTGCAGCGAGGCCACCGGGCGGCCGTTCAGATGCAGGGTCTGGTAGTCGAAGTCGGCCGAGACGACCGCCTCCGCCTCGTAGCCGAAAACCGTCTGGTAGAACTTGCAGACCGTCGAGGTCTCGCTGGTCACCAGCTCGTTCCAGACCGGTGTCCCGTGGGCTCCCGCGAGCGCCGTACCGACATGCGCGGCGGCCTGCCAGATCCCGAAGACCGCGCCGCTGGGGTCGGAGGCGATGGCGAGCCGGCCCGCCTCGCCCGCGTCGAGCGGTCCGACGGCGACCGTGCCGCCGCAGGAGCGGATCATCTCCGCCGTGACATCGGCGTCGTCGGTGGCCAGATAGGTCGTCCAGGCGACCGGCAGATGGCGGTCGGGCGGCAGCTGCCCGATGCCCGCGACCACTTTCCCGTCGATCAGCGCGCGGACGTACGGACCCAGCTGGTCCGGGCCGGGCACGAACTCCCAGCCGAACAGATCGGCGTAGAAGTCCTGGGTCGTGCTCAGGCCGTGCACAATCAGACTCGCCCAGCATGGTGTTCCGGGCGTGCGCCGGGCGGCAGCCTCGGTCATCGTCACTCTCTCCTCGGACCATCGTGGTGGCCGTACGGGGGGAACGGGGCCGGTGTGCCGCCGTGCGGTACAGGATGTGTACGCCCCGTGCAGATGTTTGCACCACTCGGCGCACGATGTGCCCCGGCCGCGCCGCACTTTCCGGGATCTCGACAGAGAGAGACCGGTTTAATGCGATACGTCCGTTTCGAAGGTGTTACGGGTAGGGCGGCTCCTGCGCGAGGATGGCACCCATGAAGCCCATCATCACCGCATCCGAATGCGCGAGCGAGTCGGCGGGGCCACGTCCGCCGGTGCTCCTGGACGTACGTTGGCAGCTGGGCGGCCCGCACGGCCGTCCTGGCTACGAGGCCGGGCACATCCCCGGTGCGGTATTCGTCGATCTCGACGCGGAACTTGCCGGTCCGGCAGGCAGCGGCGGCCGTCACCCGCTGCCCGATCCGGAGGAATTCGGCGCGGTGATGCGCCGAGCAGGTGTCTCCCGGGGCACTCCCGTGGTCGTGTACGACGGCGGCCAGGGCTGGGCGGCGGCGCGCGGCTGGTGGCTGCTGCGCTGGACGGGGCACGAGGACGTCCGGGTTCTGGACGGCGGTCTCGCGGCCTGGGAGGGGGAGCTCCAGACGGAGACCCCGACCCCGGTCGAGGGTGACTTCCGGCCCGTCCCCGGTGCTCTGCCGCTGCTGGACGCGGAGAGGGCGGCGGCGCTGGCCCGCTCGGGTCTGCTGCTCGACGCGCGAGCCGCCGAACGCTACCGGGGCGATGTGGAGCCGATCGACCGGGTAGGCGGCCACATCCCAGGTGCCGTCTCGGCCCCGACCTCCGAGAACGCGGGGGACGACGGCCGATTCCTGCCCGCCGAATCGCTGGCGGCCCGCTTCGAGAAACTCGGTGTCGGCCGGTCGCCGGAGGTGGGCGTCTACTGCGGCTCCGGTGTCTCCGCCGCCCATGAGGTGCTGGCCCTGGCCGTTGCCGGGATCCCTGCGGCGCTGTACGCGGGCTCCTGGTCCGAGTGGTCCGGTGACGAGTCCCGTCCGGTCGCAAAGGGCCCCGACCCCCAGTGACGGAGCGCGCACCGGCCCGAGGGCAAGGAACCGCCTCAACGGGTTCGGTACGCGCACGGCACGAGCGGCGCACGCGGTACGAGGGACGTTATGCGACACGAGGCTCGCATGCCGCACGAGGGCCCGTACGCAGCGGCGTACGGGCCCTCGTCATGCTGCGGTCACCCCGCCTCAGTCCTGCTTCTTCCGGCGTGTACCGAAGACGATCTCGTCCCAGCTCGGCACGGCGGCCCGGCGGCCCGGTCGGACGCCGTCCGCCTCGGCCTGGCGGTCCGTCGTCCCGGTCAGCCGGTCGCGATGGCCGGCCACCGCTCGCGGCATGAGCACATCCGCGTAGGCGGAACCGGCGCCTGCGGAGGCTGCCGCGGCCGGCGGCTCATCGGCCTCCGGCTCCTGCGCGGCAGGCTCGATGGCCGGAGGCTCGGGCGGTGCGGGCCGTTCCGGCACCACCATGTCGCCGCGGAAGCTCGGCACCGCCTCCAGCAGGCTGGTCAGCGAATCGCGCTCGCCGGCCGAGATGCCGCCGATGTGTTCCTCCGGCTCGGGCACGGGTGCCGGCGCCGTGGGGCGCTCCATCTGGCGGTCCAGGGCGCGGTCCAGCGGCCGGTCGCGGGGCAGCCGGGCGATCCGCGGTACGAACGGGAAGCTTGGTTCGGGCGCGGCGACGTCGTCGGTCTCGCCGATCAGCGAACGCGCCTCGTCGTCCACGGCCTGGACCAGCCGGCGCGGCGGGTCGTACGTCCAGCTCGCCGAGTGCGGCTCGCCCGCGACCCGGTAGACCAGCAGGACTTCCCAGGTGCCGTCGTCACGGCGCCAGGAGTCCCACTGGACGGTCTCCTTGTCGGCGCCGCGCAGCAGCAGTCGCTCCTGCACCGCCTCGCCGAGCTGGGGGCCGGTGTTCTCGCCGGGACGGCGCACAGGAGTCTTCCGGGCCCGCTCGGCCATGAAGGCGCGCTCCGCGAGCACGGGGCCCTCGAAGCGGCGGACACGGTCGACCGGAATCCCGGCGAACTGAGCTACCTCCTCCGCGGAGGCACCGGCTCGTATCCGGGCCTGGATGTCGCGGGGGCGGAGGTGGCTCTCCACCTCGATCTCGATCTGGCCGAGCCGCGCGCGGTCGTTGCGCACGGCGGCTCGCAACCGCTCGTCGATCGGAAGCGTGTACTCCGTGCTGTCCGCAGCCTTGAGCACCAGTCGTGTGCCGTCGTTGGAGACGGCCACGACACGCAGTTCGGGCATGGGGACCTCCCGGGTGGTGCCTGCCGACGTCACGTGCGTCGCTGCTTCCGCTAGTCGAGTGTGGCCTGCCCGGGTGCAGCCTGCCACAACATTGCCGTGTTGCCCGGCGTGTCGGGCGTGAGCCCTTGATCGCCGGTATGACACGGTGACCTATTGTGCAACACAAAGTGACCGTTGGTCGCCTCGCGTAGCCAGTCTCCGTGCGATGCCGTGGCGCCGCCGGATCGAGTGCCTCCTTCGGCCCCCTCCCGAAGATCCCGGACACCCGTGTGGGAGTCCGGCCCCAGGGCTCGCCACAGTACTCCATTCGGGCCATGTGGGTGGACCGCCGCGCCGCCGAAGTTCTCGTGAGGTGCGGGAGTTGAGCTACCCGGCAGGGTGCGGGACGACCTTCATGCGTGTCCTGCTTCACAAAATCTCCCGAAGCGGAACTATTCACTTCGCTCAAATGTCCCTTCCTGTTGCATGGTGGGAGAGATGTCAATCAAGGGCTGGAAATGGTGCAGAAGCCAGAAAGTGACATAGAGCCCAAAGAAAGGCGTATAGATCTGAGCCTGCCGCAGGTGGCGGGCAGTGCCGTGGCAGCAGTCGCGGCAGCGGTGGCGGCCTCCCAACTGGGCGTGTACGGAACGATCCTCGGTGCCGGGGTGATGAGCGTCGTCGCCACGTGCGGCGGTTCGGTCTTCCAGCACTTCTTCCGCCGCACGGGGGAGCAGATCCGCGAGGTCACGGTCCAGGTGAAGCACCCGGGCCGCGAGGTGACCGTACATACGCGTGAGACGGGTGGTGCGCGCGTCGCGGCGACCGTGCAGCGCGAGACGGACGCCACGACCGTACTGCGCAACGTGGCAGACGATCCGGACCGTACGCAGCTGCTGAGGCCGCTCGACGGGACCCAGTTGCTCACCAGGGGGCGCCCGGTCCCGGACGAGGAGTTCTCCGAAGCCACCACCCACGGCACCCGCATCCGCGGCTGGAAGCGCTCGGCGCTCGGGGCGGTCGTGGTCTTCGCCGTGACCATGGCCGGCATCACCACGTTCGAACTGGTCTCCGGCAACGGCCTGAGCGGTGGCACAGGAACGACCGTCGGCTCCGTCGTACGCGGCGGGGAGCGGAGCTCCGGGTCGAGCGACCCGGCACCGGCCACCGGCACCGACCCCGGTCAGGGGCGGACCCCGGGCCAGGAGAGCGGCGTGACGCCCGGTACGGATTCGCAGGGAGGACAGAGCCGGAACCCGGACTCCGGTCAGGGCGAGGGCTCCTCGGCCGATCCGACGCCCAGCCCCAAGCCGTCCGACAACACCGGTGGCCAGACGAATCCGTCCCCGGCGACCACCCCCTCCCCGGCAGCGCCCGGCGGCGGCAGCACAGTCGGCCCGGACCCGTCGGGTGCGGGCGACGCCCCGGCGCAGGGCGACCGCCCCACCACCGGCACGGATACCGCGCAGTGAACGGCCGCGACGCTCAGTCGCCCAGCACCCGGCGCAGGTAGTCGTTGCCGAAGAGGCGGTCCGGGTCCAGCCGGTCGCGTACGGCGGTGAACTCGCCGAACCGTGGGTACACCCCGGCGAGGTACTCGGCGTCGCGGGTGTTGACCTTGCCCCAGTGCGGGCGGCCGGCGTGGGCGGTCATGATCCGCTCGACGGCAGTGAAGTACGCCTGGTAGGGCGTGCCCTTGTACAGATGGACGGCGATGTACGCGCTCTGACGGCCCGAGGCCGTGGAGAGCGCGATGTCGTCCGCGGGGGCGGTACGGACCTCCACCGGGAAGCTGATCCGCAGGGGTGAACGCTCGACCATCGCCTTGACCTCGCGCAGCGCCTCCACGACGGCCTCGCGCGGCAGCGCGTACTCCATCTCCACGAAGCGGACCCGGCGTGGGCTGGTGAAGACCTTGTACGGGATGTCGGTGTACGTACGGGCCGACAGGGCGCGGCTGGAGAGCTTGGCGATCGACGGAATGGCGGCGGGGACCGCCCGGCCGAGCGAACAGGCCACCTGGAAGATCCCGTTGGAGAGGAGCTCGTCCTCGATCCAGCCGCTGACCTTTCCGGGCGGGGCGGCGGGGCCCGCGCTGCGGTTGTTGCGCTTGGTGTTGCAGTTGCCGGTGTGCGGGAACCAGTAGAACTCGAAGTGTTCGTTCTCGGCGACCAGCTCGTCGAAGTCGTCCGTGACCCGGTCGAAGCTCATCGGCTCCTCACGGGCCGTCAACAGGAAGACCGGCTCCACGGCGAAGGTGATCGCTGTGACGACACCCAGGGCGCCGAGCCCGATCCGGGCGACGGCGAAGATGTCGGCGTTCTCCTTCTCCGAACAGGTCAGCACTGTGCCGTCGGCCGTCACCAGTTCGAGGGCACGGATCTGCGCGGATATGGATGCCGAGTCGCGACCGGTGCCATGGGTGCCGGTCGAGGTGGCGCCGGCGACCGTCTGCTCCATGATGTCGCCCATGTTGGTGAGCGACAGGCCCTCCCGCGCCAGGGCGGTGTTCAGCCGCTTCAGCGGGGTGCCCGCCTCGACGGTCACCGTCATCGCCTTGCGGTCGATCTCCCGGATGCCGGTGAGCAGATCCGGACGGATCAGCACACCGTCGGTGGCCGCCGTCGCGGTGAAGGAGTGCCCGGTGCCCACCGGCTTCACCCTCAGACCGTCCTCGGACGCGCGGCGCAGCACCTCGGCGAGCTCCGCCACGGAGGCGGGGGACACGGCCCGTACCGGACGGGCGCTGACGTTCCCCGCCCAGTTACGCCACGCGCTCGTCGTCGTCCGTGCGTCGGTGTCGGTCATCTTCCCCGCGCCCTTCCGTAGGAACCGGCCCGCTGAGCCGGCGATACCCCAGGAACGCCACCGCGGCCGCGAGCGCTCCCGCCACGGCGGGCACCGCGTACCCCGCCTCGGCTCCGGACGCGTCGACCACCCAGCCGGCGGCCGATGAGCCGAGTGCCACACCGACGGCGAGCCCGGTGCTGGTCCAGGTCATGCCCTCGGTCAGTTCGGTGCGCGGTACGTGTTGCTCGACGAGGGCCATGGTGGTGACCATCGTCGGTGCGATGGCGAGGCCCGCGACAAAGAGCGCCACGGCCAGAAACGGGAGGTTCCCGGCCAGTTGGAGGGGGATCATACTCACGGCCATCGCACACACACCCACCAGCCACCGGGTGGACGGCTTCCCCTTGAGGTGCAGCAGACCGAAGACCGCTCCGGCCAGGCAGGACCCCAGCGCGTACACGGCCAGCACGAGGCTCGCCGCGGCCTTGTGACCCTGCTCCTCGGCGAAGGCCACCGTCACCACGTCGACCGCCCCGAAGATCGCACCGGTCGCCACGAACGTGACCACGAGCACCTGGAGGCCCCGCGAGCGCAGCGCGGAACCGCCGGTGTGCTGCTCGCGCGGATGCGGCACCGGCTCGGTGGCGCGCTGGGCGGTCAGCCAGAAGACACCGACCAGCAGGAACCCTGCGGCGAGAAGCGGCCCCGCCTCGGGGAACCAGGCGGTGGACAGACCGATCGAGATGATCGGCCCGAAGATGAAGCACACCTCGTCGACGATCGACTCCCACGAGTACGCGGTGTGCAGCTGCCGCGGTGAACCGCGGTAGATCTCCGCCCAGCGGGCCCGGATCATCGAACCCACGCTGGGGACGCAGCCGGCGCCCGCCGCGAAGACGAAGAGCGTCCAGTCCGCCAGCCGCTGCTGCGCGCAGATCAGGAGACCGGCCACCGCCGCCAGCGCGACCAGGGTGGCGGGACGCAGGACGCGGCGCTGCCCGTGCCGGTCGACGAGCCGGGAGATCAGTGGCCCGATCACCGCCGCCGACATCGCCAGCGTCGCGGAGAGCGCGCCCGCGAGCCCGTAACGGCCGGTGAGCTGGGAAACCATGGTGACCACACCGATGCCCATCATGGACAGCGGCATCCGGCCGAGGAATCCGGCCGCCGAGAACCCCTTGGTGCCGGGGGCGGCGAAAATCGCGCGGTAGGGACTGGGCAAAGGAGGGCTCCGGAACAGCGTGATCACACGCGCTTGTAATGCGTGAACGTAGCCGATACAGCCTACGGTTCGGGTGGTCCGTCCGACACCGGGGTGGGCCCGGGAGCCGATGTCGGTGAAAGCGCTGTCCGAGACGAGTGGCAGGATCGATGCCATGTCCGATCTGCGCGATCCCGCTCCCTATGACGCCCTGCTGCTGCTCTCCTTCGGCGGCCCCGAAGGCCCTGACGACGTGGTCCCGTTCCTGGCGAACGTGACCCGTGGCCGTGGCATCCCCGAGGAGCGGCTGAAGGAAGTCGGCAAGCACTACTTCCTGTTCGGTGGCGTCAGCCCGATCAATGCCCACAACAGGGCCCTGCTGGAGGCCCTGCGCAAGGACTTCGCGGAGCACGGACTCGATCTGCCGGTGTACTGGGGCAACCGCAACTGGGCGCCGTACCTCACCGACACCCTGCGTGAGATGACCGCGGACGGACACCGCCGCATCGCAGTCCTCGCCACCAGCGCATACGCCTCCTACTCCGGCTGCCGGCAGTACCGCGAGAACCTCGCGGAGTCGCTGGCCGCCCTGGAGGCCGAGGGGCTGCGGGTGCCCCGGGTCGACAAGCTCCGGCACTACTTCAACCATCCCGGGTTCGTACGGCCCATGGTGGACGGCGTCCTCGCCTCCCTGGCCGACCTCCCCGAGGACGTACGGACGGGGGCGCACCTCGCCTTCACCACGCACTCCATCCCCATCTCCGCCGCCGACGCCTCGGGCCCCGTGGAGGAGCACGGCGACGGCGGCGCCTATCTCGCCGAACACCTCGACGTCGCCCGCCTGATCATCGACGCGGTGCGCGAGGAGACCGGCGTCGAGTACCCCTGGCAGCTCGTCTACCAGTCGCGCAGCGGCGCCCCGCACATCCCGTGGCTGGAGCCCGACATCTGCGACCACCTGGAGATGTTGCACGACGAAGGCGTCCCCGCCGTGGTGATGGCCCCCATCGGTTTCGTCTCGGACCACATGGAAGTGCTGTACGACCTCGACACGGAGGCCACCGCGAAGGCCGCCGAACTCGGCCTTCCGGTGCGCAGGTCCGCGACGGTGGGCGCCGACCCGCGCTTCGCCGCGGCCGTGCGCGAACTGGTGCTGGAGCGCGCCGCCACCGAGCAGGGACGCATCGCGCGGCGGTGTGCGCTCGGCGCGCTCGGCCCGA
This sequence comes from Streptomyces sp. NBC_01224, assembly GCF_036002945.1. NCBI lineage: Bacteria > Bacillati > Actinomycetota > Actinomycetes > Kitasatosporales > Streptomycetaceae > Streptomyces > Streptomyces sp. NBC_01224. Next base: position 2,344,775 of record NZ_CP108529.1, on the reverse strand, counting down.
GCCATGATCTCTGCCCGGTCGGCTGCTGCCCCGCCCGGGCCCTCAAGCCAGCCGCTGCGGGCGCCGACAGCCCATACGCCTAACGACCTCGCCCACGATTGGCAGTGGGAGAAGGGGCGGCGTCCGGGGCCTTCGAATCCAAGGCGGAGGAGGGAGTCGACGCGGAGCGTCGGCGACTGACGACAACGCCGGAGGCGGAGGTCCCGGACACCGCGACGCCGCTGACAATCGCGGGCGAGGTCGTAAGAAGCCCCTGCCATACGCCTAGAGACCCCTGGAGCGCCGTGACCGACCCGAGCCTGTCCGAACTGCTCGACCTCGCCCTGGAGGCCGCCCGCCGTGCCGGTGCGCTGCTGCGCGACGGCCGCCCGGCCGATCTGGGGGTGGCCGCGACCAAGTCCAGCCCGATCGACGTCGTCACCGAGATGGACATCGCCGCCGAGAAGCTGATCACCGGCTTCCTCACCGAGCGCCGTCCCCAGGACGGCTTCCTCGGCGAGGAAGGGGCGAACGCGGAGGGCAGCAGCGGTATCCGCTGGGTCATCGACCCGCTCGACGGCACCGTGAACTACCTGTACGGACTGCCGACCTGGGCCGTCTCCATCGCCGCTGAACGGGACGGCGAGCGGGTCGTGGGCGTGGTGGAGGCCCCGATGCGCCGTGAGACGTACCAGGCGGTGCTCGGCGGCGGTGCATACGCGAAGGGTGGTGCGTACGGCGAAGGCACCGCGCTGCGCTGCCGGCCCGCGCCGCCGCTCGACCAGGCGCTCGTCTCGACCGGCTTCAACTACGTCAGCCACGTCCGTACGCACCAGGCGGACGTGGCCCAGAAGCTGATCCCGCGGCTGCGTGACATCCGGCGCAGCGGCTCCGCCGCCGTGGACCTCTGCGATGTGGCATCCGGCCGCCTCGACGGCTACTACGAGCGCGGGCTCCACCCGTGGGATCTGGCGGCCGGTGACCTCATCGCCCGCGAGGCGGGCGCCCGCACCGGCGGCCGTCCCGGGCTGCCCGCCGACGGTGATCTGACGGTCGCCGCGACGCCGGGTGTCTTCGAGCCGCTGCAGGGCCTCCTGGAGGAGTTCGGAGCCTGGCACGACTAGAACCGAGGTCGACCGGGTCCTTCCGGCACGTGAGAAAGGCCCCTGACGCCGGTTGCGGCATCAGGGGCCCTTCTCGCGTGACTCAGATGCTGGTGGCGCCGATTTCGACGCCGTGCTCGGCGGCGAGGCGGTGCAGGTCGTCCAGCTCGCCCTGCTCGACATCCGCGAGGAAGTCGTCGCCCGTCTCCCGAGCTTTCGTGAGGTCGGACTCGGTGGTCTTGATTCGTTGCAGCAGACCTGCGGTGAAAGCGTCCATAATGCGCCCCCTCATCGTGGGTCGGTGGCACGGGGGTGTGCCCGGGTTTCCCTCCGCACGGAGGCGGTAGGGCGGGTGATCACGCGCTCTCCGGGGACGGAGTGGCCTGTGGCACGCCACATTCAAGGCGTGATCGCGGGTGTGAATGCGTCCTCCCCAGCCCGAAGCTCAGAGAAACCTCAACTGGCCCGGAAATCCGGTGTATTCCCCGGAGCTCCAGGTCGGCCAGCGCCGTCTTACCGCCGGTTTATACGCGTTGCGGGCAGGATGGAGCCGCACAGACCAGTACCGATGAGCGGTCCGGATCACGGACCGTGGTCACATCGGGACGTTCTGAAGTCACCTACTGAAGTTTCTAAGGAAGGACAGCGCCGTGCGCGTACTCGTCGTGGAGGACGAGCAGCTGCTCGCCGATGCGGTGGCCACCGGATTGCGCCGTGAGGCCATGGCCGTCGATGTCGTGTACGACGGTGCGGCGGCCGTGGAGCGCATCGAGGTCAACGACTACGACGTCGTGGTGCTGGACCGGGACCTCCCCCTGGTGCACGGCGACGACGTCTGCAGGCGGATCGTCGAACTGGGCATGCCCACCCGGGTGCTCATGCTCACCGCGTCGGGGGACGTCAGCGACCGGGTGGAGGGGCTGGAGCTGGGCGCCGACGACTATCTGCCCAAGCCGTTCGCCTTCAGCGAGCTCACCGCGCGGGTCAGGGCGCTGGGCCGGCGTACGACGGTGGCGCTGCCGCCCGTCCTGGAGCGCGCCGGAATCAAGCTCGACCCCAACCGCCGCGAGGTCTTCCGGGGTGAGGCCGAGATCCAGCTCGCGCCGAAGGAATTTGCCGTGCTGGAGGTCCTGATGCGCAGCGAGGGCGCGGTCGTCTCGGCCGAGCAGCTGCTGGAGAAGGCCTGGGACGAGAACACCGACCCGTTCACCAATGTCGTCCGGGTGACCGTCATGACACTGCGCCGCAAACTCGGCGAACCGCCGGTGATCGTCACCGTGCCCGGCTCCGGCTACCGGATCTGACGGCCGATGCCCACCGTCCCCGCGCCGCCGACGGCGCCCCCGAAGCCCACCTGGGAGCCCAAACAGCAGGAGCCGCCCTACTGGCTGCGCCCGACCATCCGGATACGGCTCACGCTGCTGTACGGCGGCATGTTCCTGATCGCGGGCATCCTGCTCCTCTCGATCATCTACATGCTGGCCGCCCAGGCCCTCCAAGTCGGCAGCGAGCTGCCGTTCAAGATCGTGAACGGCCAGGTCGCCAGTGACGTGTGCAACTTCCACGGCATTACCACGCCCGACGCCGCCAACGCGGCCATGAACACCTGCGTCAACCATCAGCGCCAGCAGGCGCTGGACACGCTGCTGAACCGGTCGCTGCTGGCCCTGGTCGGCCTCAGCGTCATCGCCTTCGCCTTCGGCTATGCCATGGCGGGCCGGGTGCTCTTCCCGCTGGGCCGGATCACCCGCACGGCCCGCCAGGTGGCCGGAACCGATCTGTCCCGCCGGATCGAGCTGGACGGCCCGGACGACGAGCTGAAGGAGCTCGCCGACACCTTCGACGAGATGCTCGACCGTCTGGAGCGCGCCTTCACCGCCCAGCAGCGGTTCGTCGGAAACGCGTCGCACGAGCTGCGAACCCCGCTCGCGATCAACCGCACGCTGCTGGAGGTCCATCTCTCCGACCCCCAGGCCCCGCCGGAGCTGAAGCAGCTCGGCAAGACTTTGCTGGCCACCAATGAGCGCAGTGAGCAGCTTGTCGAGGGCCTGCTGCTGCTCGCCCGCAGCGACAATCAGATCGTCGAGCGTAAACCGGTCGACCTTGCCGAGGTGGCCTCGCGCGCGATCGACCAGACGCGCGGCGAGGCCGAGGAGCGGGGCGTGGAGATCCGTGGTGAGCGGGCCCTGGCAGTCGTCCAGGGCAACGGCGTCCTGCTGGAGCGGATCGCGCTGAACCTCGTACAGAACGCTGTGCGCTACAACGTCCCGGAGGGGGGCTGGGCGGAGGTCACCACAGAGCTCCAGTCCGGCCAGGCCTTGCTGGTGGTCTCGAACACGGGCCCAGTGGTGCCTGCGTATGAGATCGAGAACCTCTTCGAGCCCTTCAGGCGGCTGCGTACGGAGCGAACAGGCAGCGACAAGGGGGTCGGGCTCGGCCTGTCGATCGCGCGGTCCGTGGCGCGCGCTCACGGCGGCCGTATCGTCGCGGAGCCCCGCGAGGGCGGTGGTCTTGTGATGCGCGTCTCACTGCCGGCCTGAGAGGCCGGGCGCGGCGATTCGTGCTCAAATTATTTTGTTCGCTTTGAGCGGAATTTTCGGGACCTGTGCCCGAAGTTGCCGTGTGTGATCGATCACAGGTGCGAATTTCTCGATGTCAACGCTCCGTGATCAGGGCCATCACCGGAAAGCCCGCAAAAGTAGGGGTTTTCGGGGTTCGATATCACGGGAAGTACACGGGGTGGCGCCCGTGAAGCGCGAGACCGGGACCGTGTACGGTCCCCATCGCCACCCAAGTCGACCACTCCCGAGCGGTCCTTTTGGGTGTCGATTGAGTAACAGACCTTGATGTGAGGCAAAATCTCCGCCTCAGGTCGGGCACAAGTCCGGCCTCTCACGCGTTACGTGCGCTGAGACACCGCAGACACCCAGAGGGGGAGAGCGACATGGCAACGGATTACGACACCCCACGCAAGACCGATGACGACGTCGACCAGGACAGCCTTGAAGAGCTCAAGGCTCGCCGGAGCGACAAGACGGCGTCCGCCGTCGACGTCGACGAGTTCGACGCGGCCGAGGGACTGGAGCTGCCCGGAGCAGACCTGTCCAACGAAGAGCTGGCCGTAAGGGTCCTGCCCAAGCAAGCCGACGAGTTCACGTGCATGAGCTGCTTCCTCGTGCACCACAGGAGCCAGTTGGCGCGCGAGAAGAACGGCCAGCCGATCTGCCGCGACTGCGACTAGGTCGAACCGACCGTGGCAGGCGACACACCGTTCCGGAAGCGACGCTTGCGGCGCAAGAGGTCGTCGGAGGCGAATCAGGGCGGCACAGGCCCGGCAGAAGGCGTAGCAGCGCCTGCTGAGCGGTCCGCCCTGCCACCCTCCTCGGGTGAGCGGGACGACGAGCGGGGCCGGTCGGCCTCGCTCGAAGCAGTCACGGCAGTCGAAGGAGTTGAAGGAGTCGACACGGCCGATGGGGCCGGACAGGTCGACAGGACGGAGTCCGTGACCGGGGCAGGCCGTCTGAGTTCAGTGAAACGGGGAGTACGCAAGGGTGGGGAGAGCGCAAAGGCAGCGATCGGTCATGTCGCCGACCTGATCATCGAGACCGCTCCCCGCATCCCTGTGCGCGATCTTGCGACCCTGCGCAAGCAGTTCCCGGGTCTCGGGCCCGAGGAGCTCGCCGACAAGCTCATCGCAGGCGCGAGCAAGGCGTCGGCCACCGTCGGTGCCGGAATCGGCGCGGCGGCCATGATGCCCGTACCGCCCGCCATGCTCGCCGAGCTGGCGGCGGAGATCACCGGTGTGGCCGCGATCGAGATGAAGCTCGTCGCCGAGCTGCACGAGGTCTACGGGCTGCGCCCGCCGGGCGGGCTCACCCAGCGTTCCACCGCCTACCTCACGTCCTGGACGGAGGAGCGCGGTATCGATGTCACCCACCCCGCGACGGTCGATGCGGCGCTGGGCGGCCAGATGAAACGGGAGCTGCGCCAGCAGATCACCAAGCGCATGGTGCGCAATCTGCCGAACCTCGTTCCGTTCATGCTCGGCGCCGCCGTAGGCGCGATGATGAACCGGCGCGACACCAGAAAGCTTGCCGAACGGGTCAGGAGGGACCTGCGCAAGCGCCGGATCCCCTGGGACCGGCTTCCGGAGCTGCCTCCGCTGGAGCGGCAGGAGGTCCTACGCAAGGACCTCCCGGGCGAGCTGGAGAGCTAGGGCGTCCAGGCGCCCGACGGGGCACGTCCCCGCCCGACAGGGCCTGTGGGGCCCGAGAGGGCCCGCGAGGAGTCCTCCCGGAGGGGAGAACTTCCGAAGTCAGGCCCGCACCGCGCTGAGTGCTGCGACCAGGGCCTGCGGCTCGCGGGTCGACAGATAGACGTACGGAGTGGGGTCCTGCGGGTCGGTGACCTCCACCCGGACCGCCGTCGGGATGTAGCTGCGCAGCAGCATGAACGCGCGGGTGTCCGCCTTGTACGAGCGCCACGCGCGCGCCTCCTCCGCCTCCAGCACCTCGGCCTCACCGAGCGCCGTCACCGGAATCCGTGCGTCGCCGGCCACCAGGGCGCCCGCGACCACCCGGATCCTGGCAGAACCGTAAGAGCTCACCGCGACCGCCGACAGGGCCGTTCCGCCCGCCAGGCCCGCCAGCAGGGGCAGGGTGCCGAGCGGCAGCAGCATCAGGGCACAGGCGATGCCGACCAGGAAGGCGATGAGCCACCACGAACGGGGCGCGGTCAGACGTTCGTCGAAAGGCGGGGTGGAAGGCTGCATGAACCCAAGCTTGGCACGGCGCGACCTGCGGGTGGCCGCGCGGGTAAGGTCTGCGCCTGTGAGTGGAACATCTGTGGCTCTGAAGCCCCCGGCCGATGCGGTGAAACCGGTCCGGCACCCCGAAGCCCCGGCCCCCGGCGAACTCCTCGGCGCGCACTACGATCACTGTTTCGGGTGCGGCGAAGGACAGCCGCACGGGCTGCACCTCCAGGCGCGGGCCGGCGAGGGTGTCAGGATCACCGCCGAGTTCACCGTGAAGGCTGCCCACCAGGGCGCCCCGGGGCTGGCCCACGGTGGCGTCCTGGCCACCGCGCTGGACGAGACGCTCGGCTCGTTGAACTGGCTGCTGCGGGTGATCGCGGTGACCGGGCGGCTGGAGACCGACTTCGTGCGCCCGGTTCCCGTGGATACCGTGCTGCACCTGGACGCCGAGGTCACCGCGGTGCACGGCCGGAAGATCTACTCCCGGGCGACCGGCCGGATCGGCGGTCAGGACGGCCCGGTGGCGGTCCGCGCCGAGGCCCTCTTCATCGAGGTCAAGGTCGATCACTTCATCGAGAACGGCCGCCCGGCCGAGATCCAGGCAGCGATGGCCGACCCGGACCGGACCAAGCGCGTCCGTGCGTTCGAGGTGAATCCCTGATGCGTCACCCCGTAGACGTACTTATTCGCCGTGTCGACCCGGACGTTCCGATTCCGGCCTACGGACACCCGGGCGACGCCGGGGTCGATCTGGTGACCACCGAGGCCGCCGAACTTGCCCCGGGCGAGCGCGCTGTGCTGCCCACCGGGGTGTCGATCGCGCTGCCCGACGGATACGCCGCGTTCGTGCACCCGCGGTCCGGCCTCGCCGCGCGCTGCGGAGTCGCTCTTGTGAATGCCCCGGGGACGGTTGATGCCGGGTACCGTGGAGAGATCAAGGTGATCGTCATCAATCTCGACCCGCGCGAGCCCGTGCGGTTCGAGCGGTTCGACCGGATTGCCCAACTGGTCGTCCAGCAGGTCGAGAAGGTGCGCTTCCACGAGGTGGCGGAGCTACCCGGCTCGGCCCGCGGTGAGGGAGGCTTCGGATCCACCGGAGGCCATGCCTCCGGCGATGTTGATGGCGTCAGGGGCGGGATTACCCAGGGCGGGAACAGCTACGCTTCGGTCGTACCCGACCGGGAAGGACAGTGACGTGTTCGGACGTCGCAAGAAGAGTGGTTCCGCCGAGGACGTGGCGGACGAAGCGCGCGAGGCCGAGCAGGTCGTCGACGAGCTCGATGACGCCGATGGAGCCGACAGCGGCTCGCGTCGGGTGAATCTCCCGCCGGCGCCGCGGCCGGACGGACCGTGGGACATCACCGAGGTCTCCCAGCCCGGCGAGGGCCGTGTCGACCTGGGTGGCATCTTCGTGCCCGGTGTCGAGGGCATGGAGCTGCGCGTCGAGGTGGCCGGTGACGCGATCGTCGCCGCGACCGTGGTGCTGCGCGACAGCGCCATCCAGCTGCAGGCCTTCGCCGCCCCCAAGAAGGAGGGCATCTGGGGCGAGGTCCGCGAGGAGATCGCCTCCGGCATCACCCAGCAGGGCGGGATCATCGACGAGGTCGAGGGTCCGCTGGGCTGGGAGCTGCGTGCCCAGGTCCCCGTACAGCTCCCGGACGGGACGAACGGCGTGCAGCTGGTGCGCTTCGTCGGCGTCGACGGGCCGCGCTGGTTCCTGCGCGGCGTGATCTCCGGCCAGGGTGCCGTGCAGCCGGAGGCCGCAGGGCTGCTGGAGACGATTTTCCGGGACACCGTGGTCGTCCGTGGCGAGGGCCCGATGGCGCCGCGCGACCCGATCGTCCTCAAGCTCCCCGACGACGCCCAGATGGTGCCCGAGGGCGTTCAGCAGGAGAACCAGGAGGGCTCGAAGTTCTCCGGTGGCATGGGCCAGCTCCAGCGTGGACCCGAGATCACCGAGGTGCGCTGAGCTGATACGGGCAGCCGCCCGGCACAGCTGAAGGCCGGTGGGCCGTACCCCTCCCCAGGGGGTACGGCCCACCGGCCTTTCTGCGCGCCCAGGGCGGGCTCCGGGGCGCACGACAGGGGCGCGTATGGAGCGCGTATAGGGCACGTATGTGCACCGTCAAGGGCTCGCCCTTCCCCGTATGGAAGCCATCAACGCAGGCCAGGACGGCTGTGACGCGAGGTTTGCTCATGAGGTCCGAGAATCCGTATCTCATCTAGGAGCACACGATGGCCGATGTGGCCTTCGTCGTCACCACGATCGCGGTGTTCGCGTTGGTGGCTCTCGTCGCCAGGGGGGTGGCGAAGCTGTGACTGCCGAGAACATTGTCGGTCTGATCGTGGCCGTTGCCCTGTTGGGCTATCTCATCCTCGCCCTTCTGTACCCGGAGAGGTTCTGAGCCCGATATGAGCCCCGTCCTCGCTGGTGTGCTCCAGCTGCTCGCGCTCGTTGTGGCGCTGGGTCTGGCGTACCGTCCGCTCGGTGACTACATGGCCGGCGTCTACTCCTCGAAGAAGCACCTCCGGGTCGAGAAGTGGATGTACAAGGCCATCGGCGCCAATCCGAACACGGAGATGCGCTGGCCCGCCTATCTGCGTGGGGTGCTCGCGTTTTCCGCGGTGAGCGTCCTCTTCCTCTATCTGCTGCAGCGGCTCCAGGGCAGTCTGCCCGGCTCGCTCGGCTTTGTCTCGATCGACCCGGATCAGGCGTTCAACACGGCGGCGTCGTTCGTCGCGAACACCAACTGGCAGTCGTACTACGGCGAGCAGGCGATGGGCCATGTCGTACAGACCGGCGGCCTGGCGGTGCAGAACTTCGTCTCGGCCGCCGTCGGTATCGCGGTCGCGGTGGCGCTGGTACGCGGTTTCGCCCGCTCCCGCACGGGTGAGCTGGGCAACTTCTGGGCCGACCTGGTGCGCGGCACCGTACGGATCCTGCTGCCGATCTCGGTGATCGGTGCGGTCCTCCTCGTCGCCTGCGGCGCCATCCAGAACTTCTCCGGCATCCATGAGGTCGGGCAGTTCATGGGCGGCTCGCAGCAGTGGAACGGTGGCGCGGTCGCCTCCCAGGAGGCCATCAAGGAGCTGGGCACCAACGGCGGCGGCTACTTCAACGCCAATGCGTCCCACCCGTTCGAGAACCCCAACGGGCTCTCCAACCTCCTTGAGATCTTCCTGATCCTGGTCATTCCGTTCGCGCTGACCCGCACGTTCGGCCGGATGGTCGGTTCGCTGAAGCAGGGCTACGCGATTCTGGCGACGATGGGCGTCATCTGGCTCGGGTTCACCGCGCTGATGATGTGGACCGAATTCGCCCACCACGGGCCCGCGTTCGACATTGCGGGCGGGGCGATGGAGGGCAAGGAGACCCGGTTCGGGATCGGCGGCTCTTCGATCTTCGCGGTGGCCACGACGCTGACGTCGACCGGTGCGGTGAACTCCTTCCACTCCTCGTTCACCGGTTTCGGTGGCGGGATCACGATGCTGGGCATGCAGCTGGGCGAGATCGCTCCCGGTGGTACGGGCTCGGGCCTGTACGGCATGCTGATCATGGCGATCATCGCGGTGTTCATCGCCGGTCTGATGGTCGGCCGCACCCCGGAGTATCTGGGCAAGAAGATCGGTACCCGGGAGATCAAGTTCGCGGCCTGCTACATCCTGATCACGCCGACTCTGGTGCTGTGCTTCACTGCCGCGGCGATGGCCCTGCCCACCCCGCCCCACTCGATGACCAACACCGGCGCTCACGGATTCTCCGAGATTCTGTACGCCTACACCTCGGGTGCGAACAACAACGGTTCGGCGTTCGCCGGGCTGAACGCGGACACGCAGTGGTTCAACACCACCATCGGGCTGGCGATGCTGCTGGGCCGGTTCCTGCCGATGGTGTTCGTGCTGGCGCTGGCCGGCTCGCTCGCCGAGCAGAAGCCCGTACCGGCGACCGTGGGAACCCTGGGCACGCACAAGCCGCTGTTCAGCGGACTGCTGGTCGGCACGATCCTGATCATCACCGGGCTGACCTACTTCCCGGCACTCGCGCTGGGACCGCTGGCCGAAGGGCTGGCGTCATGACCACTCGTCTGAAGCAAGAGGACTCGATGTCCACTGTCACGCCCACCCGGGCACCGCATCAGGACGCGCCCACGGGCCACCAGAGCGAAGGACGCGTCGGCGGGGGCCTGTTCGACCCCAAGCAGCTGCTCAAGTCCTTCCCGGACGCGGTACGCAAACTGGACCCACGGGTGATGGTCAAGTCACCTGTGATGTTCGTGGTGCTGATCGGCTCGGTGCTCACCACCGTGCTCGCGGTGCTGGATCCGGGCGACTGGTTCGGCTGGGCGATCGCGGTCTGGCTGTGGCTCACGACGATCTTCGCCAACCTGGCGGAGGCGGTCGCCGAGGGGCGCGGCAAGGCGCAGGCCGACACGCTGCGCAAGGCCAAGACCGACACCGTCGCCCGGCGGCTGACCGGCGTGAACGAGGAGCGGGTGCCGGGGACCGAGCTGCGTATCGGTGATCTGGTGGTCTGCGAGGCCGGTGACATCATTCCCGGTGACGGGGATGTCGTCGAGGGTGTCGCGAGTGTGGACGAGTCGGCGATCACGGGCGAGTCGGCGCCGGTCATCCGGGAGTCGGGCGGTGACCGCTCGGCCGTCACCGGGGGTACGAAGGTGCTCTCCGACCGGGTCGTCATCAAGATCACCACGAAGCCGGGTGAGACGTTCATCGACCGGATGATCGCCCTGGTCGAGGGCGCCGCCCGGCAGAAGACACCCAACGAGATCGCGCTGAACATCCTCCTGGCGTCCCTCACCATCGTCTTCCTGCTCGCCGTCGTCACTCTGCAGCCCTTCGCGATCTACGCGGGCCAGAAGCAGTCGATGATCGTGCTGACCGCCCTGCTGGTCTGCCTGATCCCGACGACCATCGGTGCGCTGCTCTCGGCGATCGGTATCGCCGGTATGGACCGGCTGGTGCAGCGCAACGTCCTTGCCATGTCGGGGCGTGCTGTTGAGGCCGCGGGGGATGTCTCGACCCTGCTCCTCGACAAGACCGGCACCATCACGCTCGGCAACCGCCAAGCCGCCGAATTCCTCCCGGTCAAGGGCACGACCGAGGCCGAACTGGCGGACGCCGCCCAGCTGTCCTCACTGGCCGACGAGACTCCCGAGGGGCGTTCCGTCGTCGTGCTCGCCAAGGAGAAGTACGGGCTGCGCGAACGACACCAGGGCGAACTGCGGCACGCCGAGTGGGTCGCGTTCACCGCCCAGACCCGCATGTCGGGTGTGGATGTCGACGGACGCAAGGTCCGCAAGGGCGCGACCGGTTCGGTCGTCGCCTGGGTGAAGGAGCGCGGCGGCAGCGTCTCGCAGGACGCGCAGGCACTCACCGACCGGATCTCCCAGGCCGGCGGCACACCGCTGCTGGTCGCCATGGAGGACGAGCACGGCGCCCGGGTCCTGGGTGTCATCCACCTCAAGGACGTCGTCAAGGAAGGCATGCGGGAGCGGTTCGACGAGCTGCGCCGCATGGGCATCAAGACGGTCATGATCACCGGGGACAACCCGCTGACCGCGAAGGCAATCGCCGAGGAGGCGGGAGTCGACGACTTCCTCGCCGAGGCCACGCCCGAGGACAAGATGGCCCTCATCAAGCGGGAGCAGGCCGGCGGCAAGCTCGTCGCGATGACCGGTGACGGCACCAACGACGCCCCTGCGCTGGCCCAGGCGGACGTCGGCGTGGCCATGAACACCGGTACCTCGGCCGCGAAAGAGGCCGGGAACATGGTGGACCTGGACTCCAACCCCACCAAGCTGATCGAGATCGTCGAGATCGGCAAGCAGCTCCTCATCACCCGCGGAGCCCTGACCACCTTCTCGATAGCCAACGACGTCGCGAAGTACTTCGCGATCATCCCGGCAATGTTCGCGGTGGCCTACCCCAGCCTGGACAAGCTCAACATCATGCAGCTGTCCTCTCCCCAGTCCGCGATCCTGTCCGCGGTCGTGTTCAACGCGCTGATCATCATCGCGCTCGTGCCGCTCGCCCTGAAGGGCGTGCGCTACCGGCCCAGCAGCGCCGACTCGATGCTCCGACGCAACCTCGGGATCTACGGACTGGGCGGCCTGGTCGCCCCGTTCATCGGCATCAAGATCATCGACCTGATCATCTCCCACATCCCCGGAATCGGCTGACCTGCCATGAACAACTCCGTAGGAAACACCGCCCGGCTGCTCTGGGCCGGACTGCGCGCCCTGCTCGTCCTCACCGTCGTGTGCGGCGTCATCTACCCGCTCGCCGTCACCGCTGTCGCCCAGGGCATCTTCCCCGACAAGGCCAACGGCTCCGAGATCAGCTCCAACGGCAAGGTCGTCGGCTCCGAACTCATCGGCCAGCGCTACGACCTGCCGCTGAAGAAGGGACAGGAAACCGCGGCCCCGGACCTCAAGTGGTTCCAGCCACGCCCCTCCAACGGACTCGGCACCAACAGCGTCAACACCCAGTACAAACTGATCCTCTCCGGCGCGACCAACCGCTCCGGCGACAACAAGGAACTCATCGACTGGGTCACCGCCGCCAAGGCCGCCGTCGTCAAGGACAACTCCGTCCCCGGCCACCCCGTCAACCCCGCAGATGTGCCCGCCGACGCCGTCACCTCCTCGGGCTCCGGCCTCGACCCCGCCATCTCCCCGGCATACGCACAGCTCCAGGTACGCCGCGTCGCCGAGCGCAACCACCTCGACGCCGCCCAGGTCGAGAAGCTCGTCGAGCAGCACACCGACGGCCGGATCCTCGGCTTCGTCGGAGAACCCAGGGTCAACGTCCTCCAGCTCAACATCGCACTCAAGCAGCTGGTGAACGGGGCTTGAGGGCACTGAGGCCGGCCGTGGTGGCCGGCCTCAGGCCGTTGGGGCCCCGTTGCACGCCGGTTCAGTGGGCCGGCGTGCCCAGGCTGCCCGGATAGAGGTACTTCTCCGGCGGAATCACCGTGCCGTCGACCCACGCCCCGAAGAACCCCTTGAGGTCCTTGCCCGAGACCCTCGTCGCCAGCACCTCGAACTGCCGGAACGAGGCGTTGCCGTACGCGTGGTCGCGGGTCCAGGTCCTGAGCGTCCGGAAGAACGCGTCGTCACCGACCGTGCGCCGTAGGGCGTGCAGCATCAGGGAACCCTTGAAGTACAGCGCGGGAGCCAACTCCTTGCCCTGGCCCGGGTCATAGAGCTTGGTGGACCAGAACGAAGGGTCGTCCCTGCTGTCCTCGACCTCGGATCGGTAGTAGTCCTTGTCGAGATCGGCGCCCTTGTGCTCCTCCCACAACTGCCCGGCGTACTGGGCGAAGCACTCCGCGACGCAGCCGTCCCGCCAGTCCTCGAACGACACGCTGTCGCCGAACCACTGGTGGGTGTTCTCGTGGACCACCGAGGCGTCGAAGAGCATCGCGCCGTACGTGGGGCGGCTCTGCGTCTCCAGGGCGATGGGGCCGCCGGTGGGCTCCTTCGTGGCGCCGACGACGATGGCGCCTGCCGAGGAGAAGGGGTACGGGCCGAACTTCGCGGTCAGGAAGTCCAGAATCTCCGTCTGCTCGGCCTCCGCGTCCGGGTCGATGACGGCGTCCGGGCTGTATGCCGTGATGACCGGTGTTCCGGCGGCCGTCTTTCCCCGGTGGACGGTGAACCTGTCGATGGCGACGGTGCTGAGGTACGTCGCCAGCGGCTTGTCCTCGAACCAGCGGAAGGTCTTTCTGCCGTCCTTGACGGTGGCCGGGCCGGGCAGGCCGTTGCCGATGACCGTCCAGCCGTCGGGCACCGTCGCGGTGAGGGCGAAGGTGGCCTTGTCGGACGGGTGGTCGTTGGCGGGATACCAGGAGGTCGCGGCATGCGGTTCGCCCGCCACGTACGCGCCGCCGCTCTTCAGCGTGTGCCAGCCCTCGGCGTCGGGCTTGCCCGCGTACTTCACCCGGACCGCGAACGTCGTGCCCTGCACGACCGGGCGGGCCGGGGTGATGACCAGCTCATGGGCCCCGGACCGGGAGAACGCCTTCACCGGGGTGCCGTCCACCGTGACCGATGCCACGGTGAAGCCTTTGAGGTCCAGGCTGAAGCGGTCCAGGCCGGTCAGGGCGCGGGCGGTGACGGTGGTGTCGCCGTCCAGGTGGTCGGTGCGCGCCGGATCGTAGGCGATACGGACGTCGTAGCGGGAGACGTCGTAGCCGGAGTTGCCGTCGTCGGGGAAGTACGGATCACCGACGCCCGGACCGCCGATGGCGGCCGAGGCGGGGAGAATGGTCAGGACGGTGCCGCTCACCACCGCGGCCACGAGGGCGGCAGCGGTTCTGCGGCGTCGGTTCAGCAGTCTGCGCATGTCTCGATCCTGGGGATGGGGGTCAGCGTCGGGCAGTGGTGGCGGCGAGTTTCCACAGCACGCCGATGAGGGCATCGGTGCTGGTCGTCTCCGTCTTCGGGTCCACGTTGGCCAGGTTGTCGCACGCCTCGTGGATACAGTCCGAGATACCGGTGCTGAAGCCCGACGACGGGATGCCGGCGTTTCCGAACGACTCGTGGTCCGAACCGCCGACGCCGATGTCGAACGTGGGGATGCTCCGTTCGGCGAACCATGCCTCGAACGCCTGCTGAGCTTCGGTCTCGCCGTGCTCGTCGTCGTGGACCACGAGCCACTGCCGGGTGTTCTTGCTGCCCGCCTGGTCGAAGTTGAGGTAGACGTCGATCCTGCGGCGCTCGGCCCCGGAGAGCTTCCCGACGTAGTCCGCCGAGCCGATCAGTCCCGACTCCTCCCCGCCCCACCATGCGAACCGGAGGTGCCGCTCGGGCTTGAGACGGGACTTGGCCACCTGGAGGGCGGTGGTCAGGACCGCGGCCGAGCCCGAGCCGTTGTCGTTGATCCCCGGGCCCTCCTTGACGCTGTCGAGGTGGGCGCCGGTCAGCAGCACGTGATCCGGGTCGCCGCCCGGCCAGTCGGCGATCAGGTTGTTGCCGGTGGCGCCGTTGTAGGTGAAGGGGACCAGTTTCGTGCGGAAGCCGGCCCGGTCCAGGGCGTTCTTCACATAGGCCACCGAGTCCGCGTATCCCTGCGTGCCGTGCGCGCGGTTGCCGCCGTTGCGGTCGGCGATGCGCTGCAGCGCGCGCAGGTGGGGCATCACCTGCTGCTCGGAGACGGTGGGGGCGGTGGGGGCCTGGGCTTTCGCGGTTGCGGTTGCGGCGGGGACCGCGGACAGGGTCAGGGATATCCCGAGGGCTCCGGCGACAAGCCCGGGAAGGCTCCTTCGTAACGTCATGCGCACCCTTTCAAGGACGGGGCACTCGCCCCGGTGGACCCTGGCAAGGCTGGTCAGTCGGTGTCAGGAAGTTGTCGGGAAGCGGTTGTACTCCGATAAAGAGAACGTCCGTGCCGTTCGACGCTGCGAAGTGGCTGTCCGTCAAGTTCACGCCCGGCGATGGTGTCCAACTTGTCCAGACCATTGCGGCACGTATGACGTCCACCCATACTGGCTTGATCATCCGGGGGGATGAGAGGGGCCAGGGGGACTGGTGAGGAAACGGGGAAGGCGGACGCCTGCGCTGCTGCGCCGCAGCAGGCACCACGGTCTGGTGCTCTGCGCGGCCGGACTCGCGGTGCTGCTCGCGGCCACCGTGCTGGCGGCGCTGGCCGCCCTCACCGAGCGCGCGGTCGAGGGCGGGGTGCAGCGGCGGCTCGCTGCGGACTCCGGAGCCGCCGTCCAGGTCGCGGGCCGTCACGGTGCCGGGGAGGAAGCGGCGTACGTCCGTACCGACAAGGCCGTACGTGCCGCGATGGACGATGTCTTCGCCGGTGTGCCGCAGCACACCTGGGCGGCGCACCGGGCACCGGCGGCCATGTCCAGCGGCTACCCCGTAAGCGGTGCCGACGGCCGTACGGTCGAGGACCTGACCGTCTCCGTCGTCGCACTCCAGGACCGGACGCGCCACGCCCGGCTGCTCTCCGGCCGTTGGCCGCGCGGCTCCACGGCAGGTGGTGCGACGGAGGCGGCACTGCCCAGGGTCCTCGCCGCCCGGCTCCAGTTGCGCCCCGGCAGCCGGTTCACGGTCGACGCCAACGGCCGGGGCCGGGTGTCCCTGCGGCTGAGCGGGACCTACTCCGCCCAGGGCCGGTCGCCCGCCGTCTGGGACGCCCTTGCCGGGGACTACGGAAGCATCGAGAACCTGGTCCTTCTCGCCCCTGAAGCCTTCACCGCGAACCCCCGGCTGGCCGGGGACTCCAACGATCTGTGGCTCGGCGTACCGGTCGCCTCCGGCCTGCGACTGGACGGCATCGACGCACTCGCCGAACGGCTGGACAACTTCAGCGGCAGCGACACCGGCCGTTCCGTCTTCCACGGCGGTCCGGCCCCCGGCTCCGAACTCGCCGTACTCGACGGACTCGCGGACACCCTGCGTGAACTCGACACCCCCATCGCCGTCGCCCGCGCCGGCCTCTACATCCCCGCCACACTGCTGGCGGCACTCGCCGCCGCCGCGCTCGTCCTCACCGCCCGCCAACTCGCCGAACACCGCAGGCCCGAACAGGCCCTGCTCGCGGCACGCGGCGCCGGGGCCCCGCGGATCACCGGCGCGGCCGCCGCCCAGTGGGCGGCCGTAGCCCTCCCGGCGGGCTGCGCCGCACCGTTCCTCGCCGGACCGCTGCTACGACTCCTGGACCGGGGCGGGCTCGTCCCCGGAGGCGTCCCCGACGAGCCGTCGACACTCGCCCTCGCCTGGGCCGTCGCGCTGCTCGCCGTCGTCATGCACGGCGCCGCGCTGCTGCTGCCGACCGTGCGTGCGGTACGCGACCGGCGCACCGTCTCCCGGCTGCGACAGCGCCTGAGCCGGTACTCCGGCGCACAGCGCACGGGAACCGATGTCGCCCTGGTCGCGGTCGCCGTGCTCGGCTGGCTCCAGCTGCGGCAGCACCGGTCCCCGGTCCTGGCGGGCAATGGCAGCAGCGGCGTCGATCCGGTGCTCGTCCTGGCGCCCGTCGCGATGACCACCGCGGCCGTCCTGCTGGTCCTGCGGCTGCTGCCACTGGCCGGCCGGCTCCTCGACCCGATGGCCCGGCGCGGCACCGGACTCGTACTCCCACTCGGCGGCTGGCAGATCGGCCGCCGCGCCTCCCGGCACGCCGGACCGACCCTGGTCGTCGCCCTGGCACTGGCCGTCGGCGCGCTCAGTGCCACTGCCCTGGCGATCCTCGACCGGGGCGACCACGACCAGGCCGTGTTCGCCGTCGGCTCGGACCTGAGGATCACCGCGGGGCCCGAGGGCGCCGGAGGCGTACCGGCGGGGGAGCGCAGAGCGGCCTACCGGAAGCTGCCGGGCGTCGACGCGCTCACCCCCGTACTGGAGGCGCCCGGCTACGTGGCGGACAAGCCCGTCGCGGTCACCGGAATCAACACCGCACGCGGTCCCGTGCCCACCCTGCGCCCCGACCTCTCCGACCGGCCGCTCGCCGATCTCCTGCGCCCGCTCGGACGCACCGTCCCACGCCATGGACTGGCGCTCGCCGGGACTCCTCGCACCCTGCCGCTGCGGGTGGCGCTCAGCGCCGACGGCCCCGGCACACCCGCACCGATCACCCTCACCGTCACCTTCGAGGACGGCGACGGCCTCGCCCACGAGAGCTCCGTGGTGCTGCGCACCACGGGCACGCGGGCCCGCACCGTACAACTGCCCGTGCCCGCGCGCACCGGGCCGCTGCGGATCCTCCGGGTCAGCCTGAACATGCGGGGTGAAACGGTCCGCCGCACCTACCGCCTGACGGTCGACCGGATCCCGGGCGCGACCGCGCCGGCGTCCCTGAAGGATGTCACCGGCACCGACGTGTCCGATCCGGGCACCGCGGGCTGCCCCGGCGTGGAACCCGATACGTTCGCCCCGACCCCCGGTACCGGGCCCGTGCTCTGCGGCAACCGGCCGCGGGCCGGCGCACTCCTCGACGCGGTGCTGCGCGGCCCCGACGTCGCATCGACCTCGCCCCTGTGGGACATCCGGCTGGCGGTCGGCACCGTGCGGGTCACTCCCGATGTGCCCGCCCTGGCCGATGCGGCGCTGCTCGCCCAGGGCACTGTCAGGATCGGGGACACCGTGGACGTGGCGCCGCCCGACGGGGGCGCCCTGTCCTTCAAGGTGATCGGCCGGATCGAGGCCGTTCCCGGCGTCGACCGGGACTTCCCGCGCCTCCTCGTCGACTCCCGGGCGCTGACCGGTCTGCTCGCCGCCCAGGGCCGGCTGCCCGAGGCCGAGACCGGCTGGCTGGCCTCGGTCCGGGGGCACGATGCGAGCGCCGCGCTGCGGGCGGTGGTCGCGGATCCGCGGCTCGGTGTCGCGACGGACGTGCCCCATGAACGAGCCCGGCTCGCCGACGATCCGCTGAGGCACGGCGCTCGCGGCGCCCTCACACTCTGCCTGCTGCTGGCCCCCGCCTTCGCGGTGATCGCCTTCACGCTGCACACCGCGCTCTCCGCGAGGGACCGGCGCCGGGAGTTCGCGCTGCTGCGGGCCATCGGCGTACGGCGCGGCCAGCTCGCCGCGTACCTCTGGACCGAACAGCTGGGGCTGTCAGCCGTCGCCGCGCTGCTGGGCACCCTGCTCGGCACGTTGCTCGCGGCTGCGATCATGCCGGTGGTCACGGTGAACACCGACGGACAGCAGGTCTTCCCCGTCCTGCTGACGTCCGTGCCCTGGGCGCGGGTGGCGATGACCGGGGCGGCCACGACCGTACTGATCTGCGTGGTGGTCGGTTTCGCCGCCCGGTTCCTGGCACGGGTGGATCTGGCACGGGTACTGCGAGCGGGGGACGACGGATGAGCGACCGAGCACCGGGCGCGGAGCCCGCCTTCACCGGTGGCCTCGTCGACAGGGTTCGCGCGCTCCGCTCCTGGCGACCCGACGTGCTGACGATCCGTGAGGCGCGGTCCGACGCCGTACTGCTGGCCTGTCTCGCCGCGCTCGTCGCCCTGCTCACCGCCGCGGCCGCCGCCGCACCGCCGCTCATGGACCGGCTCGCCGGACATGCCCTGCTCGACCGGGTGGCCGCCGTCCAGGCGAACGGGCCAGGCCTGCAGTTCAGTTCGGCGCTTGAAATCCCCCACACCAAGAGGACCGAACCGGTCACGTTCGGGCGGGACCTCGACGACTCGGGCAAGCACATCATGAGTGCCGCGCCCGTTGTGCTCACCGACCGCCTGGTGGCCCGGTCCGCCCGCGTGGAACTCCCGCCGGTGGCGGCCACGATCGGCGACGAGTCCGTCGCGCTCGGCCTGCTGTACGCGAACGACGCGCCCCGGGGGCGTTCCTACACCGCGGGCCGGGCACCGGGCGAGAACCGTAGCCGGGTCGAGATCGCCGTATCGGCCCGGACGGCGGACGTGCTGGGGCTCCGCGTCGGACAGCGTCTCACCCTCCGGCAGGGCAGCCTGCCCGTGACGACTCCGGCCGTGGTGGCCGGTGTCTTCGAGCTCGGCTCGCAGCGGATAGGCCGCGAAGTACCACTGCTCGGCGACCCGTTGAAGGTGCCCGGCGCCACCACGGGCATCGACCGGCAAGCCACCGCACTGACCTCGCCCGGCGCGCTCGAAAGGCTCCAGAGGTCAGGACAGGTCCAGCTCTCCGCCACCTGGAACCAGCAGCTCGACCTGACAGGTGCCGAAGCGATCCGGTTCAGCGGTGCACACGGCAGCGCGGAGCTTCAGCGCGGGCTGTACCAGTACGGGCAGCTGGTCGACGACTCGTTCTGCCGACAGGACGCCGACGGATACCAGGTCTGCACCGTCGGTGCGCACGGGGCGTCCCCGCTGACCATGTCGAGCCAACTGCCGGACATGGCAGCGCGGTTCACCACCGAATGGCACCGCGCCGAGGCCGTCATCTCGTTCTCACTCGTCTCGCTGATCAGCGTCGGCCTGGCCACCTGTGTCGTCACGGCCCTGCTCGCCGTACGCCGCAGGCTCGACGCACACCGGCTCCAACGGGCCCGGGGGGCTGCCGCGCTCGGCCTCGCCGCCACCCGTGCCGGACAGACCGCCCCGGTCGTGCTGATCGGCATGCTGGTGGGCCTCGCAGTGGCCTGGTCCGTCGCACCTTCGGGCGCGAGCAGCCCGGCCTACGGCACGGCGGCGGTCGTCGCGGCACTCGCCTGGCTGGTGCTGCCCGCGCTGACCTGGAACGCGGTACGGGACAGAGCGCCGCGACGGCCCGCCGACGGCCGGGACGGGGCACGCGCCGGCGCACGCCGGATCACCGCCGAGGCCACCGTGCTGCTGCTCGCCGCCGCAGGTGTCCTCGCCCTGCGGACCCGGGGCATGCAGGATGCGACCGATCCCCAACTCGCCGCTGTGCCTGCCCTGCTGGGGCTGGCGACCGTTCTGCTGCTGGTGCGCTGCTACCCGCCCCCGGTTCGGTTCCTGGCCCGCTGGTCCGCGCGCCGTCGCGGCGCCGTCCCGATGATCGCGCTCGCCCGGGCTGCCAAGGACGCCCCAGCGCGCGCCCTCGCACTCCTCGTCCTGGTCATCACCCTGGGCACCGCCGTCTTCAGCAGCCTCGTCGCCGGGACGATCGCCGAAGGACGCCGCACCGCCGCCGACTGGCACGTCGGAGCCGACGCCTCCTACGCCGGCGCCCAGGCCGACCCGGAGACCGCGCAGAAGCTGTCCCGCGCCCCGGGGGTCCGCCACCGGGTGACCGTCTCCCGCACCTCTGCGGCGCTCATCGGCGCCGAGGACGGCGGCAACTACGGCCGGGCCGACCTGGTCTCCCTCGACGCCTCCGAGCTCGGTGCCGCGGCGCCCGGCTCCCCGGCCGCGGCGGCCCTGTCCCGGGCCCCGCGCGCCGGCCACGGGGCCGTCCCGGTGCTCACCGGACCCGGGCTGCCGGTCGGGACGACGTACACCAGCACCCTGCGCGGCCGGACCCTCACCTTCACCGTCGTCGGCAGGCTCACCGACGACGCGGCCCACGACCCGGCGCTCGGCCCGGTGCTCGAAGACCGCGACAGCCGCGTGCTGCTCGCCGACGCGGCAGCGCTCACCGGGTTCCGCGCCAAGGACCAGGAGGAGAAGACGCTCCTGCTGTACGGCTCCGCAATCGACGCGGACGTGCTGCGCGGCATCGCGCCACGGGCCACCGTCAAGGACAGTGCGGGCGAGCTGCGGATCCGCTCCGAGGCGGAGGCCCGAGACCGGGACGACGGTGTGCTCGTCGCCCTGTCCACCGCGCACACCGTCTGCTCGCTGCTCGCGGCCCTGCTGGCCTTCGTCGCGCTCGTGCTCGATCTGCTGCTCTCCGCGCCCGAACGCGGCCGCACCGCGGCGAAGCTCCGTACGCTGGGCCTCGGTACCCGCGCCGTCGGAGGGCTGCAGATCCTGCAACTGCTGCCGATGGCACTGGCCGCCGCGGCCGGCGGGGTCGCTCTCGGCGCGGCGCTTCCGGCCCTGCTCGGACCGGCCCTGAAACTGCGCTACTTCACGGGCGGCCCCGCCGAACCGGCCCTGCACGCCGATTACGCACCGGTGGCCCTGCTGGGCGTCGGATTCGCCGTACTGATCGCGGCGGCCGTCGCCGCGGAGACCTGGCTGGCCCGCCGCCGCGGACTGGGGGCGGTCCTACGAGTGGGGGAGAACGGCACATGACGGATGACGAGGAGAAGACCGCATGACGGACCTCCGTGAACTTGAGGCGCGCGCCAGGGCAGGCACCGTGCCCGCCCCCGACGAGGGCCTGGTCATCTGCGACAACGTCGTACGCGTCTACCGCACAGAGGACGTCGAGGTGCAGGCGCTCCAGGGCCTCGACCTCGTCGTGCGGGAGGGCGAGTGCATTGCGCTCGTCGGAGCCTCCGGCTCCGGCAAGTCGACCCTGCTCGCCATCCTGTCCGGCCTCGACACCCCCACCGCGGGATCGGCCAGGGTCGCCGGGCACGACCTGCTGTCCATGCGCCGCCGCGAACGCCTCGACTACCGGCGGCGCACCGTCGGCTTTGTCTGGCAGCAGACCGGACGCAACCTGCTGCCGTATCTCACCGCCGTGGAGAACGTCACCCTGCCGATGAAGTACACCGGTGTCCCGCGCGCCCGGCGCGAGGCGCGGGCCACCGAACTCCTCGGCGTCCTCGGCATCGCGCACTGCCGCGACCGCAGACCCGCCGAGCTCAGCGGTGGCGAACAGCAGCGCGTCGCCGTCGCCGTGGCTACCGCCAACAGCCCCCGGGTCCTGCTCGCCGACGAGCCGACCGGCGAACTCGACACCGCCAGTGGCGAGGACGTCTTCGCCGCCCTGCGCCGCGCCAACGACGAACTCGGCGCGACCGTCCTGGTCGTCACCCACGACCCGATGGTCTCCGGGCAGGTGCGGCGTACGGTACGCATCCGCGACGGCCGGACCTCCACGGAGACCCTGCGCGACGGCGGCCCCGGCGGCGGCGCGGAGGAATTCGCCGTACTCGACCGGGTGGGGCGGCTGCAGCTGCCCGACGACTATCTGCGACGGTACGGGCTCCGCCACCGGGTGCGCCTCACCGCCGAGAACGACCACATCGGCGTCTGGCCGGACGCCTGACCACCGCCCTTCGGCCATTGCCCAGTCCTGTGCCCGATGCACATACTGGCGGCCGACGGGACCGATCACGTACGGGGAGAGACATGACCGACAACACCGGCCGGACGAGCACCGGCGGGCAGAGCGGCGCGGCGGTCGACGAGGACCCGGCCCGCGGGCCCATGGTCCGGGTCGAGGACCTGCACCGCTCGTACGGCACCGGCGCCGCGGTCGTGCACGCGCTGCGCGGGGTGTCCTTCGAGGTGCCGCGCGGTGAACTCGTCGCGCTCAAGGGGCGCTCGGGCTCAGGCAAGACGACGCTCCTCAACCTCGTCGGTGGCCTCGACAGCCCCGACGGCGGCCGGATCACCGTCGGGGGCACGGACCTCGCCGAACTCGGCGAGAACGGGCTCCTGGAGCTGCGCCGGGACCGGATCGGCTTCATCTTCCAGTCGTTCGGCCTGATCCCGATCCTGACCGCCGCGGAGAACGTCGGCGTACCCATGCGGCTGCGCAAGGCGGACCCGCGCGAGCGCGAGGACCGGGTGGCGCTGCTGCTCTCCATGGTCGGCCTCGCCGACCACGCCGCCCAGCGCCCCGGCGAACTCTCCGGCGGCCAGCAGCAGCGCGTCGCGATCGCCCGCGCGCTGGCCAACCGCCCCGCGCTGCTGATCGCGGACGAGCCGACAGGGCAGCTCGACGCGGAGACCGGTCTCGCGGTGATGGAGCTGCTGCGGGCGGTGGTGCGGAGTGAAGGCGTCACGGCGCTGGTGGCGACGCATGATGCGCAGCTGCTGGGGCTGGCGGACCGGGTGCTGGAGCTGAGCGACGGGCACATCGTCGAACACGAGTAGTGGGACGGGGCGGGGGCCGGGTCCCTCCGAGGCGTCAGAATCCTGTCAATTCGGCCCCTCGCCCCACCCCCCGTCCCATTTGTCGAGAATCCTCGGGGTAGCTTCGAACCGGCTGCCGCATCGGCGGCAGCCGGTTCAGAGAAGACAATGGGGCCATGGCACGCGGCAAGCTTCGGATCTACCTGGGTGCGGCACCCGGTGTCGGCAAGACGTACGCGATGCTCTCCGAGGCCCACCGCCGTGTGGAACGGGGCACCGACTGCGTCGTCGCCTTCGTGGAGCACCACGACCGCCCGCGCACCGAGGTCATGCTGCACGGCCTGGAGCAGATCCGGCGACGTGAGATCGAGTACCGCTCCGCCGTCTTCACCGAGATGGACGTCGACGCGGTCCTGGAGCGCGCCCCGGCCGTCGCCCTGGTGGACGAACTGGCGCACACCAATGTGCCGGGCTCCCGCAACGCCAAGCGCTGGCAGGACGTGGAAGAGCTCCTCCAGGCCGGCATAGACGTGATCTCCACCGTCAACATCCAGCACCTGGAATCACTCGGCGACGTCGTCGAGGCCATAACCGGCGTACGGCAGCGCGAGACCGTCCCCGACGAGGTCGTGCGCAGGGCCGACCAGCTCGAACTCGTCGACATGTCGCCCCAGGCGCTGCGCCGCCGGATGGCCCACGGCAACATCTACAAGCCGGACCGGATCGACGCGTCCCTGTCCAACTACTTCCGCCCCGGCAACCTGACCGCCCTGCGCGAGCTGGCCCTCCTCTGGGTCGCCGACCGGGTCGACGAATACCTTCAGCAGTACCGCGGCGAGCACAACATCCGCACCACCTGGCAGGCCCGCGAACGCATCGTCGTCGGACTCACCGGCGGTCCCGAGGGCCGTACGCTCATCCGCCGAGCGTCCCGGATGGCGGCCAAGGGCTCCGGCAGCGAGATCCTCGCCGTCTACATCGCCCGCAGCGACGGACTGACCTCCGCCTCGCCCAAGGAACTCACCGTCCAGCGCACCCTCGTGGAGGACCTCGGCGGCACGTTCCACCATGTCATCGGCGACGACATACCGTCGGCCCTCCTCGAATTCGCCCGTGGGGTGAACGCCACGCAGATCGTCCTCGGCTCCAGCCGCCGCAAGGCCTGGCAGTACATCTACGGACCGGGCGTGGGCGCCACCGTCGCCCGCGAGTCCGGCCCCGACCTCGACGTCCATATCGTCACCCACGAAGAAGTCGCCAAGGGCCGCGGGCTGCCCATCGCCCGCGGCGCCCGGCTGGGCCGGGTCCGGATCATCTGGGGCTGGCTGGTCGGGGTGGGCGGCCCGGCCCTTCTCACGCTGCTTCTGATCGGCCTGAACAGCGGCCCCGGGCTCGCCAACGACGTCCTGCTGTTCCTCTTCATGACCGTAGCGGCGGCCCTGATCGGCGGGCTGCTGCCGGCCCTCGCCTCGGCCGCCGTGGGCTCGCTGCTGCTGAACTACTGGTTCACCCCGCCCACCCATACGCTGACCGTCCAGGATCCGGAGAACTTCGTCGCCATCGTGATCTTCTTCGCGGTGGCTGTCTCGGTCGCCTCGGTCGTCGATCTGGCGGCCCGCCGTACCCACCAGGCGGCCCGGCTGCGCGCCGAATCGGAGATCCTCTCCTTCCTGGCCGGCAGTGTGCTGCGCGGCGAGACCACTTTGGACGCGCTCCTGGACCGGGTCCGCGAGACCTTCGGCATGGAGTCCGTCGCCCTGCTGGAGCGGCAGAGCGACGTCGATCCGTGGACGTGCGCCGGGAGTGTCGGGCCGAGCCCGGTGGCCCGGCCGGAGGACGCGGATGTGGACATGCCCGTCGGCGACCACATGGCGCTCGCGCTCTCCGGCCGGGTGCTGCCCGCCGAGGACCGCCGGGTGCTCGGCGCGTTCGCCGCCCAGGCCGCCGTCGTACTGGACCGCCAGCGCCTGGTCGACGAGGCGGAGGAGGCCCGGCGGCTCGCCGAGGGAAACCGGATCAGGACGGCCCTCCTCGCCGCCGTCAGCCACGATCTGCGCACCCCGCTCGCCGCCATCAAGGCCGCTGTCAGCTCCCTGCGCTCCGACGACGTCGCCTGGTCCGACGAGGACCAGGCCGAACTCCTCGAAGGCATCGAGAACGGCGCCGACCGCCTCGACCACCTCGTGGGCAACCTCCTCGACATGTCCAGGCTGCAGACCGGCACCGTCACCCCGCTGATCCGCGAGATCGACCTCGACGAGGTGGTCCCGATGGCGCTCGGCGGCGTCCCCGAGGGCAGCGTGGACCTGGACATTCCCGAGACCCTGCCGATGGTCGACGTCGACCCCGGGCTGCTGGAGAGGGCCGTCGCCAACATCGTCGAGAACGCCGTCAAGTACAGCCCCTACGCAGAACGCGTCACGGTGGCCGCCAGTGCGCTCGGCGATCGCGTCGAGCTACGGGTGGCCGACCGCGGCCCCGGCGTCCCCGACGACGCCAAGGAGCGCATCTTCGAGCCCTTCCAGCGCTACGGCGACGCCCCACGCGGCGCAGGCGTGGGACTGGGCCTCGCCGTCGCCCGTGGCTTCGTGGAGTCCATGGGCGGCACGCTGGACGCCGAGGACACCCCCGGCGGCGGCCTCACCATGGTGCTGACCCTCAAGGCGGCATCGGGATACGTTCCCGTCAGCCCCGACCTGCCCGCGCGGGTCACCTCATGACCTCGCGGGTCACCTCATGATCTCCGCAACATTCCAGGAGATCGCCGTACAGCAGAAAGGCAGGACCCCCATGACCCGGGTGCTTGTGGTCGACGACGAGCCGCAGATCGTACGCGCCCTCGTGATCAACCTGAAGGCGCGCAAGTACGAGGTGGACGCCGCGCCCGACGGCGCGACCGCCCTCCAGCTCGCCGCCGCCCGTCACCCCGATGTCGTCGTCCTCGACCTCGGGCTGCCGGACATGGACGGCGTCGAGGTGATCAAGGGGCTGCGCGGCTGGACCCGGGTGCCGATCCTGGTGCTCTCCGCCCGCCACACCTCCGACGAGAAGGTCGAGGCCCTGGACGCCGGAGCCGACGACTACGTCACCAAGCCGTTCGGCATGGACGAGCTGCTGGCCCGGCTGCGTGCCTCCGTCCGCCGCGCCGAACCCGTCGGCCAGCACGGCTCCGACGACGTCGTGATCGTCGAGACCGATGGGTTCACCGTCGACCTGGCGGCGAAGAAGGTCCACCGCGAGGGACGCGACGTACGGCTCACCCCCACCGAATGGCACCTGCTGGAGGTCCTGGTCCGCAACAGCGGCCGGCTGGTCAGCCAGAAGCAGCTGCTCCAGGAGGTCTGGGGGCCCTCGTACGGCACCGAGACCAACTACCTGCGGGTCTACATGGCGCAGCTCAGGCGCAAGCTGGAGGCCGACCCCTCGCATCCCCGGCACTTCGTCACCGAGCCGGGGATGGGCTACCGCTTCGAGCGCGGCTGAACGGTCACCGGGTCCTGTCCCGTAATCCTTGCGAGTAACTCCTTCGAGTGAGACCCGGGACACCCGCTCGGAGCACGGGAGACCGGTACCCTTCGGATATGAGTGCTGTTCCTCGATCCGAGAAGCCCGGCAAGGCTGTGAAGCCGTCCGGCCGCTTCCGGCGGATGCTCGACCGGCTGTCCAGCTCCCAGGAGGACCTGGAGTCCGAGGAGCTGCAGGAGGACTCGCAGGCTTCGGGTTGCACGCGCATCTCCGAATGCACCGACCGCCAGATCGTCAAGGTGACTGGTACGTTGCGGACCGTCACCCTGCGGCCGCGCGCCGGAGTGCCCGCCCTGGAGGCGGAGCTCTTCGACGGCACCGCTCCGCTGGACGTGGTCTGGCTGGGCCGGCGCTCCATCGCGGGCATAGAACCGGGGCGCAGGCTCATCGCCTCGGGCCGGATCGCCATGAGCCATGGACGCCGGGTGCTGTTCAACCCCAAATACGAACTCCGACCGCTCGGCAAGGAGTAGCCGGTGACGTCTCTCGACAAGCCGACGTCCGACAAGGACCGCACCACCCGCACCGACCAGCAGGAGGCCGACGCGAAAGCGGTCACCGAGGCCGCGCTCTTCGAGGCGTTCGGCGGTGTCCGGGGGATGGTGGAGACAGTCGTTCCCGGGCTGCTCTTCGTCACGATCTTCACGATCAACAAGGATCTGCACCTCTCGGCCATCGCGGCCCTGGTGGTGTCCCTGGTCCTCGTCGCCGTGCGGCTGATCCGCAGGGACACCGTCAAGCACGCCTTCAGCGGTGTCTTCGGCGTGGCCTTCGGTGTGGTCTTCGCGATGATGACCGGCAATGCCAAGGACTTCTATCTGCCGGGCATGCTCTACACGCTCGGCCTGGCACTCGCCTACCTGATCACCACCCTCGCCGGGGTGCCGCTGATCGGTCTGATGCTGGGCCCGGTGTTCAAGGAGAACCTCTCCTGGCGCACCAGGAACCCCGGCCGCAAGAAGGCGTACGCCAAAGCCAGTTACGCCTGGGGGCTGATCCTGCTCGCCAAGTGCGCGATCCTCTTCCCGCTGTACTGGTGGGCCGACACCACCCAGTTCGGCTGGGTCCTGGTCGCCCTGAAGATCCCGCCGTTCCTGCTCGCGGTCTATCTGACCTGGGTCTTCCTCGCCAAGGCGCCGCCGCCCATCGATGTCTTCGCCGAGATGGAGGCGCAGGAGCAGGCCGAGAAGGCCCGCAAGGCGGAGGCGGCCGCCGCCGCGACGCGTCACCAGGAGTTCTGAACCGCCCACGACAGACGGAAGGGGCCCGGCACCGTGCGAAAACGGTTCCGGGCCCCTTCCGTCTGCCTGCCCTGCCTCGGTCAGTCCTCCTCCGAGTCGCCCCGGCGTACCGACAGCAGGTCCTCCAACTGCTCCTCACGTGCCTGTGCGGCCACGAACAGCAGCTCGTCACCGGCCTCCAGCGTCTCCTCGGTGCTCGGCGTCAGAACACGCTGCCCGCGGATGATGGTTACCAGCGAGGTGTCCTCGGGCCAGGCCACATCGCCGACCTGGGTGCCGGCCAGCGCCGACTCCGGGGGCAGCGTCAGCTCGACCAGGTTGGCGTCGCCATGGCTGAAGCGCAGCAGCCGGACCAGATCGCCGACGCTCACCGCCTCCTCGACCAGGGCCGACATCAGACGCGGCGTGGAGACCGCCACATCGACGCCCCAGGCCTCGTTGAACAGCCACTCGTTCTTCGGGTTGTTGACCCGGGCGACGACCCTCGGCACGCCGTACTCGGTCTTGGCGAGCAGCGAGACGACCAGATTCACCTTGTCGTCGCCGGTCGCGGCGATCACGACGTTGCAGCGTTGAAGCGCCGCCTCGTCGAGTGAGGTGATCTCGCAGGCGTCCGCCAGCAGCCACTCGGCCATCGGCACCCGCTCCACCGAAATGGCCGTCGGCGCCTTGTCGACGAGCAGCACCTCGTGCCCGTTCTCCAGCAGCTCGCCTGCGATGGAACGGCCCACCGCACCGGCCCCGGCAATCGCGACACGCATCAGTGACCGCCCTCCTCAGGACCCTCGGCGAAGGCCGCCTCGACCTTTGCGATCTCGTCCGTACGCATCATCACGTGGACCAGGTCGCCCTCCTGCAGCACCGTCTGCGAGGTGGGCAGAATGGCTTCGCCCAACCGGGTGAGGAACGCCACGCGGACGCCCGTCTCCTCCTGCAGCGTGCTGATCTTGTGGCCGATCCAGGACGGTGTGGTGTGTACCTCCGCGAGCTGCACACCGCCGCTCGGATCCCGCCACAGCGGCTCGGCGCCCGAGGGCAGCAGCCGCCGCAGCATCTGGTCCGCGGTCCAGCGCACGGTGGCGACCGTGGGGATACCGAGGCGCTGGTAGACCTCGGCGCGCCGGGGGTCGTAGATCCGCGCCGCGACATTCTCGATGCCGAACATCTCGCGGGCCACCCGGGCGGCGATGATGTTCGAGTTGTCGCCGCTGCTCACCGCGGCGAACGCACCGGCCTCCTCGATCCCCGCCTCACGGAGGGTGTCCTGGTCGAAGCCGACACCGGTGACGCGCCGCCCACCGAATCCGGACCCGAGGCGCCGGAACGCCGTGGGGTCCTGGTCGATGACGGCGACCGTGTGCCCCTGCTGCTCCAGGGTCTGCGCGAGAGCGGCTCCTACTCGCCCGCAGCCCATGATGACGATGTGCACCTTGCGCCTACCTCGCAGTCCTGGTTGTCCGGCTGACCTGCGAAAACACCCTGCTCACACTTCTTCCTCAGCTTGCCGGGCAAACAACGGGGCAACGGTCTGTCCCGTTGCCCAGGATGAGCTTATGCGGCCGGGAGTGCGAAGCCTCATCCGAGTGCGCCTTCGCCGCGCCTCGTGATGCGGACGGGGCCGCCCGCCGGATTCAGACACTGCGGGACGGACCCTTGAGTACGACGACTGCAGACATCTAACATGTCAGTTCATGGAGACCCTGCGCCCCGTCCGACGGACCCTGCTGCGGGACACCGCGTACGAGGCGATCCGTGACGCCATCGTCCGCGGCGACATCCCGCCCGGTGCCCCCGTCCGCGACGCCGACCTCGCCGAACGGCTCGGACTCTCCCGGGCCCCGGTCCGCGACGCACTGTCCCGGCTCTCCGGCGAGGGCCTCGTCGAATCCAAGCCGCAGAGCTACACCCGGGTGACCCGGCTGGTGCCGCGCGACGTCCGGGACGCGGCGGCGGTCGTCCGGGCCATGCAGGAACTCGCCGCCGGGACGGCCGTACCCCTCCTCACGGATTCGGACATCACGGCGATGCGCGAGGCGAACGACCGCTTCCGGGACGCGACCCGCCGCGGCGACGTGGCGGACGCACTGCGCGCCGACGACCGGCTCCACGACGTCCTCGTCACCGCCTGCGGCAACCGCGCCGTGGCCGCCACCGTCCGGCGCTACTCGCCCTTGATCCGGCGCCTGGAGTGGCGGCAGTTCGGCACGGCCGGCGCGGCACACGGCTCGGCGGAGCTGCACGACCGGCTGATCGAGGCGTGCGCGCGGCGCGATGCCGAAGCCGCGGCCCGGGTCACCGCGGAGATCTGGCGGGCGCTCGAAGAACTGGCCGACGAACCGCTCGAGTAGCCCGCAGCGCGCGATGCCCACCGGCCGAGCGATTCCGAGCGCGAGTGGACCCACCCCACCCCACCTCACCCCGACCAAGGGAGCCCCAGTGTCGATCTCGATCTCTTCGTACGACCGCTACCCCCTCCTCTTCGGCCCCTCGCCCGTGCACCGGCTCGACCGGCTCACCGAGCACCTCGGCGGCGCCGAGGTCTGGGCCAAGCGGGAGGACTGCAACTCCGGCATCGCCTACGGCGGCAACAAGACCCGCAAGCTCGAATACCTCGTCGCCGACGCCCTCGCGAAGGGCTGCGACACCCTCGTATCCATCGGCGGCGTCCAGTCCAACCACACCCGCCAGGTCGCGGCGGTCGCCGCCCGCGCCGGTCTCAAGTGCGTACTCATCCAGGAGAGCTGGGTCGAGTGGCCCGACGCCGTCTACGACAAGGTCGGCAACATCCTGATCAGCCGCCTGGCGGGCGCCGACGTCCGTCTGGTGCGCGCCGGGTTCGGTATCGGGGTCAAGGAGAGCTGGGAGCAGGCGCTGCGCGAGGTGGAGGAGGGCGGCGGCAGGCCGTACGCGATCCCCGCGGGCGCGTCCGACCACCCGCTGGGCGGGCTCGGCTTCGCGAACTGGGCGTACGAGGTGGCCGAGCAGGAACGCGCGCTCGGCGTGTTCTTCGACACCGTGGTCGTCTGCTCGGTGACCGGCTCCACCCAGGCCGGCATGGTCGCGGGCTTCGCCGCGCTGGAGGAGGCGGGCGCCCGCCCACGCCGCGTACTGGGCATCGACGCCTCCGCCGAGCCCGCCCGTACCCGCGAGCAGATCGCCCGGATCGCGGCCGGCACCGCACGGCTCATCGGGGTGCGCCGGGAACTCACCGTGGACGACATCGAGCTCGACGAGCGCTACCACGCGGGCACCTACGGCATCCCCGACGACACGACCCTCGACGCCATGCGGCTGGCCGCCCGTACCGAGGGCATGGTCACCGACCCCGTGTACGAGGGGAAGTCGATGGCGGGAATGGCCGATCTCGTGGCCCGCGGCGAGATCGCCCGCGATTCCACCGTCCTTTACGCACATCTCGGCGGTCAGCCCGCATTGAATGGTTACAGCGCACTTTTCGCGGACGCTTAGTGCAAGGATTTCGTTAAGGATTTCGTGGCTTTTTCGTCCGAGCGCAGGAGATTGCGGGGCCACGGGGGTGGTGGGTCCGCGGCTTCCATACGGAACGCTTACGATCCTCTGCGTGTCCAAACTGACCGACGTGCCCAAACGGATCCTGATCGGGCGCGCACTGCGCAGTGACCGGCTCGGAGAAACACTCCTGCCGAAGCGCATCGCCCTCCCCGTCTTCGCCTCCGACGCCTTGTCCTCCGTTGCCTACGCGCCTGGCGAGGTTCTGCTCGTCCTGTCTGTCGCGGGCGTGTCGGCGTACCACTTCAGCCCGTGGATCGCCCTGGCGGTCGTGGTGGTGATGTTCACCGTGGTGGCGTCGTACCGGCAGAACGTGCACGCGTACCCCAGCGGCGGCGGCGACTACGAGGTCGCCACCACCAACCTCGGCCCCAAGGCCGGCCTGACGGTCGCCAGCGCGTTGCTTGTGGACTACGTCCTCACCGTCGCCGTCTCCATCACCTCCGGCATCGAGAACCTGGGCTCGGCGATCCCGTTCGTGGTCGAGCACAAGGTGCTGTGCGCCGTCGCGGTGATCCTCCTGCTGACGCTGATGAACCTGCGCGGCGTCAAGGAGTCCGGGTCGCTCTTCGCGATTCCGACGTACGTGTTCGTCGTGGGCGTCTTCATCATGGTCGCGTGGGGTGCCTTCCGCACTCTCGTGCTCGGCGACACCATGCGCGCGCCCACCGCCGACTTCCACATCAAGGCGGAGCAGGAGGGCCTCGCGGGCTTCGCTCTCGTCTTCCTGCTGCTGCGCGCCTTCTCCTCCGGCTGTGCCGCGCTCACCGGCGTCGAGGCGGTCTCCAACGGCGTCCCGGCCTTCCGCAAGCCCAAGTCCAAGAACGCGGCGACGACGCTCTCGATGATGGGCGTGCTCGCCATCACCATGCTCGTCGGCATCATCGCCCTCGCCCTGGTCACCGACGTCCGGATGGCCGAGAACCCGGCGCAGGACCTGCTGAAAGGCGGTGTGCCGGTCGGCCCCGGCTATGTGCAGGACCCGGTGATCACGCAGGTCGCCGAGGCCGTCTTCGGCAACGGCAGCTTCCTGTTCATCGTGCTCGCCGCTGCCACCGCCCTGGTGCTGTTCCTCGCGGCGAACACGGCGTACAACGGCTTCCCGGTGCTCGGCTCGATCCTCGCCCAGGACCGCTACCTGCCGCGCCAGCTGCACACCCGCGGCGACCGCCTCGCCTTCTCCAACGGCATCGTGCTGCTCGCCGGCGCGGCCGCCCTGCTCGTCGTCGTCTACGGCGCCGACTCGACCCGGCTGATCCAGCTCTACATCGTCGGCGTGTTCGTGTCCTTCACGCTCAGCCAGACCGGCATGGTCCGCCACTGGAACCGGCACCTGCGCACCGAGAAGGACGCCGACAAGCGCCGCCACATGATCCGCTCCCGTGCGATCAACGCCTTCGGCGCCTTCCTGACCGGCCTCGTCCTCGTGGTCGTCCTGGTCACCAAGTTCACCCACGGTGCCTGGGTCGCCCTGCTCGGCATGTGCATCTTCTTCGCGACGATGACCGCGATCCGGAAGCACTACGACCGGGTCGCCGAGGAGATCGCCGCGGAGGAGACCCCGGCCGACGAGACGATGCGGCCCTCCAGGGTCCACTCGATCGTCCTGGTCTCCAAGCTCCACCGGCCCACGCTGCGCGCCCTCGCCTACGCCAAGCTGATCCGCTCCCACCAGTTGGAGGCGCTCTCCATCAGCGTCGACCCGGCCGAGACCAAGGCGCTCAGGGAGGACTGGGACCGGCGCGGCATCGACATCCCGCTGAAGATCCTCGACTCCCCGTACCGCGAGGTGACCCGCCCGGTCATCGACTACGTGAAGGGTCTGCGCCGGGAGAGCCCGCGCGACGTCGTGAGCGTGTACATCCCGGAGTACGTGGTCGGCCACTGGTACGAGCACCTCCTCCACAACCAGAGCGCCCTGCGCCTCAAGGGGCGGCTGCTGTTCACCCCGGGCGTGATGGTGACCTCCGTGCCGTACCAGCTGGAGTCCTCCGAGGCGGCGAAGAAGCGCGCCAGGAAGCGCGCCGAGTGGAGCGCACCGGGCTCGGTGCGCCGCGGACCCGTGGAACGCAGGCCCAAGGAACCCGCCAACAAGGGCTGACCGCGCCCGCCCGATCGTGGTAAACGGCCGGACGACACCCACGTAGACTCGTGGGTTGTTGTCCGGCCGTTTTTCCCTTGATCTCTGGAGCCACCCCCTCATGCAGAACGAACCCACGTCGTCGCTGGTCGGGGAGGAGTACGAGGTCGAGGTCGGGCCCGTCGCACACGGCGGCCACTGCATCGCCCGTACCTCGGAGGGCCAGGTCCTCTTCGTACGGCACACGCTTCCCGGCGAGAAGATCATCGCCAAGGTCACCGAGGGCGAGAGCGACTCCCGCTTCCTGCGCGCCGACGCGGTAAGGATCCTCGAGGCGTCCAAGGACCGCGTCGAGGCGCCCTGCCCGTACGCCGGTCCCGGCAAGTGCGGCGGCTGCGACTGGCAGCACGCCAAGCCCGGCGCCCAGCGCAGGCTCAAGGGCGAAGTGATCGCCGAACAACTTCAGCGCCTCGCGGGCCTCACCCCCGAGGAGGCGGGCTGGGACGGCACCGTCATGCCGGCCGAGGGTGACAAGCTTCCGGCGGGCGAGGTACCGGCCTGGCGCACCCGGGTCCAGTACGCCATCGACGAGGACGGCCGTGTCGGCCTGCGCAAGCACCGCTCGCACGACGTGGAGCCGATCGAGCGCTGCCTGATCGCGGCCCCCGGCGTCACCGAGCTCGGCATCGAGAAGCGGGAATGGCCCGGCATGGCCTCGGTGGAAGCCATCGCGGCCACCGGCTCCCACGACCGCCAGGTGATCCTCACCCCGCGGCCGGGCGGCCGGCTGCCCCTCGTCGAGCTCGACAAGCCCGTCTCGGTGATGCGCGTCGACGAGCGCGACGGCGGGGTCCACCGCGTGCACGGCCGCGCCTTCGTCCGCGAGCGCGCCGACGATCGCACCTACCGGGTCGGCTCGGGCGGCTTCTGGCAGGTCCACCCGCAAGCCGCCAACACCCTCGTCCGCGCCGTCATGCAGGGCCTGCTGCCCCGCAAGGGCGACACCGCCCTCGACCTCTACTGCGGCGTCGGCCTGTTCGCGGGCGCCATCGGCCAGCGCATCGGCGAGAAGGGCGCCGTCCTCGGTATCGAGTCCGGCAAGCGCGCCGTGGAGGACGCCCGGCACAACCTGAAGGACCTGGAGCGGGTCCGCATCGAGCACGGCAAGGTCGACCAGGTCCTGCCGCGCACCGGCATCACCGAGACCGACCTGATCGTCCTCGACCCCCCGCGCGCAGGCGCCGGCAAGCAGACGGTCAAGCACCTGACCGGCCTCGGCGCCCGCCGCATCGCCTACGTCGCCTGCGACCCGGCGGCCCTCGCCCGCGACCTGGCGTACTTCCGCGACGGCGGCTACCGGGTGCGGACGCTGCGCGCGTTCGATCTGTTTCCGATGACCTCGCATGTGGAGTGCGTGGCGATTCTTGAGCCTGCCGCGAAGGGTGCCTGACCTGCGGGTTTGCGGCCCTGGTGGGTTGCTCGACCTGTTTCCCTCCGTGCATGCGATCAAGAGGCCGGTTTGGTCAACAAGCCCGTTCTGACCTGCGGCTTCATGGAAAACCAACGGCTGGACCGGCGACGGTGGCAGGGCCTGTTCAGAATTCTTGACGCTCGAATGACGCTTGCAGGGAAGCCTGACCAGGCGTGTGACCGGGTGTGCGCACGACCTGCCAGTCGGTCTCCCCGAGCCGCTGGGCCTGGCGTCGGCGAGCGGCATGTCAACGGTGTACGGGGCGACCGGCTGGTCCAGGTACTCGGCCGCGCAGCAGACCGCATCCTGGCGCCGTACGGCCTCGGCCTCCGGGGTTCCGGCCGCGATGGCGGCTCCCCTGGCCTGGAGGGCGGCGTTGGCGCCGACGTGGGTCGGAATGCCAGTGGGTGTTCACGACCAGGCCGGTCTCCCCGGCGCGGACGCGGGCCCTGGGGACGGCCGCTGCCACCACGTTACGCAGGGTGGCAGCAGGGGTGCGTGCTCACTGGTCGGACTTGTTGACCGGATGAGTGTCTGCTGCCGTTGACGACGAGCTTGCGCTTGCCGCCCAGCTGGACACCGAGCACCTCCAGCCGGCACACGCTCAGGGTGCGTCCGGGCTTCAGGACAACCCGGCGGCTGATGTGTTGTCTTGTCGCTGGGGCCGGTGGCCATGAGGCCGGGGTCGTCGATGGCGAAGAGCACATCGCCCAGCCATGGTCGTTGCGGTTGATCCGCAGCGAACCCGGCATGAATGGACCACTTATGGCGGCAGCGGCGTGCTCCCGCTGACGCAGGCCCCCAGACGGTCAGAGGGGGACCAGTCGTACTGCGGGATCCTGCCCCTGAGCGCCTTCAGGAGCCGCTGGTCGCCTCCTGAAGGGCGATCTTGCGGACAGTCGCGTACGTCTTCCCGCCCCTGGCAGCCCCGGTTGCAGTGGGCGAGTCTTCTGAACTTTGCACTCCGGGTGAATCAATATCTGCGCCCGTGAAATGAGAGTTTTACGGACCGTGTAGTGAGAGTTTTTGCCGCGATGAGCAAGGTGGAATTATGCGGCGGG
The DNA here is from genome assembly GCF_036002945.1 of Streptomyces sp. NBC_01224. Lineage (NCBI taxonomy): Bacteria > Bacillati > Actinomycetota > Actinomycetes > Kitasatosporales > Streptomycetaceae > Streptomyces > Streptomyces sp. NBC_01224. The sequence goes on along the minus strand of NZ_CP108529.1, from coordinate 2,308,636 downwards.
CGCAGGCTGTTCCTGCGTGCTACTGTTGATCTCAGTTGCAGTTGTGGTTCCCAAAAACTTCAAGTGCCCCCACCCGGCTCCTGCCGGTGGGAGCGCTTTTGTATTTCCGGTCATTTTCCGGGCGGGGTAATCATCGCGGCGACACGGCGTCCGCGCAGTGTGGATTCCGATGTACTGCCCCAAAGGAGATATGACATGGCTGCTGGTACCGTGAAGTGGTTCAACGCGGAAAAGGGATTCGGCTTCATCGAGCAGGACGGTGGCGGCCCCGACGTGTTCGCCCACTACTCGAACATCGCCGCTCAGGGCTTCCGTGAGCTGCTCGAAGGCCAGAAGGTGACCTTCGACATCGCGCAGGGCCAGAAGGGCCCGACGGCCGAGAACATCGTTCCGGCCTGACGCTGACGCACACTTTGTAGCTGGGGCCCGCATCCTTCGGGGTGCGGGCCCCAGCTGCACGCATTTCCCGGAGCGGTTTCACCGACGGGGCGACGCGGAGGAATCCGCAGTTTCACCACGCCCGGGTTCGCCTTCAAGGCTGCCGGTGCATCCCGAATAGCTATGCCGCAGTCGGCCCCCAGATTTTACGTCCCCCGTCGCGTCACCTGTTTGAGCACCCTGCGCCCACGTGAATTTCCGTCGGCCGGATGTGCTTTCTTTCGCCATCGGTCCATACTTGTAGTTCTCGATGCCGCTCATCGCTGCGGGAATTCCTTGATATGTGCCACATCGAGGAAGGTTCCGCATGAACCGCACACGCACGAACGGCCGTTCCGCCCGCACCCCTAACGGCACTGCCGACACCGGAAGAGGCGGCAGCCGCTTCGGCTCGCAGGCACCGCGCCGTTCCGGCGGGCCGGTCCGCTCCGGTGGTCACGGCCGCCGGCCCGCCGCAGTGCAGGGTGAGTTCGCGCTCCCCAGGACGATCACCCCCGCGCTGCCCGCCGTCGAGGGCTTCGCCGATCTCGACATGCCCGAGCAGCTGCTGGCCGAACTCGGCAGGCAGGGTGTGGCCGCGCCGTTCCCGATCCAGGGCGCGACGCTGCCGAACTCCCTGGCGGGCCGTGACGTACTGGGCCGTGGACGCACCGGTTCCGGAAAGACCCTTGCCTTCGGCCTCGCCCTGCTCGCCCGCACCGCCGGACAGCGTGCCGAGCCCCGCCAGCCGCTGGGGCTGATCCTCGTACCCACGCGTGAGCTGGCACAGCAGGTGACGGACGCACTCACGCCCTACGCCCGTTCCGTCAAGCTGCGACTGGCCACGGTCGTGGGCGGGATGTCGATCGGCAAGCAGGCCGGCGCGCTGCGAGGCGGGGCCGAGGTCGTCGTCGCGACCCCCGGCCGGCTCAAGGACCTCATCGACCGTGGCGATTGCCGGCTGAACCAGGTGGGCATCACGGTGCTCGACGAGGCCGACCAGATGGCTGACATGGGTTTCATGCCGCAGGTCACCGCGCTGCTCGACCAGGTGCGTCCGGAGGGGCAGCGGATGCTGTTCTCCGCCACCCTGGACCGAAACGTCGACCTGCTGGTGCGCCGCTATCTGACCGACCCCGTCGTGCACTCGGTCGACCCGTCGGCCGGTGCGGTCACGACGATGGAGCACCACGTCCTGCACGTCCACGGCGCCGACAAGCACGCCGCCACGACCGAGATCGCCGCCCGCGACGGTCGCGTGATCATGTTCCTGGACACCAAGCACGCCGTCGACCGGCTCACCCAGGACCTGCTCAACAGCGGTGTCCGGGCGGCTGCGCTGCACGGCGGCAAGTCACAGCCGCAGCGCACCCGCACCCTTGCGCAGTTCAAGACTGGGCACGTCAGCGTGCTGGTAGCGACCAATGTCGCGGCGCGCGGTATCCACGTCGACAACCTCGACCTCGTCGTCAACGTCGACCCGCCGACCGACCACAAGGACTACCTCCACCGCGGCGGCCGGACCGCCCGCGCCGGCGAGTCCGGCAGCGTCGTCACCCTCGTCACACCGAACCAGCGCCGCGACATGGTGCGCCTCATGTCGGACGCCGGCATCCGGCCGCAGACCACACAAGTCCACTCGGGCGACGAGGCACTGAGCCGGATCACCGGAGCCCAGGCCCCTTCCGGCATCCCGGTCGTCATCACCGCACCGGTGACAGAACGCTCCAAGCGCAGCGCCTCCTCCCGCGGCCGACGCCGCCCCGCTTCGGCAACCCGGCGCACACCGGTACGCGAGTCTCGCTTCGACGCGGCAGCTTAGAACGTTCGTTATCAGGAAGCTGACCCACTTCTGCAGGAGGCACCTTTTGACGCTGGTTCAGATGCAGCCCCGCCCGGCGCGCGCCGACTCCGTGCACCGGCCGGTGGCCGAGGGCATGGACGCGGCCGGGCCGCAGGTCTGTGACGACATGAGCGTCGAGGTGGCGCTGGCAGTAATGGCCGCCGCCCGCACGGGCCGACTGGTCGTCTGCGACCAGGACGGCCAGTGCACCGGCCTGGTCACCCAGGCCGAACTCGCCGCCGTCCGGGACGGCTCCGTCTACACGGACCGCGTCCGCCTGCGCGACATTCTCGGCGACCACGGATCGTTCACCTCACCCGTGACCGGTGCGGCCGAAGCCGAGCACGCGATGCGCCACCTCCGGCTCGGTGCTCTGCCGGTGGTCGACGAGCAAGGCAGCGCCCTGGGCGTCCTCGCCCTCTCCCGCTGACCCGCCGCACCTCTGGTCGGACCGTTCTCCCCTTCTCCTTGTGAGGCCACATGCGCTGTGTCATCGCCCGCTTCCCGTTCGATCTCACCAGAAGCGGCGTGCTGGAATCGATGAGGGGCATCAAGCCCGAACCGGGCACCGGCGAATCCGTGACCATCGGCCGCCGCCACTACCCCGTCAAGCAGGTCGGCCAGGTCATCACACACCAGGACCGACGTGACTTCAGCGCCGCCGAAGTCCTCCGGGCCATGACCAAGCTCGGCTTCACCTGCCGCACCCTCCCCGAGGCCGCACCCGTAGGCATCCTCAGTTCGCTCCAGCGAGCTTCTGCGATGCTCGGCACCCCCGCATCCGCCTGAGAGCCTGTCGGGTGACCTCCGACCGGGCGGCCACGCCCGGGCACGCACGCTTCCCGCGTTGTCGTCGGTCGCCAACGCTCCGCGTTGACTCCCTCCTCCGCCTTGGAATCGCACGCACCAGACCGCGTCCGCTATCCGATCTGAGGTCACCCGACAGGCTCTGAACCGACGGGAAAGCGCCGACACCTGAACACCAGGGTGGGCCCGACCGGCGTGCCGGTCGGGCCCACCTGCGTGCGACCAGTTCCCGCCGCAGGGGACTGCTCAGAGGTCGGAATAGCTGAAGTCGCCCACGGTCCAGGCGCTGACGTCCTCGATCGCCACACGGTACATCCCGCCCGTCTCCGGGATCCCCACCGTGCCCTGCAGGATCCGGGCGACATGGAAGTGCAGATGCGTAGGCGCCCCGTCCTTCTTCGCGGGGGCCTTGAAGACGGCGGAGAACTCGCCCAAGCGGTCCGAATCCGTGAGCACATCCGACACCCTCAGCCTCCACACTGCTTCGGGAACCAGCCGGCCGGTGATGACAGCACCACCGGTGACCACGGTCAGGGACATCTGGTTGCTCTGCCCGGATTCCACCAAGGCGGCGACGTCAACGAGGAGCTCGTCAGGCTTCGACATGACGCAGATTATATTCACCGGCCATCCAGCCGCTTCAGTAGTGGCGCTACGGGCAGGACGGACACTCACGGACCGCCGCCGGAGGCCCGGCGGATGACCGCGGTGCACGGGGCACGGGGCAGGCTGACCGTGGGCCGGCCGAAACCCCAGTACCGCCATGCACGGTAGGGCCGCGCATGCGCGGCGCCTGCCGATCGGCGTCGGAAGACGAAGTTGCCCCGGACGCTATGTGTCCCGGGCAGCATGTGTGGGCGGCAGCCGAAGTGCCTGGGGGAGTTGCAGGTCTCAGCCGTCTCCGGCCGCGGTTGTGGGGTTCACCGGCCCGGCGGTGCGGCGGTGTTCGGCGTTGATGCGCTGGGCTTCTTCGAGCTGGTCTTCGAGGATGACGATGCGGCAGGCGGCCTCAATGGGGGTCCCGTGGTCGACGAGCTCACGCGCTCGGGCCGCGATGCGCAGTTGGTAGCGGGAGTAGCGGCGATGGCCGCCCTCCGAGCGCAGCGGGGTGATCAGGCGGGCTTCGCCGATGGCGCGGAGGAAGCCCTGGGTGGTGCCGAGCATCTCGGCGGCCCGGCCCATGGTGTAGGCGGGGTAGTCGTCGTCATCGAGACGGCCGAACGAGTCGTCTGCTGTCACTTGCACCTCTCTGTGGAACGCGTGGAGGGGCCCTGGTGCCATACCGGCACCAGGGCCCCGAAGGAACTACTACACCATCTGCCGGCCCTGGTACTGCGCCGGCCTTCTGTTTCCGCAGACCCGACCGAGATGCTGCCGGGAGTGCGCGGATCGCGGTTGCTTGACCGGAGACCACCTCACTATCGATGTCCTGCGGTACCCAGGCCCAAGACTTCCGCCCGGGCGATCCTGATGGCGCCTGGCTCCTCCGTTCTTCCCTCTGGGATCAATCACTTACCTGACGCTGTACTGCTCTGTGGCCTGTGACAGCGCCGCTCTTCGGCAGCCAGCCCCGTTGCCCGTCCTGCGTCTGCTCTGGCTTGGAACCCCACTGCCGAACCTCCTGGTGCGCGCGTCCGCAGCCGACGCCTTCACCGAGGTGCTGCTCACTGACTTCACTGCTGGGTACTGCGCACTGCACTTACGGGTACTGCACTGCGGTACTGCTTCACGGTGGCCCCTGATCACTGCGGGCCACCCGGTCCGGTCGTCAGTCCCGTCGCCGTCCTGCAACAACCCTGGCTTCGGAACTCCACCACCAAACCGTCCTGCGAACTACAACTACCTGTACTACTGCCCGGCAGTTCATCTCTGCCAGGCTCCGTCGATCTCGGCTACGAGAGAAACCATAACCATGCCGCCACCCAATGTCTACTCCAGCCAAGACAGATTTTTATGCCTGCGGCGGCGAGGTAATCGACCTCGAACGCTGAGGTGCAGAGAAAGGGCTGTCGAGTGGCTTGGAGACCGCGGGCCGGGAGACCGAAGGCCCCGACGGCATCGGCATGGCCGTGCACGACCGCAGCCCGCGGGCGCCCCGCATGTGTACCCCCGACCTGAACGGCGGCACTGGAGGATTCGGCTGGCCCATGGTCAACCACTTCGCCCTCACCACCGCTGTCACCCGCCGAGCGCCCGGCGGCAAGACCGTCCAGTGCCCTTCTGGCCCGGTAGCGCCAAGGCGGCTGCGCCCCCTGGGGGGACCGTTGACCTTCCCAGGGTCCATCTCACGGACGACCGCTGCACCAACAGCCGCGACGAGAAGAGCGGCGAAAAGTGGTTCGACGGCGAACTCGTCAGTCAAGGGCGGCAAAGGCACCGACATCATGCCGCGGGCTCCAGGGGAGCAGATCGCCACGGCGTCGAAGGGGCTGTCCACAAGGCGGCGGCCCAGGCTCATTTGACGCTCCGGGACCCGAGAGGTCACCTCCCGAGCCGAGAAACCGGCTCTGACCAGCGGTTTCTGCTGACTCGCTCTCTGTGACATCTTTTCGATGACCTCGCACGTGGAGTGCGTGGCGATTCTTGAGCCTGCGGCAAAGGGCCTCTGACCTGCTGGTTCTCTGATTCTCAGGTTTTCGGGCGGGTCACTCCGTCATGTTTGCGTGGGCCGACCACGTGGAGTGTGTTGCGGACCAGCGGTGCTGCCTCTGCCTACCCACGACCCGAGGAACCCGGAGCACCCGACCTGACCGCCGGGCCATTCCCACCCGCTGACAGCCACGAACCTCCACAGTCAACCCAGCTCAGCCGACCCGACCGAAACGGGAAGGCCAAGGGACCTGCGCTCCAGAAACCGCAAATCGAGCGCCACCAAACACTTCTGCCGGGAACACAATGAAGTGTGTGGGCATCGCTGCGGCGAGCTGCTGGAGAGCACGGCCGTCGGAGGAGGCGCGGCGCTGCGATGCCCATTGTTTCCGCTCCGGGGCCAGGGGCAGGCGGATGAGTGAGTGCCTACGAAAGGACCGACATGAGTGCCGGAGAGAAGGCCAAGGCCAAGACCGAGCAGGTTGTCGGGAAGGCCGTCAGGAAGGTGGCCCACGCGGTGGGCAACGAGACCACCGCAGCAAAGGGAGCCGCACTGGAGGCCCGGGGCAAGGCCCGGGACATCAAGGAGAGGTCGAAGGACAGCTTCAGGCGCTGACCACGCCACGTCGTGGGCGGAGCCGGTGTGAGGCCCGAGCAGGTTCGTGCGTCCGGCGGTGCGCAGCTGGGCTTGGGGCGCTGCAACGGCTTGCCAGCGCACATCGCGTCGCACCGGCCCGCTCCGGCGCGCACGCGTGCGGCGGCGGCCTCTGCCGCTCGTGCCCCGGCGCTGATCTCCGCACGCACTCGCCGACTTCGCCCTGCTCGGCCTGCGCCCGGGCCGCCGTGGCAGGCGCGTGTCCCGGTGATGCGGTGACCAGGGGCAGAGCACCCCGCTTCGCCGCCCGGCCAGGGCGGTCTGCCCGGTGTTTGTGGCCCCGGCCTGCGGCGCGATAACCGCTCGGTACCTTCCGGCTGTGGAGCGTGTCCGGCTGATCACCGACGTAGCCGGACGGGCAGGCCGCGGTGTTCGCGGTGTCGAGGCTGGCGTAACGGCGCTGCTCGGAGCTGGGCCGCCGCGTGCCCCTTCTGTGGTCGAGGTCGACTATCTCGCTGACTAGCGTACGAAAATCTATGTCGGCTGGAGTAGACATTGGGTGGTGGTGTGGTTATGGTTTCTCTCGTAGCCGAGATCGACGGGGCCTGGCAGAGATGAACTGCCGGGCAGTAGTACAGGTAGTTGTAGTTCGCAGGACGGTTTGGTGGTGGAGTTCCGAAGCCAGGGTTGTTGCAGGACGGCGACGGGACTGACGACCGGACCGGGTGGCCCGCAGTGATCAGGGGCCGCCATGGCAGTACCGCAGTAGCAGTTCAGCAAGTGCAGTTCGCAGTACCCAGCAGTGAAGTTGAGTGAGCAGCACCTCGGTGAAGGCGTCGGCTGCGGGCGCGCGCACCGGGAGGTTCGGCAGTGGGGTTCCAAGCCAGAGCAGATGCAGGACGGGCGACGGGGCTGGCTGCCGAAGAGTGGCGCTATCGCAGGCCACTGAGCAGTACGCAGTACCAGCAGTACCAGCAGTACGCAGTCCCCGCTGGCAAGTGTTGGTCAAGAGGGAAGAACGGAGGAGCCAGGCGCCATCAGGATCGCCCGGGCGGAAGTCTTGGGCCTGGGTACCGCAGGACATCGATAGTGAGGTGGTCTCCGGTCAAGCAACCGCGATCCGCGCACTCCCGGCAGCATCTCGGTCGGGTCTGCGGAAACAGAAGGCCGGCGCAGTACCAGGGCCGGCAGATGGTGTAGTAGTTCCTTCGGGGCCCTGGTGCCGGTATGGCACCAGGGCCCCTCCACGCGTTCCACAGAGAGGTGCAAGTGACAGCAGACGACTCGTTCGGCCGTCTCGATGACGACGACTACCCCGCCTGCACCATGGGCCGGGCCGCCGAGATGCTCGGCACCACCCAGGGCTTCCTCCGCGCCATCGGCGAAGCCCGCCTGATCACCCCGCTGCGCTCGGAGGGCGGCCATCGCCGCTACTCCCGCTACCAACTGCGCATCGCGGCCCGAGCGCGTGAGCTCGTCGACCACGGGACCCCCATTGAGGCCGCCTGCCGCATCGTCATCCTCGAAGACCAGCTCGAAGAAGCCCAGCGCATCAACGCCGAATGCCGCCGGAGCGCCGGACCGGCCAATCCACCAGCTGCAGTTTGAGATGACGCCCGTCGGCATCGGCGGGCACCACACGCACCGTCCCGGGGTGCGGCGTGATCGCTTTCTATGGTGACGCGGTGTGTGGGCGTGTAGCGTCTGCGTCAGCTGTCGTGGTTCGGAGTTCCCCTTTGCCCGCGCCTTTGGTGTGGGCGTTTTGCTGTGCTGTGCCGCAGGGACCAGGGCGATCACCTCTACCTTCCGCATGGCGTGGGAGGCGTTCATCGACTGGAAGGTATGAGACATGGCTACGGGAACTGTGAAGTGGTTCAACGCGGAGAAGGGCTTCGGCTTCATCGCCCAGGACGGGGGCGGCCCGGATGTCTTCGCCCACTACTCGGCGATCAACTCCTCGGGCTTCCGTGAGCTCCAGGAGGGCCAGGCCGTGACGTTCGACGTCACTCAGGGCCAGAAGGGCCCGCAGGCCGAGAACATCAACCCGGCCTGACCTGGCAGCCCTGTCCGAGGGATCGTGCACACCGCGTCCGGTGACTGCCGTCGCCCGTGCGGGCCGTGCTGCTCACCCGGACACGGGGACCTGCTCTCGTGCCGGGCGTCGACAGGACCTGTGCCTCAACAGATCAGGGGCCGCGCAGCAATGGCTGCGCGGCCCTGATCTGTTGAGGCACATCCGGGGCCGGCGCGACCTCGGCCGGGAACTTCCTGAACTCGGTCGCTTCAAGCGTTGTCCCGGGCTCGGTCGGCCGCCTCACCGTTCGATTTGCCGATGGGCCCGGCCATGACGCTATGGTCCAGGTCGCTGGCGCGTAGTTCGTCGGCGACCAGGATGTTGCTCGGAAGTGGCAGGAGCACAGCTGGATGAGTAGGGATACGAGGCCGGAACCGCGCGCCATAGGTCGGCTCGGGCGCCGCATGCCCTGTGCGATTGTCGTGCACACCTGCGGTCTGCGTGCAGGACGCGCCAGGCGGTGAGCTCGAGATCTCGGAGCCACAGTTCTCCGATGACCTGTGTCTTGAGGTCGGGAAAATGGTCGGACTCGGTGAGGGCTTGACCGATCACCTCCCCGGCTGCGACGTGTTGGGGCGGGGTCATCTCATCGACGGCCGAGAGGATTTGTCGGGCCAGGCCGGTTCCTTCTCCTGCCAGGGAACGCAGCACCGGAGCCTTGATGTTGACGGGTAGCAGGTACGCGGTGCCCGAAGACCTCCACAGGTCCGACCAGAAGCGTTCTCCTGCCTTGGTGGGGGCAGGTAGCGCGGCCAGCAGCGCGAGGAGATGGCTGAGGGCCGCATAGCCACTGGAGTGGGCAGCTACGACCACTGCGATGCTGGCGACGCGCTCCAGATCGAGATGGCCGGCTTCGAGATGCGGAGCCAGGCCCAACTGGTGTTCCAACTGGAGTGCGAGGGGGCGGATACGTGGGGGCGGACCTCAGGAAGCATCGGCGATCCTGGCGGGCAGGCGAGCGGAGATGCCCGTTCGGGAGCCCTGATCGTTCCCATGACCAGCCGATCTACTCGGCTTCGGCAGACTCAATTGGCGGCAGGATCAACGGGGCTGGGGTTCACACGGCGGCGAAGCGGCCATGCCAGGCGACGTGGGCCTGGATTTCGAGACCGACCTCCCAGAATGCTGTCCGGGTGAGGTCTCCTAGCATGACCGCATGATTACCGGTGACACCCAGGAGTCCGAGGGAGGACGAGAAGCTGTGTCTCGCGACGCTGCTGAAGCCGAATACATTCACGTCGCCCCAGTGCGTGGAGAACGTCGTGAAGACGGGCTGCCCTGCGGATCACAAGGTGACGATGCAGGGGGGAACGCTCACTCGGTTGCCAGCCTGGTGGAGCGGGCGGCCGACCTGGCCGAACCGATCAAGCCGAGGTTGCGTGGCTGGCTGCATGCCGGAATGGTCCCCGCCGCACTGATCGCAGGCATCGTGCTCATCTGCCTGGCTCGTACCCCGCAGGCGGCCCTGGCCTGCGGGGTGTACTCGGTCACCGCCTGGCTGCTGTTCGCAACGAGCGCCATCTACCACCGCGGCACCTGGGGGTCGCTCGGCGAGGCTCTTCTGCGACGTCTCGACCACGCCAACATCTTCCTGATCATCGCCGGCACCTGCACCCCCCTGGCCGTGCTCCTCCTTCCGCCGGAACAGCGGTCCGTGCTGCTGTGGGTCGTGTGGGCGGGCGCATTGGCCGGCATCGCGTTCCGGGTCCTGTGGGTCGGAGCTCCGCGCTGGCTGTACACCCCGTGCTACCTGGCCCTGGGGTGGGCACCGGTGCGCTACCTGCCCGACTTCCTGCACACCGGCGGAGCGGCCGTACTCGCCCTGATCGTGGCTGGCGGTCTCCTCTACAGCGCGGGCGCGGTCGTCTACGCCCTCCAGCGACCCGACCCCTCGCCCCGCTGGTTCGGCTTCCACGAGGTGTTCCACGCTCTGACCGTGGCAGCCTTCACCGCGCACTACGTCGCCATCTCCCTGGCCACCTACTGACCGCGACCGCGTACCGGCTCGCGTCGCTCGTCACCCACGTTGCTACGCGCTGGGCCACGACGGGCCGGATGGCCGCCGAGGCATCGCGCCGCGCACGAAAGCCGTCCGCCGCTTCGGCCTGCAAGTTGGCTGTTCTTCAGGGTGTGACGCCCCGTAGCCCGGTAAGGAGGGAGGAGCGAGAGAAAAGACGAGACAGCGGTCTTCAGCTGACCTGCGACAGAGGGGGCCCGCGTTCGAGGCGGAAGACATCAGGGAATGGCGAGGCCACGACGTGGTCGACCACGAGCAGCACAAGATCGGCGTCCTGGAGGCGGTCTACGTCGACACGGCCACGGACCAGCCCGCGTTCGCGACAGTCATGGTCGGTCTGCCGACCCGGCACCGGCTGGTGTTCGTCCCCCTGGGCGACGCGACGGTCGGTCCCGGATATCTGAAGGTCGCCTCGACAAGAAGCAGGTCATGGAAGCGCCCTCGATCGGCACGGACGGCGAACTGCTCGCGGAGGACGAGAAGACGGTCTTCGCGCACTACGAGCTCGCCTACCGGGCGGGTGCGGGCGGCGAACGTCGCCTCGCCCGCCGCTGATGGCCCCACCAACTTCCCCCCCCCATGAGGTGACACGGATGGCTCTCTTCCTCCTGCTGGTCGTTGTGGCCATCGTGCTCGGCATCATCGGAGTGGTGGCGAAGGGCCTGTTCTACCTGTTGGTCATCGGTGTGATGGTTTTTGCTCGCCGACTTCGTCCTCCTCGGCCTGCGCCTGGGCCGCCGCAGGCGCCTGCCCCGGTGACGCGGTCACCTGGGGCAGAGCACCCCGCTTCGCCCGCCCAGGGCCGGCCGAAGCGGGGTATCGGAGCAGTTTTTGAGTCATCGCCCAGTAGTGGTCCGCTCCGTCCGCGACGGGGCGGAGGCGTCGGCGAGGTCGGCGCCGGTGTCGGCGTCCCGCTGGGAGTGACCGACGCCGCGCCAGTCCAGGCACATGACGGTCGCGTCGTCCTGCAGGTGACCGTGGTTGGCGTCAACGACCGCCGCGATGAGGGTGCGGGCGGCCTCACGGGGATGCAGCGCGCGGGTGCGGACGATCAAGTCCGACAAATTGAGGCTGTTGGTGTTGCGCTCCACCATGCCGTCGGTCAGCATCACCAGCCGGTCGCCAGGCCGCAGGTCCAGCGACTGGACCCGGTAGCTGTGAGGGGCATGGAAGCCGAACGGCATATCGACCTTCGGAGTGATCTCCCGCACCTGTCCGTCCCGCATCCGCAGCGGCCAGGGGTGCCCGGCGTTGATGAACTCGGTCTTGCCGTCGATCAGGCTGATACGCAGGAGCTGGCCGGTGACGTAGCCATGGCGGCCGTGCTCACCCACGGCCTGGTCGGCCTGGCGGCCCTGTTCGGCGAGGTCGGCACCGGCCCGCCGTGCCCGGCGCAGAGCGCCCACCAGGAGAGTGGCCAGCAGCGCGGCGTCGACATCGTGACCCATGGCATCGGTGACTGAGAGCTGGACCGAGTCCCGGTCGATCACGTAATCGAAGGTGTCACCCCCGACACGGTCGGCCGGCTCCAGCGCCCCGGCCACCGCGAACTGCGCCGCCTCACACGCCAGCGACGCCGGGAGCAGCCGGTGCTGGATCTCCGCAGCCAGGCTCAGCGGGACGGTACGGCGGCCCCACTGGTACAGGTCGGTGAAGGACCGGTTCGCGATGACAATGTATGCCAGGGCGTGCGCGGTCTCGCCGACCTCCCTCATCACCTGCGCGTCCGGCGCCACGGGCAAGAACAGTTCCAGGAGCCCGATGGCGTCCCCGCGGTTGGTCACCGGGGCGACGATCCGCACCAGCGCGCCCTCGCCCCTATCCTCCACGCTCGGCCGCTGGGTGCGGATCACGTCGTCGTACAGGGTGCCCCGCAGCGTGATGCGCCGGGCAGGCTCATCGGTCTCGACGCTGCCCGCCGCCCCCAGCCGTACGACCGAGCCGCCGGTGAAGTCGGTGATCAGGAACGACACCGACGCGGCCCCGAGGTGCTCCTTGAGCATGCGCGCGACCACGTCAAGCGACTCCACGGGCGCCGCAGTCTCCGCCGCCGCCAACGTCCCCGCCAAGGTCATCGCCCTGCCCCGGCCACCCCCGTTCTCGGGAAGATGAGTGGTCGGCCCACCGTCCCCGTCAGGCCCGCATACGGTCACGGTCACTCCTCGCTGCTCGCGGCGTTCAGGGTTCCGTCCCGGGTGGGCGCTGGGCCGACGCCAAGCTCGGTGCCGGGCAGATGTTATTGCACCACAGAGCCTCTGAACGGATGCGCCTGTCGGCCAACCGCCCGTCGAACGGCCCGGCACCGGCGTGTGGAACGCCCGGGCCTCGCAGTCGCCCGGCCTACCAGAGTTCGTGTCACACCGGCACCGGCAGCGACCCATGGTGCTTGCTGGTATTGCGCTCCAGGATGCTCGTTGACGCCCGGACGTCGCAGGCGCGATGCGGGCCGGCTCATGCCGAGCGCCTGTGCCGCCAGTGGAGAAGTGGTCACAGCCCACGCAGCGGGCACGCTCCGCCGCCAGCGGCGACGAAATGAGGTTCCGTCGGCGGGGGTGTGAACCGTCGGTCCGCGACGAGGGCGGAATGCCGGCGGCCCAGGTGATCGGTGCCTCGCTCGCCGCGCTGAACGGGGGCGACGTGGTGTGTGTGTACCCGGACTCGGCGACCTCGCTCCGATCGAGGAGCTGAGGGCGGCGGAACTCGGCATCCGGGCGGCGGCCAACCGCAGCCAGCGCCCATCGAGGCGGAGTTGATGCCCGCGCAGACCCGAGGTCGGTTGTAGCAACTCCGGGGAGGTCGTGTTCAAGAACGGCACCGGGATCCGCAGTTGACTGACGAGCGTCCTGGAGCCCGAGCTGGTCCGTGCAATGACGGGGCACGGCACTGCGGTGGTGCAGGAGTCGGTGGCCGGCGTCCTGCTGTACGACTTGGCAGACATACCCGGCCGGGTAACACGGGTGGTGTGAAAGCTGAGCGGGACGCTCCTGAGGAAGCACTCTTGTCTGCATGGGCGCGAGGGAGTGCCGCGCCGACCGGAGATGACGCTCATTTGACGCTCCGAGCGTCCGCAAGGCCCCTCCGGGTAGGCGAAAACCGCTGCTGACCTGGGACTATGCAAGGTCTCGCATCTTGCGACATGGTTTCGATGACGCATCATGTGGAGTGCGTGGCGATCCTCGAGCCCACCGCCAAGGGCGCCTGACCTGCAGTTTTAGGTGGTGTGCATTATGTGCGATGTGGGCGCTACGGGCGATATCGTGACGCATATTCGACGCACGTGACGCACGTTTGACGCACGTTCTGACGGAGCGTCAGTCGAGTGATCAGGCAGGTCAGCGCAGGCGGAAGGCTTGCTTCCGGAGGCCGGGCTTTACCGTCTCTTGGCGAAGATCTGCCTGGTTTTGCCGTCGCTGATTGCGGTGGTGGGCGTGCTGGCCGGTGCGGTTTGGCGGGCTGGGAGTCTGGCGGAGCGGGGCGTTCAGTAGCCGGGCCCGTAGGGGCTCCAGCCGTGCATGAAGGGCTTGAGTTCCTCGTCGCGGGGCTCGGGGATTTCCGGTAGCAACGGTGAACCGTTGAGCGGATTGAGGCGTTGCACGTGGCTCTCGGCCCAGGCGATCCAGGTCTCGGCCTCATCCCTGGCCGGTCCCGTCGGCAGATTCTCTGCGTGGAGTCGGAGCGCGCTGATGTACTCGACCAGGTCCGCTGCGCGCCGCCACGCCGCATGTGGTGCTTCGAGGTGCTGGACGCGATACGCCTCTGCGTATTCGGTCTTGGCCTGCCGCTCAGCAGCCTCCCACCGCACGCGTTGCTGCTGTGCTCTCTCCAGATCGGCCAGACGCTGGCGTTCGGCTGCCTCTCCGCGGAGGTCGACCTCCTGCACGATCTCGGCGAGTTGGTCCTCCAGGGGCCGGCCAGGGAGGTCGGTCCATTCCGTGGCGCGGTGCGGGGAGTCGCCACGGAGGATGAAGCGGAGCCGGTTCGAGGGGGTGTAGTCGAAGCGAGGGATGCGCATCCATGTGTGCTTCTTGGCGTCGGAGAGTTCCTTATCGGTGGGATTGTGTTCGCTGCGGTCTTGTTCTTGGAGGACGAGGAAGCCGACTTCTTCCTGTTGCGCGGTGATGGTGAGGTGCGGTGGCGCGCTGCGGCGTCGATGCGGCGGGGGAGCGCCGAGGGTCGGTCGGCTACCGTCGCTGGGCCATCGCCCATCCCGAGCACTTCCAGCTCCTCTACGGAACGCGGCTACGGGACTACGCGGCACCCATCGAAGGCCCGACCACCCAGGCGTCGCGCCGGATGAGTGCGATCTTCGAGCGCGAGATGTTCGACGGGTTCACCTCGGCGCAACTTGCCGCAGTCGACACCCCCGCACTCTCACCCGCACTCCGGGCCTATCTGGACCAGCTGCCGCATTACGGCCTGGGATATCTGCCGCCCCCAGCGACCGCGCTCCTGCTGATCGCGTGGGGACACCTGCATGGCCTCGTCGCCCTTGAGGTGTTCGGGCACACCTCTTTCCTCGGTGACCACCAGACTGAAATCTTCCGCACAGCGATGCGGAACCTTCTTGAGGACATCCACCGCCGGATCGCGGTCGCGCTGGCGCCACGCCCTTGAACCGCGCTGAAACTGCCAGGTCGAATTACTCACTCGAATGAGTGGTGAAGCTTTGGTGCCGGCGCCCGGGAAGGGAAACGCTGCCACCCTGAGCTCACGAGTCATTGCTCGTGGACCGGGTCGCGGTGGGTATTCGATTCGCCCACCGCACAAGAAAATTCGAGGTCTTCGCATGCCGGAAAAATCCATTATCCACAGCAAGGCCCAGCATTACTACAACGTGTTCCATCACGAGCGCGACGGGTGGGTCAGCGAAACCGACGTGTACGCCTGGGTGGACCGCACGACGCGGGAATTCAAGCTCACGCCAGGAACCGCCCCCGCCAGCGCGCTGCAGAGATCCCTTCTGGAGTACTGGAAGAGATTGTTTGTCCCTATGGACACAGACGGGGACGGCGTCGTATCACGCGACGAATTCCTGGCCGGGTTTGTCAGCCTGGGGGACAAGCCGGATGATTACGCGCGGATTGTCACGCCGTCCGCCAAGGTCTTCGTGGCCACCGCCGACGTCGACGGAGACGGCGAACTCGACAAGTCCGAGTTCAAGCGCCTGTTTCAGTCCTCTTTCGCGCTGAGCGACGAAGACATCGACGTGTCGTTCGCCGACATCGACACCGACAGCTCCGGCTCCATCTCAACTGACGAGCTGAGAGCGGCCATTCGCGTGTTCCACAGCAGTACTGATCCGAACGACCGAGGTCACCGCCTCCTGGGAGCCCTGCGTTCCTGAGCCGACAGAACCGGACAGCGTCCTCTCGTCCAGAGCCCCTCACCGTCGTATGCTGATTCCACTCGGCACCGGCGATCAGAGGGGCTCCGCCGGTCCCGCATCGAGCCGCGCTCAGGAACAACACGCCAGGAGAAGCGACCGTGACCACCCATCTGCGGACAACCAAGGCCCCGCTGGTGACAGCGCACGCCAAGCACATCGTGGCCGAGACCGGTGTCCTGAACAATCCGTACTTCCGAACGCTGGTAGACGGAAGCATGTCGTTGGAGAACTTCCGCACAAGCCAGGAGCAACTAGGTTTCGCCGTCACCTACTTCGCCCGTCCGATGGCTGCGCTGGTGTCCCGGATCGAGCACCCCGCGGATCGCATCGGCATCCTGGGCAATGTCGTGGAAGAACACGGCGGATTCCGCCCCCAGGAATTCCATCACGAGACCTTCCGCGGATTTCTGGCCAGCATCGGCAGCGACACCGTACGGCTGAACGGCCTGAAGATGATGCCGGCCGTCCACGCGTACAACAGCGTTCTCAGTGCGGTGTGTACGTTGGAGGACCCGCAGGTAGGAATTGGCTGCATGGGCGCGATCGAGTACGCATTCGCCTCGGTATCGGCCATCACGGGCAACGCGGCTGTGAACCGCGGTTGGGTCGCTCAAGCCGACCTGATGCACTACGGCCTCCACTCCGAAATCGACGAACAACACGCAGAGGACTTCTTCCTGCTGCTGGAACCCCACTACCGAAACCCAGCCGCACGACGCCGAATCGACCAGGGCCTCGGCCTGGGCGCGTACGCGCTGAACCGCCTCTACAGCGATCTGTCCGAACTGGGTCGTTCACAGCAAAACTGATCACGGCTGGGCGAGCAGGAAGACTGCGAGCGCGGTGAATACGGACAGGATCGCGTTTTCCACCGCCCGGGGCGACCGTCCCAGAAGCCTGATGAATGAAGTTCCCCCGCTGAACTGGACAGCCTGATACTGGGACGGTTGAGTCCCGGAGGAAGCAGTCCAGTTCAGCGGGGGAACTTCAGGCCAACTCGGTTGCCCTCACTTGGGACCACGACGGGCTCCGCCCCCCTCACCCAGACGGAACGTATCCTCTCGGCCAGCACCCCTCAAGACACCGTCGACGAGCGATTCTTCGCCGTAGTAACCGACCTCATCGGCACCCCGCGCCCGTTCCTTTGAGGGCGGCGTCGGTTGTTTTGAAGGGTGTCGGAAGCCGAGACCGGCGAGGCCTGAGGCCACGCGGCTGGACATTCGCGATTGGTGCTGTGGTCCAGAGACGGCAGATGCATTCACCGCTCAAGTCGCGACCCCCGCCCGCTGCTCCCGTCGCGCGGGCACCCGCCCGAAGAGGCAGCACAGGGGAAGTGCGGGCTTGCATAGACTGACTCCGGTCCGGGTCTGCCCGCAGTCCAGAGCCGTGGTTGCAAGCCATACAGGGGGAGGCGTAGCGCCGTGGAACCACTTAGAGACAACGACCCGAAGTCGATCGGGGGCTTTGCGCTCGTTTGCCGGATCGGGGCCGGCGGTATGGGCCAAGTGTTTCTCGGTGAATCCGCGGCCGGTCATCAGGCCGCGGTGAAGGTCATCAAGGCCTCCGTGCTCGACGAGGACACCCGTGCCCGGTTCCTGTCCGAAGTGGACAGCATGCGCACCGTGTACGGGCCGTTCGTCGCGGGCTTCGTGGGCGCCGACGCGGCCGCGGAGCAGCCCTGGCTCGCCGTGGAATACGTCCCCGGCCCGGATCTGCGCACCTACGTCGCCGGGCACGGCCCCCTCCCTCTCGCCGAGACCGCCAGTCTCGGGGCGCTGCTGGCCGAGGGCCTCGGCACGGTCCACGATGCGGGACTGCTCCACCGTGACCTGAAACCGCAGAACATCCTGCTGTCCGAGTACGGTCCCAAAGTGATCGACTTCGGCCTCGCCGTGCTCGCCGAGCGTCGCACCATGCTGACGGCGACCGGCTTCGTCGTCGGCAGCGTGTTGTGCATGCCGCCGGAACAGGCCCGGGGCGAGCACCAGCTGGAGCGGTCGGCCGATGTCTACGCGCTGGGCGCGGTGCTGCTGTTCGCCGCGGCCGGACACTACCCGTACGAAGGGCCGACCTGGCAGGCCGTCGCGCTGAAGATCGAGGACCCCGCGACGCCGCCCGACCTGACCGGCCTGCCCCCGGAACTGGAGGGCCTGGTCACGGACATGCTGGCGCTGGACCCTGCGGCCCGGCCGACGCTGCCGCAGGTCATCGAGAGGCTCGTGCGGGTCATCCACGGTCTGGGCCTGACCGCCCTCCAGGCCAAGCGCCGGCTCGCCGGCCTGACCCCCGAGATCGTGGTGCCGCAACTGCCCCCACCCGCTTTCGACCCCGGCAGCGGCGACGCGGCCTACACACCCACCACCGTCGACGCGGCAGCGGCCGAGGACGACGAGGAGACCGGCGCACCGGCGACGGCCGGAGCCGAGCGGCCTGGCATCGGCACAGAGCCCGGCGAGGAACCCGAGGATGCTGTCCTCGCCGCACCGTCGGGGGCGGTTCCCGGGCCTGGCGGAACCCCGCCCCGAGGCCGTGCGGCCACTGCCGTCCGCCCCGCAGCGCCCCTGCGGATCGCCGAGCGGATCCGTGCCGCCTATGCCCGGGAGGCACGCTTCTGAGCTGTGACATCACCCCTCTCGGAAGCCCGGCCGGCCGGCCTTGCCCCACGTGACAGACTTGGCGTCGCAGGGCCGCACGACGCAGGCGACAACGGAGGGACGACGGGTGACCGACCACGGGGCGAAGCCGAGGGAGACCCGGTTCCCGCCGGGGGCGCAGATCCTTGTACGCGACGAGGAGTGGCTGGTCCGCAACACCGCCCCGACCGATCACGACGGTGAGCGGATCGACGCGGTCGGCGTCTCGGAGTTCGTCCGCGACGAGGAAGCCGTCTTCTTCAGCGGGATCGACCGCGTGGAGCTGCTCGACCCGGAGAAGACCCGCCTGGTCCCCGACACCTCCTCGTACTTCCGGCGCAGCCGCCTCTTCCTCGAAGCGATTCTGCGCAAGACGCCGCTGCCCCAGTCCGAGCGGGGACTGGCCCTCGCCGACCGCTTCCTGCTCGACCCGCTCGTCTACCAGCAACGCCCCGCCGAGCTCGCCCTGTCCATGCGCAACCTCCGGCCCCGGGTCCTGATCGCCGACGTCGTGGGCCTCGGCAAGACGCTCGAGATCGGCCTGACCCTCGCGGAGCTCATCCGCCGCGGCCGAGGCGAGCGCCTCCTGATCGTGACCCCGCAGAGCATCCTGGAACAGTTCCAGCACGAGCTGTGGACCCGCTTCTCGATCCCGCTCGTGCGGCTCGACTCCCTCGGCATCCAACGCATCCAGCGCGAGATCCCGGCCGGCCGGAACCCGTTCACGCACTACAAGCGCGTGATCATCTCCGTCGACACGCTCAAGAACATCGGCCAGTACCGGCACCACCTGGAGCGCATCCGCTGGGACGCCGTCGTCATCGACGAGTCGCACAACCTGATCAACCCCGGCAGTCAGCGGCGCGCCCTCGCCGAGATCCTCGCCCCGCGCACGGACGCCCTGCTGCTCGCCAGCGCCACCCCGCACAACGGTGACAAGCGCTCCTTCGCCGACCTGATCTCGCTCCTCGACCCGGCCGCCATCGCCGACCCCGACCACTACGACCCGGCCGAGGACCTCGGCCACCTCTACATCCGGCGGACCAAGATCAGTCCCGAGGTGCGGGACGAGATGGGCACCGAGTGGCCCGACCGCGGCCCCACCGTCTCCCTCCACTGCGGCGCCGGTGAGGCGGAGGAGCGGATCTTCGCCGAGCTCGCCGAGCACTGGCTCCCCGCCCCACAGGTAAGTACGGAGTTCGGCACGGCCGAGCAGGACCGCACCTCGGTCGCCACCGAGCAGCTCTTCGCCTACAACCTGCTCAAGACGTTCCTGTCCTCCCATGTCGCACTCGGTGAGACGGTCGACAACCGTGTCGCCACGCTCGGCGAGCGGATCCGCAAAGCCGGGGAGAAGGGGCTGCGGCCCGACCCGGCCATCGTCCCGGAGCAGGCTGCCCTGGCCCGGCTGCGGGAGATCGTCGCGGACATGGGCGACGGCACCGCACCCGGCGACTCCGCCAAACTCGACGCGCTCGTGGAGCAGTTGAAGGAAATCGGCGTGGGACCCCGGTCCGCGACCCGGGCCGTGGTCTTCTCCGAACGCGTCCGTACACTCACCTGGCTGGCCGAGGTCGTTCCGGCCCGCCTCGGCTTCCCGGTCGGGGCCGACGGCACGGCGAAGGCCGTCACCGTCATGCACGGCGGCCTCAGCGACGACGAGCAGGCCAAAGTCCTGGAGGCGTTCGGCCTGGCCGACAACGCGGTCCGGCTGCTGTTCACCGGCGACGTCGCCTCCGAGGGCGTCAACCTGCACCGCCAGTGCCACCACCTGATCCACTACGACATCCCGTGGTCGCTGATCCGCATCGAGCAGCGCAACGGCCGTATCGACCGGTACGGGCAGAAGCACGAGCCCCAGTTCCGAGCCCTGATCCTCACCTCCGCGATCCCCGGTGCCAAAGACGACCGAACGGTCGCCGAGAAGCTGCTCCTCCGGGAGGAGGAGGCGCACAAGCTGGACGGGACGGCCGAGGCCGTGTCCGGCCTTTACCGGGCCGAGGAGGAGGAGCGCCGGCTCATCAGGGAACTGGTCCGCGGCGGCACGGTCGAGGACTTCCTGGAGTCCGCCCCGGCCGAGGACACCGCCCTAGCCGACCTCTTCGGCCAGGTGGGCACGATCACCGAGCAGGAGCTGCCCGCACGCGCCGAGCTGATCTCCCTCTTCGAGGGGGACACGGCCGACTTCGTCGACACCGCTCTCGACGAGGTCTACGAGGACCGCGCCCAGGAGCTGATCGGCCTGGCGTCCGGCACCGACGCCAAGGGCGGCGCGTACTTCTCGCTCTCCCCGGCCCTGGCCCCCGATCTGCTGCACCGCCTCAAGGCGCTGCCGCCCTCCTACCTGAAGGAGCAGCGTGTCGCCGAGCGGATGCTGGTCACCTTCGACCGCGCCCTCGCGCAGCGCAAGCTCACGGAGGCCAGGGAGAGCAGCGGCACCATGTGGCCGGAGGTGTCCTTCCTCACCGACATCCACCCGGTGGTGGAGTGGCTGACGGACAAGGTCCTCGTCGAGTTCGGCAGGCAGGAGGCCCCGGTCATCACCACACCTCACGTCGAGGGGCCCGTGTTCCTCGTCCAGGGCATCCACTCCAACGCTCTCGGCCGCCCCACCGTGGTGCGGTGGATGGCCGTGACCGGGCTCGACGCCGACGGCACCGGGACACCCGAGGTGCGTCCCATGGCGGACGCGCTGCGCGACGCGAAGGTCGGCCCGAGGCTCGCCCGCACCGGCGGGCCGCGTGACCCGGACCGGCTCCAGGCCCTCGTGCCGGCCGCCGTCGCCGCGGCCCGCGCACACCTGGAGACGGGAAGGGCCGCCTGGGAGGAACAGATCAGCGAGCCGCTCGCCACCTACCGCGGCCATGTCGCCCAGTGGCGTACGGAGTCCCTGCTGCCCGGCATCACCGGCCGCCGCGAACGCCTCGTCGAGGAGACCGCCGACGAACTGGCCCGGCTGCTCGACCAGTTGCACACCACCGGCCGTCCGCTGCTGCGCGTCCTGGCCGTCCTCGACCGCCCCGGCGACCCGGACGCCCCCGGCGCCGGGAACGACGCGGACCTGACGGCCGAGTCGTTCACTTCCCACCCTCACCCGTCCGACGCCCAGGCGGAGAACTGACGTGACGTACGACTCGCTGGTCAACCAGGGCGACTACCTCTCGGCCCACTATCTCGCCGAAGTCCTCCCCAAGGATCTCAAAGCCAAGGACGGCCTCCTCGCCCGCTGGGCCGCCTTCGAGGAGGAGGAACGCCGCCGCCACGCCGACGCCGTCGCGGACGCCAAGCGCCAGGGCCTCGACCCCGCCTCCGTACCTCCGCGCGCCCGCACCCCCCGTGAGGGACTGCGCGCCCTGCGCGGCCCCTACTTCGCGGGCCGCGCCGCCCTCGCCGAGGACGCGGAAGCGCTCGCCGACCCCGATGCGCCCGAGCCCGAGGGCTGGCAGAAGCGGTGCACCGAAGTTCATCTGGACACCCTGCACGCCCTCGGCTACACCGCCGCCCACGAGCAGACTGTCACCGTCCACCGCGCCGACCACGAGTACACCGTCCAGGTCGCCCACGCGGAACCCGGCCTGTACGCCGTCTCCTGCGGCTGGACCACCGAGCCCGACGCCGCTCTCGACCCGGACGGCGCCGGCCGCCTGCTCCACCCCGTCGCCCTGGAGGCTTCGGCGATCCTCGTGGACGCCAAGGCCGTCACCGACTTCCTCTTCGCCTGCGACACACCTCCGCGCTATGTCCTGCTGCTCGTCGGCGGCGTCATCGTCCTCGCCGACCGCCTCGCCTGGCACGAGGGCCGCTACCTGGCCGCCGACCTCGACGCGGCGCTCAACCGCCGCGACGACCGCCACGGCGGCGAACTCGACACGGTGGCCGCGCTGTTCGGCGCCGACTCGCTGCGCGTCCCCACCGAGGGTGGCACCGCACCGCTCGCCGCCTTCCTCGACAAGTCCGGCAAGCACGCCGTCGGCGTCTCCACCGAACTGCGCGAGGGCCTGCGCCTGAGCGTCGAGTGGATCGCGGGCGAGGTCCTGGACCGCCTGCGCGAACCGGAGAACGGCATCACCCCGGCCGAACTCGACGACCCGGCCCGCCTGGCCAAGGAGCTCAGCCGCGAGGCGCTGCGCTACCTGTACCGGATCCTGTTCCTGCTGTACGCCGAGGCCAGCCCCGCGCTCGGCATCCTGCCCTCCGACTACCCGGAGTACGAGCGGGGGTACGGCCTCCAGCGCCTCGGCGACCTCGTCCTGCGCGACCTCGTCGGCGAGCGCTCCCGGCGCGGCTTCCACCTGTTCGAGTCGTTGGACCTGCTCTTCGACAAGGTCGAGAACGGCCACCGCCGCTACGGCACCGAGCCCGAGGACCTGACGGCCGAGGCCGCCGCCCGCGAGGCCGCCCGGGCCGAGCAGGAGGCGGCCGAACTCCTCGCCGCCGGCACGATCACCCAGGCCGAGCACACCGAACGCGTCCGCGAGGCCGACCGGGCCCGCCGCGCCGCCGCCCGCAGCACCAGCGCGGGACTGCGCTTCGAGGCCCTGCGCTCCGAGCTGTTCACCAAGGAGGCCGTCCGTCTCATCTCGGACGACCAGATCGAGAACCCGGCGTACCGGGGCGGCGAGGGCGAGCGCCGCCGCCCGTTCCTGGACACCCGGCTGCGCAACGAGACACTGCACAAGGTTCTGCGCCGCCTGATGCTCACGAAGGGCCGGGGCAGGGAGCGCGGCGGGTTCATCTCGTACGCCCAGCTCGGCATCAACCAGCTCGGCGCGGTGTACGAGGGCCTGATGTCGTACACCGGTTTCATCGCCGAGGAGGAGCTGTACGAAGTCGCCAAGGGCGGCGACCCCTCGGGCGGCAGCTGGATGATCCCCGCCTCCCGCGTCCAGGACTACCGGGACGAGGTCTTCGTCCAGCGGACCAACGCCGAGACCGGCCGCCCGGAGCGGGTGGTCCACCCGAAGGACACGTTCGTCTACCGCCTGGCCGGCCGCGACCGCCAGACCTCCGCCTCGTACTACACGCCGAAGTCATTGACCGAGGTCACGGTCGAACTGGCCCTCAAGCACCGCCTGGACCAGCACGACACCAGGACCCCGGCCAGGGAACTCCTGGAGTGGAAGATCTGCGAGCCGGCTCTCGGCTCGGGCGCGTTCCTCAACGAGGCGATCGACCAGGTGGCCGCCGAGTATCTGAGGCGGCGCGAACACGAGCTGGGGCGTCGCATCGACCCCGAGCTGCGCCAGATCGAGCTCCAGAAGGCCAAGGCGTACGTCGCCCTCCACAACGCCTACGGGGTCGACCTCAACGCCACGGCGGTGGAGCTGGCCGAGGTCTCGCTCTGGCTCAACTCCATGCACCCGGGCATGCGGGCCCCCTGGTTCGGCCTGCACCTGCGGCGCGGCAACTCGCTCATCGGCGCGGGCCGCAAGGTCTACGAGGCCGACGTCCTGACGGACGGCCAGTGGCTCGCGAAGAAGAACACCCTGCCGCCGACCGACCTGCCGTTCCGGGACGGCCCGCTGCCCGAGGGTGCGGTGCACCAGTTCCTGCTGCCCGCGATCGGCTGGGGCGCGGTCGCGGGCGAGGCGGAGGCGAAGAAGCTCGCGGAGGAAGCGGCGAAGGCGCTCGGCAGGTGGCGCAAGGGCGTGCAGAAGGCGCCGAAGGGGCCGAAGCCATTCCAGGAGCGCGGCGACGAGACCGACGAGGCACGGCAGAAGCGCTACGAACGGTGGCGCAGGGCGGCGGAGAAGACCGAGCTGGGCCGGCTGCAGGGCGTGGCCCGCCGCACCGAGTTCCTGTGGTCGTTGGTCGCCACCCGGCTGGAACTCTCCGAGCGGACGATCGCCCGCCGCATCGACGTGTGGGGCGCGGACTGGCTGGAGCAGTCCTCGGAGGCAGCGGACAAACAGAAGGTCCTCGACGACCTGACACGCCACGGTACGCCGTACTGGCGGCTGAAGACCGTGATGGACGCGTGGTGCGCGCTGTGGTTCTGGCCGCTGGACAAGACCGGCGAACTCGACGGCACGGATTCGGTGTACGGGACGGGCGGCGCGCTCGTCGACGAGTCGTCGGTTGCGGGGCTGATGCGCGGGGCGCGCCCGGCGGTGGCCGCCGAGGTGCCGGTGGAGCCGTCGGGCCCGGCGCCTGGGGACCAGCTGTGGCAGGCGACCGGGCTGTTCGACGACCCGGACGGCGAGCAGGAGGAGCTGGGCGCGGACGCGGGGCTGGCGACCGGGTCCAAGCGGGGCTCGTCGGGCCGCCGGGCTCAGGTCAAGGACCAGCGGCGCGCGTGCATCCCGTTGGTGACGTTCGCCGATTGGCTGGACTTCCTGGAGTCGGTCCTGGGCAAGGAGGACCTGCCCGAGGGGTCGTACCTGGCGGGCATCGATGACTTGGACCCGGACGATGCGCTGGAGCTGCTGAGCGATGTGGAGGACCGCCTGGAGGGCCTCCTCGGCATGGACACCCCGGCGCGGCTGCCGTTCCGCTTCCCGTGGCTGAGCACGGTCGAGGACATCGCCGGCACGACGGAGAAGGACATAAAGGCGGAGGACGGCCACGGCTTCTTCCACTGGGAGCTGCACTTCGCGCACGTGTTCCGGGGGGCGGGGGGCGGGTTCGACCTTCAGGTGGGGAACCCGCCTTGGGTGCAGCCAAGGTGGGAGGAGAACGCGATTCTCGCCGAGCACGAACCGTGGTTCATGCTCACCGAGAAGCCGACCAAGGCGGAACGGACGCGGCGACGTGACGAACTTCTGGCGTCGGAGCGCGTACGCGCGTATCTGCTTGCCGAGCTTGCGTCGACCAGCGGCATGGCAGAGATGCTGGGTTCCGGCCCGGTGTATCCCTTGCTCGTGGGAACCCAACCGGACCTGTACCGGGCGTTCATGTGCCAGACATGGCAGCACACGGCGAATAACGGCTCCGTGGGCCTGGTCCACCCGGACTCGCACTTCAGCGGGGACAGGGAAGGACGACTGCGTGAGGCTGCATACACAAGGCTGCGGGTCCACGGCGACTTTGTGAACGCGGGCAATCGGTTCTTCGCGCCACCGGTCGGCCGGTCCAGCCACTTCGGCGTGCACATCTACGGTCAGGTGGGCGAGGTCGGGTTCGACCACCTGTCGTGGCTTTTCTCCGTGGATGCCTTGCGCCGTTCGGCGGACGACGACGGCACGGCTCCCGACCCCGGGGTCCGCTACGGTGACAGCTGGGACGAACGCCCGCACCGCAAGCGGATCGTCCGGGTGGATGAGGCAACGCTTGCTCGGTGGCAGAAGTTGACCGGCGACGAGGCCCAGCCTGTCCGCCAGGCCCGGCTGCTGTCACCGGTGAGCACGGCGGAGGTGCAGGCGATCGAGGCGCTGGCGGACTATTCGCTGCGGCTTGCGGAGTACGAGCCGCAGATCAGCAGCGGCTACCACGAGAGCGGGGCCAAGGCGGCTGACCTCATCGACTACAACGCGCCGGATGACACAGGTGTGGTCCGGCGGCCAGCCGACTGGTCCGAGGTGATCCTCAAAGGTCCGCAGATCGGCCTTGCCAACCCCATGTTCAAGCAGCCGAGCCAGGGCGGCGGCGAGGTCCTGGGCCTCAATCCGATGACCCTGGCGGACGACGCCGTGCCCGAGTCCGAGTACGTCTACGTCGCGAAGCCCGAGGTGTACCGGGCCGCGCAGGACGTGTGGAGCGACGGCAGGACGCTGGAGCAGCTCAAGGCGTCCGAGCGCGAGGTGACACGGGCACGGAACGCCGCAGCAGGGCGCTTCGGGGTGGCACCGGCCGACGTTACGGACGAGCAGGTGGATGCGGAGCTCTTGCGGCGGCTGCGACGGCCGTACACGGAGTTCTACCGGATGGCGTGGCGCAAGATGATCGCGCCGGATACGGAGAGGGCGCTCTACACCGCCTTGTTGCCCACTGGGGCCGCGCACGTTGATGCCTTGCGCAGTGCGGCGCTGTCTGGCAACCGGAGCACTGCGCTGTTGGCTGGCTTCTGGGCGTCGCTTCCGGTGGACTATCTGCTACGCACGGTTCGAGTGAGGAACCTCGACGTGGCTACAGCGAGGCGGCTGCCTGCGCCGACCGCCGAACACCCGCTTGCCGCAGCTCTCTTGTTGCGTACATTGCGCCTGAACTGCCTAACTTCTGCCTACACGGAGTTGTGGGCGGAGCTATATGAGTCAACCTGGCCCGGCTACGAGCCCTGGGCTGTGGAGTGGCCAGGCATGCAGCCTCTCCATGATGTCGGTCCCACGTGGGAACGAGCGACTCCCCTCCGGAGCGAGCGAGCCCGCCGCGCCGCACTCGTAGAGATCGATGCCCTGGTCGCTGTCTGGCTTGGGGTGAGTGCTGACGCGCTCGCGGCCATGTACAAGTCCCGATTCCCGATCATGCAGGACTTCGACGCGGTCACTTGGTTCGATGCTGGTGAACGCAAGATCGCAGGTGACCGATACACGTACGGCTTCGGGCAGACCAAGGAGCAATACGACCATCTCCTCGCTTACAACAAAAGGGAGCGGTCAGAGCCTCCCGAGGGCTACACCGCGCCCTTCTACAAGGCCGACCGGGAGAAGGAG
The DNA here is from genome assembly GCF_036002945.1 of Streptomyces sp. NBC_01224. Taxonomy (NCBI): domain Bacteria; kingdom Bacillati; phylum Actinomycetota; class Actinomycetes; order Kitasatosporales; family Streptomycetaceae; genus Streptomyces; species Streptomyces sp. NBC_01224. The sequence goes on along the minus strand of NZ_CP108529.1, from coordinate 2,281,687 downwards.
ATGCGCGCAGCGCACACGTACTTCTCCGCACGGCTTCAGGAAGCCGTCGACACGGGGAAGTGGACGCCGCCTGCCCGGTGAACGGCAGCGCCCCGCGCCGGACGGTCCGGTGCGGGGCGTGAAGGTTAGCCCTGGGCTGCGTAGGAGACGAAGTCGTCCCATGCGGCGGGGGAGAGGGCGAGTTCCGGGCTCAGTTGGTCCTTGGAGTCGCGGACATGGATCGCCTGCATCCCCTTCGCCACCTCGATGCAGGCGTCACCCTGCGAGCCGCTGTAGCTGCTCTTGAACCAGGCCAGTTCGGACGTGCTCATAGCGCTCCTCGCAATCGCTTCAACAGGCCCAGGGAGTCTACGGGGGTCAGGGCCTGTGAGCGCAGTTTCGCATACCGCTGCTGGAGCAGACTGATCTCTTTCGCGTTGGCGATCAGCCGTCCGTTCTGCTGTCCCTCCGAGTAAGCGAACCACCGGTTCTCGGGAGTCTCGGCCAGCATGATCGGCCCGTCCATCCCCGCGTGCGACGGCTGCCGCAGCGGCATCACCTGAAACTCCACGTTCCAGTTGTGCTCAATCAACTCCAGCAGCCGGTCGAACTGTTCCCGGGTCACCGCCTCCCCGCCCGTCCACCGCTCCAGCACCGCCTGCTCCACGATGAAGCTGAACGCCGTCGGCGGCTTCCGAGTCACCGCCAGCAGCTCCTGCCGGGCCAGCCGCGCCGCGATCCGCTCCTCCAACTCGTCCGGGTCGGGCAACGGCGGCACGTCCAGCGACACGGCTCGCGCGTACGCCTCCGTCTGCAACAGGCCTGGCACCACCCGGCATTCGTACGTGTACAGGCTGATCGCCGTCGTCTCCACCCGCGCCCACTGGCGGAACCAACTCGCCAGCCCCGCCTGCCGCGTCAGATGTGGCGCCGCCTTCCGTAGCGCGCCGGTGTTCCCGAGCGCCGCCTCCGCGCGTTCCACGAAGTCGCGGTCCGGCATCCGTCGGCCCTGCTCGATCGAGGCGACCGTGTGCTTGGAGAAGCGCACCAGGTCGCCGAACTCCTCGCGGCTGAAGCCCGCGTGCTCCCGTAAGGCCTGGACGAACGCGCCGAACGTGCGCAGACTGTCCGACACCCCGGGCTCGGCGCCGGCTCCCGCGCCCGTTCCTCCCTCCGCCGCTCCCGCAGCGCTGTCGTCCGTGTTCTCGTAGGCCACCGTCGGCCACCTTTCGCGCGCACCCGCCCAGCCGTACCGCTTCTGACTCGGTTCCATCGTCACGCCGAGTGATGCGTACTGTCCACTCATTGTGCGCGTACGCTGACGCAGCGTACGCGCGGCGAAAGCGGTGCATCCTGGCGTTCGCCCCATGCGCGGGGCGCCCGACCGCCTGCCCCGGCCCCCCGCCCGCCGAAGAGGCGGCAGCTGTACTTCTGTTCAGGCGGAAGCACGCGGTGGCTCACTTCGACGGGGACGCCGCGCTTTGCGGGGACCCGGACGTCGGCCTCGGAACTCGCGTCCCGAGTCTTGGGGTTCGAGCACCGTGCACCGTCCTGTCACTCGTTCGGGGGTCCGGGAGAGGTGCGCGGCCCGACGCTTGAGCTCCGGCGTCCGAGGGTCGGGATCCGAGGTCCGGGATCCGAGCGGTGTTGTTCATCCAGGAGGTAGGTAGGGGGTTTTGGGGAAACCTTCCCACCCTCCCTACCCCGTCCCGGCCGGACAGTATGACTAATTGTGAGCAAGTTGCAGCGGAGGATAGCGGCTGCTTACGGTGCCCTCAACGAAACGACCCCGACGCGGTGTTAGCAGCACCGGCCGGGGTCTCACCCAAGATCGACACACTAGAAAGACGATCTCGTGGCTATTCAGCATCCTAACTCCGCGCTGCCCGCCCCCGCAGCCTCACGCCCGTACCGCAAGGCCCACACCGGCTACGGCAAGCAGTCCGTCCCCGGCCAAGGCCGGCCCGGCGGCGACGACTTCGCCTTCCTGCCGGAGCGTGAGCGGTATGTCGCCGGGTATGTCGACCACCTGCCCGACGGCGCCGCCATGGACATCAAGTCGCTGGCCAAAGACCTGCCCCTGTACGGCCAGATGGCCATCGGTACCGCCCTGCGCGCACTCGCCGTGGCTGGGCACCTGCGCCGCGTACGCTGCCGCGTCGAGAGCGGCGGTCAGCACCGGTGGGTGACGCTCACCTACTGGTCACGCGCCGCCCACGACAACGAGTGGTGGGCCGCCCGGCTCGCAGGTGGAGCTGCCACGCCGGAGCAGGTATCCGTACCCTCCGCCGAGCCGGGGCCCGAACCGGTCGTACCCCGGCAGCGCACCGCGGAGTCGCCCCCGGACCGGCCGCTGGAAGCAGGCACCACGGCGCCCCCTGGCCCGAACCCGCCGCTACCCCCGGCGCCGGAATACGAGCCGGTCGCAGCCGCCCCTTCGGCTGCTGCGGCTCCTTCCCCCGCGTACCTCGCTCTGGCCGAACTCGGGCGCCGCGAAACCCGCCTGGCGCTCTCCGCCGCCGACTGCGCCGCCCTGGAGCCACTTGCCGTCGCTTGGTTCGCGCGCGGTGTCAGCGCCGACTACCTGACTTCGGTGCTCACCGCCGGGCTTCCAGAGCGGATCGGATCACCCATCGGCCTGGTGCGCCGCCGCCTCACCGACAAGATGCCGCCCCAACTGCCCGTGGCACCGGCATCGGCACCGGCCGCTCCGACCCGCCAGGTGCTCATGGAGTGCACAGAATGCGGTGCACCCGGACAGCCTGAAGCTCTGCCCGACGGCCTCTGCCGTCCTTGTCGCACACAGGCAGCGAGCGCGACCCCGGCCGCCCCGGTCGAGCCGCCTGCCGAGCGCGACGTCCAAGCGCTGGTCAGCGGCCTCCGGGACCTGCTGCGAGGCCCCTGAGCTCAAGGCGTCGAGCGGGTGTCGGGCAACGGCATCCCGCTCTTTGTACGCATGGGGATCTCCCCAACGCGGTACTACAGGTCGCGTCTGGCCGACCTGCCCGTCGAGGTCAAGACCGACCGAACACTCCTCACACAGGCCGACATCGCAGTCCAGGAGTTGGTCGTGGCGGCGATCCGCGACTTCGATGGCCCCGACGCGGTAGTGATCGCCGAGGAAGACGAGCAGTCCGAGCCCCGCGCAGAAGTGGCCGATTCCGGCGGACGGCTGTGGGTGGTGGACCCGATCGACGGCACCGCGGAGTTCGTCCGAGGCGAGAGCGGGCCGCCGACTGCCACCGCCGCTGGAACAACGTCATGGCAGTGGCCATCGCATGACAGGAACCTCACGAGTCACGAACTACAGCTGCCGTGTCTGTGTGATCGCCGTCACGCTTCGGCCTGTCCGGCTGCCGTGGAGGATCGTGATTCGGGGGTCGGGTCCGCCCAAATCGTAACTGGTCCCGCTCAGGAGACCTTTACTGAGGCGGGCAGCGTGCTGGGCACGACGGGCTCGTTCTGGCAATCGAGTGTGCCGGCCATGACGCGGGCCGAATGGAGGAGGAGTGTGAGGTGGTCTCGAACGGTCACACCGTCGGTGAGCGTGTCGGTCAGCTCGCCCGTCAGAGGGACTTCGCGCTCCTGTCCTGCCGGGGTATCCGGTACCTTGCACTGCACGTAGACCTGGTATCTGGCTTCCCTGTATTCATCGGCCCCGTAAACGAGCTTCACGTCCGAATTGACCTGCGTCAGACGAGGCTCCGAAAGGATTCCGTTCTTGGTCCCTTTGTCGAACGCAGTATCGAAAGGGAAGGGGGAAGGTTTGTACGTGAGGCCGATTTGCATCCCCGTGGAGATGTCGGTCCGGATCACGCACATATTCGACTCGACGTACCGGGTTGGCTTACTCTCGGGAGTCCACTTCCGGACTTGATCATGGTGGCGAGATCGGGCATCAGCCAGAGAGGCCGGGCTCCTGAAACGCAACTCTTCGGATCCTTCGACTCCACGGTCTATCTGTTTCAGCCCGGACGTGCCGAACAGTTCCTGGCATGCCTTGCGCTGTGCGGCAGCCACATCCGCATCTGTTTCATCCGTCGTTTCCGAGCAGGCGCTCACTCCGAGAGCCAAGGAACACATCAGGAGGATGTGGACAGGTGTAAGTGTCCGCATACGTCACCACCCCCGGGCGTCGTCGGTGTCGCTGAGCCGTCCGCCCCTGTTGTACGAGTCCTCGGCCGTCCCCATCAGTTTGCGGACCTCACCGCTCTCCATGTTGTGTGCCTCCACGTAGTTGAGGAGGGGCCCCATCGCGTTCTGCCGCCCTTCAGCCTTGGCCTTGTCGATTCCCTGGGCTGCTTCGTCGTGGTTCTCGAACTCATGGTCCTTGAGCCACTGCATGGTTTCGTTGCCGAACTGTGTGTTGGCAGCGCCGCCAATGGTCTCGATGGCCAGAGGAACAGCAACCACGGCTACTGGTCCAGCGGGAACTATCGCCGCCGTCGTGACACCCACCGCAACGCCGATCGTGGCCTCGGCAGCGAAGTCGCGCCATGCGCCCTGTTGTTCCAGCTTCAGGTTACGTTCGGTCTTGTCGTCCGCGAATTCTTTGCCTATGGCCTCGATACGGGATTCGTCCAGCATGCCGTGCATCTTGACGCTGTGCAGGCCGGCCGCGATGGCGGAGTCGCTGTCGTCGCCTTGAGCCGTCATGAGGCTCGACCCATAGACCTGTTGGGCCACGGAGAGGGTCGCGTGCGAATCCTCGTCGGCTCCCAGGGCCCGCATGAACTGCATGCTGCCCGTCTCGCCGAAATCACGGAGACGATGGGTGTCCTTCCCGAACAAGCCGTCTCGATCCACGAGATCGCCACTACCGCCCATGTTGTCCATGGAGTAGTTCAGGCTGTCGATATGGCCTGCCGCCATGTTGGTCAGGCTGTCGCGGACTCCGTCCTGCTTCTCGATCGCGTCGGCGGTCTTGTAATGGTCGACGACCTTCTCCATGAGCTCGGTTCGCTCGTCGCGCGCCGCGTTCTGCGCCTCGGAGCCCAGCTCTGGAATCGAGGGCGGCGAGGCATCGTACGCGTACCCGAGTGTTGCCGACTCCAGGGCGTGCCCGAGGTTCGTGTAGCCGGTTGTCTTGCCGTCGTCGTCGAGCGGCCAGGTGCGGGCGTCCTTGCTGTCCTTGTCGACCAGATAGTCCCAGTTGCTGACGGTGTCCAGGTCGTCCTTCTCGCCCTTGCCGGACGAGCCGTTGAAGAAGTCCAGGGAAGCCTCGGGGCTGTGCCCAAGCGCCTCCATGAACCCGGCGACCGGGTCGTTGTCCGGCTTGTTGGTGTTCGGGGGGTAGTCGAGCTGAGCCGCGTGGCCCGGGTTGCCCCAGAGCCAGTCCGGGCCGGCCCGTTTGTTGCTGCGTTCGAACGCGATCAGACTGTCGCCGTAGTCGTTGAGGAAGGCCCCGTCCCACTTCCCCTTGGTCATCAGACTGCTCATGACCTGGTATCCGTACGGGGCACTCATGATCCCCGGATGCTTGATCCGGTCATCGCCCGCGGCGATGATCCCGTCCTTCCACTCCTGCATGGCAGGCGAGTCGACACGTGACGCGGTGGCCAGCGTCAGGCCGAGATTGTCCTGCACCGTGGACAGGATCTTCGCGCGGTCGCCGGTCGGGGCGTCACCGTGGCCGGGATCGGCAAGGCTGCGCCAGAACTGGAGCGTGCCCTCCGGCCCCAGCTTCGTCGCGAAGCGTTCGGCGAAAGCCGGATTGTCCCGTTGGTACTTGGCGACCTCGTTGAAGTGCTTCAGCTGCGCGTCGGTCATCCCGTCGGCCTTGGCCGCGAGCTTCAGCATCGCATCCGCGTCTTCGACGCCCTGCTTGCGGTCCGCGTCCTCCAGGCCCTTGTAGCCGGCCTCGCTGAAGTTGTACTTCCCCGCCGCGTGCTTACGCAGGGCACGTGCGGCGATCCTGTCGATCTCGTCCGCCGCCGAGAGGATCCGGCCCACCTCGGCGGCAGCCGTGTCGACCTCGTCCTGGGTCGCCGGCTCGATCTTTGCCGTGCCGGCCGCCGCTCCGGATGGCACGGAGCTGACCGCCCCACCGTCCTCGTTGATGTGCACATTGCGCCTTGCCCACCGATCGATGGTGGTCTGAAGGTCTTCCTTGTGCTTCTTGAGATCGTCATGGGAGTCCTGCAGAATCTTGTGTACGCTGCGCGCCTCGGTCACCACATCGGTGAACTCCGCCGCGGTCTTGGTGACGAACTGCCGCGTGACACTGGCGTTCTGCCCTTCCCATTCGGCGTTCTCCGCCTGCACCCTGAGCTCCGAAGCGTTCACGCCACCGGTGCCCGCGGAGCCTTCGCCGGTGGCCAGGGACTGGAGCTTGGAGACCATCTGCCCCCAGTCGGCCACCGCCGAATGCAGCGTCCCCAGGCGCAGGTTGAGCAGTTCCGAGACCTTCAGCATGCTGCTTCCCCGTCTACGTCCAGTAATCCTGTATGCGTGACTCAGTCATGGGCGTTCCCTCTGCATCCCGCATCGTGGTCGCGATCTGCACTTCGTCCTTGGCGTGCTGTGCTCGCGAGTAGTCGAGATGGTTGGAGATGTGGGCGCAGGCTTCCTTGAGCGTCCCGACCTTGGTGTTCCACGCGTCGTGGAGCTCGGTGAGGGCGGAGCCCATGTCCAGACCGTCGTTGAAGAGCTCGATGGAGGCGTCGAAGGTGTTCTGACGCGCATGATCCGCGTCAACGCGCAGACCCTCCCGCAGCGCGTAGGCCAGGTTGCCGAGCTTTCCCAGCTGGTCGTTGTGGACAACCAGATCCTTCTGGCTGCCCCCGCCACCGCCTGAGGCAGCCGCCTGGTTCAGTTGCATGTGCGCCGCGCTACGTTTCGCCGCAACCCCGGCCTTCACCTGGTCCCACTCGTCCCATGCCATGCGACAGCCAGCTCCCCCGTGCGCGATCAGAAAGTCCGTGCGCACGCCAACGTATCAAGGAGCCCCTTCCGGCCTGACGGTATGGACCGGCCGTTGGTGGGCTGTACGAACTGATGAAGCTCTGCTGGACGGGCTTACAACCAAGGTCACCCGTGCCGACCGGGAGCTGGTGCTGACCCGCGCTCCCGGGGCCGTCGAGGTGTCCGAAGCGCGCGGTGAGCGGCGGCCGCCCGCACCGGGCAGCCTCGGCCGGTCCGGGCCTGCCGAGGGCGTCTTTCCTTCGGTACCGCCCATGGCGCGTGTGCGTACGCTGACATGGCGTACGCGGGTTCCTGCTGGAGAACGGTCTGGATATACCGCCAGATTGGGCGCATGAATCCACCGTCCACCCCCGCGACCGGTCAAGCGCTCCTCACCGTTCGTGTGTTCGTCCAGCGCTTCAGCTCCACTCCGCGTGGCGCACGCCTCGCCCGCCGGCTCGTGCTGCACCAGCTCGACGCCTGGGGCGTGCCGTACGGCAGTGAGGTGTCCGACACCGCCGCCCTGCTCGTCGCAGAGCTTGCCGCCAACGCCGTCACGCACGGCCGCGTCCCCGGCCGGGACTTCGAGGTCACCGCCGAGATCCTCGGCCGGACCCTGCGTATCGCGGTCTCCGACACCCGGGGCGAACTCCGGCCGCCTGCCCCGGGCGCGCCACGCCCCCCGATGTCGCCGCTGGCGGAGACCGGCCGGGGCATGCTTCTGGTGGAGGCGCTCGCCGACCGGTGGGACGTCCTTGACCGCGTGCCCGTCGGCAAGACGGTCGTGGCCGAGCTGGACCTGCCGCGCTGACGGTGCCGACGGCCCCGGATGGTCGCGCTGACAGGCCGTAAGGCCCGTCTATAGGCTGGGACGGGAACGGCATCGGGCGGCGACGGAGGGCTACGGGGACCATGACGGACCTGGAGGGCAGTGCCGACGACCGGAGCACCGGACGGAACCGGCCGGGGGAGCCCCGGGGATACGCCGTGGCCGAGGACGTCGACGAGCCGGACGCGCTCTTCCTGCCGCTGGGGGCGCCCCTCGAAATCGGGTCCGACGGCCGACCGACCGGCGTGGAGCTGGAGCTGCCTGCCGACGAGGAGGGCGAGGACTACAGCGACGCCGACGGCATCTCCGCCCCGTTCCGGCCCGACAGCATCAAGATCCATACGGAGACCACCACCGTGGATCTGCTGCTGTCCCGGCTGCGGGAGGGCATGATCGACCTCGCGCCGGACTTCCAGCGCCGGGCCGGGATCTGGAGCGACCGTTCGCAGAGCCGGCTGATCGAGTCGCTGCTGCTGCGCATCCCGATCTCCAACTTCCACATGGCCCAGGACGACGACGACAAGTGGGCCGTGGTGGACGGCGTGCAGCGGCTCACCGCCATCGCCCGGTTCATGGAGCCCAAGCTCACGGGCCTCGGCCCGCTGGCCCTCCGGGGCCTGGACTACCTCTGGAGATTCAACGGCAGCACGTACCAGGACCTGACCGGGCGGCTGAAGATCCGGTTGCGTGAAACCCAGCTCACCGTCCACATCATGCAGCAGGGCACCCCGGAGGCCGTCAAGTACAACGTGTTCTCCCGGATCAACACCGGCGGTATGCCACTGAAACCGCAGGAGCTGCGGCACGCGCTGGTGCGGGGGCCCGTCCGGGCGTTCCTCGCCGACCTGGCCGAGGACCCGGCGTTCGGTGAAGCCACCCGGTGGAGCGTGTCCGACGAACGGATGGCCGACCGGGAGATGGTGCTGCGCTTCCTCGCCTTCCGCCTGGCCAATCCGGCCGAGCACACCGAGAAGGACTTCGACCAGTTCCTCATCAACGCGATGTACCAGGTCAACGGCCTAGCGGAGGAGCGGCGGGAACAGCTGACACGAGAGTTCCGGGTGGCCATGCGGTGCGCGCGGGAACTGTTCGGTGAGCACGCCTTCCGCAAGTGGCGTGGGGGGCCGCGCAGTTCCCCCGCCATCAACAAGGCACTGTTCGAGACGATCTCCGTCCATCTCGCGCTACTCGACGATCACGAGCGGGACAGACTGGTAGCGTCTCGGGCGAAGGTGCACAGCAGGTTCTTTGAGCTCATGGACGACTGGGACTTCGACCGGTCGATCTCCATCGGCACCGGGGACCCGGCAAAGATCCGCACACGATTTCAGCACGTGGCGCGGCTGTTCCGGGGGGTAGCTGAGCAGTGATCGACCGTCTGACGCTCCACAACTACAAGGCGTTCCGCGACGCGGCGCTTCCGCTAGGCCCGCTCACCCTCCTCACCGGGCTCAACTCGTCCGGCAAGAGCAGCGTTCTCCAAGCCATCGCGCTGCTGCGCCAGTCGTACGAGGCGGGCGATCTCGCGGTCTCCGATTTCCTGCCCGAAGCGCGACGGGCGGGAATGACGGGCAGTGTCGCGAACCAGGGTTTTCTGCTCAACGGCGAACTCGTGGGTCTCGGCACCGGAGAGGATGTCCTGCACGAGGACTTCACGGAGGACGAGGCCCGGATCGCCCTCGCGGTCGACGAAGGGCCGTACCACTACGGCTGGACCGTCGAGTACGACCCCGAGCAGAACCTGCTGCCTCTGCTCGATGAGGACCTGCCGCTCACCTCGGAGGGACCCGACGCCCCGACCGGTTCGGAGGGCGTGTCCCCGTCGTTCTTCACCGCGCCCTTCCAGTACCTGCACGCCGACCGGATCTCGCCCGCCGAGTTCTACCCACGTGATCATCACGCGGCCATCGGCCGCGGCTTCCTCGGCGTCCGCGGTGAACACACCGTCAACTTCCTTCGCGACCAGGCGCGGAACCCCGTCCCCGAGGGCCCGTTGCGCCACCCCCGCGCCGCGTCCGACCTCCTGCTCGACCAGGCCGCCGCCTGGATGGGCGAACTGTGCCCCGGGGTGGACATCCAGGCCGACGCCATCGAGGGCGCCGACGCCGTACGCCTCTCGTACGGGTTCCAGGGCACACTCGGCGCCACCCGGCGCCGCCGCCCCACCAACGTCGGCTTCGGCCTCACCTACGTCCTGCCGATCGTGGTGGCCTGCCTGACCGCCCGCCCCGGCTCCCTGGTCCTCCTGGAGAACCCGGAGGCGCACTTGCATCCGCAGGGCCAGACCCGGATGGCCGCGCTGGCCGCCGCGGCCGCTGCGCAGGGCGCGCAGGTGATCATGGAGACCCATAGCGACCACGTCATCAACGGCGTTCGGCTCGCCGTCAAGCGGGGGCGGCTCACCCCCGCGCAGGTGGTGCTGCACTACTTCCGCGGTGACGGCACGGGCGTGGACTTCGTCAGCCCGCAGGTCGACACGGACGGGATGCTCGACCAGTGGCCCGAGGGCTTCTTCGACGAGCTGGAGAACACGCTCGACCAGCTCATCGGCTGACACCCGCCGGGGGGCGGGGCAAGGCGCACACCATCCGGAGGGGGATACGTGCCGCAGCTGTTCCTGAACGAGAATTCCTGTGAGACGACGGCGGACCCGGATCGGGTCAACCGAGCCATGACCGAGCTGGTGAAGGCCATCGTCGCCGTCGCCAGGGTGGATCGACAGGGCACGGAACTGGTTTCCCGGGAACCCGTGAACGCCCTGCAGCTGGCCCAGGGCCATCCGATCGGCAAGTGGATCGGGACTCCCGCCGCCAAGGACCTGTGGAAGCGATTGCTGCAGATGCAGACGAAATGGCCCCACCAGAAGGTCTTTCCCGAAGGGGAGACCTTCTCCGACGTCGAGTACCGTCACGGCGGTGAGCTCGCGACCGGGCTGGGCATCGCACATCTGATGGGCGGGGTTGGCATCTCCCTCCCGTTGGAGGCCCGTTGGGCCGAGGACCGGATCACCCTGGTCCGAGAAGAGCTCGTGGACGACGAGGACACCGGCTCCGTGGTCACCAAGGTGAAGGTCCGGCACGCCGCCCATGCCGCGCACGTCGACTCCCACCTGCCGTGGATCCGTGAGGAGAAGGAAGCCGCCCTGCGCGGCGACCTGAGTGCCATTCGCACCGGTGCCGAGCTGTGGGACCGGTGCGCCGACCTCTTTCCCCACCTGCGCTTCCTTCCTCACGTCGAAGCACAGCTGCGGGAGCTGAAGCAGTACTGGGTCCACCCGGTCCGTAAACGGCTCGCGGAGATGGACAGTGCCGTCCTGCTCTGGGATGCGGCGACCGAGCTTGACGGGCCCCGGTGGGGGTCGGCCGTGACGCCGGAACGCTCGACCCGTAAGCGTGACTACTGCAAATTCACCGACCTCGACGGTGCGCCCCAGTACTTCGACACCCACCTGCGCTTCACACCCGACGAGGGACGGCTGCACTTCCGGTTCGTGGCAGCCACCCGGAGGGTGCACATCGCCCACATCGGGCGGAAGCTCGGCATCTGAGGCCCGTCGGGGCCGCCCCGGCCGTCCCGTTACCGTAGGGCGGTGAACGGGAGCCCCCGGCCTGCCCCGCTCCCACCCGCCCCACCAGCACCAAGGAGGACCGCGCGTGCGTCCCACACTCGCCGCCGACCAGGTACGGGCCAGTCTGAGCCAGTACCTCGCGACGACGTACGCGCTGGCCGACGAGAGCACCCGCCGCGCCCTGGAGGGCTTCCTCGGCGACGCCGACGACGGCATCTTCCGCGGCCCCTACCTCCGTATCCGCACACCCTTCCGGAGCGCCGAGGGCGACGACTGGCAGCGGCACCTGACCTGGTGGCCCCGCGGCTTCACCCCGCACCGGCACCAGGAGCTCGCCTGGGAGCGGCTGTCCACGCTGCACGGTGCGGCGCGGCCCACCCTCGTCACCACCGGCACCGGGTCCGGGAAGACCGAGTCGTTCCTGATCCCGCTGCTCGACCACTGCCGCCGCGAGCGCGAGGCGGGCCGGGAGGGCGTCAAGGCGATCCTGCTCTACCCCATGAACGCCCTCGCCACCGACCAGGCCCACCGCATCAACAAGCGGCTCGACGACCCCCGGGACACCCGGCTGCGTGATGCGGGTGTGCGGGCCGGGCTCTACATCGGCGACAAGCCGTCGCAGGAGTTCAAGCAGGCCAACCCCGCGATCACCGTCGACCGGGACGAGATCCGGCGCACCCGGCCGGACATCCTGATCACCAACTACAAGATGCTCGACCTGCTCCTCCAGCGTCCCGAGGACCAGCGGCTGTGGCAGGACTCCGCGCTCGCGTACGTCGTCCTCGACGAGTTCCACACGTATGACGGTGCCCAGGGCACGGATGTCGCCATGTTGCTGCGCCGCCTCGGGTCCGTCACCGGACTCGCGGAACCCGGCCGCCCGCTGGGGCCGGTCTGTCCCGTCGCCACGTCGGCCACGCTGGGGGAGAACGACCCCGGCGGGACCGGGCGGGCGGGCGGCGGGCCCGGCATGCTGGAGGTCGCCGAGCAGGTCTTCGGCGTGCCGTTCCCGCCCGAGTCGGTCGTCGGTGAGGACAGGCGCTCCACCAAGGACTTCACCGGCGAGAGCGACTTCACGCTGCCGTTCCCCTCCCCGCAGGAGGTCGCCGAGCTCGGCGACCCCACCCGCGATCCGGACGCCATGGACGGCCTCGTCGCCGCGTTCACCGGCCTGAGCGGTCCCAGCCCGGAGGAGCTCGGCGGCGTGCTGCGCCGCCACCGGCTCACCGCCGCCGTCCTGGAGATCCTCGACGGCACCCCCAGGACCCTCGCCGAGATCACCGAGGTGCTGCCCCGCTACGCCTACCACTGGGGCATGGCCGTGCAGCAGCGGCCGCGCACCGCCGCCCAGGCACTCGCCCGCTACATCGCCCTCCTGTCGTACGCACGCGACCCCGAGCACCCCGGGCGGCCCCTGCTGGCCATCGAGATCCACCACTGGGTACGGTCCGTCTCGCGCGTGCTGCGCGGCATCAGCGCGGCCCGTGCGGAGTTCCGCTGGGACGACGAGCGCGTCACCTCCCGCGGCGCACTGGCCCGCAAGGACCACGGACCGGCCGCCCGGACCTCGCCGTACGACGGGGAGGACCCCGTCGTACCGGCCGACGTGGCCGAGCAGGCCGCCGTACCGGCCGACGACAGCGCCCCGCCGCCCGCCGAGGTGTTCCTGCCCGCAGTCTTCTGCCGCGAGTGCGGCCGCTCCGGCTGGGCCGCGTACTCGCCGGAGGTCGACCCGGCCGAACTCGACCTGAACGCCTCGAAGATCCGCCGCGCCTCGGTCGGCCGCGACAAGCGCCGGGTGCGCAACATGATCGCCGCGACCCCGCAGGAAGTGCACGACGCCGCCTTCGCGGCCGGGGCGGAACGCCGGCGCGGCGGACCCGCCGTCATGGTCCTGGAAGGTGCCGGCGGACGGCTGCGTCCCCTCTCACCCGAGACCGACTTCACCGCCCCCGCCGACGGCGACGGACCACGCCGGGCCAGGCCCCTTCACAACGCCGCGTTCGTCCACGCCGACCTCGACGGCGACCGGGCTGCCGAACGTGACCAGTGTCCCGCCTGCCGCACCTTCAACTCCATCCGCTACCTCGGCACCGGTCTGGCCGCGCTTGCCGCCGCCGCCGTCACCCAGCTCTTCACCGGCGGCGAACTGGACAAGAACAAGGGCGAGAACAAGACCCTCCTCTTCAACGACTCCGTCCAGGACGCCGCCCACCGCGCCGGATACGTCGCCAGCCGCTCCTATACGTTCTCGCTGCGCGCGCTGCTCGCCAGCCGCATCGACGAGGACGAGCCGATCACCCTGAGCGATCTGGCCGCCGACCTGATCGCCGATGTCGTCGACAGCAAGGCGGTGCAGGCAGCCGTCATCCCGCCGGACCTGCATCTGATCCGGGGCGTGGACACCCTGCTCTCCGGACGCAGCCGCGGGTCCCGGGCCACCTGGGAACTGATCGCGCAGCGCCTGGCGTTCGCCACCGTCATGGAGTTCGGCCTGCGGTCCCGGCAGGGCCGCACCCTGGAACTCACCCGCACCGTCGCCGCCGACGTGCCCCTGCCCGACGCCGACGCCGTCGCCGACCTCGTACGGGAGACGCTGCTCACCACACCCGGAGAGATCGCGCTGCCCGACGGATCGGTGCCCGGCACCGACCGGTACACCGGCTTCGTCCGGGGCCTGCTGGAGCGGCTGCGTATCCGGGGCGCCGTCCGGCACGCCTGGCTGGACCCCTGGCTCGACCAGGCAGGGGTGCGCCGGTGGGCGATCTGGGGCGGACGCGAGACCGGCATGCCGGCCTTCCCCCGCGGGGTCTCCGCGCCCGCGTTCCTGCTCGGCACCCCCAAGCAGGGCAGTGAGGACTTCGACGTCCTCACCGGCCGGCTCGGCTGGTACCAGGACTGGGCCGTACGCGCCCTCGGGCTGCGCAGGGAGGCCGCCACCGACTTCCTGACCCGGCTGCTGCCCGCCCTCGCCGACACCGGGGTCCTCGCCGTGCGCACCGCACTCGACGGGGCCACTCGCGTCTACGGCCTCCAGCCCGGACACATCCGGGTCCGCAGACTCGCCGACGACACACTGCCCGACGCCACCGCGCACTGCCCGGTCTGTTTCTGGGAGCAGACCGTCCACCCCGACCTCGCCGACCAGTGGCACGGGCAGCCGTGTCCGCGCTACCGCTGCGCCGGAATCCTCGCCACCGGCCGCGACCTCGACAGCGGCCTGCGGCAACGGGACTTCACCGACGACTTCTACCGGCGTATGTACCGCGAGGCCGGCGTCTTCACCATCAACACGGCGGAACACACCGGCACACTCAGCCGCGCCAAACGCGAGGCCGTCGAGAAGGCCTTCCGCGAGGGTACCGACGTCCACTACGCCAACCCGCAGGTGCTGTCCTGCACCCCCACCCTCGAACTCGGCATCGACATCGGCGACCTGTCGGCCGTCGTCCTCGCCTCCCTGCCGAAGGGCCCGGCCAACTACATCCAGCGCGTGGGCCGGGCCGGTCGCTCGACCGGCAACGCGTACCTGCTCACCATGGTCGACCGCGGTCCGCGCGACCGCTACTACCTGGAAGAACCCCGGCTCATGATCGCCGGGGACGTCCTGCCGCCCGGCTGCTACCTGTCCGCGGTCGAGATCCTGCGCCGCCAGTACCTCGCCCACCTCCTCGACCTCGCGGGCGCCGGACGGCTGACCGCCCCCGACGGGACGCCACTGCGGCCGCTGCCCGGACGCGCCACCGATCTGTTCGGGGCCTCGGCCTGGCAGGCCGAGTTCGCCGAAGCCGCGCTCGCCGGCGGACCACGGCTCGTGCAGGGCTTCCTCGACCTGTTCCCCGCGTACGACGAGAGCCGCGGCACGGGCGTCAGCCCGCAGGCCCGCGCCGCTCTCGTCACCTACGCGACCGACACCGGCGAGGAGGGACTGGGAGGCGCCCTGGAAGCCGCGTGCCGGCGTTGGGAGGACCGCCGCGCCGACCTGCAGCGCCGGACCGAGGCCATCGACCGGGCCCACGGACTGCTCGTCGCAGGCGACCCCGACCACGAACGGCAGGGGCGCGAACTGCGCGCCGAGCGCCGGGACGTGGCACGCGTCTCCCGCGAGATCAGCCGCACCACCGCGCACGGTGCGCTCGTCGATCTCGGCCTGCTGCCGAACTACAGCCTGATCGACTCGGCGACCGAACTGGAGGCCACTCTCACCTGGACGGAGAAGCAGGCCGACGGCACCCGCAAGGACCACAGCAAGACCCTCCACCACAGTCGCCCCGCGCGCCTCGCCCTCTCCGAATTCGCCCCCGGCAACCACTACTACGCCCAGGGTTACAAGCACCGTGTCACCGGACTGGACATCGGCAGTCCCGGCCGCCCGGCCTGGATCTGGTGGCGCGTCTGCCCCGACTGCGGGCACGTCCGCACCCACCGTGCCGAGCAGGACCCCTCGCCCTGCCCCCGCTGCCGGTCCGCGGCCATCGGAGACGTCGGCTGCCTGCACAAGGTCCTGGTGCCGCGCCGCGTCACCTCCCGGGACGAACGCGACGACGTCCGCGTCCGCGACGACAGCGACGAGCGGGAGAGGCGGCACTACACCGTCGTGCCCGCCGTCGACATCGACGCGAAAGACGTCGAACAGGCGTGGAAGCACGAACACGCCACCTTCGGGTGGGAGTTCACCCGCCAGGCACGCATCCGCCACATCAACACCGGAGCCACCCGGGTGGACGGCGGTACCGACACGGCCTTCGCCGGGCGGGAGGTCCGCCTCAACCCCTTCTGGGTCTGCGACGCATGTGGCTTCGCCGACCCCGACGGCGGCCCCGCCGCCCAGGACACCGGTGACGCGGCCGCATACGGCAAGTACCACCGGCCCTGGTGCCCCAGGCGGCGCAGCGGGGCGGATACCGCACGGCGGGGCGAGAAGGTGCTGCTCGCCCACGAGCTGCGCACCGACGCCCTGCGCATCCTCATCCCCGCCGTCACCGCCCACACCCAGGAACGGCTCGCCTCCTTCAAGGCGCTGCTGCTGGCCGGTATCGCCCGCAGCTACGGCGGCGACCCCGACCACCTCGCCGTCGTCACCGACTCCATGCCCGAGGAAGGCGGCGAGGCCGCTCTGCGCCGCCACTTCCTCGTGCTGTACGACACGCTGCCCGGCGGCACCGGATATCTGCACCGTCTCGCCGGCCAGGACGGCCTCAGGGGCGTCCTGGAAGACGCCCGCCAGGTGATCGAGACCTGCGTGTGCGTCGGCCAGGGCCGGCCCGCGTGCCACCGCTGCCTGCTGCGGCACGTCACCGACGGCGAGTACGAACTCGTCTCCCGCGAGCAC
Source organism: Streptomyces sp. NBC_01224 (assembly GCF_036002945.1). Classification (NCBI taxonomy): domain Bacteria; kingdom Bacillati; phylum Actinomycetota; class Actinomycetes; order Kitasatosporales; family Streptomycetaceae; genus Streptomyces; species Streptomyces sp. NBC_01224. The sequence continues at coordinate 2,265,076 of NZ_CP108529.1, read as the reverse complement.
GCGCTGGACATGCTCGGTGACCTCTTCGGCCGCACCGCCGACCGATGGAGTACCGAACCCGTCGCCACCGCCCGGGACATCACCCTCGTGCACCAGGTGGAGAGCGAACTGGAGGCACTCTTCCGGCACGGGCTGCTCGAATGGGCCGAGCGGGTGGACGAGGTCAGCGTCCGCACCGCACTCACCGCCGACGGCACCAGGGACACGACCCTGCGCTTCACCGCACCCGACGGCACGGTCCGCGGCTGGCAGATGGAGACGCAGACACCGCTCGGCTTCACCCGGCCCGACGTCGTCTTCCGCAGCACCGACGACGACCGGCGGGTGGCCGTCTACCTCGACGGCTATCGCTACCACGCGAGCCCCGAGCACCTCACCGCCGAGGACGACGCGGGCAAACGCACCCGTCTGCGGGCGGAAGGCTGGCAGGTCTTCCAGCTCACCTGGGACGACGTGCAGGAGTGGACAGGGCGGACGAAGCCGCAGGCCGACCCCGTCTGGAAGCCGTACCCGAACACCGCGCAGAAGACGGCCATGGACGTTCACCGGCGCATGCACGGCGGAGACACCCGGGACCTGTCGCGCTTCGTGTGGGCCAACCCCGTCGAGACACTGATCGGGTACCTCACCGACCCGGACCCCGACGCCTGGCGGCGCCGCACCCAGAGCGCGCTCGCGGGCTTCGCCGCCGTGTCGGCGACCAGCAGGGCGTTGGCCGACGGCCAGGAAACCGGCCGCAGGATCAGCGAAGCGCTGCACGGGCGGCGGCTCGCCGGAGGACAGGGCGCCGTCCAGGTCATGGCGACCCGGGACACATCTGGATGTCCGCTCACCATCGCGCTCGACCTGCGCAGGGGGCAGACCGGGGCGGTCTGGACGGCACTGACCGTGCTCGACGACAGCACAGACGCGGTCACGGCGGACGAGGCCGCCCACCGGCGGCGCTGGCAGGCCTGGCTCTACTGGAGCAACCTGCTCCAGTTCCTCGACGCGGGCGAAGGAGACGGGGTCCAGCTCACAGCCGCCATGCTGCCGGGATTCGACCCGGCCGAACTGGCGGTCACCGGCGGCGCCGGGTGGCTCACCTCCCAGCGGCGGGCACACGAACCCGAGGCGGTCAGGCAGACCGCCGAGGAGGCCCCCGCGGCCGTTCGCGACCCCGCCTGGGACGAGGTCATCGAGTTCCTCATCGACGACCCCGGCCTCCCCGACCTCGCCCGCGCCCTCGCAGGCCTCGGCCTGCCCGCGCCCGAGGCGGGCTACGAACTCGGAGCAGCCGCCTGGCCCGCCGAACTCGCCTGGCCTGCCCGGCGGATCGGTGTCGTCCTCGCGCACCGGCCGGACCCGGGCAGCAACCGGGACATCGACGCCGAACAACGCGACCGGGCCTACCGGGATGCGGGCTGGCAGGTCCGCACCGCGACGGAATGGGACGCCGGCGAACTCGCCGGGCTGGTAGCCGGAGTTGCCGGTCCGGCCACGAACGAACACGAGGAGAACGAGCGATGACGGTCACCGGCGCGCCCAGGACCGGCGTGACCCTGCGCCTGCTGGACAAGGCCGACAAGGAAATCGTCAAACTGGACCGCGCCGTCCTCGGGGCGTTCTACAAGTTCCAGCACGACTTCCGCCGCAACCCGGACGCCGGCGGCTTCGACCTCAAACAGCTGGAAGGCCACGACCGGCTCTGGTCGGCTCGCGTCAACCGAGAGTGGCGGGCCCTGATGATCCGCCTCGGTGGTGACGACTGGCTTCTCGTCTCGGTCAAGCACCGCGGCCACGTCCACAAGAACCTGGACCGGCTCAACTACGGCATCAACCACATCACCGGCGCCATCGAATACGTCGACCTCCAGGTCGTCGAGGAGCACGTGCGGCGCCGCGAACCCGCGCCGCCCGCAACCCCCGCTCCGGAACCCGCCCCTCGGCGCAAGCCGGTGGAAGAGCCCCTGTTTGCCGCGTACACCGACGAACAGCTCGCGGACCTCGGCGTCGCCGAACCGCTCATCCCGATCGTCCGGAAACTCACCACGGACGACGAGCTGCTCGGTCTCGCCGAGTACGCGCCCCGCCACACCGGGGAAGTCCTCCTGCGGCTGCGCGACGGCGTCCCCTACGACGCGGTCATGGACCAGGTCACCACGCCCGTCGCCGTGAGCGAACCCGAGCAGAACCTCGACACCGACGACTGGCAGGCGGCCGTCGACCGCTCCCAGACTGTGGTCATCACCGACGACGAGTCCCTGCAGAGCATCCTGGAGGAGGGCGACTTCGGGCGGTGGAAGATCTTCCTCCACCCCACTCAGGAGAAGCTGGTCCACCGGCGCTACTCCGGCCCGGCCCGGGTCGGCGGCGGGCCGGGGACGGGCAAGACGATCGTCGCCCTCCACCGTGTGTGCCATCTGGTGCGAGCGCTCCCGCCCGGTCGTAACAAGCCCGTCCTGCTCACCACGTTCAACAAGAACCTCGCCGCCGATCTGCGGGCCCGGCTCCTCTCGCTCGGCGGCCCCGACGTACTGGCCCGGGTCGACATCGCCCACGTCGACCAGCTCGCCACCCGCCTCGTCAGCGAGGCCGACCCGGGCAGCGCCAAGCGGCGGATCGACGACACGGCAGCCTTGCGCGAGTGGCGGGAGCTGTTGGTGGAGGCGGGGGAGACCCGCTGGAGCGCCGAGTTCCTCAGCGACGAGTGGAACCAGGTCATCCTCGGCCAGGCCGTGACCTCCCGGAGCGATTACTTCGCCGCCCGGCGCGCTGGCCGAGGACGCAGCGTCACACGCGTTGAGCGAGCCGGAATCTGGCAGCTCGCCGAACGTTTCACCCAGCGCCTGGAGACCAAGGGGCTGGAGACCCACCGCCAGGTCGCCGAGCGAGCGGCACGGCTGGAGATCGCTCGCAAGGCCAGAATCGACCGGCGGTCGGAGGAACGCGACGACCGGGGAGGCCTGGACAATCGTCACGTCGAGGCCGGCTCCGGTGCCTGGCTGCGGTACCGCTACCGGCACATCGTGGTCGACGAGGCGCAGGACCTCAGCGCCGCCCACTGGAAGATGCTGCGCGCCATGGTGCCGGCCGAGCCCGACGACATCTTCCTCGTCGGCGACACGCACCAGCGGATCTACGACAACCAGGTCACACTCGGCAGCCTCGGCGTCCACATCCGCGGCCGGTCCTCCCGGCTGACCCTCAGCTACCGCACCACGCGGGAAATCCTGCGCGACGCCATCCGGGTCCTGGACGACGCGGACTACGACGACCTCGACGGCAGTGCCGAGACGATCGCCGGATACCGCTCCGTCCTCCAAGGCTCGAGCCCGTCCCTGCGGGGCGCACGCAGTTGGGACGAGGAGATGGATCTCGTCGTCGAGCAGCTACGCGACTGGCACGACGTGCCACGCGAATCCACTGCGATCTGCGTCCCGACCAACGACATGGTCACCCAGCTCGCCGACCGCCTCGCGCGACGCGGCATCACTCCGACGGAGATCACACAGGACGGACCGCGGAACGACCAGGGTGTCCACATCGGCACCATGTACCGATTCAAGGGACTGGAGTACCGCTGCCTGATCATCGCCGGGGTGGCCGAGGGACTCGTACCCCGCGCCTCTGTGGATGCTTGGGAACGCACGGACCCGAGCCGCCACCAGCGTGAACTGCACCGGGCGCGCTCACTGCTCTTCGTCGCGGCTACCCGCGCCCGTGACGCGCTCGCCATCACCTGGCACGGTGAGCCGAGCCGCTTCCTGGAACCGCTGCTTCCGCCCCGCTGAAAGGGAGCGAACCGCCTCTGACCTGGTATTTTTTCCCAAATTCACTGAAGGTGACATCTTTCCGATGACTCACCCGCCTCGCCGAAGTGCGGCCGGCCGTCGTGGGCCCGCGTGCCGAGGACGACGTGGTGCGTGGGGGCCTGCGCCGCAGTTGGCGCGCCCTCTGCGAGGATCAGCGGCGGGCCGTCGAAGGTCGGCCGCAGCGTATCGAGAAGATCCTGAAGGCCGCTGCCATCGAGGAGGCAGCCGGTCGCTGCCGAGGCGGGCGCCATCGGGGGTGCGTGGCTCCGTCCTCACCTGGGCGCCCTGGCGGGGCGAGGACTGCCAGGGCGCCCTCTTCGACGCGTGAGTGGAGGGGCGTCCGACCCATCGGCTCGGCGCACGCGCGCTCAGGCTGTGTCCCGGTTCTCCCAGCAGTCCCGGAACCATGCCAAGGTCTCGGCGAGCAGTTCGCGGTTGTGATCCTTCTCCAGCAGTGACAGACGGAAGTTGGGGCGCAGCTCTATCTTTCCTTCCGGGATGGCAACACCCTCCAGGACGTTGAGCCGCCTGAGGAGTTCAGCGCGCAGTGCGCGGTCGGTGAACGGTTCACGTGCCGCCAGGTACTGGAACACCACCTCCGCCGTGCCGCCACGCCCGCCGCCCGGGTAGAGCGTCAACGGCCAGATCCCGCGGCCCGGCGCGCCCGCCTCCCCGAACATGAGGAAAGCGCTCGTCGTGACCTGGCCCGCCCCGTGCCCGATCCAGCCGCCGAGCTCCTCCCAGCGGGCGAAGACCGCGCGCACCGCCTCCACTGTCTCGGGCGAGTCGTCCGCCGCGAGCTGACGGAAGAACCGGTTGGCGCGCGTCTCCTCACCCTGACCGTCCGGCGTGCGCTGCGCGGTGTCCTCGCCCTCGGCCTGATCGTCGTCCTCGGCGACCAGCAGGGCGAGCTCGTCGGCGGTGAGACGCTGCGCCGGATCAGCGGCTCCGTTCACTGTGAAACGGACGCCGTCGGCGATCAGCCGGGTACGGACGTTGCCTCCTTCGTCCACGGGTGTCCAGCGGAAGCCGTCGGAGACCTTGCCCTCGGAGGTGAGCACCCGGTACGCGTTGACCACCCCCGGCGTGTTCGCCAAGTGGTTTCCCACGGCCTGGGCACCGGAGCCGAGGAACGCGGCGAGATCGCCGTAGGACGTCCACGTGCCGTGGGGGAGTGCCGCGAGCACCTGATGCGCCAGGTGCCAGTCCCGGCTGCGCTCCGCGCGGCCGACTCCGCGCAGCGGGGCCGGCCACAGCGCGATCGCACGGTCGGCCAGCTCGTCGGCACGAGCCAGGATCTCCTCCGCGCCCCAGCGCTCGGTCGCGGCGATGCGACGGTTGATCTCCAGGTGGCTTCCCTGCAGCAGGCCCTGCTTGCGCTCGAAGGGATGGTTCGACAGTTCTGAGTTGACCGCAGTGAGCGTCAGGTTCCCGAGTGTGTGCTGCAACCGGGAGTGCAGGTCCTCCGCGCTCTCTCCGTCGGCCGTGTCCTCACCCAAGATTCGGATCCACTCGTCGCCGGGCGACTGCGGCATGACGTGCTCGATGGTGAGCTGCGCGGCGGCGAAGTCCACCGGCTCGGGATGCTCGTAGCTCTCCTCCAGCCGCTGCAGCACCATCTTGCGCTGGTGCCAGCGTCCGAACTGATAGAAGGGCGCCGTTCGGATCTTCTCCCGCAGCTCGCCGTCGGAGGGCCAGAACCGATTGTCGGCGGAGAGCAGCTGGTGCAGCCCGTCGGCGACGGGCACGTCGAGCGGCAGCTGCCCGGGCATGGCCTGAAAGACTCTGTTGAGGTTGTTCGTCGGTACCCGGCAGATCATTCGCCGCACCAGAAAGCTCTCGACGTACGACATCGCTCGGGCTGTGTCCGAGGAATCGAGTTCCCCACGCTCGCGCCGGTCGAGCAGCAGCATCAGAGCGGGATAGGTGACCTGGGCCTGCCAGGCGTCCAGGCGGTGCAGATGGGCGCGGATCGATGCGTCCGGCTCCTCCTCGGGATGGAGTAGCCGGCGGAAAAGAGCGGCCCGGCGGTGCAACTCCCTGACGTACGCCTCGATCTCCGCCTCGCCTGCCTCGCCCCGCTCGAAACGCTGCTGCTGGGCCGCGTACAAGTCCTGGCGGCGCGCCCGGTCGTCACCGTCGAGGACCAGTTGCAGCCACATGAGCTGTTCCAGCTCTTCATTGCTCAGGCTGTCCTGCAGCGGAAGCCAATAGGTCTCGTAGACGTGCTCACCGCGGGTCGACAGCCGCATGAACAGGTAGTTGCGCAGCAGGTCCGCCTGGCTGAGCTTGAGCCCCGTATTGTTGAGAGACTCGAAGATGCGGTGCACGTTGTCGCCGCGCTCGGCGGTCACCGCCACCAGCGTCAGCCTGGAGGTGATGGCCTGCTCGATTCGGAACACGTCCTGCGGGGCAGTGGGCCCGGCCGTCTCGACCAGCTTGCGGCGGAAGAAGCTGTAAGCCGCGGCGACACTTCCGCCGGCGGGCCGCTCCGCGAGCGGGCCGCGGACGTGGGCGGCGAACTGCGGCCGGTCCGCCTGGGTCGGCAGCAGCCGGAAGTGCTCGTTGCCGCTCTTGCGCTTGTTGATCAGGTATTCCTCGCCTATGCGTTCGGCCTCGTCGGGCTCGGCGTCCTTGATGTGATCGCGGATCGCGGCCAGGGCGAGGGAGAGCGTGGTCAGCCGCTGCTGACCGTCGACGACGAGCCAGCGGGGGAACGTCGCCTCGTTCTGCGGGGACGGCGCGAGCACCACGGACCCCAGGAAGTGCGTATTCGCTTTCTCCCCGCGCTCAATCAGCTCAGCCTGCTCCAGGATGTCGCTCCACAACTGTCTGAGCTGCTTCTCCGTCCAGGAGTACGTCCTTTGGTAGAGCGGCACTTGGAACTGCTGGGCCCTCCCCTGCACGAGATCGGCGAACATCGTCTCTTTCGCCTGCATCGTGGGTCCCCCTTGGCGGTTAATGCGGCCGTGACACGTGGGAACGACCCTAGGGCCTTCCGCTGAGCGGCGGCGGGACTTCCTCAGCGCTCGTCCGAGCAGGCACACCACAGTGCATAGGCGCGGTCCATCTCATACAGAGCTGCGCGAGTGAAGCGAACATCGGTGAAGGCGCGGTCTACGAGCGAGACCAGATGGGCGGCGCCGTGCTCCACGCGCTCCCTGCGCACCCGGTCCTGGACCCGCTAGCGCGAGCAGTGGGTGACGGCATCAGGCGGTCTGCGTCGTCGGCACGGTCAGCGCGGAGAGCAGCGCCAGGTCGGCCTGTTCGAGGCTGTCCAGCAGGGTGATCCGGGCGGCCTCGGCGATCGGCACGGTGGAGGGGACGGCCACCACCGAGCAGCCGGCGGCATGCGCGGAGGCGACCCCGGCCGGTGTGTCCTCGACGGCCACGCAGACCGAGGGGTCCAGGCCGAGCCGATCAGCGGCGGCCAGGTAGGGGGCGGGGTCGGGCTTGGTGCGTTCGGTGTCCTCGGCGGCGAGGGTGACGGAGAACCAGCCGTCGCCGAGGTGGCCGAGGACCAGGTCCACTATGCGGCGGGGGGAGGCCGAGACCAGCGCGGTGGGCACGGCTGCGTCGTGCAGTGCGGCGAGCAGTGCCAGGGCGCCGGGCCGGGGGACGACCCCGGCGGCGACCTTGACGCGGAACGCGTCGGTGAGGAGCGCGGCCAGGGCATCCGGAGTGAGGCCGGTGCGGGTCATGCGGTGCAGATGTGCGGCGGTGTGGTCGACGGCGCGGCCGAGCACCTCGGGCAGGTCCTCCTCGGTGAGGGTGTGGCCGAGGCCGGCGGCGAGTTCGGCGGTGACCTGGAGCCAGAGGTGCTCGGTGTCGACCAGGGTGCCGTCCATGTCGAACAGGACGGCGGCGGGGAGTGCGGGCACGGCGGTCCTGCCTTCGTGGGTGTGAGGTGTTGCGACGGCCACGGGTACTCAAGCCCCCTGCCGGGGCCTCAGCCGGAGAGTGAGGATCTGGAACGGGCGGAGTGCCAGGCGCACCCTTCGGCCGTCCGCTTGTACGGCGTCCACGTTCTCGCGCGGGTCGAGTTCGCGCTCCAGCAGATCGGTCTCGGCCGCCGACGCCAGCGGGAAGCCGGCGGTCAGAACGGTTCGGGCGCGTCCGCCGTGGGCCTCGTAGAGGCGTACGACGATGTCGCCGGAGCGATCGTCGGCAAGTTTGACCGCCTCGATGACGACGGCCTCGTTGTCCGCGGTGACGAGCGGTTGGACCTCGGTCGAGCCGGGGAGGCTGCGCTCCGGCTGGTTGAACTCGTAGCCCTCGCGGACGGCGTCGGCGATGTCGGCGCCGATGACGAACCCGTAGCGCAGGCGGTGGTGGCCCTGGTCGGCATCCGGGTCGGGGAAGCGGGGAGCGCGGAGCAGGGAGAGCCGGACGGTGGTGGTGGTGCCGCCGCCTGCGCGGACGTCTCGGGTGACCTCGTGCCCGTAGGTCGAGTCGTTGACCACAGCCGCGCCCCACCCCCGTTCGCCGAGGTGCAGGAAGCGGTGGGCGCAGATCTCGAACTTGGCGGCGTCCCAGCTGGTGTTGGTGTGGGTGGGGCGCCGGACATGTCCGAAGGGGATCTCCGCACTGGAGTGGTCGGCCCGCACGTCGAGCGGGAAGGCGGCCTTGAGGAGCTTCTCCTTCTCGTGCCAGTCGATCTCGGTGTCGATGTCCAGACGGCGGGAGCCTTCGGAGAGGGAGACCAGCTGTTCGATGCGGGAGTCACCGAAGGTCCGCACGATCCGGACACCGCCTTCCTCCGCCCTGACCGAGTCGGCGTCGAGGAGGTTGTGAACGGTGTTGCGGTAGAAGGCGTCGATGTCCCAGGCGTCGTACTCGTTGGGGAAGTCCTGGTGCAGCTGGAGGAGGTTGGCGGCGGCGCCGGGGGCCAGCGCTTCGCGGTCGGCCGCGATGTCGTACGCCGAGGTCACCAGGCCCTGGGCATCGATCCGGACGCGGACCAGGCCGTTGTCCAGCGCGAAGCCGTCCCCGCAGGGGACCGGGGCGACGGGTCGGCCCGGCGGCCGGGTCCGGAGCGTGGCGCCGAGGGCGGGGACACCGCCGCGGGCGAACGGAGCGGCGTTGAAGACCACGGGCAGGTTGCCTTCGCCGGCCAGGGCGCGCTGGGCGGCGTCCGTCATCGCGCACAGCTCGGCGGTGACGGCGGCGTAGGTCTGCTCCGCCTCCCGGTGCACCCAGGCGATGGAGGAGCCGGGCAGGATGTCGTGGAACTGGTGCAACAGGACCGTCTTCCACAGCCGGTCCAGGGCCTGGTAAGGGTACGCGAATCCGGTGCGCACGGCGGCGGTCGCAGACCACAGCTCGGCCTCTCGCAGCAGGTGCTCACTGCGCCGGTTGCCCTGCTTGGTCCTCAGCTGGCTGGTCAGCGTGCCGCGGTGGAACTCCAGGTACAGCTCCCCCTGCCACACCGGCGCGTCGGGGTATTCGGCATGTGCCCGCTGGAAGAAGTCCGCAGGGCTCTCGATGACGACCCTGGCCGAGCCCTCCAGGTCGACGAGACGCTCGGCCCGGGCCAGCATCTCCCGGGTGGGACCGCCGCCGCCGTCTCCGTAGCCGAACGGGAGCAGCGAGCTGTTGGCTGCCTCCTTGTCCTGGAAGTTGCCGACGGCATGGGCGAGTTCGGCGCCGGTGATCTCGGCGTTGTAGGTGTCGACCGGCGGGAAGTGGCTGAAGATCCTGGTGCCGTCGATGCCCTCCCACCAGAAGGTGTGGTGCGGGAACTTGTTGGTGGTGTTCCAGGAGATCTTCTGGGTGAGGAACCACCGGACCCCGGCCAGTTTCATCAGCTGCGGCATGGCCGCGTTGTAGCCGAAGGTGTCGGGCAGCCACATCTCCTCGGTCTCGACGCCGAACTCGTCGAGGTAGAAGCGCTTTCCATGGATCAGCTGCCGGGCGAGGGCCTCGCCGCCGGTGATGTTGGTGTCGGGTTCCACCCACAGGCTGCCGACGGGGAGGAACTGCCCCTTCTTCGCCTTCTCCTGGACCCGGCCGTAGACCTCGGGGCGGTGCTCCTTGAGCCAGGCCAGCTGCTGGGCCTGGGACATGGCGAAGAGGAAGCCCGGGTGGTCGTCCATGAGATGGGTGACGTTGGAGAGCGTCCTGGCGACCTTGCGGACGGTCTCGCGCAGCGGCCACAGCCAGGCGGTGTCGATGTGGGCGTGTCCGACGGCGGACATGCGGTGGGCGCTGGCGGCCGCAGGGGCGGCGAACGCCGGGCGCAGCACCTCGCGGGCGGCGGTGGCGCTGCCGGCGATGTCCTGCAGGTCGACTGCGTCCAGGGCCCGCTCGATGGTGTGCAGGAGCTGCCAGCGGCGCGGGTCGGCCTCGGGCAGTTCGCGCATGAGCCCCCCGAGGACGTCCAGGTCGTGGACGAGTTCCCACACCTGCGCGTCGAAGACCGCCAACTCCAGTCGGAGCAGCTGGTACAAGGGTGCGCTCTCGGAGTCGGCTCCCGTCATCCAGGAGGGCCGGTCCCCGGTCCGGGACGGGATGTGGTCATCGACCAGGTTGGGGTTGGCGGCGGCCTCGACGTAGTAGGTGAAATCCTCGCCGCCGACCGCCGGGTCGGCGACCGGAATATAGGCGTTGCGGGGGTTGAGGGCTTTCACCACGCTGCCGTCCGCCCGGTAGACCAGGCCCTCGGCGGAGAAGCCGGCGCCGGTGACGTTGAAGCCGAGGTCGATGACCGCCTCGACCCGCAGGCCGGCCCACTCCTGCGGAACCCTGCCGCTGATCCTGAACCAGCTCGTGGACCAGGGCGGCCCCCACCGGTGCCCGAGCGCCACGGGTTCGTACGGTGCGGCCAGGCCGTCGGACACGGGGACCGGCTCGCCCGGCACGCTCCAGATCGCGATCTCGACCGGGACGGGACGGGCGTGGACCGCGGGCCGGATGCGCTGGTTCAGCACCCGGTCGAGCCGCTGCTCGGTGAGGCGTCGCTTGCTGTGCATTGGATTCCTCTGTCGTCGGTGGAGGACGGTGATCTTGTTGCGGCCAGCCGGCCGGCCGTCAGGAGCGGCGCGGGAACGGGGGCGCCAGACCGTCCACCACACCGTGGTGTTCGCGGCCGGCTCGAAGCTCGCGCCGTGGGAGCCCTACCACGATGATGCGCAGCCAAAGCGCGTGGGCGTCCCGGATCAGCGCGTCGGCGTCAAGCCGCGTGCCGAGCGCGGGCTGGACCGCACGGTGGTCGGCGATGTCGTAGCCGACGGTCGGCCTGTGGGGAGGCGTAGAAGGGGTTCAGCCACAGGGCGTCGACGCCGAGCTCCTTCAGATACGACAGCCGGCTGCGCACGCCCGGGAGGTCACCCACGCCGTCGCCGTTCCGGTCGGCGGAACTGCGCGGGTACAGCTGGTGGATGACGGCCTGTCTCCACCGGATTGCCGGGGATCCGGCCGGGGCGGCGGTGTCATGGGCACCGGCAGGGTGCTGGGGCATTCTCGGTCCCTCTGGAGGTTCGTGTCGGCGTGGCCGGTCGGTCCACCGGCTGAGAGCCTGTCGGGTGACCTCTGATCGGGCGGCCACGGCCTGGCACGCACGCTTCCGGCGTTGCCGAAATACCCTAGTAGCTCCGCTACGAGGCCATCCCGGCGCCTTGGAATCGCACGCACCATGCCGCGTCCGCTCTCCGATCGAAGGTCACCCGACAGGCTCTGAGGCGTACCGACCGGTGTCGCGGACGTCAGTCCTCGATGGGGCCCAGATCTGGAGTGCCTCGCAGTTCCACCGTGCGGGTGGTGGAGCCGTGCAGCTCGAGGACCGTGATCTCGTTCCGGCCGGCATTCAGGATCGGTGCGGGGACGTAGAGAGTGGTCTGCGGTCCTCGGGACCAGTACCGGCCGAGTGCGAAGCCGTTGATCCAGACGTGGCCCTTGGTCCAGCCGTCCAGGGCGATGTAGCCGTCGGCCGGCTGCTCGATGTCCAGGTGTCCACGGTGGAACGTGGGGCCGACCGGGGGCGAGGCGGGATCGAACGCGGTGAAGGACAGCCGGCCCAGATCGTCGAGAGGTAGCGACCGGCTGTACCAGCCGTCCGGGGCCAGTGCGTTGACGGAGACCTCGCCGAGCAGTCCCTTGCGGTCGTGCATGCGCTGCCCGTAGTTGACCCTGCCCTGGTTCTCCACCAGCACGGCCAATTGCGCGCCGCGCCGGGGGGTGTGGAAGGCGAGGGTGTGCTCATGGTTCTCGCGTTCCAGGACGCCGACCGGCTGGCCGTCGACGAAGACCTGGGCGCGATCGTGCACCTCGGCGATGCGGAGGACGGTCGGCCCGGCCGCCGGGAGCGCCGTCTCGTACAGGATGAATCCGAGGGACTGGCCGAGCTGTTCCATGACCTGCGGGCGGTCGGCGTGCACCGCGCTGCCGAGCCGTTCGCGCTGGTCCAGGAGGCTTGCGCATGCGGTGAGTTCGGCGACGACCGGGTCGAGCTTGGGCGCGGGGGCGGGTACCGGTTCCTCGGGGACGGGCGCGTACCGGGCGATGACCTCGCGGAAGGCGGCGTATTTGGCGGCGGGGTCGCCGGCCTCGTCCAGAGGCGCGTCGTAGTCGTACGACGTGACGGTGGCGCGGTACGTGCCCTTGTCGTTGGCGCCGTTGGTGAAACCGAAGTTGGTACCGCCGTGGAACATGTAGATGTTGACCGAGGCACCGGCCGCGAGCAGCCGGTCGAGGTCCGCTGCGGCGTCGGCCGCGCTGCGGGTGACATGGGTGCCGCCCCAGCGGTCGAACCAGCCGATCCAGAACTCGCTGCACATCAGCGGCCCGGACGGCTGATGCGTGCGCAGTTCGGCGAGCCCGGCGTCCACCCGGCTGCCGAGATTGACGGTGCGCAGGACGCCGTCGAGGCCGCCGCGCTCCAGGTCGGAGGGCTGGTCGCACGTGAACAGCGGCACGTCGACTCCGTGCCGGTGCAGCAGCTCCGCCAGATTCTCCAGGTAGCCGGAGTCGTCGCCGTACGCACCGTATTCGTTCTCCAGCTGCACGGCGAGGACCGGGCCGCCACGAGTGGAGAGGTAAGGAAGGACGGGCGGCAGCAGGGCAGCGAGGTAGTCGTCCACCGCCTTCAGGTAGCGCGGGTCGCGGCTGCGCAGTTCGATGTCCTCGTCGGCGAGCAGCCAGGAGGGCAGGCCGCCGCCCTCCCACTCGGCGCAGATGTACGGTCCGGGGCGGAGCAGCACATGCAGGTCTTCGGCGGCGGCCAGGTCGAGGAACCGGGGAAGATCGAGACCTGCGTCCAGCCGGAACTCACCCGGATGGGGCGAATGAAGGTTCCATGGGACGTAGGTCTCGATCGTGTTCAGTCCCATCAGGCGCGCCTTGCGAAGCCGGTCGGCCCACTGTTCCGGATGGATCCGGAAGTAGTGCAGCCCGCCGGAGATGATCCGCAGCGGTCGGTCGTCGAGACGGAAGCCGTCTGCGGCAACCTCGAGTCGTGGCATGGCCGTGGTCTCCTCGATGATGGAACTGATGGAACTGATGGAACTGATGGGGGTGGGTCAGCTCAGCGGACGGCAGAGCAGTGCGTCGGGGACACCGCCGTTGTTCCACTTCCAGGTGAAGGCGACGCCGGCGATGTACTCGTTGTCGGTGCACTGACCCTTGTAGTAGCCGGGGGCCCAGTCGCTTTCGATCGAGCCGCCCGTGGCGGGGCGGTTGTCGCCGTGGTCGAACCAGACGTTGCGGCCGTTCAGCGGCAGCGGCGCGGCGGACGGCGCGCAGAGCAGGCCGGCCATGGAGTTGCCGTTGACGCTGTAGCCGACGGCGAAGGTGTTGTCGGGGCACTGGAGCTTGTTGTAGCCCGAGGCCCAGTCACCGTGGGTGACGTAGCGCTCGTCATGGACGGCCACCCAGGCGCCGGCTCCCTTGGCGGGCTGGTTCGCGTCGGTGCACAGGCCGCGCTTGTCGCTGCGGCCGAGGCCGGTCAGGCGCTGGCTGTCGGGGCAGTTGCCCTTGCGGTAGCCGGGGCTCCAGTCGCCCTGGGCGAGCATGCGGGAGGAGACGTTGTGGTCGCGGAAGTCGAGGTTGAGCATGTTCCAGTGGTCGACCTGTGCGACCGGACCGGAGACGCCCGAGGCGTTGACCAGCTTGTTCCAGTCGGCGGACCGCCAGTCACCGGAGTCGCTGAGGCTCTGTCGTTTGCCGGCGGTGTCGTAGGAGATCAGGGCCCAGGTGTCCTGCGGCGCGCCGTTGGCGCCGGTCCATCCGACCAGCGGCCAGATGGCGAAGTCGGTGTCGTTCTCGACCAGGATGTCGGTGAAGTTGCCGAACCAGGTCTTCTCCTTGGTGTCCTGCGACCCTCGGCCGCCGGCACCGAACTCGCTGATCCAGACGGGGGCAGTGAAGTGCTGGCCGGACTGGGTGACGAACAGGGCCTCGTCGTGCACCAGTTGCTTCAGCTTGTCGAGCGGGAAGTCCTCGTACGGCCAGTCGTTGGTGTGCCCCGGTCCGCTGCCGGCACCCGTGTAGTTCGGCCCGGTGTAGCCGTAGAAGTGCGCGGCGTAGACCAGCTTCCCGGAGGAGATCAGGGTGTTGGAGAGTTCACGGACCGGCGTCAGCATCGGCCTGCCGTAGTTCAGCCCGTCCAGTGGGATGCCGTACCAGTTGATGCCCTCCATGATGACCAGCATGTCGGGGTCGGCTCCCAGGATGCGCGTGCCCGCCAGCTCGAAGGCCGCGTAGGTGTCGTGGTCGTCCCCCCAGCCCCAGTTGGGGTCGTCCCAGGTGTCGCGACGAATCTCGTTGCGCAGGTCGGCGCCGACGACACGCTTGTTCGCCTTGTAGCGGTTCACCAGGAAGAGCCAGTCCTGCTGCCACTGCTCGGCGGACTGGCCGCTGTTCCAGCGCTCGTTGCCGTCCAGGCCGCAGCAGAAGCGGTAGGTGGTGGTGTGGTTGTTGAGGATGACCGCGAACCCGTCGGCGGTCAGGGCCGCGACCACCGCGTCGTACACCTGCAGCGGGGTCTTGCCTTTCAGCTGCGGGTTGGCCGCGACCGCGGAGTCCGGTACGACCGTGGTGTCGCGCATCATCGCGTTGGCGAACGGCAGGCGGATGCTGTTCAGCCCGAGCTCGTGGAAGTCGGCCATGATCTGCGTCATCGGCGCGCGGTCCAGGCCCAACGGGATGTTGTGCGACATCTGGTCCGCCTGGTGGTTCGCGGGGTCGTTGACGTCGCCGCTGCCTTCCCAGGTGCCCTGGGCGCCGGCCCAGTTGCCGGCCTTCAGCTTGAAGCGGTTGCCGTTGGCGTCGACGATGTACCGCCCGCGGGTACTCAGCGGTCCCGTCCAGGAGGCTGCCAACTGCGGTCCGGTCATCGCAGTGGCGGTGACGGTGCTGGTGGCGCTGGGGGGCGCTGCGGCGGAAGCGGAGGTTCCCGCGAGGACGAGGGTAACCGCGGCTGCCGTGGCAGGCAGGATTCGGGAGAAGAATTTTCTGACGGCGGGAGCCGACCTGTCGGATCTCATGATTTCCCCTCCATGGGGGGTGGGAGTGGGGGGTCGGATCTTCAGGTGGTGCGGCCCGGACCGGTGGTCCGGAGTCAGGAGCGGCTCAGCCCTTGAGGCCGCTGGTGGCGATGCCTTCGACGATGTAGCGCTGGGCGACCAGGAACATGGCCACCAGTGGGGCGATGGTCACGACGGCTCCGGCGAACAGTCCGGGCAGGTTGATGGTCTGTGAGGTGAGGAACGTCGACAGGGCGATCTGGGCCGTCCACGCGGACGGGTCCTGGCCGATGACCAGCGGCCACAGGAAGGCGTTCCAGCTGTCGATGAAGGCGAGCGCGCCGAGCGAGGCGAGCATCGCTCCGGACGACGGCAACGCGATCCGGCGGTAGAGGCCGAGCCAGCCGAGCCCGTCCAGGCGTCCCGCTTCCTCGATCTCGCTGGGGAACTGGAGGTAGAAGTTGCGGAAGAGCAGGACGGCGAATGGGTTGAACAGCCCGGGGGCGATGATTCCCCACAGAGTGTTGACCCCGCCCATGGAGCCCACGACGACGAAGGTGGGCACGAACGTCACCGAGCCGGGGATCATCAGCGTGGCCACGACCAAGGCGAGCAGGACGCCGCGTCCGGGCACCGGGATCCGCGCGAGGGCGTATCCGGCGGCCGAAGCGAGGAGCGTCGACACCGGGGCGGTGATCGCGGCGATCAGCAACGAGTTGCCGAGGGCCTGGCCCATGTGCAGGGTGGGGTCGCTGAAGAGCGAGGTGAAGTTCTCCCAGTGCATCGTCGACGGCCACCACGTCCAGTGCGGTGACGTCAGGTCCTGCGTGTCCATCAGCGCGTTGCGCAGCATCAGGTAGAAGGGTGCCAGGAACACTGCCGTCAGCAGGCCGGCCAGCACGCCGCGCACGGACCGGCGCAGTACCTGCGGCAGTTGTCGGGTGGTTGCCATGTTGCTCACTCCTCACCCTTGCCGAAGCCGGTGAGCCGGCCCTGGACCAGGGTCACAACGACGATGAGGGCGGTGAGCACGAAGGCTCCGGCCGACCCGAGGCCGTAGTTCTGGGCGCCCATCGCGGTGTCGTAGAGGTAGCCCAGAGGGGTTCGGATCGGGGCCGCGGCCGACCCGGACAGCCCGCTGTTGAACAGGTTGTAGAACTCGTCGAACGCCTGGAAGGCGGCGATGAACTGCAGCATCAGGACGGCCACCGAGGTGTTGCGCAGCATCGGCAGGGTGATCCTGCGCAGCAGGCGCAGGCCGGTGGCGCCGTCGAGGGCGGCGGCTTCGTACATCTCCTTGGGGATGGCCTGGAGCCCGGCGAGGAAGAGCACCATGTAGAAGCCGACCTGGAGCCAGAGGCGGAGGGTGATGAGGACGACCCAGTACAGCGGTGGCGAGGTGGTCTGCAGCCACGGGACGGCATCCATGCCGAACCATCCGCCGATCGTGTTGGCGATGCCGCTCGGCAGCCCGTTGAACAGGCTCATCTTCCACAGCAGGGAGGCTGCGACGTAGGAGACGGCGGCCGGGATCAGGAAGGCGGTGCGCAGCACGGCCCGGCCGCGCCGGATCCGGTGCACCAGCAGCGCCAGTCCCAGCGAGGCTGCGAACGTCACCGGCACGATGAACACCGTGAACAGCAGGATCTGGCCGAGCGACTTGCGGAACACCGCATCGGAGAGCAACGCCTGGTAGTTGTCCAGGCCGACCCAGTGACCCAGGGCGATGCTGCCGCGGGCCTCACTGAGGCTGAGCAGGAAGCTCCAGCCGATGGCGACGTACTTGAAGAGGCCCAGGCCGATCAGCAGGGGCCCGGCGAGCAGTGCGAACGCTCCCCAGGCACGCCAGTCCGGGCGGGAACGGCGGACGGGGGCGGTGCCCCGCGGCTCGGCCGCGGGGCACCCGACACGCTCGTGGTGAAGCGTGGGTGGAGGTGCGGACTTCATCATGCGCGCTGCTTGTCGATCTCGCCCTGGGCCTTCTTGGCCGCGTCGGCCAGGAGCCGCTCCGCATCGCCCTTCCCGCTGACGATCTTCGCCGCAGCCGCGGTGAAGAGGGAGCTCACAGCACTGTTCCAGGTGCTGGGGTTGTTCCTGCCGTACTCGGCGGCGAGCTCGACGGTCTCCTTGGCGGGCCCCTGGGTGAGCTTGTCGGCGGTGGCGGCGACGGACGTGCGCGGCGGGATGTGGAGGCCGTAGCTCTGCGACCAGTCCGTCTGGAGGTCGGTCTGCTGGATCCAGAGCCACTGGACGAACTTCTTGGCCGCGTCCACGTTCTTGCCCTTGGCGTTGACGCAGGTGCTCCAGCCGCCGACGCGCACCACGGGCTTGCCGCCGGGCTTGAAGGCGGGCCACGGCAGGACGCCGAAGTCGTCGCCGAGCGCGGTCTTGATGGCGGGCATCGACCAGAGGCCACCCCACTGCATCGGGACGACGTTCTGGGTGAGGGCGGCGGGATCCCACCAGTCGGTGGTGAAACCGAGCAGCAGGGACCGGTCGTCGTGAAGGCGCTTGAGCCCGGCCACGGCCTCGGCGGCCTGGGAGGAGCCGAAGCCCGCCTTGCCGTCGTCGGTGACGAGGTCGCCGCCGTTGGAGAACACGGACAGGATGGCGCTGTCGCCCAGGCCGTCCTGGCCGACGAACAGACCCTTGGTCTTCTTGGAGCTCAGGGCCTTGGCCGCGTCGGCGAGCGCGTCGAAGCTGTCGGGCGGGGTGATGCCGGCCTTGGACAGCACGCTCTTGCGGTAGTAGAGCATCATGACGTCGTCGAGCGTCTTGACGCCGTAGAGCTTGCCGTCGACGGTCACCATGTCGCGGGCGCCCGGGTTGAAGTCGGACTTGGCACTGCCGTAGATGTCGTCCAGTTGGGCTATCTGGCCGTGCCGGGCGAAGCTCTCGCTGAAGTCGCCTATCTCGAAGACGTCCGGGGCGGCGTCGGTGAGCAGGGTCGCGTAGAGCTTGCCGGAGTAGTCGCCCGGGGTCCAGGTGACCTTGACCGCGATGTCCGGGTTGGCCTTGGTGAACGCGGTGGCATAACGGGTGAGGGCCTGCTGGGTGCCGGCCTCGCCGTAGGCGTGGGACCAGACGTTCAGGGTGGTCTTCGCACCGGAGGAGCCACCGCCGGCCGGGTCGGTACTGCAGCCGACCGCTGCTCCGGCGACGAACAGGATGGATCCGCCGAGGAATCCTCTGCGGCTAAGCTTGGAGCTCCGTGCGCTCACTTCGCGTCCTTCAGGTTGAGAGGGTTGGGTGTACGTGTTGTTGTCCGGCGCAGCCGGTGTCCGGCATTCACAGTTGGCAGACGGTGATGGACATCGGTTGCGCCGGAAGCTTGGGCCGGCGAACAGGATGGTGACACTCGTTCAGGGGAATAGGGCTTGGATGCCGACGACGGCGGCGCCGCGGGCCCACTCCTCCCAGGGGAGCGGACGCAGGGTCAGCGGGCATTTCGCCGCTGCTTTGAAGCAGTGCGCTTCGTAGGCGTCCCTGATGTGCATTCCGAAAAGGTCGTAGGTGTCGAGCCCCTCGCCTGTGACGACGACGCGCTCGGGACCTACGAGGTTCACAAGTGTGGCGATGCCGACGCCGATGGCGTGGCCCGCCCTCGCGAAGACGCCCTGCGCGGCGGGGTCTCCACCACGGGCGAGCTGAACGGCGCCGTCGAAGTCCAGGTCCGGGTCGTCGGTGGCGCAGCGGATGGCGGCGAGGACGGCGTCGCTGGAGGCGATGGCCTCGACGCAGCCGACCTGGCCGCAGTGGCACCGTGGCCCGGCCGGGTCGATGCTGATGTGCCCCATCTCTCCGGCGACGCCGTACGCGCCTGCGACCAGCTCACCGTTGATGACGATCCCGGAGCCGATCCCGGCTCCGATGGTGACCAGCGCGAAGTACTCGGTACCGATGCCCTCGCCGAACCAGTGCTCGGCGGCAGTGATGGCCTTGACGTCGTTCTCCACGGTGACGGACAGGCCGGTCGCCGCGGCGACGGTATCGGCCAGCGGCACGTCGCGCCAGCTGGGGAGCACGGAGTAGCGGACACGCCCGCAGGGGCGGTCCACGTCGCCGGAGACCGCGATGCCCAGATGCCGGGTGCGGGCCCGGTACTCGGGGTTCGCGTCGAGAAGTTCGGCGACGAGGTCGGCCAGTAGCCCACAGACGGCGGCCGGGTCGCGGTCGCCCAACGGCCGACTGGCGGTGGTGCGCATCCGGGCCCGCAGGTCGCAGACCGCGCCGAAGAGGGTGTCGGCACTGATCTTCACACCGACGACGAACTCCCGGTCGGGAGTGACGGCCAGCGGGTTCACGGGGCGTCCGGCCCCCGGAGCGGTGCGCTCCGGGGGGAGCTCGTGCAGGTAGCCGTCGTCGATGAGCGGTCGCGCAGCCTTGGTCACAGCGGTCGAGGACAGGCCCGTCCGGCGGGCCAGCTCCACCCGGCTGAGCGGGCTCTCGGCCAACAGCAGGGCGAGGATGGCGGTTTCGGCCGGTGCGGTGACCAGTGGCCGCGAGTGGTTTGGAAACACGGCGGCAACCTACCGGCAAATAAATAACTTCGTCCAGTATTGATTTTCCCGCCCGGGCAGTCCTACGCTCTGGCCCAACTCCGGGCGCTTCCACCGTTGTTCATCATGGCCGGCCGCCCGGTCCTCACCGACGCTCGACACCCCTCGGGACCTCCTGTGCCTCCCACGCCCTCATCCGTTTCGTTCGACCCCGCCCGCGGGCTAGCGGTCCTGCGGACCCCGCACAGCGTCTACGCCGTGCGCATCGGCGCCGACGGCAGCCCCCGGCATCTGCACTGGGGGGAAATGCTCGACACCGACGCCCTCGGTGGACTGCCCGCGGCCACCTCACCTGCCGCGAGCAGCTTCGAGGCAGAGCCCGCCCCGGACGAATTGGCCCCGCAGACCGGTGCGCGGTTCGGGCCGGCCGGCCTCCAAGTGCGGTTCGCCGACGGCACCCGCGGCGCTCAGTGGTCCTTTACCGGGCACACGGTCCGGGACGGGGAGCTTCGCCTGCACCTGGCCGACCGCCGCTACCCGCTGGCCGCCGAACTGTGCTACCGCGTCCGCCCCGGCAGTGACGTCATCGAGCGCTGGGTGGAACTCACCCACACCGGAGCCGACGACTCGGGCCCGGTCACCGTCGACCGGCTGGACTCGGCCTCCTGGACGGTACCGGCACTGCCCGACTACCGGCTCAGCCACCTCGTGGGCGGCTGGAACAGCGAGTTCCAGCTGCACCGCGACCGGCTCCCGGTCGCCGAGACCGTGCTCACCAGCCGCCGCGGCGTCACCAGCCACCACGCCAACCCCTGGCTCGCCCTCGACGACGGCACCGCCGACGAGGAACACGGCGAGGTCTGGAGCACTGCCCTGGCCTGGAGCGGAAGCTGGCGCATCACCGTGCACCGCGACCCGGTCGGCCGGACCACTTGGACCGGCGGCTTCGGCCACGAAGGACTCAGCTGGACCATCCAGCCCGGCCAGAGCCTGCACACACCCGTCTTCGCCGGCCTCTACACCCCCGGCGGCTTCGGCGCCGCCAGCCGCGCCTGGCACACCCACATCCGCACCAGCGTCCTTCCCGCCCCCGACCACGACCGGCCCATCGTCTACAACTCGTGGGAAGCCGCCGGCTTCGACGTCGGCCAGCCCGGCCAGCTACGCCTGGCCCGGCTGGCCGCACGTCTGGGCGCCGAACTCTTCGTCCTCGACGACGGATGGTTCGGCGGCCGTACCGGCGACCGGGCGGGCCTCGGCGACTGGACACCCCGGCCCGAGGCGTTCCCCGACGGGCTGCGCCCACTGGCCGACGAGGTGCACCGCCTGGGCATGGCCTTCGGACTGTGGGTGGAGCCGGAAATGGTCAACCGCGACAGCGACCTCTACCGTGCCCATCCCGACTGGGTCATCCACGCAGCGACTCGGGACGCCACCGAGCTGCGCAACCAGCTCATGCTGAACTTCGCCCGACCTGACGTCGAGGCCTGGGCCCACCGGACCCTGGACCAGCTGGTGCGCGACCACGACGTCGACTGGCTCAAGTGGGACGCCAACCGGGTCGTCACCGAAGCCGGATGGGCCGGCCACCCGGACCCCGACCGGCTGTGGATCGACCACACCCGCGCCGTCTACCGGATCATGGACCGCCTCCGCACCGACCACCCCGGCCTTCGCATCGAGGCCTGCGCGGGCGGTGGCGGACGGGCCGACCTCGGCATCCTCGCCCGTACCGACCAGGCCTGGACTTCCGACAACACCGATCCCGTCGACCGGATCAGCATCCAGCACGGCTTCAGCCAGCTCTTCCCCGCCCAGTCCATGGCCGCCTGGGTGACCGACAGCCCCAACGTCACCACCGGCCGCACCACCCCTCTCCGGTTCCGCTTCCACGTCGCCATGGCCGGAGCGCTCGGCCTCGGCGGAGACCTCACCGCCTGGTCCGAGGAGGAGCTCGACGAGGCCACCGCGCTCGTCATCCGCTACAAGCAGATCCGCCCCCTGGTCCAGCACGGCCGCCAGCACCGCCTCCACGGCCTCGGCGGAGTGACAGCCGTGCACTACGCGTCCCAGGACGACACCGAACACGCCGTCCTTGCCTGGCGCCCCGCAACCCGCTTCGGCCACCAGCCCCCCAGGCTCGCCCTGCCGGCCCTGGACCCCGCGGCCCGCTACCTCGACATCGACGAGGGCACCGCCCACAGCGGCGCCGTCCTGACCCGGCGGGGCATCGACCTGCGGCTGCCCGCCGACGACTACGCCAGCCGCCTGATCCGGCTGAGCCGGACCGTCTGACCCCCCGCCCCCTTCTGCCCCCGACTCACGAAGGAACCGAGAACATGCCCACACCCCGTGTCCTGGTCGTCGGCATCGACGGCGTCCGCCTCGACCTGTTGCCCCTGCTGGACACCCCCAACCTCGACGAACTCGCGAACGCCGGCTTCCTCGCGCCCGTCCACATCGACGACGACACACCGACCATGTCGGGCCCCTGCTGGACCACGATCGTCACCGGTGTCGGCGTGGCCAAGCACGGAGTCTGGGGCAACAACTTCACCGGAAACCGGCTTGGGGTGTTCCCCGACTTCACCACCCGGCTGGCCGCCGAGCACGGGCTGCGGACCTTCGCGGCCGGCGGTTGGGAACCCCTGTTCCTGGCCCGGCAGGGCGGCCCGGTCTTCGCGGCCCCGAGCAGGCTCGCCTACATCGCCCCGCGCGAAGACACCCCGCAGGCCTGGGAAGAATGCGACCAGAGCGTGACCGACGAAGCCGTAAGGGTTCTCAGCTCCGGCGAAGACCTGGACGCCTCCTTCGTCTACCTCGGCGCCGTAGACGAGACCGCCCACTACCTCGGCTGCGGCCCCGAGTACCGGCACGCGATCGAGACCGCCGACCGACGACTCGGACAGCTCCTCACCGCCGTACGCGGACGTCCCGACGCCCGGTCCGAGGAGTGGACCATCATCGCGGTGACCGACCACGGCCACCGCGACGAAGGCGGCCACGGCGGGCGCAGCGCATCGGAACGCACCGCCTGGATCGCCGCGAACGGCCCCGGCATCACCCCCTCCACCACACCGGACAGCCTCCGCCACGCCGATGTCGCCCCCCACGTCTACGCCGCCCTGGGTATCGCGCCCGACCCGCACTGGACGCTCGACGGACGGCCCTTCCACTCCCTCACACCGCAGATCGCCTGACGCCGGCAGGAAACTGCCGGCCGGCGACCCCCAGGCGCGGCAGCCAACCACAAGGACGCCCCACTCGCGTCCCGCAGAGAGGTCCCCTCCGTGGACACCATGTCCATCCACTCCGTCGACCTGTCCGCCTTCGACCCCGGCCAGTGGGAAGACGGCGAATACACCCTCAATGTGGGCGACACACGAATCAGCCTGCGTACCCTCGCCGACAGCGCCACCCTGACCCTGCCGCACGACGGCGCTGCCGGGACCGACGCTCTTGTCACGGCAACGGCGGACGGCACCGTGACCCTGCGCCTGGACGTACCACTGGGCGACGCCGCGGGCTTCTGGCACCCCGACGCCGGCTGGGAGCGCACCCTGCCCGCCGACTGGTCGGCATGGCGCGGCCTGTCACTCGTACGATCCGCACCCGTCGGCTGCCTCTACGACACCGCCGGTCGCAGCCTGCTCGCCCTCGCCACCGACCGCACCGTCCAAGAGACCTGGATCCGCTTCGGTGTCTCCGAGGAGCGCAAGCGCTTCGGCGTGTGGCTGCGGCTCCCCCTCGCCGCCGGGCAGACCTGCCGAGTCCGCATCCCCGCGCCGGGCACCACCATGGCTGCCGCCCTCCGCCGGCTCCGCCAGTGGCTCGCCTGTCTGCCCGACGGTGAGCCGCTGCCCGTTCCGGAGTTCGCCCGGACGCCCGTCTACTCGACCTGGTACGCCTTCACCCAGGACATGACCGCCGCCGAGGTCGAGGAAGAGGCCGCCCTCGCCGCCACCCTCGGCTGCGGCCAGCTGTTCCTGGACGACGGCTGGCAACTGCACGGCAACGGCCGCGGCTACGCGGGCTGCGGCGACTGGCAGCCGGACCCCGTCAAGTTCCCCGACTTCCGCGCCCACGTCAGAACCGTTCGCCAGACCGGACTGCGCTACACCGCCTGGATCGCCCCGCTCCTTCTGGGAGAGCACTCCTCCGCCTACCAAGCCTGGGCACCGTACGCGCCGCACCACGTCCCGCACCTCGACTGCCACATCCTCGACCCCCGCCACGCCGAGGTGCGCGCACACATCGCGGACACCTGCCGCACCCTGGTCGACAAGTACCGACTCGACGGCCTGAAAATCGACTTCCTCGACGAGGCCATGGCCTACGCCGCCGCACCCGACCAACCGGCCCCCAGTTACATTCCGGACGTCGGAGAGGCGATGGCCGCGCTGCTCGCCGACATCCGCGACGCCCTGCGGGCCCTGCGCGGCGACCAGTTCGTCATCGAGCTGCGCCAGCCCTACACCGGGCCGGCCATGACCGCACTCGGCAACGCGCTGCGCGCCACCGACTGCCCGGCTGATCCCGTCGCCAACCGCATCCGGACGCTGGACATCGCGCTGCTCGCACCCGGCGGAGCAGTCCACTCCGACATGCTGATGTGGGATCCGCGGGCAACACCGGAAAGCGTGGCCCGCCACTTCCATGGGGCCCTGCACTCCGTGCCGCAGATCTCCGCTCGCCTCACCCGGCTCTCCCCGAACCACCGCGACACCCTCGCATTCTGGCTCGCCACCTGGCGTCGACTGGCTCCCGTCCTTACCTCCGGCCACTACGAACCCGGCCGCCCGGACGAACTCTTTCCCCAGGTAACGGCCACCTGCGGAAACCAACGGGTCATCACCAACTACACCGACAAGGTCGTCCCCCTCCCCACCGAGGCCTGGCGTTCCCTCTCCCTCATCAACGCCCCCACCGCTTCACGGATGGTGTTCGACGTGTCCGGACCACCCCGCCGGGTCTGCGTACAGACGTATGACGCCCGAGGTCGATTGCAGCAGGCCACGGCTCTCTCCCTCACACCAGGCATCCACACGATCGAGGTACCGCCCTCCGGATTGTGCGTCCTCGACGGGAGTGTCATGAATCAGGCGCTGACTCTCCAAGAAGGAGTCACCTGATCGAGTCCGCTGAGGGCGCGTCGCTTGCCGGGTCCGGCGAAGGGGTCCAGGGTGCCGACGTGAAGTCGGTGCCGGTATCCGTGAACGGTCTGTCCGTCGAGCTGCTGGAGGAGCCGGCCGCGCTCGCGGCGGAGCGTACGGCCGAGGGCGGGCTGCGGCTGATGGGCGAGGGCGGGCTGTTGCCCGAGCCGGCCCAGCACCTGATGCAGGCCGCGCTGGAGGCCGAGATGGACCAGCACCTGGCCGCGGGGGCCGGACAGGCCGGCGGCCGTGGGTCACGTTCGGGCGGCAACACCCGCAACGGCTACCGGGCCAAGAAGGTCATGACGGAAGAGGACTCGACCGCATCGGCCGCACGATGAAGGACATCCATCGTTGGGTCTACGACACCACTGACCAGAACTTCTTCGGTTTGGCGGTCCTGCGGCCACGCGCGTTTGTGTGGCGATCGACATGGAGCGCCTGCGACGCATCGCGCACAAGACCAACGCCCCCACCACCCGAAGCCGCGTGCTGGCTGCCTTCGAACACGTCGTCCAACAACCCTCCGGCGTCTCCCGCTTGGTCACCGAGGTTCGTGACTGGCAGCAGGGCAAGGTCTCCGCTCGGGGCGGCAGCCTGGAATCGAGGGAAGCCGCTGCTGAGCGAGGGCGAGCGGCCGCCGTTGCGCTTTGCAACGGCGGCCGCATCCAGAGGGCTGTTACGACAGCTCTCGCTCGATCTGGCTTTCGTTGATCTTCTCTTCTCGCATGGTCTTCTCGTTCTGGACGGCGTAGCGAGTCTTCGCCCCGCTGCCCTCGGTCTGCCGGATCTCGCCCTGCTGCTTCTGGTTCTGCTGGTCCCGGTACTCGACGCGCTGTCCCTGGCGGTATGTCATGGGAATCTCCAAGTCTCGTGTGGGTTGACGGAGGGCCGACCCCGCTCGTTCGGCGAGGGATGCGCCTCCTCGGCGCCTGCGACTGTCGCTCGGCATCCTCTGACAGCCCACCCCCATGTCCGCGCTACGGCAACCACTGTGAGGCGAACGGGGTATGGCTCGACCCCGGCCGAGGTCGCGCCAGTGGTGATCAACTTTCGGTGACGGCGGTCAAGCGATACTGATGCGGGACAGTCGAGCTTCGCTGAGGGCGCGGGCTGCCGGAGCCTCGAAGGTCCCCGTCCAGGTCACCCTGAAGCCGGGGGCGCACACCAGCTTCCACGGCGCGGATGCCCGCACGGCGATCGAGTCCGGCTTCCGGCACAGCGCGAAGGTCGTCACGACCGCAGCCCTCATCATGATCTCCGTATTCGCCGGCTTTGTCGGTTCGCACGACGCCATGCTCAAGTCGATGGGCTTCGGCCTCGCGATCGCGGTCTTCTTCGACGCCTTCATCGTCCGCATGACAATCGTGCCCGCAGTACTTGCCCTCCTCGGCAAGCGCGCCTGGTCCCTGCCCGGCTGGATCGACCGCATCCTGCCCAACGTCGACATCAAAGGCGAAAAGCTCACCCAACGGGCACCGGACAAGCAGCACAAGGACGAGGACAAGCTCCCGCAGTACAGCAGCAGCCACTGACCGAAACCCTGGGGTGCAGCACGCCCGTGTGCTGCACCCCAGGCATGTATCCCAAGTCCTGGACCCACGACCACAGGACTTCTGAGCGCTGCCGAACGTCCTCCCAGACGTCCACGGTCCGTCAACCCGCCCGTCGTCCAGGCGCCGCCGCACCGAAGGCACCCAGCAGCCTGGTGTGGGGCATGGCTGCCGTTGCTGCCTCGGCCATCCTCGTATCCCTGCGTGCCACACAGATCCGTTGGCCGAGCCTCGCCGAGACGAAACCCGATCCCTCGGTCCTGACGTGACAGTTGCAACACCGGTCCGGTTCGCCACGAACTGAAAACTCTTCAGTCTTCGGGCAGGCTTCGGAGACGATGCAGAGGATGGATCAACCAGCCGGTACGAGGGGGAACATGATTGAGAAGATTCTGCCGTCCCAGGTGGCCGTTGCCGAGGCGCTCTCCGACCCGCCAGGCGCGGTTCTCTTTCCCGGTGAGGAAGAGCTGATCCGTAATTCCGTGGAGGGCCGGCGCAAGGAGTTCACCACCGCACGCTGGTGCGCCCGGCGCGCGCTCGGCGAACTCGGTCTCGCACCCGCCCCCATCCTGAAAGGCGAACATGGTGCGCCGATATGGCCGGGAGGAGTGGTCGGAAGCATGACCCACTGCGCGGGCTACCGAGCAGCTGCAGTCGCCCGCCGGGCGGATGTGCTCACCGTCGGCATCGACGCCGAACCGCATGAGCCACTGCCCGACGGGGTGTACGAGATGATCGCGCTCGCGACGGAACAGCAGCGCGAGCTCGAGCTGCGTCGGGCGTGCCCCGAGATCTGCTGGGACCGGCTGCTGTTCAGCGCGAAGGAGAGCGTCTACAAGGCGTGGTTCCCGCTCACCCACCGCTGGCTCGGCTTCGAACAGGCCGACATCGTGCTCCACTCGAACGGCAGCTTCACCGCCGGGCTGCTGATCTCCGCCACGGAGCCGGACCTGGCTGCGGGGGCAACGGAGCCCCCTACGGCTTTCAGTGGCCGCTGGCTGGTCGCGGACGGTCTCGTGGTGACCGCCATCGCTGTCGGGAGCGAGCCGAAAGCGCCCACCGGGTAGCGGGGCGCCGCATGCGGTCACCACTGCGGTACATGGCACGGCGCGCAGTCCGGGGTGACGCGTGAGGAGACCCGGGAGAATCATGCCGGTTGCCGAACGCGTCGTCTCGAACATCAGCGGCGGGGAGGCCGGATACGACGAAACGTCGGCTCGCACCTCGTCCGACGTGCGGGTGTTCCCGTAATCTCTGACCGCATGAGTGCAGACCGCATGGGCGAAGACCGCAAGCGTGCACGTGAGTTGGGCATCCCTCTGACAGGTGAGCCGGGGCCGTGGAACGCGATCACGGACGTGCCCGGTGTCGAGGTAGGGTACGTCACCCTGGTCGAGGGCGAGGACGTACGCACCGGAGTTACGGCGCTCCTGCCGCGCGGGCGGGACGGCGTGGGTACGCCCTGCGCGGCCGGCTGGCACTCGTTCAACGGCAATGGTGAGATGACCGGAACCGCCTGGATCGAGGAGAGCGGCTCACTCGCCGTGCCGGTGGTCATCACGAACACGTACGCGGTCGGCCCGGTGCATCGCGGCGTGGTCGAGTGGGTGCGCGCCAACCGTCGTGGTATGGCACCGGAGTGGCTGCTGCCGGTGGTCACCGAGACCTGGGACGGCCACCTCAACGACATCCATGGCTCGGCCGTGGAGTCCCGTCATGCGGCGGACGCGATCGAGGCGGCGGCCTCCGGCCCGGTCGAGGAGGGATGCGTCGGCGGCGGAACGGGCATGCGCTGCTACGGCTTCAAGGGCGGCTCGGGGACCGCATCGCGGGTGGTGCAGTACGGCGAGGACCGCTACACCGTCGGCGCCTTCGTGCAGGCCAACTTCGGCGCACGGCGCGAACTGATGGTCGCCGGTGTGCCGATGGGACGTGAACTGTCCGATCCGGCCGAGACGCCGGCCCCCGAACCGGTGCCCGGTGGGGAGCCCCAGGTGCCGCCCGGCGCGGGCTCGGTGATCGTGGCCGTGGCGACCGACGCGCCCCTGCTGCCGGGGCAGTGCAAGGCGTTGGCCCGGCGGGTGACGCTGGGCCTCGCCCGCACCGGCACCACTGGAAGCCACTTCTCCGGGGATCTCTTCCTGGCCTTCTCCACGGCCAACCCGTCCGCGCTGACCAGTACGTTTCCCGCGGACGACGGCAGCGCGCCGTACGAGTCGATGCGCTTCGTGCCATGGGGCCGGATGGATCCCTTCTACGGTGCGGTGGTCGAGTCGGTGGAGGAGGCGGTGCTCAATGTGCTCACCGGCGCACACTCGATGACCGGCCGGGCGGGTCACCACGTCCCGGCCCTCCCACTGGGCCAGGTGACCGAACTTCTGGCGGCGCGCAGACAGTGACGCAGCGCGGAGGCGTGGCTGACGGCGCATTCGGAGGTCGCAGCCGGGACAGACGGGCGCAGAGCGTGGCGGTCACTGGTCTCGTACAGGTTAGTCGGCCATACTGCCCGCCGTGGAGCAGCGCATAGATCCGAACACTCAGCCCGGGTACGCCGCGGGGACAGACCCGGCGTACATCCCTGGTTTCACGGCCCCTGTTATTGCCGGAAAGCCGGATACGAGCCAGGAACAAACAGACCAGGAACAGACGGACCAGGAAAGGACAGAGGAGCGGGCGCCCGGCGCCGTCGCCCGCGACGATGCCGTTGCGGAGGCCGTATCCGACGATGCGACAGCCGGCGGGGAGGCCGCTGCCGAAGCGGCGGCTGACGACAAGGAGGCGGAGGACGGCCCCGTATTCGAGGTGAGCGACCGCCGTGGGTCGATCACCGCGGACCGTGACGGCGTCCGGTTCCGGCTGGACGACCAGGAGGCCGAGTTCCACTGGGACGAGATCGGTGCCGTTGAGGTGAAGACTCCTCGGTTCGGCCGCCGGTTCACCGTTACGGTCCATATGTCGACTCGTCGATGGTTCAACGCCGAGGTCGAGGCACCGGCCAGGAACGATCTCAAGCAGTGGGCAGGAGAACTTGACGCGGTCCTGGACGTCTATTTCGAGGAGTCCTGACCACGGCGGTGTCGCCCGAGAGGCGGGGCCGGCGGCCGAAACGGCCGCCGGCCACGTCACGACCCCTGCCCCCCGACCGAGCGTATGCCGGGCGGTGGAGCGGCTGAGAGGCCGGCACGGAGCGTGCGGCAGCGCAGCGCGCGGTGGGACCGGGTGCCCGTCCGGGGCCTCGGCTGTTGCCGCAGCGGACGACTGACCCCCAAACACAGCGGCGGAGCCCGACACCCAAGCGCCGCGTCGGACAGGGACGCTCAAGCGACGTCACGCGCGTCGCAGCAGACACCCGACGCGCTCAAGTGCCGTCAGACGCCGCCCTGACACGCGCCGCGGAGCACACCGAGTATGTGGGGCCAGGCTGCCGCGCCAAGCGCCGCGTCCGCCGCGGCTGAGCCTCCGTACAGGAAGTGCGCGGATGAGGGGGCAGGGCCCTCGCCCGGAAGTCGCGGGCGGTGGCCTGCGTCGGGGCTGCTGATCACCCGTACGGGCAGGTCGGCCGCCCTGCGACGGGCGGCCAGTTCGTCGGCATAGGGCAGCGAGGGCCACATCGCATCGTCCCCGCCGGCGACGAGCACGAATTCGGCGGAGGACTTCTCCACCGCGATCGTCGCCGCGTCGACGCGGTCGGCGAACGTCTGCCGGCTGCGCTCGTACCAGCCACGGATGGCGACGGGAACGCCCTCGGGCTGTGCGGGCGTCGGCGCCCAGGAAGTGTCATGGGGGACGAACGGCAGCGGCTCACCCCGCCAGGTCCAGGAAGACCGGTGGGGCCGGGTCTGTCCGTCCCGGCCGGGGCCGACGTTTGCCCAGGTCATTGATGTGGGGGAGACCGCCACCACCGCGTCGATACCGGGCAGCAGCACGGACAGGTGCAGGGCGGCTTCAGCCCCCTTGGACACACCCAGGACGCCGATCCGCCGGGCACCGCCCGCGCGGAGCGCCTCGATCGCGGACCCGAAAGTCTCCAGCGGGATTTCACAGATGCCGGGCGGCTGCCCGACCCCGCCGAACCAGCGGATCGACAAGGCCGTCAGGCCCTCCCGGGCCAGGATCCGGCACCGCTCGTCCTCGATGCGCCCACTGGACCCGGAGAGGACGAGCACCCCGATATCGCCGCCACGTGCGCGGCCACGCGCGGGCATGGCCAGGAACCCCTCACGAATGCCCGGGTGAGGGACTTCGCAAGGGGTTCCGTGGGCAGCCTTGCGAGCGCCCCCGCTCAGACCGTTGAAGGTGCGCTCGACGATGTCCATCGGTCGGTCAGGCGCCGGCGAGCACCACCGAGCGGGTCAGATGGCGCGGGCTGTCCGGGTCCAGACCGCGGGCGGCGGCACGGGCGATCGCCAGACGCTGGACGCGTACCAGCTCGGCCAGCGGGTCCAGGCCGCTCTCCACCCAGCGGGCGCCGGTCGAGAGCACCTGCTCGGCGAGGCCCTCGGGGGCGGTGCCGAACATCCAGGTCGCGGTGCCGGCGGTGGCGATGCTGATGGGACCGTGGCGGTACTCCATCGCGGGGTACGCCTCCGTCCAGGACAGGGACGCCTCCTTCATCTTGAGCGCGGCCTCGTTGGCGAGACCTGCCGTCCAGCCACGGCCGAGGAAGGTGAACTGGGTGCAGTCCAGCAGGCCTTCGGGCAGCGGCTCTGCCAGTGCGGTCTCCGCATCGCGGACCACGGCGTCGGTGTGCAGACCGAGGTGGGCGCGGAGCAGTGTGAGCAGCGTGGTGGCGAACCGGGTCTGCACGACGGACTGCTCGTCGGCGAAGTCCAGCACGACAACCTCGTCGGCGGACGTCATGACCGGGGTGTCCGGGTCGGCGGTGATGGCCACGGTGCGGGTGGCACCGCGGAGCCGGTTGAGCAGTTCCAGCACCTCGGTCGTGGTCCCCGAGCGGGTGAGGGCGACAACCCGGTCGTAGCTGCGGCCGAAGGGGAACTCCGAGGCGGCGAAGGCATCGGACTCGCCCTGCCCGGATTCCTCACGGAGCGCGGCGTATGCCTGAGCCATGTAGAAGGAAGTGCCGCAGCCGACGACCGCGATGCGCTCACCGGTGGCGGGCAGAGCGGCCGCCTGCGTCTGGGCCAGCTCGGCGGCGCGTCGCCAGCACTCCGGCTGACTGGCTGTCTCGATCTCGACAAATGACACTCTTGCACTCCGTACTCGTAGTGGGATGCTCGTTTGCGCACGTTATACACGTGGTACAAGCATTATCAAGCATTCTGCTTGCAGGAGGCTTGACTGGGGAAAGCCTTGTGCGACGCTTGCGCGTGTCCGGTGACACGTACCCAAGGGGATGGGTGCCCGAAGCCCGGGCTCGTAAGGAGATTTCTCTTGTCCAGGGATGCCCGGTGGAACGCGCTGCTGGAACTTGTCGGTAAGAACGGCAGGGTGGAGGTCGAGGACGCCGCCGCGACGCTGGATGTCTCGGCCGCGACCATCCGTCGTGACCTGGACCAGCTCGCCGAGCAGCAGCTGCTCACGCGCACCCGCGGTGGCGCGGTCGCGCACGGTGTCAGTTACGAACTGGCCCTGCGCTACAAGACCGGCCGTCACGCCCCGGAGAAGCAGGCCATCGGCCGCGCCGTCTCGGAACTGGTGGCGGTCGGTGAAGTGGTGGGACTGACCGGCGGAACGACGCTGACCGAGGTGGCCCGTTCGCTGGCGGTGCGCTCCGATGTCGTCGGTGACACCGCGGCCGGGATGGGCGGTCAGCCGACCCTGACCGTTGTCACCAACGCCCTCAACATCGCCAACGAGCTGGTCATCCGGCCGCAGATCAAGATCGTGGTGACCGGCGGAGTGGCCAGGCCGCAGTCGTACGAGCTGACGGGCCCCCTGGCCAGCGGGGTACTGGGCGAGATCACGCTGGATGTCGCCGTGCTGGGCGTCAATGCGATCGACACCGAGCGCGGTGCATATGTACACCACGAGGGCGAGGCCAGCATCAACCGGCTGCTCGCCGAGCAGGCGCAACGAGTGGTCGTGGCTGCCGATTCCTCGAAGATCGGCAAGCGGGCCTTCGCACGGGTCTGCGATCTCGGGCAGGTCGATTTCCTGGTCACCGACAAGGGGATCACGCCCGAGGCGACCGCCCGCTTCACGGAGGCCGGCGTCACCGTCATCGCCGTCTGAACCACTCGTCCGAACGGCGGGTCGCCACCACGGGGGTGGCGACCCGCCGTTTTTTGTTTCTGCGTGGCCGGAACCGGGTTCGGCCACGCACAAGGGCGTAGGGGCGGCGTCCCGGACTGTGCTTGAGGATGTCGTCAGAAGTGACCTTGAGTGCGTGATCGTGCATTCAGGATCGGCTCCTGGCTTGCCCGCAGGACTTCCCGACGGTCGCCTCGTGCCGCTTCCGTGCCACTTCTGTGCCCTTTGTGGGTCTTGGGTAACGCCGACGAGGTGCTCATGGGGACCACGTAGAAACTTTTCTATGCCAATAGATGTTCGTTACCTCTGTGAAATGAACAAGTCTTGCCATCAGGGCGCACAGTCGTGAACTATGTGCCTGTCGCCGCGAAGGAGCGCCGGCCGCATCCACAGTGATGCGGGCCGCCTCCGTGGATGCGGGACACTCCCTTGCTCCATCAGCCCTGGAGGTGCCTGTGACGATGGCAGATGCGCCGGTCTCGGCCGTGCGGTCGCCTGTGCCGCAGCCCCGTGATCCCGACGACGCGGATCGCTCCGCCGGGAAGAAGCGCAAAGACATACGAACAAAGCAGCCGCTCCGCCATCGCCTCAAGCGGGACAGGGCACTTCTGCTGTTCTGCCTGCCGGGTGTTCTGTACTTCGCGCTCTTCTTCTACCTGCCGCTCGCAGGCAACGTCATCGCCTTCCAGGACTACCAGCCGTTCCTGGGCTTCAAGCAGAGCCCGTTCGTCGGCCTCGCGAACTTCACCGCGCTGCTCGCCGAACCGGACTTCTGGAGCGCGGTCTCCAACACCCTGCAGATCACCGCGATCCAGCTGCTGCTCTACTTCCCCGCACCGATCGCCCTGGCACTGCTGCTCAACTCGCTCATCAGCGAGAAGATCAAGCGGTTCATCCAGACCGTCGTCTACCTCCCGCACTTCCTGTCATGGGTCGTCGTGGTCGCGATGTTCAAGCAGGTGCTCGGCGGCGCGGGTTCGGTCACCACGCTCCTGATGGAGCACGGGGTCAACATCGGCAACGTGATGACGGACCCCGGCACCTTCAAGCTGCTGATCACCGCCCAGGCCATCTGGAAGGACTGTGGCTGGGGGACGATCATCTTCCTGGCGTCCATCGCCTCGATCGACATGGCCCAGTACGAGTCCGCCGCGATGGACGGAGCCGGCTGGCTCCGCAGGATCTGGCACATCACCCTGCCGGGCATCCGGCCGGTGATCCTCATGCTGCTGATCCTCCGGCTCGGCGACATCCTCTCGGTCGGCTTCGAGCAGATCATTCTGCAGCGCGACGCCGTAGGCCCGGACGCCTCCGAAGTCATGGACACCTACGTCTACTTCCACGGCGTCATCGACGGCGACTGGGGGATGAGCACGGCCGCGGGTCTCATGAAGGGCGTCATCGGATTCGCCCTCATCCTCGCCGCAAACAAGCTGGCCCACCGCTTCGGTGAGCAGGGAGTGTACCGATGAGTCAGCAGACCCTTGCGTCACGGCTGCGCACCGCCCGGTTCGGCCCCCGTGGCGGCGAGCGCCGCCGCGCCTCGTCCGGCCGCCCGCCGTGGATGGAGCGCCCGCACTGGTACGGGCAGGGCGCGAAGGCAGCCGCCCTGGTCGTCCTGACAGTGATCGTGCTCTACCCGTTCGTCCTCGCCATCGGCACCAGCCTCGCCGGGCGCGAGGAGCTCAACGCCAACGGCGGCTACGTCCTGCTGCCCAAGCACCCGACGCTTGAGGCATACCGGGTCATCCTCTCCGGCGGCGTCGTCACCCAGGCGGCCGTGGTCTCCATCTTCATCACGCTGATCGGCACCGCGCTGAGCCTGGCGTGCACGGTGCTGATCGCGTACGGCACCTCGCGGCCGGGCACCGTTCTCGGCAAGCCGATCCTGCTGCTGGTACTGGGCACCTTCCTCTTCGCCCCGGGCATCATCCCCACGTACCTGGCCGTCCAGCAGTTCAAGATGCTCGACACCTACGCCGCGCTGATCCTGCCCGTACTGCTCAACGCGTTCAATATCGTGGTCGTGCGCTCGTTCTTCCAGAGCATTCCCGAGGAGCTGTACGACGCCGCGCGGATCGACGGCGCGGGTGAGGCGACCGTCCTCTTCCGGATCGTCCTCCCGCTCTCCAAGGCGGTCCTCGCCGTGGTCGGCCTCTTCTACGCGGTCGGCTACTGGAACAGCTTCTTCAACGCGGTGCTCTACCTCAACGACTCCAGCAAGTTCCCCATTCAGGTGATCCTGCGCAGCTACGTCCTCAACGGCCAGAGCATCAACGCGCAGGCCATGGGCGTTCACGCGGTGCCGCCCGCGACCTCCTTGCAGATGGCCGTGCTGATCATCGCCATCGTGCCCATCTTCTGCGTCTACCCCTTCCTGCAGAAGTTCTTCGTCAAGGGCGTCCTCACCGGGGCGATCAAGGGCTGATCCGCCCGCCCGGACACCGCCCCACGCACTTCACAAACTTCAAGGAGCATCCATGTCCACCAACTTGTCCAGGCGCGGTTTCATGGGCGCGGCGGGGATCGCCGGCCTGACCGCGGCCGGTCTGACGTCCCTGACCGCGTGCGGCAGCGGCGCGACCATCAGCAAGGGCGGAGCCAAGGCGTCCGCCAAGCTGAAGCTCCCGGCGTACGTCGCCGCGCAGACCGCCCCCGCGGACCTCGCGGGCAATGCGGCCGGGCTGGACGCCACATATCTGCGCTACCCGGAGAAGCTGACCAAGTCCGTGGCCAAGGTGCCCGGCGACGGCAGCCGCATCACGGCCCTCACCGAGACGTTCACCACCCCCGCGCCGCCGCAGGCCAAGAACGCCTACTGGCAGGAGCTGAACAAGCGCCTCGGGGCGCAGTTCGACATGACGATCGTCGTCGACCAGGGCGTCGACGCCTACCTCACGAAGTTCAACGCCATGATGGCCAGCGGTGACATCCCCGACCTGGTCTGGTTCCCCCCGAACCAGGGCATCCAGCGGGTGCCCGAGCTGCTGGACGCCAAGTTCCACGACCTCACGCCGCACCTGTCCGGCGACGCGGTCAAGCAGTACCCCAACCTGGCGAACCTGCCGACCACCGCGTGGAAGACCGCCGTGATCAATGGCAAGATCCGCGGTGTCACCGTCGCCTACGGCTCCATGGGCCAGGTCTACGTCGTCAACCAGGACTTCTGGAAGCCGGTCGGCGGCGCCGAGTTCACCAGCGCCGAGGACTTCCTCGCCAAGGGCAAGGAGCTCCTCGACGCCAAGCGCAACAAGTACGTCCTGGAGCCGGCGTACGTGAACCACGTCGGCATGTTCGGCCAGTGGTTCGGCGCCCCCAGCAGCTGGCGGCTGGAGGGTGGCAAGCTCACCCATATGTACGAGACCGAGGAGTACCAGGAAGCCCTGGCCTTCGGCGTCAAGGTGGCCAAGGCCGGTCTCTTCTGGCCCGACCCCAACCTCTCCACCACCATGGAGAAGATGGCACAGGGCTCGCTGGGCGCCTATGTGCAGTCCTTCCCGAGCTTCCTGGTGGACGTCAAGAACTACGACTTCCCGTTCGGCGTCATCGTGCCGTTCGCCGCCAAGCCCGGCGCGAACCCGCGGTACACCATGGGCTACGGCTCCGTCGGCTACACCGCCATCAGCAAGAAGGCCGACGACAAGCGGGTCAAGATGCTGCTGGGCGTGTTGGACTACCTGGCGGCTCCATTCGGTACCGAGGAGCGGCTCTTCCTCGACAACGGCATCGAGGGCAAGCACTTCACCCGCGCGTCGAACGGCGATATCAAGCTCACGGCCAAGGGGAACGCCGAGGCAGTCACCACCGCCATGCCGCTGGCCTTCCTGGGCGCCGGGCCCGAGTACATCTACCTGCCCGGCAAGGCAGAACTGGCCGGAAAGAGCCACGGCTGGCAGCAGGAACTCCTCAAGATCAGCCAGACGAACCCGGCCAGCGGTCATTTCTCCGACACATACACCCGCAAATATGCCTCTCTCACCACGGCCATGAGCGACGTCCAGAAGGACATCGTCGCGGGTCGCAAGCCGATCTCCGCCTACAAGGAGGAGCTGAGCAAGTGGCGCTCCGGTGGCGGCGACAAGATGCGCGCCGAGTACGAGGCATCGCTCGCCGGTAAGTAGCCCCCGTCCGCACCGCCAGGACGGACGCGCCCGCACCACCAGTACAGACAGAAGGGACCACCGTGTCAGACCTGCGACTCGGCGTCATCGGGCTCGGCCTGCGCCGTTCCATCGCGATGTCCGCCCACCACCCCGGACAGGGTTCGGCGATCACCGCCGTCTGCGACCTCGACCCCGAGGTGCGGCAGCGGGAGGCCGAGCGCTTCGGCACCGATGTCGCGGTCGAGGACTACAAGCTGCTCCTCGACCGGGACGACCTCGACGCGATCATCATTGCCACGCCGGACGACACCCACGAGACCATCGCCATCGATGCGCTCCGGGCCGGCAAGGCCGTCTTCGTCGAGAAGCCGCTCGGCATCACCGTCGAGAGCTGCGACAACGTCCTGCGTGCCGCTTACGAGACCGGGACCCGGCTGTACGTCGGACACAACATGCGCCACATGGGTGTCGTGCGGCTGATGCGCGACATCATCGCCCGCGGCGACATCGGCGAGCCCAAGGCCGTGTGGGTGCGGCACTTCGTCGGCTACGGCGGTGACTATTACTTCAAGGACTGGCACGCCGACCGGACCCGTACCACCGGCCTGCTGCTCCAGAAGGCCGCCCACGACATCGACGTCCTGCACTGGCTGGCCGGCGGCTACACCCGCCGTGTCAACGCGCTCGGCGACCTCCTCGTCTACGGCGACCTGCCGCGCCGCGAGCCGGACACCCCGCGCCCGGCGAACTGGCTGCGCGAGTTCGACTGGCCGCCGACGGCCCGCAAGGACCTGCACCACATCGTGGACGTCGAGGACGTCTCGGTGATGAACATGCAGCTCGACAACGGCGTCGTGGCCGCCTACCAGCAGTGCCACTTCACTCCGGACTACTGGCGGAACTACACCGTCATCGGCACCGAGGGCCGTCTGGAGAACTTCGGTGACAGCCCCGGTGACGAGGTCAAGGTCTGGAACACCGGCCCCAGCGGATACCGCGGTGACGCCGACATCACCTACCGGGTGCCGGACGCCGGCGGTTCGCACGGCGGCGGGGACACCCGGATCATGGAGGAGTTCTGCCGGTTCGTGCGCGACGGGGGCGTCACCGACACCTCGCCGGTCGCCGCCCGGATGAGCGTCGCCGCCGGTGTGCTCGCGACCCGTTCCCTGCGCGAGGGCGGTGCACCGTACGACGTACCGGCCCTCGCCCCGGAGCTGATTGCGTACTTCGAACGTGGTCAGGTCCGCTAGGAACCGGCACGAGGCGTTTCGACGACTTCCGGTGACAGCGCTTCCGGCGCCGTCACCGGAAGTCTCGGTACAGCTGTTTTCAGCCATGCTCGGTGGGTAGTCGGCTCTTTCCGGTTTGGCGATGGCTCGATCGGTGTCCGCCGCGATGCGTGACACCGGCGGGTGAATTATGGGTGATCATCCGGAAGATGTCGTATGGGGGTGCGGGGTGCCGGTCTCGTACGGTCACCGAGCCTGTGGCACCGGCGAGCGCGAGCGGCGATTTTGCGCCAATGGGATCTCGTGGTGGCCGAGTTCGAACGCATGGCCGGATCGTGGTCGGCATAATCGCGTCCATGTCGATCACGGGTGGAGACGTCGTTGACCTGGGGCGGGGCCTGTACGCATGGCTCCCGCCGAAACGGGGCTGGGGGCTGGCGAACTGCGGTCTCCTCGTCTCGCCCCGTGGCGCGCTCTGGATCGACACCCCGTACGACGCCGTGCTGGCCGGCCAGTTCCTGGCCGAGTCCACGAAACGGCTGCCCGACGGTGTCTCCATCGACCGGGTGATCGTCACCCACGCGAACGGCGACCACTTCTGGGGAGCGGGCGTACTCCCGGACGCGGAGATCATCGCGACCCGGGAGGCCCGCGAGCACATCCATTACGAGCCCACGCCCATGCAGCAGCACGCGCTGGTCACCACCGGCGATCCGGCCACCGCGCTCGGGGCCTACCTCGGACGTCACTTCGGCCCCTTCGACTGGTCGCAGACCGAGCCGGTGCAGCCGACGACATACTTCACCGGGGAGCTCGAACTGGCCCTGGGGGAGTACCCGGTCCAGCTCTCCGCCCTGCCGTCCGCGCACACCACCGGCGACCTGATGGTCCATCTGCCCGCGCAGCGTGCCGTGTTCAGCGGGGACATCATCTTCTCCTCCACCCCCGCTCGGCCGGGCGACCACCCGGTGCACTGGGCGGGTCCGCTGAGCAATGTGATCGGGGCCTGCGAGCGGGTGCTGGCCACCGGCGCCGAGACCATCGTCCCGGGGCACGGACCGGTCCTCGACCAGGCCGGGGTGCGCGATCACATCGTGTATCTGGAGTATGTGCGCGAGCGCGCCCACGCCTTTCACACAGCTGGGATTCCCGCCCTTGAGGCGGCCCGCCGGGTCATTGCCGAGGGGCGCTACCCAGAGCTCGGCCTCCCCGAGCGGCTGGTGGTGACCATCGGAAGCGAGTACCGGCAGCTCGACGGTTCCGAACTGCCCGGAGTGCTCCAGGTGATGACCGATGTCGCCGTGGTCGCTCAAGAGGTGGAGCAGGCCCGTGAGTCGGCGGGGCCGGCGGAGAAGTAAGCAGGCCCGGCGGAGAAATGAGCGGAGCTTCCGCCGCCGCTTCGGCCGGAAGGCCGATCCGACAACAGAAATGCGGTGACGGCATGGGATGGATCGTGGCGGTGATCGCCGTCGCTGCTGCCGTGGCGGTGGCTGTTCGCGCACAGAACGCTGCGCGCTCGGAGCGCCTGGCCCTGGCCCGCGCCGAGCTGGCCGAACGGCAGTCGAAGGCGGCAGAGACCCGTACCGCCGCCCTCACCGACGAGATCCGGCAGCTGGCCCGCAAGCGGATACCCGCCGCGGCGCTCGCCCTCTCCCACCCCACCGCCCAGGTCCCCGGACTGCGGGAGGCGGCCGAGGTCGACGGCGATTCCGCGCGGCTGCTCACCGAGGCCGTACAGGCCGCTCGCACGGCGGTCGTCGAGGAGCGCGGGCGCGTCGACGCGGCCGCCCGGGCGGCGATGCGCGGCACCTCGGCCAAGATCCAGTCCCTGCTCAACCAGTCCCAGCAACTGCTGCACGAGCTCCAGCACGAGTACGACGACCCGCGGATCCTGCAGCTGGACTTCCGTAACGAACTGGCCTTGCGGCGTACCCAGTCCACTGCTGTGCTCTGCGACGCCTGGCCGGGGCTCGCCCGCCAGAACTCGCCGCTCGTCGAGATCGTGCTCGGCGCCCAGTCCCGGGTCGCCGGCTATGAGCGGATCAAGGTCGCCAACCATCTGCGCGACGAACGGCTCGCGCTCGTCGCCCGCGCCGCCGAACCTCTCGCGATCGCGCTCGCCGAATTGCTGGCCAACGCCACGGCCTACTCGCACCCCGACACCGATGTACAGGTGACCGTCCAGCAGAGCGGTGGCCGTGGCGCGTTCCTGGTCGTGGACGACGCGGGCATCGGCATGGACGACGATGCGCTCGACCGGGCCCGCGCACTGCTGGCGGGCCCGTCCGAAGTGCTCCTGACCGAGCTGGGAGACCCACCGCAGACCGGTTTCGCAGTCGTCGGCCGGCTCGTCGTGCAGTACGGCTTCAATTGCCACATCGAGGCATCGCCGTTCGGCGGAATGCGTACGATCCTGCGTGTCCCCGCCCATCTGCTCACCGTGATGGAGGACGACCGCAGCCTCTCCGCCCTCGCCCCGAAGCCGGTGCAGGCGCACGCCATTTCTTCGGTTTCCGCCCCCGCCGAGCCGGAACCCGCACCGGCACCGCAAGCCGCCGGCGGGCACCCTGCCGAGCTGCCCAGCCGGCGCCGACGTTCACCACGTCCGACCCCGGCCCGGTCCGCATCCGCCGCCGTCGCCCGGGACCAGGAGCAGGTGTCCCGTACACCCGAGCAGGCCGAGGCTTCCTGGGCGGCACTCCAACAGGGCACCCTCAATGGCAGGAGCGTCGCCGGGCGGTCATCCGCACCGGCAGCGGACGATCACCACCCGGACGACCACGACGGCCAGGACGACCAAGGAGACGACGAGAAGTGAGCGCCCCCACTCCCACCACCGGTGACCTCGCATGGGTGCTGACCCCCCTGCTGGAGCTGCCCGGAGTCCAGCACGCCGTCGTCGCCACCGGCGACGGCCTCGTCGAGGGTGCCTCACCCGGCCTGGACCGGGCGTCCGGCGAGCGGGTCGCCGCCATGACCGCCACGGTGCACGCCGCGGCCCGCGCGTTCACCACGGCCTTCACCGATGTCGAGGCACCACGCCTGGCCCAGACGGTTGTCGAGTCCGACCAGGGCTTCGCCATCGTCGTACCGGCCGGGAACAACACCACACTCGCCCTGTTCGCGGAACCCGGAGCCAAACTCGGCGACATCGCCTACCAGATGCAGGTGCAGGTCACCGCCCTGACCCGGGCGA
This sequence comes from Streptomyces sp. NBC_01224, assembly GCF_036002945.1. Taxonomy (NCBI): domain Bacteria; kingdom Bacillati; phylum Actinomycetota; class Actinomycetes; order Kitasatosporales; family Streptomycetaceae; genus Streptomyces; species Streptomyces sp. NBC_01224. The sequence goes on along the minus strand of NZ_CP108529.1, from coordinate 2,223,874 downwards.
TGAACGCGCCCGCCCGCCAACCGGACACCGCCGCCCGGCCATGACCTCCGGCCGCGGACGCCGTCTGATCCCCGCCTATCTGGTCACCGGCGGCCGGGCCCGGCCCGCCGGTCCCGCGCTCGACCGGCTTGCCGTGCTCGTACGCACCGACACGGACCTGCCCCCGGACACCGGCTCGGAACAGCGCAGGCTGTGCGAGCTGCTCGAACCGGGCGCGCTCACCGTCGTCGAATCCGCGGCCCACCTGGATCTGCCGGTCAGCGCCACCGTCTTCCTGGCCACGGACCTCGCGGCCGCCGGACATCTGCACACCCGACCGCCCATCCCCAGCGCCGGGGAGATCGACCGGTCGCTCGTCGAGAGGCTGCTCGTTGGACTCCGCTCCCTCCACTGACCGGACCGGCATCGGCTATCTGCCGCCTGCCGCCCGGACCCTGATGAAGCTCGTCGTCACGGGTCCCTTCGGCGTGGGCAAAACCACCCTGATCCGTACGCTGTCGGAGATCGCCACGCTCCACACCGAAGAGGCGATGACCCAGTCCAGCACCCGGCTCGACGACACCGCAGGCCTGCCGGACAAGACCACGACCACCGTCGCCATCGACTTCGGCCGGCTCACCGTCCTCGACGACCTGGTGCTCTACATGTTCGGCACGCCGGGCCAGCAGCGGTTCCTCCCACTCTGGGAGGACATCGCACGCGGTGCGCTCGGCGCACTCGTCCTGGTCGACACCCGCAGGCTCGCCGACTCCTTCGCGGTCATGGACATGGTCGAGGAGCAGGGACTGCCGTACGCCGTCGCCGTCAACCGTTTCCCCGACGCCCCAGCCCACACCGACGAGGTCCTGCGTAAACACCTCGACCTCGCCCCCGAGACCCCGCTGGTGCAGTGCGACGCCCGCGAACGCCGCGGCAGTATCGACGCACTGATCGTGCTCGCCGAGCATGTGCTGGCCGGAATGCCCCGGCCCGAGGACCCGTCATGACACCGCCCGTACAGCCGCCGCAGCCTCTCGCGCTGTACGGCCCGGACTTCGCCGCCGACCCGCAGAGCCACTACCGGCGCCTGCGTGAACACGGCCCCCTGGCCCCCGTCCGGCTTGCGCCCGGCATCGAAGCCCTGCTGGTCACGGACTACCAGGCCGCCGTCGACCTGCTGCGCGATACCCACACCTTCACCAAGGACCCGCGCGCCTGGCAGGCCACCGTCCCCGACGACTCGCCGGTCCTGCCCATGCTCGGCTACCGGCCCACCGCGCTCTTCAGCGACGGCGACGTACACGCCCGTTACCGCGACGCCATCAACGACAGCCTCGCCCTGATCGAGCCCCACGTCCTGCGGGCCGAGGTCGCCCGGGTCGCCCAGATGCTCATCGGTGAATTCGCCGCCACCGGCAGCGGCGACCTGATCGCCCAGTACGCCCGACGACTCCCGGTGCACGTCTTCGTCACCTGGTTCGGCGTATCGCCGGGCGACAGCGAACGCATCGTCAACGGCATCGCCGGCATGTTCAACTCGGCCGAGGACGCCGCCACCGCGTACGCCGACCTCGTCGAAGTCGTCACCGATCTGGTCGCCGACCGGCGCGCCCGGCCGCGCCGCGACCTCACCTCGTACCTCCTCGCCCATCCGGCCAACCTCGACAACGACGAGACTGTGCGTCAGATCACTCTGATCATGAGCGCGGGCCACGATCCGACGACCAATCTGATCGGCAACGCGCTGCTGCACATGCTCACCGACGCACGCTACGCCGGCTCGCTGCACGGCGGCGCGATGACGGCACACGAGGCGATCAACGAGGTCCTCTGGCAGGACCCGCCGCTGGCCAATTTCGCGGCGCACTACCCGCGCCACGACACGGAGTTCCACGGCGTCCGGCTGCGCACCGGACAGCTGCTCCTCGTCTCCTACGCCGCCGCCAACACCCAGTCCGTGCCCGACCTTTCGAACCCCGGGGTCCGCTCCGGAGCCAGTGCCCATCTGGCCTGGTCGGCCGGTCCGCACCGGTGCCCGGCGAAGCAGCCGGCGCTGCTCATCGCCATGACCGCGATCGAGCAGCTCACCAGCCAGCTGTGCGACGCAGAACTGGACGTTCCGGTCAACGGACTCAAGTGGCGGCCGGGACCGTTCCACCGTGCTCTGGTGCGGCTTCCGGTACGTTTCACGCCCGTCGACATGACTGCGGAAACGGACCGGCACGACGCGGCCGAGGGCGCTTCGGACGGGCCGTCAGCGGTGTCGATCAGCCCGTGAACCGTGTCGGTGGTACGCCGAACGGGTGAGGGGCGAGAGAATTGCCCGATGAACAGCGAGCGCAGCGGGCGCAACGCCGACCGAAGCACAGACGGGGTGGTCCGGTGAGCAGGTACGACAGGTACGACGTCACGGACGAGCAGTGGGAGGGGCTTGCCCAGGTCGTACCTCTGCGCGGCCGCGACCAGTGGCCTTCCAGGGTCGATCACCGTACGGTCCCCGACGAGAGCGCGGCAGCCGAACAGCGGCGCCTCGTCGTGCTGCGGGTCCAGGTCTTCGCGGACGCGCGGGAGGTGGCGGAGTACCTGGTCGCACAGATCCCGGTGCTGCTCGATCTGACCAGCGCGGAGACGGATGTGGCCAAGCGCATCCTGGACTTCACCAGCGGGGTGGTATTCGGTCTGGGCAGCGGAATGCACCGGGTCGACCGGAATGTCTTCCTGCTGTCGCCGCTCGGCATGGAGGTCGAGGGGGTTACGGCGGCAGGCGTACCCGGGCCGTAGGAAGGCCGCCGGGGGTGTTGCCAGGGTAGGTGCGGCGGTCGACGTCCTTCGATCGTGGGAATGCCGTCCGGGCGGGGTTGCCGCGGCAGGCGTAGCCCGATCGTAGGAAGGTCGTTCAGGCGGAACGGTTCGCCGCTCCGCGGTCTGCGTACGGTCCGCCCATGAGTGCACTCCGCCCGGGGATCACCCCGCCACCGTCCGCCCGTACATCCGTGCTTGGCGAAGCTCCTGCCGCTGCCGGCACATCCGTGTTCGGTGATGGCCCCGCCGCTACGGATACGCCGGCCCGGCCGGAAGCCGTGTGGCGTTCCGGCGGTCCTGTCCGCTCCGCCGGACCTGTCGTCACCGAACTGCGGTTGTCCGCCTTCGCCTCGCACCGGGGCGCCGGCTTCCCCATCGGCCCGGTCACGCTCTTCGCCGGACCCGGCGGCAGCGGCAAGTCGAGTGCGTTGCGTGCGTACGAGGCGCTGGCGCGGCTGGGCAGCGGAGACCCGCTCGACGAGGTCTTCCCGGACCCGGCGGGGTGCGTACCGGAAGGCGCCGTGGCCGATGCGCAGGGCCGCCGCGGATTCCGGATCGGCTGCACGACGGACGGTCCGGCAGGACCGGTACGGCTCGACGTGGCGGTTCAGGCGGAGCCCACCCTCCGTATCGTCGGTGAACGGCTCACCGGCGGTGGCGAGACCCTGCTCACCACCGCATTGCGTGACCCGGGGCGCTCGACGGTCCAGGCGGCCTGGCACACCGCGGGCGCGGTCCCTGTGACGCGTGCGCCGCTGCCGGACGACCGCCTCGGAACTGCCCTGCTGCCGCTGCGGGTGGCGGGCAGGACCGAGGGGCAGTTACAGGTCCTTGCCGCCGCCGAACAGATGGTCGTGGCTCTGCGGTCGGTCTTCGCCTGTGAACCGCAGCCGCCGCGGATGCGTGCGCCCGTACCCGCGGGCGACGGCCGGCTGCGCCGCGGCTGCGACAACCTCGCGGCGGTGCTGGAGCGCACACACACGCAGTGCGCCCAACGCCACGCCCGGCTGGTCGCGGCGACTCACGCAGGATGCGCGGGGCCGGTGACCGCACTCGGTGTCGAGCGGCTCGCGGACGGGTTGCTGCGCGCGACCGTCGGGCGCGGCGGGGGTCATGCGACGCCGGTCGGCCGGCTCGGCGACGGTGAGCTGAGGTACCTCGCGCTCGCTCTGGTGCTGCACACCGGCCCCGGGGTGCTGGCGGTGGACGCCGCGGGCGAGGTGCCGTCGGCCATGCAGACCCTCACCGTGCTGGCCGACGGACTCGACCGGGACCTGGACGGAAGGCAGTTGCGCGGACTGCTGGATCTGGCGGTGTCGATCGGGGCGGCCGGGCACCTCAGGCTGGTGGGGACGGTCACGGAGTCGGGTGCGGTGCGAGCCCGGGAGACGGCCGGGGTGACGGTGGTAGACCTGAAGGCGTGACAGAACTTGATGTACGTGCCCTGCAGCAACGGCTCGCCGCGTTCGCGGCTGCGCGGGACTGGGAGCAGTACCACACCCCGAAGAACCTGGCGGCGGCGCTGAGCGTCGAGGCGTCCGAACTGGTCGAAATCTTCCAGTGGTTGACGCCGGAGCAGTCGGTGCGGGTGATGGAGACACCCGAGACGGCGCACCGGGTGGCGGACGAGGTCGCGGATGTTCTCGCTTATCTGCTGCAGTTCTGCGAGGTGTTGGGGATCGACGCACTGGCGGCGCTGGCGGAGAAGATCGACCGGAATGAGGCCCGATTCCCGGTGCCGGAGCGCCCGGACCCCCTTGATTCGCCAGATCGTCACTCTTCGGAGTGATCAACTTATTCACAGTCGACTTCGTGTCCACAGATTTCCGAATTCCCCTGGCTTTTCGGTACCAGCACCCTCACTGTGGGTAATGGATGAGTTGAGCGGCTTTTCGTACGGACGGGGGTAACGCATGGAAGCGGAGCGGCTTGTGGGAGTCAGCCGGCGTGCTCTGGCACAGAGCCGCTGCACGCCGGACATCATCGCCGAGGCATGGCAGGCCCAGGCGCTCGCTCAGGCGATCGGCAGCCGGCTGGCGGCGGACGGGCCCAAGGAGCTACGGGGAGAGGCGCGTGGGCTCAGCGAGATCGGCGGAAGGAGCGGCGGGGCGCTGGACCACCCGGCGGCGCGGGCCGGAGTGGCGCGGGCCGCGCAGCTCTCCGAGCTCGCCGAACCGAGGGCGACGCTGACGGGGCTGGGCACACTGCTCGGGGAGGTGGGGATAGCCCTGGTCGGGGTGGCCTGCGAGACCGACGAGCAGGGGCTCTACTGGCAGTGCATGGAGGCGATCGACGCGGCCGACGAGTCCATGGACCGGGTGCACGGAATGCTCCGGCGCCTCGACGAGCAGGACCGGGAGCGGCAGCAGGATCTGGAGCGGGGCCGGGAGCGGGACGGCCCCTACGGTGCGATCCGCGGACCGGCGGGCTCGGCGGCGGGACAGCTGTGACCGCGCAGGATTCAGGAAGTGACGAGGGACGGGACGGTGTAGGGGACGGCCGTGACCGTGGAGGGCTTCGGCAGTGGCGGCGCGTGGCAGGGAGAAGGAGGGGAATGACCGGCATCCGGAGGTGCAGGATGGATGCATGGATCTTCGAATCTTCACCGAGCCCCAGCAAGGGGCCGACTACGACACCCTGCTCACCGTCGCCAAAGCGGCCGAAGACCTCGGCTTCGACGCCTTCTACCGCTCCGACCACTACCTCCGCATGGGCCCGGGGGACGGGCTGCCCGGCCCGACCGACGCGTGGATCACCCTGGCCGGGCTGGCGCGCGAGACCAAGCGGATCCGGCTCGGCACGCTGATGACCGCGGGTACCTTCCGGCTCCCCGGCGTGCTCGCCATCCAGGTCGCGCAGGTCGACCAGATGTCCGGCGGACGCGTCGAGCTCGGCCTCGGCGCAGGCTGGTTCGAGGAGGAGCACAAGGCCTACGGCATTCCGTTCCCCAAGGAGAAGTTCGGCAGGCTGGAGGAGCAGCTGGAGATCGTCACCGGGCTCTGGGCGACCGAGATCGGCAAGACGTTCAGCTTCGACGGCACTTACTACCAGCTGACCGATTCGCCCGCGCTGCCCAAGCCGGCGCAGGCCAAGGTGCCGGTCCTGATCGGCGGTCATGGTGCGACGCGCACACCGAGGCTGGCAGCGCAGTACGCGGACGAGTTCAATATTCCCTTCGCGTCGCTGGAGGACAGCGAGAAGCAGTTCGGCCGGGTCAAGGAGGCGGCGAAGGCGGTCGGCCGCGGACCGGACGACCTGGTGTACTCCAACGCCCTGGTGGTCTGCGTCGGTAAGAACGACGCCGAGGTGGCGCGGCGCGCCTCCGTCATCGGCCGTGAGGTGGCGGAGCTGAAGGCGAACGGGCTCGCGGGCTCACCCGCCGAGGTGGTCGACAAGATCGGCAGGTACGGCGCGATCGGGTCGTCCCGGATCTACCTCCAGGTCCTGGATCTGGACGACCTGGAGCACCTGGAGCTGATCTCCTCCCAGGTCCAGTCCCAGTTCACCTGAGCCGGGAACCATCCCGGCTCGCCTGAACCGGGAACCATCCCGGCTCACCCGAGTCAGGGATCGGTCGCCGCTCACCCGAACCAGGTCCGGGTCCGGCTCACGAGGGAGTCACCCATGCAACCCGTCCGTTCAGCCAACGGTTCGCCCGCCCGTGCGCTCGATCGTGCCCTCTTGGAGGGGACGGTCCTGCTCGACGGTGGTCTCTCCAACCAGCTGGAGGCGCAGGGCTGCGATCTGTCCGACGCCCTGTGGTCGGCCGGGCTGCTGGCCGACGGGCCGGGGCAGATCGAGGCCGCGCACACTGCCTATGTGCGGGCGGGTGCGCAGGTGCTCATCACGGCCAGTTACCAGGCGACCTTCGAGGGATTCGAGGGGCGGGGTATAGGACGGGCCCAGGCGGCGGAGCTGTTCGCCCGCAGTGTGCGGCTGGCGCGGCGGGCCGCGGGTGCGGTGGAGCGGGAGATCTGGGTCGCCGCCTCGGTCGGCCCGTACGGGGCGATGCTGGCGGACGGCAGCGAGTACCGGGGCCGCTACGGGCTCTCCGTCCGGGAGCTGGAGCGGTTTCACCGGCCGCGGGTGGAGGCGCTGGCCGCCGCAGGGCCCGATGTGCTGGCGCTGGAGACGGTGCCGGACATCGACGAGGCCGAGGCGTTGCTGCGGGCGGTCGAGGGGTGCGGGGTGCCCGTCTGGCTCTCGTACAGCGTGGCGGGGGACCGGACCAGTGCGGGGCAGTCGCTGGAGACGGCCTTCGCCCTCGCCTCGGGGCATGACCGTGTGCTGGCAGTCGGGGTGAACTGCTGTGATCCGTCGGACGCGGACCGGGCGGTGCGGGCGGCGGCGGAGGTGGCCGGGAAACCGGTCGTGGTCTATCCGAACAGCGGTGAGCGGTGGGATGCCGGCGGCCGGGAGTGGGCTGGTGCCCCCACCTTCGATCCCGGGAGAGTACGGGCCTGGAAGGACGCCGGCGCCCGGCTGGTGGGTGGCTGCTGCCGGGTCGGCCCGGAGACCATCGCGGAGCTGGCCGGGCTGCTCGGCGCAGCGACGGCAGGTGAAGGGAAAGGAGGGTCGACAGTGCCGTAGACACATGAAAATACCTGGTGGGGGGCGAGTGAAGCGGACCATACTCGGACGTGTGTTCCTGACAATCAGCGCGACCGGCAACCCGGAACGTCCCGCGACCGACCTCGGCTTTCTGCTGCACAAGCATCCCGAGAAGGCGCAGACGTTCTCCACCTCCCATGGCACCGCGCATGTCTTCTATCCCGAGGCATCCGCCGAGCGCTGCACAGCGGCGCTCCTGCTGGAGGTGGATCCCGTGGCGCTGGTGCGGCGCGGCAAGGGCAAGGGCCGGGGCGGCGCCCCCGACGCGGCGCTCGCGCAGTACGTCAACGACCGTCCGTATGCGGCGTCCTCGCTGCTTTCCGTCGCGATGAGCACGGTCTTCAAGACCGCGCTGAACGGTGTGTGCCGCGCACTGCCCGAACGTGCACAGGCGCCGCTTCCGCTGAGGATCGAGGTGCCCGCACTGCCGGCGCGCGGCGGCGCGGAACTGGTGCGCAAGCTCTTCGGGCCGCTCGGCTGGAAGAGCGTGGACGCCGTGGCCGTACCTCTGGACGAGCAGTTCCCGGAGTGGGGGGACTCGCGGTACGTACGGCTGGTGCTGGAAGGCGAGTTGCGGCTGGCGGATGCGTTGCGGCAGCTGTATGTCCTGCTGCCGGTGCTCGACGACGCCAAGCACTACTGGGTCGCACCGGACGAGGTGGACAAGCTGTTGCGGGCCGGCGAGGGCTGGCTGGCAGGCCACCCCGAGCAGAAGCTGATCACCAGCCGCTATCTGTCCCGACGCTGGGGGCTGACGCGGCAGGCGATGCAGCGGCTCGAACTGGTGCGGCTCGCCGAATCGGACGACCTGGACGTCGAGAGCATCGACAACGCGGTGGACGAGACGACCGACACCGAGGAGAAGCCGGTGCCGCTCGCTGAGCAGCGGCGCACCGCGATCCTCGACGCGCTGCGCACCGCCGGGGCGAGCCGGATCCTCGACCTGGGCTGCGGTCAGGGCCAGTTGGTGCAGGCACTGCTCAAGGACGTGGGCTTCACGGAGATCGTCGGCGTCGATGTCTCGATGCGCGCCCTCACCATCGCCTCACGACGGCTGAAGATGGACCGGATGGGGGAGCGGCAGGCCGGACGGGTCACACTTCAGCAGGGCTCCCTCACCTACACCGACAAGCGGCTCAAGGGGTATGACGCGGCCGTGCTCAGCGAGGTCATCGAGCACCTCGACCTGCCGAGGCTGCCCGCGCTGGAATACGCCGTGTTCGGTTCGGCCCGACCGCGGACCGTGCTCGTGACGACGCCGAACGTCGAGTACAACGTCCGCTGGGAGACCCTTCCGGCCGGGCATGTGCGCCACGGCGACCACCGGTTCGAGTGGACCAGGGCCGAGTTCCGCGACTGGGCCCAGGAGGTGGCACAGCGGCATGGATACGGCGTCGATCTCGTCCCCGTGGGGCCCGACGACCCCGAGGTGGGGCCGCCCACACAGATGGCGGTGTTCACGATGACCCCGGCCGATGGGGGCACGACTGAGAGCGAGAGCAAGAACGAGAGCAAGAACGAGTCCTGGCACGAGACCGCCAACGAGACCGAGAAGGAGGCGAAAGTCGCATGACCAGTACTTCGCGCACGTTGCCGGTGACCGACCTCTCCCTCGTGGTGCTCATCGGAGCCAGCGGTTCCGGCAAGTCCACCTTCGCCCGTAAGCACTTCAAGCCCACGGAGATCGTCTCCTCGGACTTCTGCCGCGGCCTGGTCGCCGACGACGAGAACGACCAGAGCGCCAGCCGTGACGCCTTCGACGTCCTGCACTACATCGTGGGCAAGCGGCTCGCCGCCGGGCGGCTGACCGTCGTGGACGCCACCAGCGTCCAGTCCGAGAGCCGCAAGCAACTGGTCCAGCTGGCCAGGAGCCACGACGTGCTGCCCATCGCGGTCGTTCTCGACCTGCCCGAAGAGGTCTGTATCGCGCGCAATGCGGCCCGCCCCGACCGCGCCGACATGCCGCGCCACGTCATCCAGCGCCACCGCCGTGAACTGCGCCGCTCGCTGAGCGGCCTGGAGCGCGAGGGCTTCCGCAAGGTGCATATTCTGCGCACCGAAGAGGAGGCGGAGCACGCCGAAGTGGTGCTGGAGCGCCGCTACAACGACCTCCGCCACCTCACCGGACCTTTCGACATCATCGGCGACATCCACGGCTGCAGTTCGGAGCTGGAGGCCCTGCTCGGCAAGCTCGGCTACGTCGACGGTGCGCACCCCGAAGGGCGTACGGCGGTCTTCGTCGGCGACCTCGTGGACCGCGGCCCCGACAGCCCCGGGGTACTGCGCCGCGTCATGTCCATGGTGTCGGCGGGCAACGCCCTGTGCGTGCCGGGCAACCACGAGAACAAGCTCGGCCGCTACCTCAAGGGCCGCAAGGTCCAGCACACCCATGGACTTGCCGAGACCATCGAGCAGTTGGACCGCGAGGACGAGAAGGACCCCGCCTTCCGTGAGCAGGTGCGGGAGTTCATCGACGGGCTCGTCAGCCACTACGTGCTCGACGAGGGCAAGCTCGTCGTCTGTCACGCCGGACTGCCCGAGAAGTACCACGGGCGCACCTCCGGGCGGGTCCGTTCGCACGCGCTGTACGGGGACACCACCGGTGAGACCGACGAGTTCGGCCTGCCCGTGCGCTACCCGTGGGCGCAGGAGTACCGCGGCCGTGCCGCCGTGGTCTACGGCCACACCCCGGTGCCCAACACCTCCTGGGTCAACAACACCATCTGCCTGGACACCGGTGCGGTCTTCGGCGGGAAGATGACCGCGCTGCGCTGGCCGGAGCGCGAGCTCGTCGACGTACCGGCCGAGAAGGTCTGGTACCAGCCGGCCAAGCCGCTGACCACCGAGGCGCCCGGGGGCAGGGAGGGCAGGCCGCTGGACCTCGCAGATGTGCACGGCCGCCGGATCGTGGAGACCCGGCACATGGGCCGCATCTCGGTCCGCGAGGAGAACGCCGCGGCGGCGCTCGAAGTCATGAGCCGGTTCGCCATCGACCCGCGGCTGCTCGGCTACCTCCCGCCGACCATGGCGCCCACCGCCACCTCGCACGAGGACGGTTATCTGGAGCACCCGGCCGAGGCCTTCGCCCAGTACCGGGCGGACGGTGTCACCAAGGTCGTGTGCGAGGAGAAGCACATGGGCTCACGCGCGGTGGTGCTGGTCTGCCGGGACGCGAACACCGCCCGTGAGAGGTTCGGCGCAGGGGGGACCTCCCACGCCTCCGGCGGTGAGGGAGGTCCGACCGGGGCTCTCTACACCCGCACGGGAAGGCCGTTCCTCGACGACGTCGCACTCACCGAGGTGATCCTCGGCAGGCTGCGCACCGCCGTCGCCGCCGCCGGACTCTGGGAGGAATGGGACACCGACTGGGTGCTGCTCGACGCCGAGCTGATGCCGTGGTCTCTCAAGGCGGCCGGGCTGCTGCGCTCGCAGTACGCCGCGGTCGGTGCCGCATCCGGGGCGGTCTTCCCGGAGGCCAACGCGGCACTCGCGGCAGCGGTGGCCCGTGGGGTGGACGTGGGCGCGCTCGCGGACCGCCAGCAGGGACGGGCCGAGGACGCGATCGCGTTCACCGAGGCGTACCGCCGCTACTGCTGGAGCACCCAGGGCCTGGACAGGGTGCGGCTCGCGCCGTTCCAGATCCTCGCCGTGCAGGGCCGCTCGCTGGCCTCCGTACCGCACGACGAGCAGTTGGCCTGGCTCGACCGGCTGGTCGAGCACGATCCGACCGGTCTGCTCCAGGTCACCCGCAGGCTCGTCGTCGACACCGGTGACGAGGCGTCGGTGCGCTCCGGTATCGACTGGTGGCTGGAGATGACCGGCCGCGGCGGCGAAGGCATGGTCGTCAAGCCGCTCGCCGCGCTCGTACGGGACGGCAAGGGCAGGCTGGTCCAGCCGGGCATCAAGGTGCGCGGCCGGGAGTACCTCCGGATCATCTATGGCCCCGAGTACACCCGCCCGGAGAATCTGGAGCGGCTGCGCGGCCGGTTCCTCGGCCACAAGCGGTCGTTGGCGCTCCGGGAGTACGCGCTGGGGCTCGAAGCGCTGGACCGGCTGGCCGACGGGGAGCCGCTGTGGCGGGTCCACGAGGCGGTGTTCGCGGTGCTGGCCCTGGAGTCGGAGCCGGTCGACCCACGGCTGTAGGCAGTGGCGTCAGCGGGTTTTCCGGTGAGATCAACGGAAAACCGCTGGCGATTCGCCGGGTGAACGGCGCTCCGCACGGTGAGGATGGATGCATGGGATTCCATGTCGACTCCGAGGCCGGGCGGCTGCGCCGCGTCATCCTGCACCGTCCCGATCTTGAACTGAAGCGGCTCACCCCCAGCAACAAGGACGCGCTCCTGTTCGACGACGTGCTCTGGGTGCGCCGCGCCCGCCAGGAGCACGACGGCTTCGCGGACGTGCTGCGCGACCGCGGAGTGGAGGTGCACCTCTTCGGCGATCTGCTCCGCGAGTCGCTGGAGATTCCGGTGGCCAGGCGGCTCGTCCTGGACCGGGTCTTCGAGGAGAAGGAGTACGGCCCGCTCGCCACCGAGCATCTGCGGGCCGCCTTCGAGGAGTTGCCCAGCGCCGAGCTGGCCGAGGCGCTGGTCGGCGGGATGACCAAGCGGGAGTTCCTGGAGCGGCACAGCGAGCCGACCTCCGTCCGCTTCCATGTCATGGACCTGGACGACTTCCTGCTCGGCCCGCTGCCGAACCATCTCTTCACCCGGGACACCTCGGCCTGGATATACGACGGGGTGTCGATCAACGCGATGCGCTGGCCGGCCCGGCAGCGCGAGACCGTCCACTTCGAGGCGATCTACCGCCATCACCCCCTCTTCACCGGCCCCGACGCAGGCGTCTTCCACCACTGGTCGGAGGGGCAGGACGACTACCCCTCCACCATCGAAGGCGGCGACGTACTGGTCATCGGCCACGGCGCGGTACTCATCGGGATGAGCGAGCGCACCACCCCGCAGGCGGTGGAGATGCTGGCCCGTGGACTTTTCGACGCCGGCTCGGCGCACACGATCGTCGCGCTCGACATGCCCAAGCGCCGGGCGTTCATGCACCTCGACACGGTCATGACGATGATCGACGGCGACACCTTCACCAAGTACGCGGGGCTGGGCATGCTCCGCTCGTACACGATCGAGCCCGGTGAAGGGCCGAGGGACCTGAAGGTCACCGACCATCCGCCGGAGCACATGCACGACGCGATCGCGCACGCCCTGGGCCTGGACTCGATCCGGGTCCTCACAGCCACCCAGGATGCGCACGCCGCCCAGCGCGAGCAGTGGGACGACGGCTGCAATGTGCTGGCCGTCGAGCCGGGCGTCGTCGTCGCGTACGAGCGCAACGCCACCACCAACACCTATCTGCGCAAGGAGGGCATCGAGGTCATAGAGATCCGCGGCAGCGAACTCGGCCGGGGCAGGGGCGGCCCCCGCTGCATGAGCTGCCCCGTGGTGCGTGATCCGGTGTAGCGGTGCACGACCTGGTGCAGCGGTGCGCGACACGGCGCAAGGAAAGAGACTCTGCACAAAGAGTCCCCCACGAAAAGACTCCGCCCGAAGAGTCGTCGTATAAGGGCTCCGTATAGCAATGCAGTGCTTCGTATAGACTTCCAGGGTCATTGTATGCACGACCTCACCGGACCCAGGAGCAGTCTCATGGCCATAGATCTCGCAGGCCGCCACTTCCTCAAGGAGCTGGACTTCACGGCCGAGGAGTTCCGCGGCCTGATCGATCTCGCGGCCGAGCTCAAGGCCGCCAAGAAATCGGGGACCGAAGTGCAGCGGCTGCGCGGCAAGAACATCGCGCTCATCTTCGAGAAGACCTCGACCCGTACCCGCTGCGCCTTCGAGGTGGCGGCCGCCGATCAGGGTGCGTCCACGACGTATCTCGACCCCTCCGGCTCGCAGCTGGGGCACAAGGAGTCGGTGAAGGATACGGCCCGCGTCCTCGGTCGGATGTTCGACGGCATCGAATACCGCGGTGACAGCCAGGCGGCCGTCGAGGAGCTGGCTGCGTACGGCGGCGTTCCGGTCTTCAACGGACTCACCGACGACTGGCACCCGACCCAGATGCTCGCCGACGTCCTCACCATGGCCGAGCACAGCGAGAAGCCGCTGGAGCGGATCGCCTTCGCCTACCTCGGCGACGCCCGCTTCAACATGGGCAACTCCTACCTGGTCACCGGCGCCCTGCTGGGCATGGACGTACGGATCGTCGCGCCGAAGTCGTACTGGCCGGCCGAGGAGATCGTCACCGAGGCCCGCAGGCTGGCCGAGGCCAGTGGTGCGACGGTCACTCTCACCGAGGACATCGCCGAGGGCGTCAAGGGCGCGGACTTCGTCGCCACCGATGTCTGGGTCTCCATGGGCGAGCCCAAGGAGGTCTGGGGCGAGCGCATCGAGGCTCTCGCGCCGTACGCCGTGACCATGGACGTCCTGCGCGCCACCGGCAACGCCGACGTGAAGTTCCTGCACTGCCTCCCGGCCTTCCATGACCTCGGCACCAAGGTCGGGCGGGAGATCGAGGCCGCCCACGGGCTGACGGAGCTGGAGGTCACCGACGAGGTCTTCGAGTCCACGCACTCGGTCGTCTTCGACGAGGCCGAGAACCGGATGCACACGATCAAGGCCGTTCTGGTGGCAACCCTGACGGCCACAAGCTGACTGCTGCATGATCATGCGCCTGATTGGGTGAACATGCGCGAAGGCGACTAATATGTTGTCTCTTGGTGGGGTTCGAGCTCGCACGTTCGAACCCCATTTTCGCGTGTGTCACCAGAACCCGGAGCTCCCCCACAGGGCCCCGGGTGCATATCCCCCCACATGCTCCACCAGAGAAGAGACCATCCCCGTGAGTCCGCTGCGCCCACCGAGCTCCCTGCGTCCCTCCGGGCCACGCATCAAGAGCCCCCACCAGCTGATCGCCGAGTCCGGTGCCGACCTGGAGGGGCACGGCCTCAAACGCACCATGGGGCTCTTCCAGCTGGTGTGCTTCGGTGTCGGCGCCGTCGTCGGCACCGGAATCTTCGTCGGCCTCTCCGACAGCGTCGCCGAGGCGGGCCCCGCGGTCGTGCTGTCGTTCGTGCTCGCCGCGATCACCTGCATCTTCACCGCGTTCTCCTTCGCCGAGCTGGGCAGTGCGATCCCGGTGTCCGGCAGCTCGTACTCCTTCGCCTACGCGACCCTCGGCGAACGCATCGCGTTCCTCGTCGGCTGGTGTCTGCTGCTGGAGTACGGAGTCTCGGTCTCCGCGGTCGCCGTCGGCTGGAGCCAGTACGTCAATGAGCTGCTGAACAGCTTGTTCGGCTGGCAGTTGCCGGCGGCCCTCTCGGCGGGACCCGGCGACGGCGGAGTGATCAATCTGCCCGCGGTCCTGGTGGTCATGATGGCCGCCACCCTGCTGGTGCGCGGCGTCCGGGAGAGTGCGGGGGCCACCACCGCGATGGCGGTCCTCAAGATCGCCATTCTGATCATGTTCTGCGTCATCGCCTTCACCGCCTTCGAGCATGGGAATCTCACGCCGTTCGTCGCCCACGGGGCGGGCGGGGTCACCGCCGGTGCGTCGCTGGCCTTCTTCTCGTACATCGGCTTCGACGCCATCACCACCGCGGGCGAAGAGGTCAAGAACCCGCGGCGGAACATCCCGATCGCGATCATGGTCTGCATCGGCCTCGTCACCCTGCTCTACTGCGCCGTCGCGCTCGCCGCCATCGGTGCCCTCGGCCCGGAGGCCGTCGCCGACAAGCCGGCCGCGCTCTCGATCGTCGTCGACCAGGTCACCGACTCGACCGTCGGCGGTGGAATCATCGCTTTCGGAGCGGTCGTCGCGATCGCGTCCGTCGTGCTCGCGGTGATGTACGGGCAGACCCGCATCCTGATGTCGATGTCCCGCGACGGTCTGATCCCGCGGGTCTTCGAGCGGGTCTCGCCGCGGACGGCGACACCGGTCGCGAACACCTGGATCGTGGCGGCCGTTTTCGCGATCCCGGCGGCCTTCTCGTCGCTCGACGTGGTGGTGAATCTGACGACCATCGGCACGCTGGGCACCATGGTCGCGGTGAACATCGCGGTGATCGTGCTGCGCCGCCGAAACCCTGAGGTGACGGGCTCGTTCCGGGTGCCGCTCTACCCGGTGAGCCCGCTCCTGGGTGTCGTCTTCTGCCTCTATCTGATGTACGGGACGGGCTGGGCGACCTGGGTGCAGTTCGCCGTCTTCCTGATCGTCGGTGCGGCGGTGTACGCCTTCTACGGCCGCAGCCGTTCCCGTCTGGCCGCTGCCGACGCGGGTTGATGAGGGCGGCCGGTCAGCTCCGAGATGTCCGGTCAGCTCCGAGGCGTACGGGACGGCAGGGTGAACCACACCGCCTTGCCGTGCTCCGTCGTGCGGTGACCGCAGGACGAGCTGAGTGTACGGATCAGCAGCAGACCCCGGCCGTGTTCCTGCCAGGGGTCCGGCGCACTGCCGGGCTCCGGATAGGAGAGATCGCCCGGCGGGGCCGGGTCGCGGTCGTGCACCTCCACCTGGCAGCCGGTCGGCAGGAGCTCCACCACCAGCTCGATGGGTTCGTCGCTGCGGGTGTGCTCCACGGCGTTGGCGACCAGTTCGGCGGTGAGGAGCTCGGCGGTATCGGAATCGGCCGGTGCTGCGATGTCCGCCAGTGCCGTACGGATCAGGGCGCGAGCGACCGGTACGGCCACCGTCGAATGCGGCAGGGCGATCCGCCAGGAGGCGGGGAGAGGGACATCGGAGGGCACAGCACGGTTTCCGTTCCGGAGTTCACGAACTTCCTGGAGGTCAAGACTTCTCGGTTTCAACTTTACGAAGTGAAACGACACGGGCAAGGGGCCGCCGACCGGTACGAAGGGGACGTTCGGCATTAAGTTCTCACGCTCCGCCTATTGCGTGCTCGTGACGGGAGTCACGTACGAGTGATAAGTTCGTTCGCAGGTAGCAGCCCGACGGCTGAAGGGGAGCCCCCTCGATGAGCCCGTTTCCCAGCTCCGCCCCCCGTACGGATGACTGGCGCCATCTGCGGCTGACGACGGACGACGGAGTTGCCACCGTCACCCTCGCCCGCCCCGAGAAACTCAACGCTCTCACCTTCGGTGCCTACGCCGACCTGCGCGACCTGCTTGCCGAACTGTCCCGCGAACGCACCGTGCGCGCTCTGGTGCTCGCGGGGGAGGGCCGCGGTTTCTGCTCAGGCGGAGATGTCGACGACATCATCGGCGCGACACTCGCCATGGACACCGCCCAGCTCCTCGATTTCAACCGCATGACCGGCCAGGTGGTGCGGGCCCTACGTGAAACCCCCTTCCCCGTCATCGCCGCCGTACACGGCGTGGCCGCAGGTGCCGGCGCGGTTCTTGCGCTGGCCGCCGACTTCCGGATCGCCGATCCGTCCGCCCGCTTCGCCTTCCTCTTCACCAAGGTCGGTCTCTCCGGCGGCGACATGGGCGCCGCCTATCTGCTGCCGCGCGTCGTCGGCCTCGGCCATGCCACCCGGCTGCTGATGCTCGGCGAACCGGTCCGCGCACCCGAAGCGGAACGGATCGGACTGATCAGCGAGCTGACCGAAGAGGGCCAGGCGGATGTGCGTGCGGCAGCACTCGCCCGCCGCCTCGCCGACGGACCGGCCCTCGCCCTCGCCCAGACCAAGGCGCTGCTCACCGCCGAACTCGACATGCCGCTCGCCGCCGCGGTCGAGATGGACGCCGCGACCCAGGCCCTGCTGATGCACGGTGACGACTACGCCGAATTCCACGCCGCCTTCACGGAGAAGCGGCCACCGAAGTGGCAAGGCCGGTAGCACGATGCCGCCCGACACCAGCGCGACCGGAACCGGGCCGTCCGCCGCGACGGCGCCCGGCGCGAATCGGACCGGCGTGAAGCGCATCGCGGTCATCGGCGGCGGCCCCGGCGGACTCTACGCCGCGGCCCTGCTCAAGCGGCTCGACCCGGAACGCGACATCACCGTCTGGGAGCGCAACGCCCCCGAGGACACGTTCGGCTTCGGCGTCGTCCTCTCCGACGAAACCCTCGGCGGCATCGAGCACGCCGACCCCGTCGTCTACCGGGCACTCCAGGACGAGTTCGTACGGTGGGACGACATCGACATCGTCCACCGCGGCGTGACCCAGACCTCCGGCGGTCACGGCTTCGCGGCGCTGGGCCGGCGCAGACTCCTGGAGATCCTGCACGAACGCTGCGACTGGCTCGGCGTACGGCTCCGCTTCCGCACCGAGGCACCGCCGGCCGCCGAGCTGGCCGCCGCCTACGACCTGGTGATCGCCGCCGACGGCGTGCACAGCCTCACCCGCGCCGCGCACGCCGACACCTTCGGCCCCCGCCTCACCACCCACCGCTGCCGCTACATCTGGCTCGCCGCCGACTTCGCCCTCGACGCCTTCCGCTTCGAGATCGCCGAGACCGCCTACGGGGTGATGCAGCTCCACGGCTACCCCTTCTCGGCCGACGCCTCCACCGTCATCGTCGAGATGCGCGAGGAGGTCTGGCTCGCCGCCGGATTCGACACCTGCGACGTGGAGCACTCGACCGTACGCTGCGCCAAGATCTTCACCGAGGCGCTCGGCGGCCGGCCGCTGCGCTCCAACAACTCCTCCTGGCTCACCTTCCGTACCGTCGTCAACGCCCGCTGGTCGCACGGCAACACGGTCCTCATCGGCGATGCCGCCCACACCGCGCATTTCTCCATCGGCTCCGGCACCAAACTGGCCGTCGAGGACGCCCTCGCGCTCGCCGCCTGCATCGAGGAACAGCCCGACCTGCCGGGCGCACTGGCCGCGTACGAGACCGAGCGCCGGCCGGTCGTCGAATCGACCCAGCGGGCCGCCGCGGCCAGCCTGCGCTGGTTCGAGGAGCTCGGCACCTACGTCGACCAGCCGCCCCGCCAGTTCGCCTTCAACCTTCTCACCCGCAGCCGCCGCGTCACCCACGACAATCTGCGGCTGCGCGACCCCTCCTTCACCGCCGCCGTCGAGGAGGAATTCGGCTGTGCCCCGGGCACCCCGCCGATGTTCACCCCGCTGCGGCTGCGCGGCCTCGAACTCCGCAACCGCGTCGTCGTCTCACCCATGGACATGTACTCGGCCGTCGACGGCGTCCCCGGCGACTTCCACCTCGTCCACCTGGGCGCACGCGCACTCGGCGGCGCAGGGCTCGTCATGACGGAGATGGTGTGCGTCAGCGCCGACGGCCGCATCACCCCCGGCTGCACCGGCCTCTACACCCCCGAACAGGCTGCCGCCTGGACCCGGATCACCGACTTCGTCCATGCGAGCGCACCCGGTACGGCCATCGGCGTCCAACTCGGTCACTCCGGGCGCAAGGGCTCCACCAAACTGATGTGGGAAGGCATCGACCAGCCCCTCGACCACGGCAACTGGCCGCTCACCGCCGCCTCCCCGATCCCGTACACCGACGGCGTCAACCAGGTCCCGCACGCCTTGGACCGGGCCGGCCTCGATGCCGTACGCGAACAATTCGCAGCCGCGGCCCGGCGTGCCGACCTCTGCGGCTTCGACCTGCTCGAACTCCACTGCGCCCACGGCTACTTGCTCTCCGGCTTCCTCTCGCCGCTCACCAACCACCGCACCGACCACTACGGCGGATCGCTGCAGGGCCGACTCCGCTTCCCCCTCGAAGTCTTCGACGCGATGCGCGCCGACTGGCCCGACGACCGGCCCATGACCGTCCGTATCTCCGCCACGGACTGGGCCGAGGGCGGCACGACGGCCGAGGACGCCGTCGAGATCGCCCGCGCCTTCGTCGCCCACGGAGCCGACGCCATCGACGTCTCCACCGGTCAGGTCGTCCCCGACGAGAGCCCCGAGTACGGCCGCTCCTACCAGACCCCGTACGCCGACCGGATCCGTAACACGCTGTGCGTGCCCGTCATCGCGGTCGGTGCGATCTCCTCCTGGGACGACGTGAATTCACTGCTGCTCGCGGGCCGGACCGACCTGTGTGCCCTGGCCCGTCCCCATCTCTACGACCCGCACTGGACGCTGCACGCGGCGGCCGACCAGGGCTACAGCGGACCGGGCGCGCCCTGGCCGCTCCCGTACCGTGCGGGCAGCCGCACCCCGCCGACGGGCCGCACGGACGCACCGAAGCCGCGGCTCACTCTGGGATGACAGGCAGGCACGCGTGGCAGAGACAGGCATCGGGGTGCGGAGCCCCGTGACGGGCATGCCGTTCCTCCCCGGCGACCCGCTCCAGCAGGGCGGCCGGCTCGTCGGCCTCCTGTCTCGTGGCAGCGCCCGGACCGGCACGCCGCTGCAGCACGGCCGGGATGTACACCAGCTGCGCCCGGCAGGCGTGCAGATGGCGGGTCCCCGTGGCGACGGTGATCCAGCGGCCGGTGTGCCGCGCATGTCCCATCGTGGTCAGCTGCTGGTGGCCCATCCCGGGACAGGTGTCGATGACATACACCTTCGCCCGTCCCGGTACGCCTTCGTGCCGGGACGGAGCTCCTGCCCGAGGTCCCCGTACCGCCGCCACCGCACCACATTCGCCGCGACCAGCCACGCAGGTTCCGGCGGTCGGCTCATCGCTCTGCCGCGCTGATCAGCAACCGGTCCGAGACCGCCCGGTAACCGATGCGCTGATACACGCCGTTGCTGGTCGGGTTCGCGAGGTCGGTGAAGAGCAGCACCTCCTGCGCGCCGTCCTCCCGTGCCGCCCGGCTGACCTCCGCCGTCACCGCGGCCGCGTAGCCCCGGCCGCGGTGCTCGGCAGGCGTGTAGACCGGCGCGATCCGCACCGTGCCCGCGATCCGCGGGGAGACGCCCGCCATCGACACCGGGACGCCGTCGACCTCCCAGAGGGTCAGCCTGCCGGACGCCGTCCGTTCGTCCACCTGCCGTTCGGCATGGGTGGCGGGCCGGCCGACCTCGTCGGCGAACGCGAGGAACCAGCGCACCAGCAGTTCCCGGTCGGCGGCGGTGGCGGTTCTGGGCCGGCCCGAGGGGGCGGGGGAGGGCGGGATCAGTGTCCCCAGCCGGTAGAGCCGCTGCTCCTGGACGACCCGGTGGCCGGGCCAGTTGGCGGCCAGCGCCTCGGCGACGGCCCGGTCCGCGTTGACCTCGGTCAAAGAGAGCGAGGCGGCCAGCGGAGCGACCGCCTCCGGGGCGATGGCTGTCAGTACCGGCGGATGCGGCGGTGTCTGCACGAGCGTCCCCGCGACCTCGCCGTCCGCCCCGCGCCACCAGCCCAGCAGCGGGTCGGCGTCACCGTAGGCGTGCGGGCCGCTGCGGCGCAGGGTCGCGGTCACGGTCAGAACAAGGGTGTTCTCGGCGGGCCGGGCGACCAGCGAGGCGCCGGCCGCGTCGAGAAAGGCGTTGACGTCATCGGTGAAGGTCCAGGTCATGCCTCATCCTGCCGGGTGTGCGTGGAGCGAGACACCCGCATTTCCGGGTCAGTCGTCCCGCAGCCGGAAGCGCTGCAGCTTCCCGGTGGCGGTGCGGGGGAGGGCGGGCAGGAACTCGATGACGCGCGGGCACTTGTGCGGGGCCAGTTCGCTCTTCATGTACGTGCGCAGCTCGTCGGCGTCCAGTTCCGCGCCCTCTCGCAGCACCACGTACGCCACCACGATCTGGCCGCGCAGCTCGTCCGCCCGGCCCACCACCGCGGCCTCGGCCACCGCGGGGTGGTGCAGCAGGGCGTCCTCGACCTCGGGGCCCGCGATGTTGTAGCCGGAGGAAATGATCATGTCGTCGGCGCGGGCGACGTAACGGAAGTAGCCGTCCGGCTCGCGCACATAGGTGTCGCCGGTGAGATTCCAGCCGTGCGCCACGTAGTCCCGCTGGCGCTCGTCGGCGAGATAGCGGCAGCCGACCGGACCGCGGACGGCGAGGAGTCCGGGCTCCCCGTCCGGCACCTGCCTGCCCTCGCGGTCCAGCACCCGGGCCTGCCAGCCGGGCACGGGAACTCCGGTGGTGCCGGGGCGGACCGCGTCGTCGGCGGCGGAGATGAAGATGTGCAGCAGTTCGGTGGCGCCGATGCCGTTGATGATGCGCAGACCCGTCCGCTCGTACCAGGACCGCCAGGTGGCGACCGGAAGGTTCTCGCCGGCCGAGACACAGCGCCGCAGCGCGCTCAGGTCGTGCTCGTCGATGTGGTCGAGCATCACGCGGTAGGCGGTCGGTGCGGTGAACAGCACCGAGACACGGTGGGCGGCGAGCGCGGGCAGCAGCTGCGTCGGGCCGGCCTGTTCGAGCAGCAGGGCACTGGCACCGGCCCGCAGCGGGAAGACCACCAGACCGCCGAGCCCGAAGGTGAAGCCGAGCGGCGGACTGCCCGCGAACACATCGTCGGACGTGGGGCGCAGGACATGGCGCGAGAACGTGTCGGCGATGGCCAGCACATCCCGGTGGAAGTGCATACAGCCCTTGGGGCGCCCAGTGGTGCCCGAGGTGAACGCGATCAGTGCGACATCGTCCGCCGCCGTGTCCACCGGACGGTACGGCCCCGTCCTGGCCTCGGCCAGGTGCAGCAGATCGTCCGGGGCGTCACCTCCGTACGCCGTGATCCGCAGCCCCGGCACCTGAGCCTTCACCAGGTCGTCGACCGCCCGGATGTCGCACAGTGCGTGGCTCACCCGGGCGATCGAGCAGATGGTGGCGAGCTCGGCGGACCGCTGCTGGGCCAGCACTGTGACGGCGATCGCGCCCGCCTTCAGCACCGCGAGCCAGCAGGCGGCCAGACGGGGTGTGGTGGGGCCGCGCAGCAGGACACGGTTGCCGGGTACGACCCCCAGATCGGAGGTGAGGACATGGGCGATCCGGTCCACCCGGTCCCGCAGCTCCCCATAGCTCCAGACTCCGCCGTCGGGCGTACGGAAGGCGGTGCGCCCGGGGCCGAAGCGGTCGACCGTACGGTCCAGCAGTTCGGCCGCGCAGTTGAGGCGGGCCGGATACTGCAGTTCGGGAAGGTCGAAGAGCAGTTCCGGCCACTGGTCCGAGGGTGGCAGGTGCTCCCTGGCGAAGGTGTCGAGGTGCGCTGAGGTCTTCGGGTCCATGACGGATCGCCCCCTTGTCGCCTCTGGAGCGTATCGTTTGGGTGACGGTAGTCAACGGTCCGCGATAAGAAGAGAAGACGAGACGCGACAAGAGAGGCGCCGGTATGACGGCATTCTCGCTCGATCCGGCACAAATCGCCTGGTGTGAAGAGCTAAGAGCCCTTGCCGAGCAGCAACTGCGCCCCCTCGCCGAAAAAGGCGACCCGGGCCACGTCAACCGCCCCCTGATCGCCGCACTCGGTGAGTCCGGCCTCCTCGACCGACTGCTGAACTCCGGCGCCCTCGACCTCTGCCTGCTCCGCGAGTCCCTGGCCCGCGGTTGTACGGAGGCCGAAACCGCACTGGCCCTCCAGGGCCTCGGCACCCACCCCGTGGTCCAGGCAGGCACCCCGGCCCACCGCGAACGCTGGCTCCCCGAGGTGCGCGCCGGCCGCGCTGTCGCCGCCTTCGCGCTCAGCGAACCGGGCGCGGGCTCCGACGCGGCCGCCCTGGCCCTGAACGCCGAACACGCCCCCGACGGCTGGCGGCTGACCGGCGAGAAGTGCTGGATCTCCAACGCACCCGAGGCCGACTTCTACACCGTTTTCGCCCGTACGACCCAGGGCGCCGGATCACGTGGCGTCACCGCGTTCCTGGTCCCCGCCGACCGACCCGGACTGACCGGCACCGCACTCGACATGCTCTCGCCGCACCCCATCGGGGGCCTGGTCTTCGACGGCGTCCCGGTCACCCCCGACGATGTGCTCGGCGAACCGGACCGCGGCTTCCGGGTCGCCATGAACACCCTCAACCTGTTCCGTCCCAGCGTCGGCGCCTTCGCCGTCGGCATGGCCCGCGCCGCCCTCGATGCCACGATCGCGTACACCGCCGAACGCACCGCGTTCGGCGGTCCGCTGAAGGACCTTCAGGCCGTCTCCCACCAGGTCGCCGAGATGGCCACCCGTACCGAGGCCGCCCGGCTCCTGGTGTACGCGGCCGCCGCCGCATACGACGCGGGGGAGGCCGGAGTACCGCGCCGCGCGGCCATGGCGAAGCTGTACGCCACCGAGACCGCGCAGTACGTCGTCGACACCGCCGTCCAACTGCACGGCGCCCGCGCCCTGCGCCGCGGTCACCTCCTCGAACACCTCTACCGGGAGGTCCGCGCCCCACGGATCTACGAGGGCGCCAGCGAGGTCCAGCGCACGATCATCGCCAAGGAGCTGTACGCGAACCGGGAGGCGTCCGCATGAGTCCGGTCCACCGGATCAACCCCGCCGAACTCTCGCCGCCCGCGGGCTTCTCGCACGCCGTCACGGCCACCGGCGGCCAACTGGTCTTCCTGGCCGGGCAGACCTCCCTCGACCAGGA
Source organism: Streptomyces sp. NBC_01224 (assembly GCF_036002945.1). Classification (NCBI taxonomy): domain Bacteria; kingdom Bacillati; phylum Actinomycetota; class Actinomycetes; order Kitasatosporales; family Streptomycetaceae; genus Streptomyces; species Streptomyces sp. NBC_01224. The sequence continues at coordinate 2,200,092 of NZ_CP108529.1, read as the reverse complement.
CGGCAAGGTCATCGGCGCCGCCCTGCCCGAGCAGTTCGCGACGGCGCTCACCAATCTGCTGACCGCCCTGCGCGCGGCGGGCGGCGCCCCGGCGGACCTGGCCCGGGTCACCGTGTACGCCACCGATGTGGCCGACTACCGGACCCATGCCGGGGAACTGGGCCGCATCTGGCGTCAGTTGGCGGGCCGCGACTATCCGGCGATGGCGGTCATCGGAGTGGCGAGACTCTGGGACGAGCAGGCGCTCGTCGAGATCGACGGGGTGGCGGTGCTGCCGTGAACGCGCCGGACGGGCCGGCCATGCCGAGCCCGTCCGGCAATGCGCGGATCCGCGCGGATCAGTAGGGCTTCACCAGCACATGCGCCGCGCCCGGAATGCCGACCTTCAGCAGTTCGTCCTCCTCGGGCGTGGTCCCGGTGCCCGTCTCCTGCTTGAGCACCGCACGCGACATGGCCTGCACCCACATGGCGCGCGGACGACGGCGCGCCTCCCACGCTTCGAGGGCCGCGGCCACACCGGCCTCGGCGTCCAGCGACTCGGCGAGCACCAGCGCGTCCTCGACGGCCATCGCCGCACCCTGCGCGATGTGCGGGGTGGAGGCGTGCGCGGCGTCACCGGCCAGCACCACCCGGCCGACGTGCCACGGCTCCTCGACCGTCACCTGGGAGATCCGTGAGTACACCACCGCGGCCGGTTCGGTGACGGCGGCGAGCGCCTCGGCGACCGGTCCGGAGAACATCGCCAGCCGCTGCGTGAGCTGCTCATGGGCCCGCTCCGGGTCCGGCCGGAATTCCTCGGACTCCGCGAACACCGCACCCAGGTACATCAGTTCATCGGTGATCGGGGTGAGCAACGCCTTGGCCTCCTTGCCCGCGGTGCCCATCACCACACCCCGCACCTGGGGCTGCCGGGGCACTGTTACACGCCAGTTGGCGAAGCCGGTGTACTCGGGGGCGTAACGGTCCCCGTACAGCCGGGTGCGCAGCGGCGAACCGATGCCGTCGAAGCCGGCCACCAGGTCCCAGCGGCCGGTGGAGCCGTCGGAGAGGGCGACGTCCACGCCGGAGCCGTCGTCGGTCAGCTCGGTGATGGTGGTTCCGAAGCGGATCGTGGCCCCGGCGGCGACGGCGGCGGCGCTGAGCACCTGGGCCAGGGCGGGGCGCGGGATGCCGTTGTTGGAGGGCGCGTCGCCCATCCGCGGCTGCGGTATCTCGGCGAGCGTGTTGCCCGCCGGGTCGGCGATGGTCAGGATCTCCCACTCGAAGCCCGCCTTGAGGCAGTCGTCGAGAACCCCGATCTCCCGCATCACATGGAGGGCGTTGGACGGCTGGATGATGCCGACGCCGAGTGCGTCCAGCTCGTCGCGGAGCTCGGCGACCTCGACGGTGTGGCCGCGCCGGGCCAGCGCGGTGGCGAGGGTGAGCCCGCCGATGCCGCCGCCGTGAATCAGGACGTGCAGGGGTGATGCCATCTCAGATCTCTCCAGAGCGAGAAAAGTAAGGGGGAACGAACGGTCAGCCGGCCGCGACGGGCAGGCTCATCAGGTGGTCCACCAGGGCCAGCAGCACGTCCCGGCCGAACGGCCGCTCACGGACGTCGCCGATCAGCAGCGGAACATGCGGATCGAGGTCGAGAGTGGCCCTGATCTCGTCCGGCGTACGGGTGTTGTGGCCGTGGAAGCGGTTGATCGAGACCGCGAACGGGATGTCCCGGCTCTCGAAGAAGCGACGGCCAGTACGAGCAGGGCCGTCCGCAGCGACATGGTGGTCGATTCGGTCCGCCGTGAGGCGCGCGTGCGCAGGGCGTGCTCCTTGACGATGATGCCAGCCTCACGACTGGTCAAATCCGTTGAGAACTTCGACGCATCGATATTAGTCACACTGCAAAAATGAAAAGAAAGTGGGCTCACCAGTGCATCACTGATCACGCACATCTCCGCCATCGAGACCCGGAGGTGCCGCCCGGTCCGGACCGGTCCGAGTAGCGGGTCGGGTGATCGCGAGGGACGCTCCGTGGTTCAAGCGGTTGATCACCGCGCACGAGGTGCATCTGTTCTTCACGCCGGGCCGGGATGAGGCCGAGTGGGCCGCTGATGTGACGTACTGTCACGAGCATCTGCCGGCAGGAGACGCGTCGCCGATGGCGGGGCCGCCATGGACCCGGCCGTCATCGCCAAGCTGCTGTCCAGCGGGTCCTCGAACCGACGACTCGGACGGCTCACCGAACGCGAGCACTCCGTGCTCGGCCTCATGGCCGAAGGATTGTCCGATCAGGCCATCGGCCGGCAGCTCTTCCTCAGTGAAAGCGCCATCAGCAAGTACACCACCTTCCTGTTCGGCAAACTCGGCATCACCAGTGGCGACAACACCGTCGCGTCCTCGCGGTCCTCACCTACCTGAACAAGCCCTGACCGACCGGGTCGACGCCGGGACCCGCGCGGAGGCGGCCCGTCAATCTCCCGGGCGGGATGCCTCGGTGTAGCGAATGCGGTCGACAATCAGCTCGCTCCGCAGGGAGAATCGGCCGCCATGCGGAAGAACAGAGCCACGATACTGATCCTGGCGGGCATCCTCCTGATCTCAAATGTCGTCCTGCTGACGATCCTGGTCAGTACGAACATGTTGTCCGAGGGTGATGTTGCGATAGGCAAGGCCGCCCCCCGAGGTGCGCCTGTCAACCTTCCTGTGCTCAAGGGTGGGGCAATCCTGCCCGCGAATCAGTGGCCGGACGCGTGCTCGTTCGTGGACCAGGAGGAGATCAAGGCGATCTTCCCTGGCGTCAAGAACATCGAACAGGAGAGCCGCCCGATCAATGCCTTGTCCATCAAGGAATTTGCTGCGGACTCTTCGTGGAAAGAGAGTGACAGGTCCGAGTCCGGCCAGTGCCTCTACAGCATGCGCCTTCCGGGCGAGACCTACAGCGCTACCCAGTTCTGGTTCCGGATCGAGGCCGTGGCCGACCCCAAGTTGATTGCCAGCTACGTCGATCGTGCCGCGCTGGGAACCAATACCAACCAGGGTGCGAGGGGTGCGGATCACTGTGTCATCACCGGGAACCACGAGGGCAGTTGGAACTGCCGCAAAGGCCCGCTGCTGTTCACCGTAGGCGGGCAGACCACCGTGACTTTCAAGGGCATGCCGGCCCCAGCACCTTTCGTCTGGCGGGACGATGTGCTCCCTGAGTTCGTCCAGACCATCGCCGCGAAGATCAAATAGCTTCCCCAGAAACGGCAGAAACTACGTTCATCTGCGCGGGCCCGGTGTCGCCGAGTACAAGACCAGCCACCCCTGTGCGGCGATCAGCGGCTGTTTCCCGGACGAGGCCGACGGCTGCTGGTCCCACCGGCCATCGCGCCGCGGCGGAGCTCGGAGGAACCTGCGGGATGTCGCACAGGCGTCGCTCCAGGAGACCCGGATGATGCTGTGCGGTTGCGGACGCACCGGGAACGCGCCGTACTGCGACCACGGCGGGGTCTGCGGCGAGCACAAGTGAACCCACCGCGCCGAGCGGGGCGCGGCGCGCCGTACGGGTGAAGCACGGTCGGGGATATATCTGTATTTAGTGCCCTTTGCCCGTGACGCATCGCCCAGGCCCCGGACGCCCGACCGGGGCGGGCGCGGAACGCCCCCCGGGGCCGTATGACCGCGCTCGTCGTCTGCCACTTCGTCCTGGCCGCCTGCGCGAGCCCGCTGGTACGAGCGCTGGGCAGGCGCGCCTTCATCGTGCTCGCGCTGCCACCTGCCGCCGCCACCGTATGGGCCGCCACACAGTGGGACACCGCGGCGTCCGGCGGCTCGGTCACCTGGTCGTGGCAGTGGATGCCGGCGTACGACGTCACCGCCGATCTGCGGCTCGACGCACTCGCCGAACTGATGGTGCTGCTCGCGGCCGGAATCGGCACGCTCGTCCTGCTGTACTGCGCCTCGTACTTCACGGACGAGACCCCACAGCTGGCCGGCTTCGCCGGGAACCTCCTCGCGTTCGCGGGCGCCATGCTCGCCCTGGTCCTCGCCGACGACCTGATCTCGCTCTATGTGTTCTGGGAACTGACCACCGTCTTCTCGTACCTGTTGATCGGGTACGACAGCGAGCAGAAACACAGCCGCCGCTCTGCGCTCCAGGCGCTCACCGTGACCACGCTCGGCGGCCTCGCGATGTTCGTCGGCTTCCTGATCATCGGTCAGTCGGCGGGTACCTACCGGATCTCCGCCATCCTCGCCGACCCGCCCGGGGCGAGCCTCGGCGTCTCGGTCGCCGTGGTGCTGATCCTGTGCGGGGCCCTGTCGAAGTCGGCGATCTGGCCGTTCAGCCTCTGGCTGCCCAACGCCATGGCCGCGCCCACCCCCGTCAGCGCCTATCTGCACGCCGCCGCGATGGTGAAGGCCGGTGTCTACCTGGTTGCCCGGCTTGCGCCCGGCTTCGCCGACGTGCCGGTCTGGCGCCCCGTCGTGATCGTCCTCGGCGCCGCGACCATGCTGCTCGGCGGCTGGCGCGCGCTGCGCCTGAACGACCTCAAGCTCGTCCTGGCCTACGGCACCGTCAGCCAGCTCGGCTTCCTCACTCTGCTCGCCGGAGTCGGCAACCGGGACACCGCACTGGCCGCCGCCGTCATGATCCTGGCCCACGCCCTTTTCAAGGCCCCGCTGTTCCTGGTCACCGGCATCGTCGACCACGCGGCCGGCACCCGGGATCTGCGCAAGCTCTCCGGTGTGGGCCGGGCGCTGCCGCACGTCTGCACGGTCGCGGTGGTGGCCGCGGCGTCCATGGCCGCCCTGCCCCCGCTGCTGGGCTTCGCCGCGAAGGAGGCCGCGTTCGAGGCGCTGCTGCACGGAGACACCGCCGACCGCTGGGCGCTGGGCAGCACGGTCGCGGGCTCGGCGCTGACCGTCGCGTACACGCTGCGGTTCGTCTGGGGTGCCTTCGCCCGAAAACCCGGGGTCGAGGACACCCCGGTGCACCGGGTCGGCTGGGCGTTCCTCGCGCCGCCCGCCCTGCTCGCGGTCTGCGGGCTGGTGCTGGGACCTGGCGTCGGATGGGCCGACCGGCTGCTCAGTGCGTACGCGGACACGTTCCCCCCGTCCCCGCATCCGTACCATCTCTCGCTCTGGCACGGATTCGGGACCGCCCTCCTGCTCTCGGCCGTCGCCATGGCGGGCGGCGTGGTGCTCTTCGCCGTACGCACCACCGTGACCCGGCTCTCCCGGCGGATCGCCTGGCCGACCGCCGACAGCGTCTTCGGTCACCTGCTGCTCGGCCTGGAACGGCTCTCCCTCCAGCTCACCGGCCTCGTCCAGCGCGGCTCGCTCTCCGTCTACCTCGCCACCACCCTGCTCGTGATGCTGGCCGGCCAGCTCACCGTCCTCGGAGTGGACCGGCCCTGGCACGGGGCGGCCGTCCCAAGGGTCTGGGACGCACCGCTGCAGGGCGCCATCGCCGTGCTGACCTGTGCGGCCGCACTCCTCTGTCTCACCGTCAGGCGCCGGATGAAGGCAGTGGTCCTGGCCGGGCTGACCGGGTACGGCGCGGCGCTGCTCTTCGTCGTCCAGGGCGGTCCGGACCTGGCGCTCACCCAGTTCTGCGTCGAGACCGTGTCGATGATCGTGTTCGTGCTGGTGCTGCGGCGGATGCCGGTGCACTTCCAGGAGTCGGTCAGTACCTGGCGGCGTGCCGCACGCATTCCGGTGGCGCTGGCCGCAGCGGCGACACTCGGCGTGGTGGTGTGGGTCGCTGCGGCCGCCCGCAGGGCCGCCCCGGCGGGCGCGGCCATGGTGGAGGAGACCGCCCACCACGGCCTCAAGGACGTCGTGGCCACCATCCTGGTCGACCTGCGCGCCTGGGACACGATGGGGGAGTCCGCCGTGCTTGCCGCGGCGGCGATCGGGGTGACGAGCCTGATCTACCTGCACCGCCGCACCGAGGGATCGTCGCTGCGGGAAGAGTTGCACGGGCGTACCGCTTGGTCGCTCACGGCCCCCGAAATGACGGGGCTTCCGCACGGCGACGAAGGGGCACCGGAGCGCAGCTGGCTGGCGGCCGGCTCGACGCTCGCACCCGAGCACCGCTCGATCGTCTTCGAGGTCGTGGCCCGGCTGCTGTTCCACCCAATCCTGGTGCTCTCGGTCTATCTGCTGTTCTGCGCCGAGAACATGCCGGGCGGCGGCTTCGTCGGCGGGCTCGTCGCCGGGCTCGCCCTGATCACCCGCTACCTGGCGGGCGGCCGTTTCGAACTCGCCGAGGCCGCGCCGCTGCAGCCCGGACTCTTCACCGGCCTCGGCCTGTTCATCTCCACCGGCGTCGCCCTGCTCGGCCTCGGCGAGGGAACGGTCCTGCACGCCTGGACCCACCACGGCCGGCTGCCCCTGATCGGCGAGTACCACCTGGGCACCCCGGTCCTCTTCGACTTCGGCGTCTATCTGCTGGTCCTGGGCGTGGTGCTGGACATCGTGCGCGCCCTCGGCGCCAAGATCGACCGGCAGATCGAGCGAGCAGCGGTCGAAAAGGCAGCCGCGGCGAGCACCACCACCCGCCCGGGAACCGCACCCGGGACGGGAGGCACGCCCGGATGAGGGTCAGCTTCTCGCTCCTGGCCACCGCCTCGGTGCTGTGCGCGGTCGGCGGCATCCTCATGCTCACCCGGCCCCTCACCCGCATCCTGCTCGGCGCGGTGATCGCGGGCAACGGCATCAATCTGCTCGTCCTCGCCGCGAGCGGATCGGCAGGCCGGGAACCACTCCTCTACGGCGTCCCGCTGGGACAGGTCACCGACCCCCTGCCGCAGGCCATCGCACTCACTGCGATCGTCATCACCCTCGCCACCACGGCGTTCCTCCTCGCCATGGCCTACCGCAGCCACCAGCTGACCGGCACGGACGAGGTCCACGACGACCTGGAGGACCGGCGCATCGCGCTGCGCTCCGAGGTACTGGGGGAGCGGGACGAACTGCGTGAGCGGTACCGGGCCGCCCCGGACGTCACGGACGAGGAACGCGCCCGGTACCGCGAGGAGCGCCGCCGCCTGAGGGCCAGGCTGCGCGCCGACCGAGCCCTGCAGGCCCGCGGCCGGTACGCCACCGGAGACCTCTGGCACGACGTACTGGGCGCGGACCCCGCGGACTACGCCCAGCAACAGGACCACCCCGCCGACGCCGACCCAGGAGCCACCGGATGAACGCACTCGTCCCCCTGCCGGTGCTGCTGCCGCTCTGCGCCACCGGCCTGAGCCTCGCCTTCGGCACCCGGCTCAAGCAGGTCCAACGCCTCATCAGCGTCGCCGTGCTCAGCGCCGTACTCGCACTCTCCCTCACTCTGATGATCGTCGCCGACACCCGCGGCCCGCTCTCCGTCCACCTCGGCGACTTCGCACCACCGCTCGGCATCACCCTGGTCGCCGACCGGCTGTCCGGGCTGATGCTGACCGTCTCCTCCGCCATCACGCTCTGCGTGCTGGTCTACTCCCTGGGCCAGGGCATGGCCGACCGGGACGAGGTAACACCCGTCGCGGTCTTTCACCCCGCGTATCTGATCCTGGTCGCCGGGGTCTCCTGCACCTTCCTCGCCGGTGACCTCGTGAACCTCTATGTCGGCTTCGAGATCATGTTGGTCGCCAGCTTCGTCCTGCTCACCCTCGGCGGCACCGGACCCCGCGTCCGCGCAGGCTCCACCTACGTGATCATCTCGCTGTTCTCGTCGATGCTGTTCCTCACCGCCATCGCCATGACATACGCGGCGACCGGCACCGCCAACTTCGCCCAGCTGGCCGGACGGCTCGCCGAACTCCCGCTCGGGGTACAGACCCTGATCCAGGCGATGCTGCTCACCGTCTTCGCCATCAAGGCCGCCGTCTTCCCGCTCGCCGCCTGGCTCCCCGACTCGTATCCGACCGCGCCCGCACCCGTCACCGCGGTCTTCGCCGGTCTGCTCACCAAGGTCGGTGTCTACTCCATGCTGCGTACGGAGACCCTGCTATTCCCCGGCAACCGGCTCGGCGATCTGCTGATGGCCGCCGCACTCGCCTCGATGGTCGTCGGCATCGTCGGAGCCGTCGCCCAGACCGACCTGAAGCGGATGCTCTCCTTCACCCTCATCAGCCACATCGGCTACATGGTCTTCGGTATCGGCCTCGCCACCCGGGACGCGTACGGCGGCGCGATCGTCTACGTCGCCCACCACATCACCGTCCAGACCACGCTCTTCCTGGTGACAGGGCTGATCGAACGCCGGAGCGGCACCACCGAACTCACCCGGATCGGCGGACTGGCCAAGGCCGCCCCGCTGCTCGCGCTCCTTTTCTTCGTACCCGCCATGAACCTGGCCGGCATCCCGCCGCTGTCCGGATTCATCGGCAAGCTCGGGCTGATGCGGGCCGGTGTCGCCGACGGCGGCGTCTGGGCGTGGATCCTCGTCATCGGGTCGGCCGTGACCAGCCTCCTCACGCTGTACGTGATGGCCAAGGTCTGGAACCTGGCGTTCTGGCGGGCCGCGCCCCCCGGGCAGGCCGCGTACGGCACCGTCCTGGAGTCCGACGCCGACGAGGACGACACCGACGCCGACGAGGGCCCCGACCACATCCCGGGCAGCGGCGACGAACCTGTCCGCCCCCGCCATCAGCCCGCCGGGCGCGCGGTCGCGGCCACCCTGCACGGACACGCCGTCACCACCACCACGAAACTGCCGCGGCCGATGACCGCGGCCACCGCCGCAGCCGTCGCCCTCGGACTCGCCTTCACCGTTTTCGCCGGACCGCTGACCTCCTACACCGACCGTGCGGCCGCCGAACTCCTCGCACGTGCCCCCTATGTCGAGGCGGTGCTCGGCCGGTGAAACGCCTGATCAAGCCGTCCTTCCGGAACAAGGACCTGCCGCCCTTCAGCTGTGAGTTCGGCGGGCGGGGACGTGTGCTCGACCTCCCGCTGATCGCCTGGCTCACCCTCATCTGGGTGCTGCTGTGGTCCAGCCCGAACTGGGCCAACGTACTGACCGGTGTGCTCGTCGCGGTCGCCGTCTGCCTGGCCTTCCCGCTGCCCCGGGTCGACCTCGGGCTCCGTCTGCACCCATGGGGCATCCTGATGCTCGCCGGCTATCTGCTCTACGACATGTACACCTCGGGTGTACGGGTCACCCGGCAGATCTTCGTCGACCATCCGCACCGGGCCGCCGTCATCGCCGTACCGCTGCGCTGCCGCTCCGACCTGATGCTCGCGGCCACCGCCGTCGCCGTGTCGAATGTGCCCGGCGGATCGGTCGTCGAAGTGCGCCGCGCCACGGCCACCGTCTTCCTGCATGTCCTCGACGCGGACAGACCCGCCGCACTCGACGCGGCGCGGCACTCCGTCTGGCGGCTCGAGGAGCTGACGGTACGGGCCTTCGGCACCCCCGACGAGATCGCCCGCGTCGCCGAACCACCGCCACCGATCAGGCACGACAGGGGGGACGGCGCATGAGCGTGCCGGAGACCGTCGACCGGGTACTGCTCACCGCGGCCGTCGTCGTGATCACCGTCGCCGGAGCGGGGCTCCTCACCCGGATCTGGCGAGGCCCCTCCATGCTGGACCGGGCCATCTCGCTGGATGTGTGCGCCGCCCTCATCATCGCGGGTCTCGGCGCCAAGTCCGCTTTCGCGCGCGACCCGTTCTACTTCCCGATCATGCTGGTGCTGGCCTTTCTCGGGTTCACGGGGTCGGTCGGCATCGCCCGCTTCATCGCCGCACGCGACCGGCCGGCGCTGCGGCGAGGTGCGGACGGAACCGAAAGCAGCGACGGACAGGGCGGCAGCGACGGACGCGAGGGGGAAACACGGTGAGTCTCTGGCTCCAGATCCTCGACACGGCCGGTGCGGTGCTGGTCTTCATCGGTGCGGCCATCTGTCTGCTCGGTGTGATCGGGATGCTACGGCTGCCGGACGTGCTGTCCCGCAGCCATGCCGCCACCAAACCGCAGACGCTCGGCATGCTCCTGGTCCTCGCCGGAGTGGCCCTGCGGCTGCGCAGCGGCATGGATCTCGCCACCCTCGCGCTGATCGGCTTCTTCCAGCTGATGACCGGCCCGGTCGCCGCCCACCTGGTGGCGCGATCCGCCTACCGGACCGGCCAGACCGGCCACAGCGAGCTGCTCTTCGACGAACTGGACGAGCAGCTGACCGAGGAGCGCTGACCCTCTCCCGCCGTCAGCAGTCGTGGCGCGCCGCGCTCCGGCCGGGAGCGGGCGCGGTCGGTAGGGGTGACATCGGGGCGGTCCGGCGTCCTGAACGCGAGGCGGGGTGACGGTCAGTGCGTCGGGGTTCGCGCGGCCCGGCGGGTGTACTGGTCCGGGGAGGTGCCCACGGTGGCGGTGAAGTCACGGACGAGGTGGGACTGGTCGCTGTAACCGAGTTCGGTGGCCAGTTCGGCCCAGTCGATGGACGCCCGGCGCATGGCCGCCTCCGCGGCTTCGTGGATCCGGCACCGGTTGATGACCCACTTGGGGCTGAGGCCCACATGATCGGCGAACAGCCATTGCAGCTTGCGCGTGTTCATTCCCAGCCGATCGGCGAGATCGCCGACTCTGGTCAGCGACCTGTCGGCGACGATGAGGCCGACCACGGCGTTCAACGGCCCGGTCGCGGGCAGCGGTTGTGCGTCCAGGGAACGGAGAAGGTTCTCGACGACGGCCGTCGACCCGTTCACGTCGTCCGCCCCAGCCAGCACACGCGCCGTGGCGTCGGCCTCCGCGCCGAACACGGCCGACGCCGCGAACCGCTGCCCGGCGACGGCGGACACCCGGCCACGCAGAAAGGGCCGGAATCCCGCCGGCCGGAATTTGACGCCGAAGACCTGGCCACGGCGCTCCAGCCGTCGCACGAACTCGTGCGGCGAAATGGCCTCGATCGTGGCGGCACCGGCCTCGAACACCAGATGTACGGCGGCGTGCGGGATCACGCGCTGCTCGTAGGACTCCCCGTCCGGCATGTCCCAGCGAACGACCCAGTAGCAGTCCACCGCCCAGGCCAGGTCTGGTGAGGGCAGGTGCCGGGTCAGCTCGAAGTGCTCGAATCCGGCGCGGAAGTCGACGATGCCGCGGGTGTCCTGATCGGTGGGCCGGGTCACGGAACCATGCTAACGAGGCCGCGGTGTCGGGTTTCTTCAAGACTGCGTCAACAGGGCCGCCTAGGCTCCGGCCATGAGTGAAGTCGATCTTCTTGCGGGTGTGCTGTCCAAGACCGGCGACGTCATCGAGGGGGTCGGAGCCGACCAGCTGAGCCTTCCGACGCCGTGCGACGACTACGACGTCGAGGCTCTTGTCAATCACATCGTCGGGTGGCTCCTCGTATTCGAGGCCGGCGCCCAGGGCCGGCCCCACGAAGCCGACGCGGCGAACCACAGATGCGGCGCCGACCCCGCCCGCGAGTTCCGCGCCGCCGCGGCCGGCGTCGTCGAGGGCTGGGAGAAGTACGGCTTCGACCGCCAGGTCACCGTCACGGGCGGCAAAATGCCGGGCGAATCGGTGTTCAGCATGACCGTCATGGAGTACCTGACCCATGGCTGGGACCTGGCGGTCGCCACCGGGCAGCCGATCCCCTACACCGACCAGGAAGCGGCAGAGACCCTCGCCCGCGCGGAGGCCACCCTGCCGCCGCAGTACCGGGGCGAGAACATGCCCTTCGGCCAGATCGTTCGCGTCGACGCGGACGCGACGGCCGTGGACCGGCTCGTGGCATTCCTCGGACGCCGGCCGGTGCCGTCCCCGACGCGTTAGCCGCTTCTCCCGGACACGGCCCATGGCCATACGGCAGCGGAACGGCCCGGCTCGGTCCGGCCAGGAGTACCCTGGAGTTACCGAGGACAATTCGTGCACCCGCTTTCAGGTTGGTGCCGCTCTCGGCGATTCACGACACCGGGCCGGTCATGACCGGCCCGGAGCAGGGTTCGCGTCATGACCGCGATCAGTCAGTACACGTCCGCGGTCGAAGACCGGACCCCTTCTTCGTTGCCGCTCCGACTCATGCTGGCGCCCGCCGGCACCTCTCCGGCTCTGGTCGACGGTGCATGGTGGCCCCGCTCCCGCGACCTGACGACGGAACTTCCGTCGCTGACGGCGGTGCTGGATCCGTTGTGGGGCCGGATCACCCGGGTCACCGTGAACCCCACGTTCTGGCCGGTTGTCCCGCGCAAGGTGCGTGTCACCGGGCATCTGGTCCATGTCGGCTGGTTCAAGGCCGAACAGGACCCCCATAAGCTCCTGCTGCTCTCCTACACGACCGGTCGCTGGGACCTGCTGGTGATCCCGCCGGAAACCGGCCCGGCCACAGCTGCCCGGCTCATGACCGCAGCCACCGACCCCTTGCGGGTTCTCACCGCGAGCGGTCTGATGCGGGAGGCGGAGTTCTTCCGGATCGCGGCCGACGCCGATTGGGACTCGACGCGGGAACTGGTCTGGGACTCCGAGGGTGGCCAGGGCGCATCTCCCCGGATGCCGGCCGCCCGACGAGCCGTTCCCGAGGGAACGGCCCCGGGCGGAGGGGCGTGAAGACCTTCGGCACCAAGGGTTGCCGGCTCCAGCAGGTGATCTCCAGACAGGTGGCAACTCATGACTGCCGACGAACGTACCCCGGGGCTTGTCCTGCTCCTGGCGGACACCGGTGATCAGCCGGTGCCCGGCAGCGCTGTTCTGCGGATGGAGACGACCTCCAGCCGGGCCGGGTTCTTCGACGGCGCCTGGTGGCCGCGCTCCCGTGACATCAAAAGCCAGTTGCCCGACCTGATCGACGCGCTGACGGTCAGGCTGGGCCCCATCGCGCGGGTCGGCCTCGACGCGAGTGCCTGGGACGAAGCCCCGGGACACCTGGTCATCGGCGACCGCAGGATTCGTATCGACTGGTCCGCAGTCGACGACAGCACAATGATCGTCACCCGCGGCCATCAGGACCACTTCTCGTTCCTGGTGATCCCGCCGCACGCCTCCGCCTCGGCCGCACACGCCGCGATGACCATGGCTGTACGGGACGGTAACTGCGCATCGGCAGAGCAGATTCTCGACGCCGCCGGTATCGTCGCCACGTAGCCGGGAGGCAATACACAACAACGACCCCGGCAATACGCACCGGGGCCGCCCTTCCGGGCCGTGCACGTGAGCGTGCACCAACCCAAACATGATACGCCTGGGGGACATTTCCGTCAGAAGGCATCAGTGGCGCGGACTGGTGGACTGAAGCGGCGCGGGCCCGTCATCTTCGCCCCATGTGCTGCTCCGTGTTTCGCAACACCGCCGCCCCGACCGGTTTCTCCCACGAGCGGGTGGTACCCGCGACTAGCCTCCGAGCATGCTGCGTATCGCCGACACCCGCACCGGTCACCTCGTGGAGATCCCCGCCGCACCCCGCCGCCTGCTGCGCAGCTGCGTCCATCTGCCGGCCATCGGCACCGGGGTCGGTCCGGTGTACCTGCGTGTGCCGCTGGTCGGTGACGTACTGGCGCGCACCGCGGAGCTGAACGGCCTCCAGGTCGTCACGGTCCTCACCACCCCCGACTTGACGCGCGATCAGGCCCGGGCGCTCGACCGCGTCATGACGGTGCTCGGCATCCATCCGCCCCTCCTCGTCTCAGGCCACCATCCGGACGGGGCACTCGGCGGCCCCGCCGACGTACACGTGGTCGCCCAGGGCGCCGACACGGACGACGCCATGGGTGGGGTCCGGATCGATGTGGGGCAGGTCAGTACGGCGCCGCTGGACGATGGTGTCCCAGACCCCGGTCACCTTCTCTCCCCGGATCTTCCGGACGTACTCGTACCGGAGGTCGCCGACCCACTGGCCGTGCGCCTGCTGTTGCTCGGCCGCCCTTATGGCACACCTGTCACGGTCACCGGTGAAGCGCTGGCCGACGCCCGGCGCACACTGCGGCAGTGGCGTCAGCAGGTGGCCGACTGGGCGCAGGAGCCGTCCAGGCCGATCCCCGCCGACCTGCTGCGACAGTCGCATGCAGCGCTCGTCGACGACCTCGGTGTCGACGCCGTACTGGATCTGCTGGCCGACGTCGCGGGACGGTCCGATGTGCCGGCCGGTGCCAAGTTCGAGACCTTCGCCCATCTCGACCGCGTCCTCGGCCTGGACCTCGTCCGCGACGTCGGTCGCCAGCGCCGCCCGGAACGGCCGACGGCCCCGTGAGCAGGCGCAGTGCCTGGACCGGGGAACCGTCGGGTCACACCCCCTGGACGTCGCGGAAGGGGCTTCGCGTATCGTCCCGCACTCCGTGATGATCTCGCGGTGTGGGGCGAGGGGATCTTTCTGACGAGCAGTGGGCGATGCTGCTCGTCAGTGTGGCGACGGGGTCGCACAGTGCGCTTGCGGGCTCGTTCGTCACGGCGGGCATGGCGATTCTCCGGGTCGCCTTTTTCTACGGCGCGTGTGACAGCGCGGGGGCGTCGGTGCGGTGGATGTCGCGTCCGACCGGGCCCGTACCCTCACGTGTCTGCCGACGAGACATCCGCGACGGCCGGTTCACCATGCCCCGGCGACACCCAGGTCGGCAGCAGACGTCGTCGCCCGTCGCCCTCCTGGGGGGCACCACTGTCACCTTCCTTTCCCGCTCCGCCGCAGCGCCTTGCTCATACGGTCTGCCCCGGGCCCGGCCGTTTCCGGTCCCCTTCCCTTCACTTGTGTGGCCCCGTGAGGGGGCGGTGCGGTACGGCGATCCCCCGGGCGCGCTGGCCGGAACTGCGGTCGGCGGTGCGGACCCGGCGAACGATCACGATGACTGTGTCGTCGTCGAGTTCGGCCAGAACCCGGAGGGCGTCCGCGTCTGCAGCGACCGGTGCGACAGGCGTGGGAGCTTCGCTCGCCACCTCGCCACCTCGCCTGCGATGCGCTCAGAGGCCGTTGCGCGAGGGTTTGGCGGAGGACGAGTTCGCCATTCCGCCACGATCTTGCCCAAAGCCCTTCTAAGATCGCTGGCAAGGCGGTTCTCCGCATCTCTATGTACTCCCCCACGAGCAGGGCGTCAGGCCCTTCTGAACGCTGAGAGCAGGAGATGACATCTATAAATGAACAAGCGAAGGGAGCCGCGCCCGAGTCACGTCGGCGGCGGCCGAGCGTGCTCGGTCGCCGCACTGTTGGCTGCGTGGTCGCGCTCGCCTTGGGAATCGGTAGTGGCTCGTTAGCCATGGCGCCTGCGGCGTACTCGCAGGCGGACGACGGGTCGGTGACGGTCCGGGTGATCCGGGCCGTGGACACCAGCGGCGTGTGGACGCCCGCGCTGGAACCAGGCATCGCGGGCGTCAAGGTGACCCTCACCGACGACGCCGGGGCGGGTATCGAGGGGGTGACGGTGGCCGACGGCACCGTGACTCTGACCCCGGCGGCGGGCGGGACCGCCAACGGCAAGTACCGGGTGCAGGTGGTGAATCCGAAAGCCGGTGTGCTGTTCCCGGCCTTCGCCTCGCGCCAGGGACTGGACGGTGCGCCCAACCAGTTGAGCAGCAACGAGGAGTTCGTCGACCTCTCCGGCGGGAAGAGCGTGGCGTACACCACCGGGCTGTGGAGCCCCGGTGACTACTGCCAGAAGAACGCACCGCTGATGACGACCTGTCAGCCCACCACGCGCGAGGGTGGGGCTCAGCGCACGCTGGTCTCCTTCCCGTACGACGCACGCGGCCAGGACGGCGTCGACGTCAACGTCACGGACATCGCCACCAACGCCGACACCGGCACGCTGTTCGGCATCGCGTGGAACAAGGCAGACAAGCGGGTGTTCTCCTCGGCGGTGGCCAAGCGCACCACGGACTACGGTCCGGGTGGCGCCGGGGGCATCTACGTGACCGATCGCGCGCAGAAGAAGACCACCCTGTTCACCGTCGTCCCGGACGCGGGGACGACGGCGCACGGGTCGGGGCCTGACGATGCCTTCCTTGCCGTACCGGGCAAGGAGAGCCTGGGCGGCATCAAGATCACCGATGACGGCAAGGACCTGTTCGTCGTCAACCTCAACAATCGCAAGCTCTACCGCTACGACGCCACGGCGGCGACCGCTTCGGCGCCGAAGGCCGTCTACGCCATCCCGGACCCGGGCTGTCCGGCGGCCGGGGACTGGCGCCCCTTCGGCCTCGGCCTGCAGGACGGCGTCGGCTACCTCGGCGGCGTGTGCTCCGGCGAGTCCACCGGGAAGCTCTCGGACCTGCGCGCGGTGGTCATGCCCTTCGACCTCGCCACCGGAGCGTTCCGCAAGGCGGTGCTGGACCAACCGCTGGACTACCCGCGTCAGTCCACGGTTGGCAGTGGCCCATGCGACGGCGCGGGCTGGTTCCCGTGGACGAGCACCTACCCGGACTCGCAGAACGGCCGGCCGTGTGGCAACTCCACCATCGCCAAACCCGAACCGGAGTTGGGCGAGATCGCCTTCGAGACAGACGGCTCGATGCTGCTGGCCTTCCGCGACCGCTTCGGCGACCGCGCGCCAGCCGGTCCCACGCCGAACTCCGCCGCCATCGTCATGTCGGGTGGTGACCTGAACAAGGCCTGCCCGGCGGACGGCATGTATGTGATGGACACCAACAACGGCTGCGGGCTCTCCCCCCGGGGCACCCGTTTCTTCGACACCAGCTGGGGTGGTCACCGCAACACGGCGTTCGCCGGCATGACGCTCTCCAAGGCCGAGAACACCATTGCGACCTCCGCTTTCGACCCCAACCACACCGCCCTCGGGTACGGCACGTCGTTCCTCCAGCGCGACGGCACGCAAGACCCGAAGTTCGGCCTGCGCCTCAACCCGCCGGGCACCGTAGCCCCGTTCGGCAAGGGCGCCTCGATGGGCGACCTGGAGGTGCTCTGCGACCAGGCCCCGCTCCAGATCGGCAACCGGGTCTGGTACGACCCCGAGCGCAAGGGCATCCAGAACCCGGGCCAGCGGCCGGTCGTGGGCGCGACCGTCAACCTGTACGACGAGTCGGGGAAGCTCGTGGGCACGACCGAGACGACGGCGCGTGGCGAGTACTACTTCGACGACTCCAATGTCACCGGCGGCCTGAAGCCGAGGACCAAGTACACCATCCGCCTCGACAAACCGGCCGACTACGCCAAGGGCGGCCCGCTCCACCAGTGGGTGCCCACAGAGGCGGATGTCGGCGACAACCACTTCATCGACTCCAAGGGAATCGTCCCGTCCGGCGCGAAGTACCCGGAACGGGCGCTGACCACCGGCGGGCCGGGAGAGAACGACCACACCTACGACTTCGGCTTCCGGCAACAGGAAGGCGCGCTGCGCCTGGTCAAGCACGACCAGGACGGCAAGCCGCTGGCGAAGGCGAAGTTCCAGCTGTGGAAGGAGACGAATGGTTCCGACGGCTTGCAGGCCACCGGGACGGAGCCGGACACGCCGGTCGACAAGCCCTGCCTGACCGGGACCGACGGCATCTGCCAGGGCGCCGGCGCGCCGGGGACGTACTACTGGCAGGAGGTCAGCCCGCCCGAAGGGTACGCCGTACCCGACGTGGCGGTGTTCGGGCCGCTGGTACTGACCTCCGACAACCTCGACGAGGGGGTCTCGGTGACCGCGGTCAACGAGCGGCTGCCCGGCCCCACTCCGACGCCGACACCGACGACGCCGGCGCCGGGCAAACCGGGTTCGCCGGGGGCTCCAGGCGCCCCGGGTGTACCGGGTGCACCGGGCCACGCGTCCAACTCGGGCCTAGCGTCCACCGGCATGAGCCAGGCGGTTCTGCTGGCCCTGGCCGGCTGCGCCGCGCTCACCGCCCTCGGCGGGGCTCTGGTCGTACTGATGCGCAGGCGAAGGGCACAGCACCGCTAGCCCCGAAGCGGGGCGACCGGCACCGGTGACCCTCCGGGCCGGACTGGGCGGGTTCGCGGACCAGCGGTTCGCGAACCCGCCCTCCTGTGTGACCGACCGACGAGAGAAGGCGACCGCATGGCTCGGAAGAGAAAGACCGACGGCCGTACGCCGCGTCGGGCCCTCTGGTTGAGAACACTGATCGCGATCACGGCGTGCGGTGTCGCAGTGGGCGGCCTGGCCGCCTACCGGACCTTCTCCGACGACACCGCCACCGAGCGGCCGGTGACGACGGAGGAGGCGTCCAGGCTGGCGCTGTCGCGGCTGAATCTGTACCAGGCCAGTCCCGTGGCGGTGACCCTCACGGCCACCGAGGGCGGCGGAGTGGTGGTGCGGGTCAAGGGGGTCGTGGACTACCGAACCCACCGGGCCGTGGGGAGCTACCAGGTCACCGGGGCCTCCGGTTCCTCCGGGACCTCCGGACCCGCCACCGGGCAGCTCGACCACGGGCTGATCGTCTGGGACACCGGCGGCCTCGGCCTGGCCCCCGCGCCCAAGGGAGACAACAGCCAGGCCTGGCAACAGGCCGAGCACATCCCGCGCTCGGGCTGGTCCGCGCGCTCCTACACGACCGATCCTCTGGACGCCGGGCTTCAGTTGCTGATCGGGCTGGGCGCGGACCGCCCCGACAACCCGCTGTTGCTCGCACAGTCCGGGGCTCGCCGGCTGGGGCGCGAACGCATCGACGGCCGCAGCTACGACCGGTTCGCCGGGCCGCGAGCCCAGGGTGCCACGCCCGGTGCGGGGCCCGACGGCGGACGGTCGCCGCTGACGTACTGGGTCGACGGTGACGGCGGCCTGCGACGGGTGACGATGCGGATGCCGGGCCTGGGGACCCCGACCACCCTGGAGTTCTCCGGACGCGACGGCCGCGCGAAGCTCCCCGAGGCGCCGTGGGCCACCAGCTGACATCTCTGTGCCGATGCGCCCCGGCTTCCGTGAGTGCCGACGACGCTCCTCGGCCCACCCTTCGGGGCGGCACGGTGAACGGGGACCGAGTCCACCGCGGCACCATGCTCAGCGCGAGTGCGGCACTGCGTCCACGTCCTTCGGGAGCGGGTACGCGGCCGCGTCGACGGCCCCCGGCAGGCCGGTCGCCGGGCTGCCCGGGGCCGTCGGGTCCGGCATGGACGGCTGGGCGGGTGGGGCCGGCACCTGGCTGAACGGAACGCCGGGCGGCGCCTGCACCGGCGCTGTCCGGCCGCTGGGCAGCGCGCCCCGACCGCGGGCGCCGCAGCCCGCGCGCCCCTCCAGGCCGTCCGGGCTCTGGGTGGCGGGCCGGTTGCCGGCGAAACAGTTGCCGGGGTCGACAGAGGCCAGCACGAGGTCGATGCCATTGCCGGTGGCGCGGTTGCCCTCGACGCGATTGCCGCTCGCCGGATGCCCCGGCGGGTCGGTGACGATCACTCCGGCCGCCCGGTTGCCCCGGACCAGGTTGCGCTGGACGCGGTTCGCGGTGCCGCCGCCGATGCCGATGCCGATGCCGAAGCCCCCGTCCGCCTGCTCGGGCGTGTCGGCGGCGTTGTTGTCTGCGACCACGTTGCCCGCGATCACCGCGCCGTGCTGCGGGGCGAGGGCCTCCAGGTCGTTGGAGTTGACCGTGACGCCGACCCGGTTGCGGGCGACGCGATTGCCCAGCACCGACAGGCCGTCCGAGGCATTGGTCAGTTCGATGCCGACCGCGTTGCGCTCCACCGTGTTGCCACGGACGACGGTGGCGCAGGGCTTGCACTGGCCGACGTAGATGCCGGAGTCTGCGTGCCCGGAGGCGTAGGAGTCCTCGATCACGCCGTCGCGCGCGTCAAAGGCGTAGATGCCGTACAGACCGTTGTTGTACGACGTCACCCGGGTCGCGCGGAAGCCCCGGACGGGAGGGAAGCGGGTGGTGTCCAGCGGGTCGTAGGCGGAGCCGCCGGCGCCGCGCTGCTGCAAGCGCTCGTCGGTGACGCCGGTGAACAGCACGCCGTTGGCGAGATAGCCGTGCACGGTGAGGTTCTCGACCACCGAGCCGGCGCCGGTCACGGTGATGCCGTTGGCCAGACGCACGCCGCCGTCGAAGACCACCTTGTTGCGGTCCGTTCCGCGCAGTACCACGCGGGGCCTGGTGACGCGCACGCTCTCCCGGTACACGCCCGGGCCGATCAGCACCGTCTCGCCCTCACGAGCGGCGTCGACCGCCTGTTGCACCGAGGGGAAGTCCTGCGGAACGCGCAGCACGCTCCCCGCCGGATGCCGCGCATCGTCCGACGGCGACCCCGTACCGGAGCACCCGGTGGCCGCCATGGCGACCGAGACGACCAGCACCGACAGACGCAGCGCCGCCCGGAAGACGGCCGCCGGAACGGCCGAACGCGTCAACAGGCCTTCTCCAGACAGGATTTGCATGGCAGTTGTTTTATCGTCTCCAATAGGCGTATGCCCACCGAACAGGGAAATGCGCAGGATTCACCCCGACCCGCGGCAACCCGTTTCGGGCGGCGCCGAGCACTGCTCGCCGGCGGAGCGGTGCTTGCCGCCGGGATCGGCGCGGCGGCCGACGAACTGGCGAGAGACGGCCGGACAACCGTCCGTGCCACCACCGGCGCCCCGGCGGCCGAGGCCGCGATTCCCTTCCACGGCGTCCGACAGGCGGGTGTCACGGCGCCCCAGCAACCGGCGACGTACCTGCTCTCCTTCGACCTCCCGCAGACCTCCGCCGCCACCGACCAGAAGACCCTGCGCGGCGTCCTCGACGCGTTGACCCGCACGCTCGCCACCGCAGCCTCCGACGCCCCGCCGGACCCGCGACTCCGGGGCGGCGGCGCGACCCGGCTCACCTCCCTGGTCGGCATCGGCCCCGCCCTTGCCACCCGCCTCGGCCTCAACGTCCCCGATTCTCTTGGCGAGTTGCCGCCCTTCCCCGGCGACCGTCTCGACCCGCACCGCAGCAACGGCGACATCCTGGTCCAACTGTGCGCAGCCGACCGCTGGACCCTCACCATCGTCGCCGAACTCGTCGGCACGGCCGCACACGCCGCCGGCGCCGTACCGCGCTGGACCCAGTCCGGCTTCCTGCCCCACACGGCGCCGGGCACCACCCCGCGCAACTTGTTCGGCTCCAAGGACGGCACCGCCAACCCCGATCACGCGGCGGCCGAGCGGTGGGTCTGGGGCCCATCCGGAGCCCACCGGAACGGCACCGTTCTGGTCTACCGCAGGATCCACATGGACGTCACCGGCTTCGCGGCCCTTCCCGAGGGCCGGCGCGACCGGGTGATAGGCCGCCGCGCCCGCGACGGTGTCCCCCTCAGCGGTACCGCCGAGCATGACGAGCCGGACATCTACGCCAAGAACCCCGACGGTTCCTACGTCATCCCGGCCACCGCCCACGTGCGTCTTGCCAGCCCCCGCTTCGACGGCGGCGCCCGTATGCTCCGCCGCAGCTACAGCTACGACGACGGCCCGACCGACCGCGGCCTTCTCTTCTGCGCCTTCATGCGCGACCCTGCCCAGTTCACCCGCGTCCAGGACCGTCTGGCCGCCCGCGACGCCCTCACCCCCTTTCTCCAACATCGCGCCTCGGCCGTGGCCTACGTCCTGCCCGGCACCGCACCCGCCGGGACTTTCGGCGAACAGCTCTGGACATGAAGTCCGCCTCGCTCACTCCGCCCCACCTCGACCACCGGCCAACAGCGGCGGCGGGCTGCTGCCGGAGATCACCCGCGACGTGGTCCTCGACGGCGTCGGACGGTCAGATGTCGCGGAACTCATAGACAAAGCTTCTGGCCTGGGCAAATGACCCCTCTCGAAGATCATCTTGCACGGTTGTTGCACAGGCCGAACGGAGCAGGAGTCACGCGGCCCTGGTGTAGGCGCTCCGGACCGCGATGCGGACCTTGGAACCGGCTCCCACGACCCGGTGCACGTATTTACGCAGGGTAAACGCGGGATCGGCGTGTCCGAGGCGGTCCGCGAGCGTGTACACGTCTACCCCGCCGTTGATCATCATCGACGCGTACAGGTGTCGGAGCGCGTGCATCATCACGTCGCGGGACTTCTCCCAGCGTCGTCCCTTCGCGTCGGGCTCAAGGGGCTTGATGAGGCCGGCCGACGCCAGGGCGGGCTTCCAGCGGTAGGAGTTGAACCAATTCGACTGAATGGCGGTCTTCTCCCGGGTGTAGAAGATCAGCCGCACCGTGACCGGGTCGCCGCCTTTGCTGCCCCACGGTCGGGTCACCTCGACCGGCGGGTACTTCTGCATGTGCTCGCGCAGGGGGATGGCCACGTCGTCGGTCAGCTCGACCCACCGGTCCTTCGGCTCCTCGTCGTCTCCGCCCTTGGGGAGGGCGTATACGAGGAACGAGCCGTCGTGGACTACTTGCCGTTGCACGTGCACCATGACGCCGTCTGGATGTGCCCAGTCGATATCTTCCGGTGACAGGCCGAATATCTCTCCTTGCCGAAGACCCAGGCCGCGACCACAGTCAACGAGTGCTTTGTAGCGGTCGGGAAGTTCGGCACGGATCTTCTCGGTGTCCTCCCACGTTAGGGTCAGCTCTGCCCGGCCGCCACCTCCTCGCTTCGGCTTGGCGTCCTGCACCGATTTGGCGAGGCAGGGATTTTTGTGTATCAGGCTGTCGTCCACGGCCAGGTCAAAGACAGCCCGAAGATTGTCGAAGACCAGGCGCAGCGTGGAACTTTCGAGTAGCCTGCGACGGTCGTGCAGCCAGTCCAGCAAAGATGAGGCGTTCACGTCCTTTACGCGCATCTTCCCAACTGCGGTAGGAACGACGTGCAGGAGAATCCGCTCCTTGTGGCGTCGGTAAGTCCGTGGATTCTTGTGTTCGTGCCCCTTGAGCCACGTGAGGGCGAGTTCACCGACCCTGACCTCACCGGCGCGAGGGTTGATGTACGAGCCGTCGTCCACTCCGGACCGCATCTTGGTCTCGTGCTTGCGGGCTTCGACCTCGGTGCGGAACAGCTCCGTCTGCTGGACATCTTCCCGGTTGCGCCATCGGGCCTGCCACCGCTTCCCCGTCCCGTGATCCCGCGTCGGGACCTTGCCGTGTTCCTTGCAGGTCGACTCCCCATCTTTCGGGCGTGACTTGTGCCAGCGGTCGTACGGCATCGACTCAACTCCTAGTTTCCAACGGCCCTTTGAGTCTATTTGTGGACTCTTTTTAATCAGGGTCATCGTCGACGGCGAGATTGTCTGCCCGTTCATCGCGCCCTGAGTGAATTGGATGTTGATCCAGGCGAGCTGAAGATGTCAAATGCATTCTTGGGGTCTTCGCGACAAAGGGTGCAGAGTGGTAGAGAAGATTTCACCTAGGCGAATGCTCGCTGAGGGTTCGACGAGGGCTCGCCGAACCCTCAGCGAAGATTCGCCGGTGTCCTTCGAGAGTTCGCAAGAGTCGTAGGCGTTTCGTCGAAAGGCCCTCTGTTTGGTCCGGCCGGAATTTAATGCAAACGTCCTGTGTACCACCACGGCGGAATACCGCTCACGTGGTTCTTTCCTGCCCGCTCGAACCGTTCTGGAGTGCCCATGCGTCGAACCACTGCCCGCGAGGAAGAAGCCGCTAGTGGCGCGGGGGGCCGTTGTCCCTTGATGAGCGCGGAGGAGCTGGCCGACTTCCTGGGCGTACCTCTGAATACGGTCTATATATGGAATCACCGACACAAGGGTCCGCGAGCCCACAAGATCGGCCGCTATTTGCGCTACCGCTGGCCGGAGGTGGAGGCATGGCTCGAAGCTCAGGCGGTGGATCGCACGGTCTGATTGGCCGTGAGCCTTTTGCATCTTGATCAGGTGGCGAGTTTGAGGGCGACGACGGCACGGACGACGGCGGTGATCCGGGTGGTGCTGCAGCGGAGTTTCCGCAGGAGCCGCCAGCATTTGAGGGTGGCCATGGCGCGTTCGCTGAGGCTGCGGGTCTTGGCGTGATCGCGGTTGTGACGTTGGCGGCAGCCGCGCAGGTTCTTTCCCCGGAACGGGACACGGATCGCAGGGCCAGCGCCCTGATATGCCTTGTCGGCCCAGCATTTGATGTCGTCTGCGGCGAGGGCAGCGGGAATGCCGTGGACCCCCGCGCCGCGGTCTGGTCGTGTGTGGCTCCCGGCAGCGCGTCCGAGCCCCAGAGCAGGTGTCCGGGAAGGACCGGCGAGGACTTGCACCTTCATCCCATGGTGCCTCTTCTTCCTGGAGTAGTCGGCCGGTTGCGGCGATGCGGTCGATCGGCAGCACGGTGCCGTCGAAGATCACGTACGCCCTCTTCCGCACGGCCTCCATGGCCTGTTCCAGCGTGGCGCGAGGGCGGCCAGGAGGTCGACGGCCTCGCGTATCTACCGGTGGACCGTCGCGATCCCGACGCAAAAACTTGCTGCGAGACGGGCGTAGGTGTCGCCTCAACGCAGGAGCGCCAGGACGGACAGGGCCTGCCGACCACAAGTCAGGCGACGCCACCGGGAGCCGATCCGACGACGGCGACCTGCGAGGAGACCGGAGAGGTGTCGCAGGGTGCGGCCGGACGGATCGATACCGGACGGGTAGACAAGCACGCGAAAGCTCCTGGCGGATTGGTGATCTTGGTCGTGAACCCGTCTACCAGGAGCCTTCTTCATGCCCACCGCCGGGGTTGCCCGTCCAACCACCCGTCAGGTCGGAAACGGCTCCTTGTATGTGCAGAGATGCGAGAGACAGCCGACGCGCAACGGGGACTGGCAATAGTCTTTGCCCATGGCGACCTTCAACCAGCACAACCAGACCGTTTACGGCGGCCAGAACAACGCCGAGACCATCAATCAGGTCCAGTACAGGACAGAACGCATCACTCTTGAAGCAGCTCGTGAACAGCTGGACGAGGTCATCGATGTCGCGTGCGCAGAGGACTCCCAGCTTGACCAACTAGGGCGAGACGAGCTAATTGCGGCCCGTCGAGACCTGGAGACAGGCGACACCGCCACCGCAAGGCGGCGCCTCGAGCGTGCACGTGCTTGGCTCGCAGATGCTGTTGGGTTGGCGACACTGGCAGCAACCGTCGGCCAGATTGCCGGGGGCTTGAGTGGCTGAAGCTAGTTTCAATCAGAGCCGACAAAGCGTCACAGGAAACCAGTACAACGCTGAGCATATTATTTTCGGGGCGACAGGCGGGCTGGATAGGGTCCGCCATGAGCTGGTCCTTGATATATACGCAGAGGGGAATGCCCTACTGGACGACTTCTGTCGCACCGTGAGAGAGATGTCGTTTCTTCATCTTGCCGACTGGTCAAAGAAAGTCGAATACCCTAAAGAATTTGAGGCGCGGTGCGATTCACTGCTGCGCCTAGTGCTGAAGGCCAAGGCGCTCAGCGTTCAGACGCGCGACTCCCCGCTAGAGGATGTCCTCTCGATCCTACTCACCTGGATCAGGAGTATAAGAAAATTTACCGCTGGTGACCCGACGATTCAGCGAGCAACTGCAATGGAGGCGATCTTGGTGTACATGTATTCCTTGGAACACGAAGAGGATGCGTCTACACTCGGAGATCTAGCGGAATTGATGGCGGGGGACAAAATTCTATTGGGCTATAGCGATGTGGTACTCAGGAAATCAGTAATAAACGCCCTGGACATGCTGCGACATGCTGAATTTGGCGTCTGATGACGCCATCGCAGACGCGACGGGGTGGTCGGCAGGCCCTGTCCGTCCTGGCGCTCCTGCGTTGAGGCGACACCTACGCCCGTCTCGCAGCAAGTTTTTGCGTCGGGATCGCGACGGTCCACCGGTAGATACGCGAGGCCGTCGACCTCCTGGCCGCCCTCGCGCCACGCTGGAACAGGCCATGGAGGCCGTGCGGAAGAGGGCGTACGTGATCTTCGACGGCACCGTGCTGCCGATCGACCGCATCGCCGCAACCGGCCGACTACTCCAGGAAGAAGAGGCACCATGGGATGAAGGTGCAAGTCCTCGCCGGTCCTTCCCGGACACCTGCTCTGGGGCTCGGACGCGCTGCCGGGAGCCACACACGACCAGACCGCGGCGCGGGGGTCCACGGCATTCCCGCTGCCCTCGCCGCAGACGACATCAAATGCTGGGCCGACAAGGCATATCAGGGCGCTGGCCCTGCGATCCGTGTCCCGTTCCGGGGAAAGAACCTGCGCGGCTGCCGCCAACGTCACAACCGCGATCACGCCAAGACCCGCAGCCTCAGCGAACGCGCCATGGCCACCCTCAAATGCTGGCGGCTCCTGCGGAAACTCCGCTGCAGCACCACCCGGATCACCGCCGTCGTCCGTGCCGTCGTCGCCCTCAAACTCGCCACCTGATCAAGATGCAAAAGGCTTGGGTACGCCTGGTGCGATTGTGTCGGCAGGGCGACAGAACCCGGCGTATAGCGCGACTCGTCTACCGCGTACTGCGACTTCGCCTTAGAAAGGGCATCTGACGTGCGTCGGAGGTCCTTTCTGAAGCACCCCGGGTCAGAGGATTCCCGTCCAGGACCACGGCCGCGGGCCGGATCGACCACGGAGACAGTCGATCCGGTACTGCGCCTGGCTTCTCCACTCCGCGTTGCTGGCTGAGTGCTGCGCCGCGTACGTCACCATGCGTAGCTCACGGGCGCGCGCGAGGACGGGATAGCCCTCCCACGCCGTCACGTCGTACCCGTACGCCGCACAGAAGCGGTCGTACTCGCGGGCGCTGACGGCGCCCGTGGTCTTCGCGCGCACGGCAGTGGACACGAGATCCCACTCCGGCGGCCCGACAGAAAAGCGCTCCAGGTCCATCATCAGGACCCCATCGGCCGTGCGGACGATGTTGCCGGGCCAGGCGTCACCGTGCACGGCCCGATCAGGGAGACCGGCCGGCCGCTCGGCCCAGGCTGCTACGAGGTCGCGGTGAAGGGCGTGCAGCCACTGCCTGTCGTCGTCGCGGATCGTGATGGCCGCGTGCAGCCGTTCGCCGACCCGGACGAAGGGATCGAGGTACCCCAGCTCGATCGCCGGCGTGGGCAGGGAGTGGAGCCTCGTGAGGAGTTCAGCGACATCCTCAACCGAGCCGTGCTGCTGCGGTGGCAGTTCTACCCAGAAGGTCACGGGTCTACCGTCTGCCTCTACCGGCTGCTCCACGTCGGCCAGGCGAACGGCCGGGACGTTCTCATGGGCGAGCCAGCGTGCGACGCGCACTTCGCGGGCCGCCGCAGCGCTCTGTCCTCCCCGGGCGATCCGCACGATCACTCGCTGACGAGGCAGCCGCCATATCTGGTTCTCGGCCAAGCGGAGAGGCTCCGCTCCGTCGGAGTCCAATCCCACCGCCGAACAGGCCTGCTTCAGGACATGACGTGCAGATTCGGATGCCGAAGGAGTCATGCGGAAACCGTAGCGGCGATCCGATCTCGCAGCGCTGAAGCCTCCTGGACAGTCCGATGCTTGGAGGCGAAGCGGCCGAGCTGCCGCAGATCGTCGGCGGCTCGCCGGGAGGTGAGTCGGCCTACCTCGTTCAAGGCGTCGTGGCCGAGCGCCGCCGCCTGGCGAGGGTCTCCCTTGGCCATGAGCAGGGAGGCCAGCTTCGTCCGCGAGATCGCACGTGACCGCTTGTAGGCGTCCGTGTGTCCGTTCACCGCTGTGTTGAATCGGCGCGCTGCCCGGCCCGGGTCCTGTCCGGCGAGGATCGCGAGATCGAACAGGGCGTGAGCCGTGTCCCCGTTGTGCTGCGCCTCGTCGTAGTAGGCCATCCACGGCGATTCTTCGGTGGGCCGGGCCCGAGTGAACGCCTCGTCTGCGGCGCCGACGGCCGCCATGGTGTCCCGGACGTTGCCCATCTTCCCGAAGGCCCTGGCCCTTGCCGTGTGAAGCATCGCCTGCTCGGTCGCCGTCAGACGGTCGGAGCGCACAAGCCCCTTCTCGGCGTACGTGAGGCCGTCATCGGGGGCCCCGATCCATACGGCTTGCCGTGCGAGGAACGAGTAGGTCTTGGCCCGCAGATGCCAGTCGCCTGCCTCCTCGGCGCAGTCTGCTGCGAATCGGAACGTCTTGGTGGCTTCATCGTGGTGGTAGGAGTCGAAGGCAGAGGCGCCGACCACGATGCCAAGCCGTGATACGGCGGCGAACAGGTCGGTTCGCATGTGCTCGGGGAACCGGGTTTGCAGCAGGCCGGCCGACCACTGCATCGCTCGGGCGGCTACGTCACGCACCACGCCACCCCCACCCAGCTCGTTGTCCATGCCGCTGATGGCGGTGGCGGCCGCCAGGACCTGGTCGACGTGGCTCGGGTTGACGTTAGTCGGGAGAGACAGTTCGGCGGGCGCGAAGACGTCGGTGAAGTTGAGAGGGGCTATGGCGGCGAGGCCTCCGATGTGGAGGAACGAGCGTCGAATCACGGGATCATGGCTCCCAGGGCGAAGAGTTGTTTCGTCTCTGCCCAGGATGCGGCCTGTCGGCACCCGCGTGGGTTTCTCCTCTCGGCGCGTGGAGGCCTTATCGGCATCAGCTCGCTTTTTATCGGTATCACGGTTGCCGAAGACCATCGGCCACGCCCGGTCGAGGAGTCCTCCCGTGCCGAGGACGTCGTCGAGCCGCTGAGCCACATCGCGGCGACAACTCGGGTACTTTCCCTTCTCGATCGACAGGATCATGTCGTCGCTGACCTGCACTAACCGCCCCAGCTCCTTGGCCGACAGCCCTTGCCCAAGGCGCAGTCTGCGCAGCTCGTTACCGAACCACTCCCTGGGGGACGCCCCGGGATCGAGCTGTTTCATTGGCTGCGGCATGTTCTGCCCCCGAAGTCGTTGATGCCGAACTCTTCACCTCTCGGCATCAGGCTCTGCACGTTTTCGGTGCGCTCTGCCTAAATGGTTGCTGATCGGTTCCAGTCCAGTACACACCGCAACCCACCCCTGCTGAAGGGGTTCCGGCAGAACGGAGGAAGCAGCGATGGAACTACTTGTCGACACCCGCGAGCGGGATGCTTCTGTTCGAGCCACGTCCAGGAGCGTGGACGGTCAACTCGACATGAGTTTCAACGTCCGGGCCGAAGATCTGGGCACCGTGCGGGACATCGTCGCAGCGCACCTTTGCTGGTGGCGCGTCGACAACGGCACCGCGTTCCGCGTCCTGACCGTGGTCAACGAACTACTCACCAACGTCTTGCAGCACACCCCTGCGGACGCCGACGGGTGCCGGATGGCCAGCCTGCTCCTCCAGAAGGTGCCGGACGGTGTCACCGCCATCGTTCGCGACCAGGACCGCTGTCCGCCGGTGTACTCGTCACCGGCCCCCCTGGCCGAGGAGGGGCGCGGGCTGATGCTGCTGGGTGCTCTGGCCGACGACACGTCCGTGTCCATGACCCCAGCGGGCAAGGACGTGTGGGTCTTCATGGCGATCCCGGAACTGACTGAGCACTTGTAGCCCTCCGCGGCCGGTACTTGGCTCTTCCCAGGAGTCCCGATGTCCCTCACCGTTCTGGTTCCGGAGAATGACGTGGTTCTTCCGCCAGCCGACGAGCCCCGCACACCGCAGTGGAGCCCTCCACTCGACGCAGAGGGTTTGTGGTCCGTCCTGGAACGGATCAAGAACTGGAAGCCGCTCGACGTGGAGGAGGTCTTTGACGACCTCGACACGGCGATCGGCAACCAGACGCCGCCCGCCGCGGTGACCGACACCCTGGTTGACCGTCTTCGGGACCATCTGAAGCAGCTCAGCAACATCGCTGTCGCGGACGAGCAGTACCCGCCCACCGCGGAGATGCTCCGACTCGTTGTACGCGGGGTCCCCCTGCGGGAGGAGTGCGTGCCGGCCGACTACCAGCAGGCCGTCGGCCTCGCTCGTCGTCTGGCCTTAGTCACCTCTGACCTGGTCGAAGAGCTCATCGAAGCCCACTACATCAAGGAGGCGGAGTGACGCACAACCTTGACTCCGCTCGGCGCTCGGTCGTGACGGCCAGGGCGATGGCCCTCCCGCAAGACGCGTACGACTTCGAGTACTACGAGAAGCGGATCTCCGACAACTGGCTCCTGGAGAAGAGCGTCGCCATGCGCACCACGCGCATGCCGTTCCTCGCAGTCCCCGTCGGGGGCACGAGGCGCGGCAGGGGCTACCCGGCGTCGTGTCTGTTCTCCGGGCTCAAGGTCTGTGACCTCCTTCTTGGGTGTCCGGGCTTCCCCGACCTGCGCGTGCAGTGGTCGTCTCACCCGGATCCCTGCTTCGTTGTCGAGTGGGGGGAGAGAGACCACTCACGCTCGAGGGCGACCGCACTGCCACCACCCTGGGGCGCTATTACGGCTACAGCGAAGCAGCCATAGCGGCCTTCATGGGGCGGTGCCACAAGTCCCCCTCTTCGGCCGTGCCCGAACCGTGTTCCCCCACGGCACCGTAGCTGGCCGAAGAGGGCCCAACTTCCCACCCGAGAGGACGAGCACCATGTGTGCGCACAACCCGCCGTGCCCCACGGCCATGGCTCCCGACAGGGAGGCCGCGCGACCCGTCGCGCACCGCCCTGAGCAGGGCTGGTGTGTTAACTGCACCTTCTTGAGGTCGTTGGGCACTGCGATGTCCGACTGCCCAAGGAGTTCTGTGTGACGTCGCATCTGCGCAACCAGCTGATGGAGGGGCGGGCTGTCCTGCCCCGCGTCGGCTCGGTCGTTCAGCTGGAGACCCAGCACCCGGCGTACGCCGTACTCGACCCCGCTGGAAGCCCGGTCGAGTCGGTGACGCCCTACCTGCGGGACCTCGCTCTGAACGACAACAGCCCAGCAACCAGCCGCAGTTACGCAAACGACCTGCTGCGGTGGTTCCGGTTCCTGTGGCTTTTGAACGTGACCTGGAACAAGGCAACGGAAGGGGAGGTGGCAGTGATAGTGGGATGGCTTCGTACGGCACCGAATCCGCAACGCCGCCGCACCCGGCCGGACGCGCCACAGCCCGGCTCGGTCAACCCCCGCACCGGCAAGCGATACCTCAAGGCCGGCTACGCCCCGTCGACGATCAACCACGCCCTGACCGTGGTGGCCAGCTTCTACGACTTCCACCGCGACCTGGGCAACGGGCCGTTGATGAATCCGGTGCCGGTTTCCGAGGCACGGCGTCGGGCTCTGGCCCACCGCAGTCCGGCAGAGGCCGTGCCGGCCTTCCGCCGCTCCCGTCTGCGTCAGCGTGTCCCGGCCACCGAGCCCCGGGCCATCCCGGACGCGATGTGGGACGAGTTCTTCGCGGCCATGAACCACGACCGGGACCGAGCCGCGGTGCTGCTCTACGTCTCCAGCGGGGCCCGCGCCTGCGAGCTGCTCGGCGTTACCCCGGCAGACGTCGACTGGCCGGCTCAGATCGTCTACGTCGTCTCCAAGGGCACGAAGCTGCGCGAGCCGATCCCGGCGAGCCCGCAGGCCCTGGTGGTGCTGGCCGCCTACCTCGACGCGATGGGCATGCCTGCCCCGCACGAGCCGGCCTTCCGCACCCGCCGAGGCCCGGACAAGCCG
The DNA here is from genome assembly GCF_036002945.1 of Streptomyces sp. NBC_01224. Taxonomy (NCBI): domain Bacteria; kingdom Bacillati; phylum Actinomycetota; class Actinomycetes; order Kitasatosporales; family Streptomycetaceae; genus Streptomyces; species Streptomyces sp. NBC_01224. The sequence continues at coordinate 2,168,853 of NZ_CP108529.1, read as the reverse complement.
CTCACCTACTGGGCGATGCGGCGCGTCATCCAGCGGGCCAACGACCGGCTGGGTACGAACTGGAGCCTGCACGACCTGCGGCACACGGCGGCCGAGAGGATGGCGAACGACCCGAACCTGACCCTGGTCGAGGTCCGGGCCATCCTGCGGCACGCGGACCTGGCCACCACCGGCCGCTACCTGCACGCTCGCGTCGAGGACCTCTTCGACGCCCTCCAGGCGCACTACCAGCGCCCCCGCCTCCAGCCCACCATCGCCCCCGGCTACGACCCGGACGACTTCAAGGCGGTGTTCGGTGGCTGACCTCCAGACCTTCACCGCCCGCAACCGCCGCGTCGACTACGGCGGCGATGAGCCGTTCGTCCCCGCTCCCATCACGCGGTTCGCCGGCGCGGAGCTCAAGGCGGCACCGGCGCCGCTGCCCAGCACACCTCCCGGCCCCTTCGGGGACCTCTCCCGGGCCCCGGCCTCCGAGATCCTGCGCATCGTCGAGCGGATCACCAAGGGCTGGCCGAACCCGGGACGCCGGCGGACAGCCGTCCGGCGGGTCTTCTCCGTCCTGGAGGAGATGCCCGGCGACAGCTGGCAGGAAAGGTGGCAGGCCAGCGGCTTCGACGACGAAGGCGCCGAATCGCTACGCGTCCTCGCGCGCGAGGGGGACCGCGTTGACAGCGCAGATCTGATCGCCGGGATCAAGCTGGCGTTCTGCCTGCGGGTCATCCGGCCGTCGATCTCCGGCTTCCGCGCGAACAAGTTCCTGGACTACCCGCAGAGATTCCGCGAACTCCAACCCGATCCGTTGCTGGAGAAGTTCTTCGTCGCGGCCGACGCCTTCGACGTCCACCACATGCACCGCGTCCGGGCGAAGTTCGACCTGACAGCCGCCCTGACCACGGGTGGCATCGCGCTGGAGGACCTGACGCCATCGGCGCTGCTGCACTTCGGCATGGAGTGCAAGCGGCTCGGAGTGACCCACGGCAGCAAGGCAGGGGCGACCCGTTTCGCGGGCCTGGGCACCTGGCAGGTGCTGCACCAGATGGGCCACTTCCCGCCCGGCACCCCGCCGCCCCTGCGGGCCTACGTCTATCGCGGCCAGCTCACCGTCACCCAGCTCGTCGACCGCTACCCCATCCAGCACCAGGGCGTCCGCCAGCTGCTGATCGACTACCTGACCCGGCGCCGGGCCGGAACCGACTACACCACCATCACCGCTCTGACCCGCCAGCTCGCGAACACGTTCTGGGCCAAGATCGAGAGGATCAACCCGGGACAGCAGGACTTGGCGCTGAGCCCGGAGGTCTATGACCAGTGGCGCGAGGCCATCAAGCGGTGGGACCGCGACGAGCGCCGGACCCGCGCGGACGACTCCGGCATCCTCCTGGCCGTCCGCGCTCTCTATCTCGACCTGCACAGCTGGGCTATCGACGAGCCCGAGCAGTGGGCTCAGTGGGTCGTGCCCTGCCCGATCCGGCCGAAGGAGCTCAAGGGGTTCGCCAAGCGCAAGCGGGAGATCCACCAGCGGATGTCCGACCGAATCCGGGTCCGCCAGCCACTACTGCCCACCCTGGTCGCGCACGTCGAGGGCCGATACGAGCACCTGACGGGCCTGCTCAAGAAGGCCCGCGCGGTCGAGTTCGGAGAGCACTTCGAGCACGACGGGCACTCCTACCGGCGCACGGCCAGCGACCGCGATCGCACTTGGGCCAAGAGCCAGGACGAGCCGCCAGTCCGCGTCACCGATGAGGACGGGCAGGTCCTCAACGTCACGCTCACCGAGGACACCGCGTTCTGGGAGTGGGCTGGCCTGGAGATCCTGCGGCACAGCGGCATCCGCGTCGAGGAGCTCTGCGAGCTCACCCACCTGAGCATCCGCCAGTATCGGCGGCCGAACGACGAGGTCATCGCCCTGCTCGTCATCGCCCCGTCCAAGAGCGAGCGCGAGCGCGTCATCCCGATGTCCGCGGACCTGTTCCACGCGGTCGCCCAGATCATCCGTCGCCTCACCCCCGACGGCCGGCCGGTCCGCCTGCTCAACCGCTACGACCCGCACGAGAAGACCTGGTCAGAGCCCATGCCGTTCCTCATGCAACGGCAGAACGGCACACAGCGATCAGTGATCTCACCGACCACGTTCATCCACATGTTCGCCCGCAGCTGCGAGGAACTCGCCGAGAATCACCGGGCCTTCGCCGATATGACCTTCACGCCGCACGACTTCCGGCGGCTCTTCGCCACCGAGATCGTCAACGGCGGCCTGCCCATCCACATCGGCGCCGCCCTGCTCGGCCACCTGAACCTTCAGACCCTTCAGGGCTACGTCGCGGTCTTCGCCGAAGACATCGTCACCAACTACCAGCGGTTCCTTAACCACCGTCGCTCCCTCCGACCGGAGATCGAATACCCCGAGGTCACGCCCGAGGAATGGGCCGACTTCGAGGAGCACTTCGACAAGCGCAAGGTCGAACTCGGCAACTGCGCCCGCCCCTACGGCACCCCCTGCAACCACGAACACGCCTGCATCCGCTGCCCGATGCTCCAGGTCAACCCCAAGATGCTGCCCCGCCTCGCGGAGATCGAGAAAGACCTCCTCCTGCGCCGCAAGCGAGCCCAGGAGGAGCACTGGCTCGGCGAGGTCGAAGGCATCGACTCGACCCTGACCTTCCTCCGCGCCAAACAGGCTGAAGCCGCCCGCCTCACCAAGAGATCCGCCACCGACCTCGGCATCCCACGCCCACGTCCCGAGGGGACCCCATGAGCACCGTCCGAATGAACACGGCTGACAGCATCATGCGCTACCAGATCAGCACACCGCCGGCGGAGCCTCGCGCACGCTCGGCCGCGTCCTCGATGTTCCTCAAGCGTTCCGAGATCTGCCAGACGTACTCGGCGTGTGACTTCGCCGGATCGGTACGCGGGGCCACGACTTCAAGTTGGCTGCGGATCAAGGCACACTCGGCCAGAAATTCCGTCACCTGGTCCGGGAACACCTTCAAGTCACCGCTGGCCAGAGCCGGAAAGAAGCTCGCACCCAGTGAGCGAACGGCGTCGGACCCCCACACCGAAGTGCGCCAGCGTTCGAAGCCCGCAAGGTCCGAACTACCTTCCGGAACGTCCAGCACATTCACCTGGCCGTCCTCACCGACGACGAAAACATCCACGGACAAGCTCATGAGTCCAGTGGATCACGGCCAGACGACGGCGGTCCACGTGGTTCCTCCTGCGGCCCGGCCTTGGTCACCAGAGCCACTGACCACTCGATCGGCTGAAGTGCAGAGAAGGAGCCTGCTGTGCAACGGAGTGCTTGTCTTCGAGGACACCGGAGAGCTCCTCCCCGACGGCCGTATCGTCGCCCCCCACCGGCCGCTCGCGCTCAGGGTCGGAAGCGCGGAATGACGATCACCGCAGCCGACCTGGTCGTTCCGTACATCACCGCCCGTGAAGGCGAAGAGGCGGACTCCCTCCTCAACCTGAACGTACGCATCGGTCCTGACCGGCGCCCGCGGCTCGGGTACAAGGACGAGGCAGGGCCCGACCGAGATCTCCGCGGCGTGCTGTGGGCCCGGTACTCCATGTCACTCGGCTTCGCGGGACAGCCCACCGGGAACCCGAGGTGGCGGCTGGTGCACCCGCTCCGCCAGCGCATCACGATGGCGCTCCTGCGCTGCCAGGTGTGCACGGTCCCGCTGAAGCGTAGCGACGGCATCCTCTTCGTAGAGACGGCCGACGACGGCGACGACTACACCGGGCCGGTGAAGACCGCGCAGCCGCCGGTGTGTCTGGAGCACGCCCGGATGGCGGCCCGGCGGTGCCCCCGGCTCAGGAGCAAGGGACACGTCGCCCTGCTGGCCACGCGGTTCCCGCTCTACGGCGTCATCGGCACCCCGTACCAGTACACCGCCGACGGCATCCAGCCCCTCGCCGCCTCGGATGCTCCCCTGCCCTACAACCACCCCCAGATCGGCTGGTTCCTCGCCTCTCAGCTCGTACGCGAACTGCGGGACTACGAGGTCGTCAGCCTGGACGATCTTGTGCCCGCCGCATAGACGGCTGCTCGACGGTCCTGGGCAAAGGACCGGACTGTCGAGCGGCACCCCAGAGCTTCCCGGCCCGACCATCGGACCGGGATGGCCAGAACCTGAACCCATGGCGCAGCCCCGTCGCTACGCCACGGCCCTCAGTGCGCTGGCAAGCACCACCTGTCCTACACACCAACGAATCACCTGGAGTTGTTATGACGCGAATCGTCACCAAGAGCACCACCCAGGTCCAGGAGCCGACGGCCGGCGGCCAGTCGGACGGGTTCGACCTGAACATCTCCCTCCTGGAGGTGTCCGACGCGGCCGGGCTGACCGTTCTGACCGACGACGGGTGCGGCAGCTCCTGCGGTGCCTGCGTCACCTTCACCGACTGACCCTGACCGTCTGAACCCGGTCATCAGGTCATGAACCGCGGTCGGTGCTGTCGCGCTACTTGGCGCGTCGGCTCCGACCGCCCCTCCAGACGCACGAAGGGACACGTCACGTGGCTATACCCCCAGCGTTCAAGGCGGGCACGACCGCCCTGGTGCGCGCAGCCGCTCGACCGTCGGTGACCCAGCTTCCCCTACCGGACTTCGACGACCGGCCCTTCCGAGCCGAGGAGTTGGAGGAGGTCACCACCGGACGCCTCGCCTGGATTCGCAGCATCTGGCACGACCCGGGCATCGCACAGGCCCTCCGCCATGCCAGCCCGGCTCTCGCCGCCGAAGTCGAGGCCCTGGAGAGCGCTAGCTCCCCTTCTACCCGCGAAGTCCGCCGCGTTGGAGTGTCGGTGGCGCGCTACCTCCTGCGCGCGCTGCACCGGCCCACACCGTTCGGACTGTTCGCCGGAGTCACCACGGCCACCTTCGACGCCGAGCCCCACGCCCGCTGGGGCCAGAACCACGTGGTCGTGGCCCGCGCCGGTGCGGAGTGGGTGGGGAGGCTGATCGAGCAGTTAGAAAGGAGCGGAGAGCTGCTGCCGCTCCTGTCGGTCGTCGTCAACAACACCACCTTCGAGCGCGACGGCAGTCTCGTCGTCCCCTACCAGGACGACGGGCCGACTGGTCAGCGGCGAGCGGTCGAGGCGTCCGTCGAGCTGTCGTCGCCGGTCCGGCTTATCCTCCGCGCGGCTGACGCGCCGATCCGGATCGGGGAACTCGCCGAGAAGCTGATGGCCGAGTTCCCGGCCGTGGCCCCGGAGCGCGTCAAGCGGCTCCTCGCGGGCCTGGTGCGGCGGCGCGTGCTGATCACCAACCTCCACGCGCCGGCGACCGAGACCGACGCGCTCGGTCACCTCGTCACCCAGCTCGACGCGGTCCGTGCCGAGGACATTCGTCTCCTGGCACCCGTCGTCCGGGAGCTGCGCGCCGTCCACGCCGGGCTGGAGCAGTGCGGCACCACAGAGGGCCGGGACGCCGTAGCGACCCGGATGCGCGATCTGGTGCCGGGCCTCCGCCGTCACCCGCTCGCCCTGGACCTGTGCCTGGACGCCACCGTGGTGCTCCCCGATCTGGTCGCCCGCGAGGTCGAGCGCGCCGCCACGATCCTCACCCGTCTCTGCGCCCGCCCGTACGGTACCGAGCCGTGGAACGAGTACCACCAGCGGTTCTACGAGCGGTTCGGCGTCGGCACCATGGTGCCGCTTATGGAAGTTGTCGCAGACAGCGGCGTCGGCTACCCGGACGGGTACCCGGGCAGGCCGACCGGCGAAGGCCGCCGGCGCCTGTCGCCGCGGGACGACGTGCTGCTCCGCCTCGCCCAGGCCGCGGCGCTCGACGGCCGCGACGAGGTCGTGCTGACCGACGAGATCGTGGCCGCCCTGGACCGAGGCCCGCAGGAGCTGCGGATACCGTGCCACCTGGAGGTGGGCGTGCGGCTGCACGCGGCCACCCTCGCCGAAGTCCGCCGTGGGCGGTTCACCGTGGAGTTGACCAGCGTGTCACGCGGAGCCGGGGTTACCGCCGGACGCTTCCTCAGCGTCCTCCCGGCCACACAACGCGAGTGCCTGCGCGCGGAGTTGGCTGACCTACCCACGGCTGACGAGGGCACGGTGGCGGCGCAGCTTTCCTTCCCCGCGCTGCTGCCCGACACCGCCCACGTCACCCGAACCCCGCGCGTGCTGCCCCTGGTGATCAGCCTGCAAGAGCACCGAGCCCCCGACGCCACAGTGCTCTCGCCGGCGGATCTGGCGGTGGCGTGCGACGGGCGCCGGATGTACCTGGCGGCTCCGAGCCGCGGGCTGCGCGTCGAGGCCGTCGGCATGCATGCACTGAACCTTGCCGAGCACACCCCGCCCCTGGCGCGGTTGATCACCGAGGTGTCCCGGGCGCAGAACGCCCAGGTCACCCGGTTCGACTGGGGCGCCGCCGCAGCAATGCCGTTCCTCCCCCGCCTGCGGTACGGCCGCATCGTGCTGGTAGCAGCCCGCTGGAGGCTGGAGGCCGACGACCTCCCCGACCGCCGCTGCCCCGGCGCGGACTGGGACGCCGCGCTGTCCGGCTGGCGGGAGCGCCGACGCCTGCCGCAACACGTGCACCTCGTCCAGGACGACCGGCGCCTGCCGCTCGACCTCGATGAGCCCGGCCACCGGAGCCTGCTGCGCCAACACCTCGACCGCACCGGTACGGCGCTGCTGACGGAAGCCGCTCCGCCCGGGGCGGACGGCTGGAGCGGGGGCCGGGCCCACGAGATCGCGGTACCCCTCAAAGCGGTCCGGCCTCTGGCCTGGCCTGCGCTGCCCACGCCGACCACCGCCCGCGCGCTGTCCCCAGCCCAGATCCAGACGCCGGCCGCCTCGCCGGTGCTCCTCGTGGCCCTGTACGGCGACCCGCGGCGTCAAGACGCCCTGCTGACCCGGCACGTGCCCGACCTGATGCGGCGCCTCGGCTCTCCTCCCTGGTGGTACGTCCGCTTCCGCGACCCCCAGCAGCACCTTCGCCTGCGGATCGCGCTGCCCGACCCGGACGACTTCGCCGACACTACCCACACGGTCAGCGCCTGGGCCGACGAACTGCGGACCGCGGGGCTGCTGGCAGACCTGCGGTACCCCACCTCCTACCGCGAGACGGGCCGGTGGGGCTCCGGACCGGCATGGGACGCGGCCGAGGCCGTGTTCCGCGCGGACTCCCTGGCCACGGTGGCGCAGCTCGCCCAGCCCGTCCGGCCCGCGCAGCGCACGCTCGTGGCCGCGCACTTCTTCGCCATCGCCTCCGCCCTTCTCGGCGGCCCGGACACCGGCGCGCGCTGGCTGATCGACCACATCGAGCCGACCGCGCCCAATCCGGTCCCACGCTCGCAGTTCACCGACGCCGTGCGGCTGGCAGACCCACGCGGTGACTGGGCGGCCCTGCGGTCAGAGCCCGGCGGCCCCGCGATCGTGGACGCCTGGGCCGAGCGCACTGCTGCGCTCGCCACGTACAGGCCGCACCTGTCCGGCCCACACGCCGATGGCATCGCCGTGGACGGGGCGCTGACCTCCCTGCTGCACGTCCACTTCGTACGGCACATCGCGGTGGACTTCCCCGAGGAAGAGGTCTGCCTGTACCTGGCCCGCGCCGCCGCCCTGGCCTTCACCGCCCGCGCCAGGAGGCGACCGTGACCCACACCGCAGCCGCGGTGGCCACCGCGGTCGCCGACCGGCTCGCCCACCCCGACCAGGCGCCGACGGCGGTCACCGCCGACGACAACCGGCAGCACCTTGCCTACGGCCCGACCGGCATCGCTCTGCTGCACATCGAGCGCGCCGCGGCCGGGCTTGCCTCCTGGCAGCGCGCCCACGACTGGCTGTCCGCCGCGGCCCGCGAGCCCTTCACCAGCGGCCCAGACAGCCACCCCTTCTACGGCGCCCCGGCGCTCGCCCATGCCGTGGCGTGCGCAGCCGACCAGCTTCCGGACTCCTACCGGCGTGGCCTCGATGTGCTGGACCGGCAGGTGATGACGGACGCCCGGCGGCGGCTGGACGCCGCGCACCGCCGGATCGAGGCCGGGCAGCTTCCGGCGCTCGCCGAGTTCGACGCCATCCGGGGCCTGACCGGGTACGGCGCCTACCTGCTGCGCCGCGACCCGGCGGGCCCGGTGACCCGGGCCGTTCTCGACTACTGCGTGCGCCTGACCAACCCGGTCACTCACGACGGCGAACGCCTGCCGGGGTGGTGGGTACCGACCGGGCCGTCCGGCCGACCGGACGACCGCTTCCCCGGCGGGCACGCCAACCACGGTATGGCGCACGGCGTCGGCGCGGTCCTTGCGCTGCTGGCGCTCGCCACCCGCCGGGGCGCTACCGCCACCGGCCACCATCAGGCGATGCGCACCATCCTTGCCTGGCTGGAGCAGTGGAAGGCGCCCACCGGGCCCGGCACTGCCTGGCCGTACTGGATCACCCGCGAGGAACTGCGCAGCGGCCGGCCCGCGGCCGCGGCACCACGGCGGCCGAGCTGGTGCTACGGCACCGCGGGCTTGGCCCGTGCCCAGCAGCTCGCCGCGCTCGCTCTCGGCGACAGCGACCTCCAGGTCGAGGCCGAGGCCGCCCTGCTGAACGCGCTGAGCGACCGCGCGCAGCTTCGCGCCACCACGGACAGCGGCCTGTGCCACGGCTTCGCCGGTCTCGTCCACATCGCGGCATGCGTTGCCGCCGACGCAGACCATGCCACCGCCGGTCAACTCCGCGCCACCATCCCCGCCCTTCTCACCGTGCTGGTGCCGCCCGGCTCCGCCCCCGGCGACGCCGCCGCCCTGCTGCTGAAGGACGCGGCGGGCGCCGGTCTCCTCGACGGCGCCGCCGGAACCGCGCTGGGACTGCTCACTGCGGACAGCGCGGAGCCGCCCCGCACCGCCTGGGACGCCTGCCTGCTCACCGCCTGAACTCGACCGAAGGACTTCGCAATGCGCTCCGACCGCTGGCAGCAGCACAACATCTCCTTCCCTGACCGGGACACCGGGCGGCGCGCCGTCACCGACCGCCTCGCCCCGGCGCTGCTGGCGGCCGAGGCCGATGGGCAGCTCAGCGGCTGGTGGTTCATGAACAAGCAGCCCTGGCGCCTTCGGTACGTCGCCGACCAGCCGTCCCCGATCGTGCTGACTCTGCTGGACGAGTGGGTGGCCGACGGCACCGCGCAGTCCCACATGACCGGCATCTACGAGCCGGAGACCGAGGCGTTCGGCGGGGCGGACGCCATGACGGCCGCGCACGCCCTCTTCCACGAGGACAGCCGCCACCTGCTCACCTATCCCGTCAAGGACGGGCACCTGGGGCGGCGCGAGACCGCCATCCTGCTGATGAGCAGCCTGATGCGCGCCTCGGGTCTCGACTGGTTCGAGCAGGGTGACGTGTGGGCGAAGGTCTCCGCACTACGCCCCGGTGCCAGCACGCCCGCGTCCACGCGCCTGACCTCGGCGATGAGGAGCCTGATGACGACCGAGGCCCGCAGCCTGTGCCGCGAGCGCGGGCCGCTGGACGGCCACGCCGACTGGATCGCCGCCTTCGAGAGCGTCGGCACCACGCTCGCCTACCTCGCCGCCCAAGGCGACCTGACCCGTGGACTGCGCGCCGTCATCGCACACCACACCATCTTCCACGCCAACCGTGCCGGTCTGCCGTCCGCCGACCAGCACACCCTGTTCCACATCGCACGAGAGGCAGTCATGGGATCGAGTGAAAACACCGCGTCAGCAACAGGATCGGGCTCCGCGGCCCATAGCGTCAGTACGGTGAACACCGACACACTCACCGCCCCCGAGGCCGACGCCGAACAGCTCCGCAACGCCTTGGTGGACCAGATCCAGGCCGACGGCCACGCCAGCACCCCCGCGGTCGAAGCCGCCCTGCGCACCGTGCCCCGGCACCTGTTCGTCCCCGACACCCCGCTGGCCGACGCCTACGCCAACAACCCGGTCAACGTGAAGTACGACCCCGAGGGCACCTCGATCTCCTGCGCCTCCCAACCGGCGGTCGTCGCCCTCATGCTGGACCAGCTCGACGCCCAGCCAGGGGAGCGCATCCTCGAACTCGGCGCTGGCACCGGCTACAACGCTGCCCTGATCGGCCACCTCGTCGGCCCGAGCGGACACGTCACCACCATCGACGTCGATGACGACCTGGTCGAAGGCGCCCGAGCCCACCTCGCCGCCGCCGGCGCCACCAACGTCGAGGCCCTGACGCGCGACGGCGCCCTTGGCCACGCCGAAGGCGCCCCGTACGACCGGATCATCGCCACCGTTGGCGCGCACGGCATCCCCCACGCCTGGCTCGACCAGCTCGCCGAAGGCGGCCGACTCGTCACCCCGCAGCGACTCACGGGCAGCGTCTCGCGCTCCATCATCTACGTGAAGCGCGACGGCCGGTGGCAGTCGGTCGGCTCGGAGATGAACACCTTCATGCCGCTGCGCCGAGGTATCGCCGACGACGACCGCCGCGCCGTGCCGCTCAGCACGGACGGCGCCGTGCGCCTCCAGGCCCCGGCCGGCCTGGCGCTCGACGCCGACGCCCTTGCCGGTGTCCTTGACCAGCCGCGCGTCGAGGAGTGGACCGGGATGACGGTCCGCGCGGGGGAGTCCCCGGAGTGGATGGAGCTGTTCGTCTCCTGCGTCCTGCCATCCGGGCTGATCCGGATGCTCTTCCACCAGTCCGTCAAGGGCACGGTGCTCACCGATGACCCCTACCCCTCGGCCACGGCCGCCGTCGAGAAGGGCGCCGTCACCTATCTCGCACGGCGTCCCTCGGAGCAGAAGACCCCCGAGGGCGACAAGCTCTGGGAGTTCGGCGTCATCGGCCACGGCCCCGGGAGCGATGATCTGGCCGCCAAGGTCGCTGAGGCCGTCCGCACCTGGGACCGCGAGTACCGCGGCCGGGACGCAACCTTCGAGATCCTGCCGCTTGACGCGCCCGCGGACGAGCAGCCCGGTGTCTTCGTCCTCGGCACCCCGCTGAACCGCGTCCGCGTCACCTGGCAGTAGCTGATCCGCCTGCGTGGTGCCCGCCGACCGGCCGGCGGGCACCACGCGGCCCTTCCCCGCTCCTCGTCGTCTTCATCCCCGGGGGACCTCATGGACCTGAACGGACCCATAGCCCAGCGCTTTCCGCTCATCTACCGATTCCGACCCGCGTGCCTGCCCCTGCCCCGGCGCGTGCACGGCTTGGCCGAACTCGCCGACGCCGCAGCCGCAAAGGCTGACCAGGGCCTCGCCTCGGCCGTCTACAACCAGGCCGCCCTCATCGCCTCCGACCTCGGGCTGCCCGACCTCGCGCGGAAGATGTGCCACCAGCACGCCGCCGCCTACCTCCACGCCACCCCCCTGCCCGGCATGACCGCGATCCGCGCCCTCGAACCCGTGGTGAACCTCGCCCGCCTCCAGATCCGCGCGGGCGCCGCCGACGACGGGCGTCACCGTCTGCTGCACCTCTTCGACGCCGTCACCAACGGCACCAGCGCTCAGTTCGAGGGAGTCCACGTCCCGGCCGACCTCACCCTCACCGACACCGACCGCCACGAGGTGCGCACCTGGCTGTGGAAGGTAGTCCTGGCCGACGGCACCCGCACCCTGACCACGGCCGGCCGCTGGGCGGAGGCGCTGGCCCACATCGAGGAACACCGGGGCATCGGGCAGCGCATGCTGGACGGCCGCCAGGTCGCCTTCCTGGCCGCACTCAGCCACACCCCCACCGACGCCGCAGCGCTCATCACCATGACCACACCCGGAGAACGCTGGGAGAACGCCGTCACCGGCTGCCTCGACGTGATGTGCAAAAAGGCCCTTCGCGGCCCGGCCTTACCCCTCCTCGGCACGCTGGTCGAGGACTACGTCGAGCACCAACCCGACCAGGGCATGACCGTCTTCGACACGCGCCTCGGCCTGACGATTCTGGACCTGCTGGAGCCGCACCAGGAAGACGAAGCGCACCGGATGGTTGCAGAGCTCCACCGCCGGGCCGTCGTGGCGACCGACGGCTATGCCGCCCGCGAGTGCCTGGCTGACCACCGGTTCACCAGCCTCGCCGAGCCGCGCCAGGTCGAGGCGGCCCGACAGCTCGTCCGTGCATGCGCGCTGGGGAGGGGCAGCCTCCCCGAGCTCTGGGTCGCAAGGATGACAGAGGCGCTGCGGGGCAGCGACGAGGTGATCCGTGCCAGCGTCGGGCGATCCCACCCTCAGCAGGAAGGGACTGGTGCACAGGTTTGAGGTGTAGCGCTTGGGCAGCCAGAGCAGCCCACCCTGCACGGCGTCGAGCACCAGGGGAGCCAGGGGCGTGTGGCAACGCTCATCGTCGGTAGAGGGCTCTATGAGCGCCGAACTGAACAGGCAGGAGAAAGGCCAAACACACCACGGCCCGCGAGTTGGCTCGCCGATCACCACAACCTTTCTACGCTGGAGCACCATGAGGAAGGTCGCCATCGTCGGCTGCGGAGGTAGTGGCAAGTCCCACGTGGCCCGCGAGCTGGGCAGGATCCTCGACGCCCCGGTGACGCACCTGGACGCCGCGTTCTACGACGACGAGTGGAACGCGTTGCCCAGGGACAAGTTCACCGACGTGCAGCGCGAGCTGGTCTCGCAGCCGCGGTGGGTGATCGACGGCAACTACAACTCGACGCTGCAGGTACGGCTCGAAGCCTGCGACACGGTGGTCCTGATGGACGTGTCGACCGTGGCGGCCCTGTACGGGATCTTCTCCCGGCAGCTCCGGCACGGGGCCGGGCACAAGGGCAACGGAGTGCACAACCGCATCCACTGGGGCGTGATCAAGTACGTCGCCACGTACCGGCGCAAGATGCGACCCCGCGTGATGGCGAAGATCGAGGAGTTCGGCGCCGGCGCCAACGTGGTGCTGCTGGCCAACCGGCGCCAGACGCTCCGCTGGCTGCGGAAGGTGGCCGCCGAGCAGTCCTGACCGGCTCGCGCCCCGGTCAGGGGGGTGCGGGATGAACGAGCCCAACCCGTTCCTCTGTCGAGGAAGCGGCCGACCGCTGTTGCGCTCAGATGGGCCGCAGTACCTGATCAGGCTCTGCGGAAGCAGCCGCAGCGTACTCTGCGAAGTCCACGTTGCCGAGCGCCAGGTCCGCCTGGACGCCGTGTACCGCGGCGGGCACGGCTCGAAACTCACGGGGCTCCGGCGACTCGATGAGTTCCTGGTAATAGACGGGGTCGAGGCCACTCACGTCCTCCCAGAGTGTCGACAGAGCCAGCAACGCCCGCGCCGGCGACTTCATCGTGTCGCGGTCAGCGAGGAAGACGACAATCAGGTCCCCATCCACCACGGCGGCAAGAACCTCGTCGGGCGTGGCTCCTGACCAAGCGGGCGCTTCTACCAACTGCACTGTTGCGGCAATCTCACCGCCTGGCCCCCACGGGCGGTGCAACTCCCCAACCACCGCATTCCACGACTCGTCGTCGCTGAAGTCGGTCCTGATGACGAGAACGTCGAACAAGTCTCGTCCAATCTCAGGCAGCACTCGCGCAGGGCCCTCCGGCATCGTCATGCCCAGCACTCTCACACGCCGCACTGACATCCAGCCCCTGCGGGAGCGATCCAGAAGAAACGTCCTATTTCAGGACGGGAAGCGAGGCCAGACCGCGTACAAGACGGGCGTGCCGCCACTGAAGCTGGTCGGGCGGTACGGCGAGCCGGAGGCCCGGGAACCGTGTCAGTACCGCGCGCAGCGCGATTTCGGCCTCTGCCTTGGCCAGGGGAGCGCCGACGCAGCGGTGGATACCGTGCCCGAAGGCGAGGTGGCCGGCAGCGTCCCGGTTCGCATCGAGCTGGTCCGGTGACGGGAACCGTTCCGGGTCGCGGTTGGCGGCTCCGAGGGCGACCAGGACCGGTGCGCCTGTCGGGATGTCGGTGCCGCCGAGCGTGATGGCCTCCGTGGTGTACCGGAAGGTGGCCGTGCTGACGGGGGAGTCGAATCGAAGCAGCTCGTCCAGCACCGTAGGGATGTCGTCCGGGTTTTGGCGGAGGCGGTCGAGTTCGGCCGGGTGCTGGAGCAGGGAGAGGGTCGCGTTGCCGAGGAAGCTGGTGGTGGTCTCGTGGCCGGCCACGAGTAGGAGCACCGCGAGGGAGACCAGTTCCTCCTCACTGAGCCGGTCGTGGCCGTCGCGGGCCGAGATCAGGCGGTCGAGGAGCGATTTGGCGGGGTGTCGGCGCTTGGCGGCGATGAGGTCTGTCATGTAGTCGGCCAGGGAGTGCGAGGCCGCGTCGATGACCTCTGGCTGTCCGGCCGCGAACAGTTCGCCGGACCAGCGCTGGATGTCGGGCCGGTCTTCGTCCGGTACTCCGAGCAGTTCGCAAATCACGATGACGGGTAGCGGGACGGCCAAGCCGGTCACGAAGTCGAAGGGCTCACCGACAGGCCACTGGTCCAGCAGGTCGTCGGTGACCCTGGCGATGAACGGGCGCAGTTCCGCGACCGCCCCGGTCGTGAACGCCTTGGTGACCAGCTTGCGCAGCCGGGTGTGCTCGGGCGGGTCGCTCGACAGCATGTTGTGCGCCACCGCGGGGTGGAGGCGCCCCTTTGATTCCTTGCCCGCGAAGAACGCGGCGGTGTCCTTCGAGAGCCGGGCGTCGGCGAGTGCTTCCCGGGCTTCGGCGTATCCGGTGACCAGGTAGCTGAGGCGCCCGCCGGATCCGCCGGCTACGGCTTGTACGGGGCATGCCGAGCGCATGGCCGCGTAAGTGGGGTAGGGGTCTTGGAGATAGCGGGGGTCCTGAGTCGGGTCGGTCATGTCTTCAGGTTCCAATCGTTCATGGCCGGCCGTCGACGCCGACACGCCCGACGTGGGCGTAGGCGTCGGCCACCAGGAGGAGCCACTGTGTGTCGGCCCGAAGATCCTCGCGGGCGGCGGCGTCTACCGACGGAGGTGCGACTTCGTCCGCGTACCGGCCAGCCTTCGAGTCTGCCAGTGCAGCTCGAACCACAGCCGCCTCCACAGCGGCGGCGCCCTGCTCGGTAGCGGTGTGGAAGTTCGACGCCGCGCTCTCCTGCACCCTGCGCGACCGGTACGGCCGGAGGGCGAGGATGCCGTCGCTGATCTCGATGACGCGCCGCTGCAGTCGGAAGTCGGAGTCGTCGGAGATGCCTTCGACGTCCTCGGCCGGCGACAGGACGATCTGCGGCATCGCGGTTGACAGGTCCTGCCAGAGGGGGCGGAGCGTCTCGAAGGACCGGGTTTCCCAGCGACGACGGCGGGCTTGGTTGATCGGGTAGAGGACAGCAGGCCACGTGAGGCCGAGACAGATCAGCAGGACGGCGAGCGCCGGCGAGGTGACGCTGAAGGCGCACGTCGAGGTCACGAGCGATGAGCACTGCGCGTGCGTTTCGTCGCCCAGTCCCAGACCGAGGCCGACGACGCGTGTCAGCTTGTAGACGACGTAGACGAGAGCGAACACGCAGCCTGCCGCGGCCACCCGCAAACCGCCCCGGATGCTGTCGCGCCGAGCCGCCTTCGACTGGCGTACGGCCTGCATCAGGAAGTCGACTACGGAGAACCCCAGGAAGGAAATGTAGGGGAGTAGGTAGAGCGCGTAGACCTGCGGAGAACGAGCTGTCAGCTGCTCGTAGACGAACAGCGCGGTCATAATGACGACCGACGCGGTGAGCAGGGCGAGGCGGACCCTGATGCGCCGCCGCGCCTCGTAGGGTTCGAGGTTGAGCAGGAAGGAAACGGCCAGGACCGCTGTGGCGGCACCCAGAGAAGCGCAGTTACTCAGCAGTCGGCCGACGTGCGGCACGATCGACTCCGCGACGTTTCTGAACAGCGGCGCATAGGAGGCGAAGGCCATGGCGAAGGAGCCGAGAAGCGCGCCCATGGCCGACGTACCGGTCGGGCGGGGCCTTCCGCGTCCGAGCACCCAGTAGCCGGCTATCGACGCGAGCAGCAACGCCATCCCTAGGAAGACAGCATTCGTCATGCGCGGAAGCCGCCTCTCCTGATGGGCTGGGTGAAGAGGGCTTCCCAGCTGTCCGGGCCCCTCTCGGGGCGGTGCGAAGGGGCCTCGCGTTCGCGGTAGATGCGTTGGCGGACGACCGTCGCCATCATCTCCGCCTCGCGCTCGTCAGCAGTCGAGTAACTCGTCCGCCCGGACATACGCATCACCAGCGTCGGGTTGACTCCCAGGGAGCGGGCCGTGTCCGCGTTGACCTCCAGGCTTCCCGGATGGTCGCAGTACACGTGGCACAGCTCGTGCGTGAGGATGTGCCGCTGGTGGTGGACGGACGTGCCCTCCTCGTAGAAGAGGAGATCGGCGTCCGGGGTCTCGATTCTCATTCCGCACGGCGCATCGATCGCGCCGAGCGTGCTCAGCGGCTGCAGGACGATGGGCTTCCCGCGAAGCTCGGCTATGGCCTCGCTCAACTGGCGGGTGGTGAATCGGTGCGGCAGACGTAGGAGGTTGATCTGCTCTTCGCACGATGCGCGCAGTCGACGCGTGTCGACTTCTGGCAAGGACACGGTGCTCCCCTTCGGCCTCGGCGGGGCGTCAACTTGTGGGTGGACGGAAGCCCCGAGGATGCCAAGAGAACGCAGGAACTCACGCTTCCTGGAAGTGGCAGTTCCGATTACGCATGGTGACTGGCGGAGGGGGTGAGCCTTCCCGGTCACCCCCTCCTCGCCGTTGGCCGGAAACGTAGGGGGCCGGTGATTCGGGCGCGAGGCGGTTCGCACTCTGAGTAGTTGATTACTTGATTATCCGTTATGTCTGACTACGCTGAATGACTGAACCATGATCGACCGGATGGGAGGTTGGGCGCTCTATGGCGCATGTCACCCAGTGAGCGCATCCTAGGCTCGCCCTTATGGGCGTGCGGGGCGGGCGGGTCGCGGGTGGCGAAGGTGATGGCGAGTCGCTGCCTGAGCTGTTGCAATCGTGGCGTCGGCGGGTGAATCCCGATGAGATCCCCGGGCTGACCTCTCCGGGCCGTAGGGCGAAGGGTCTGACACAGCGTGACGTGGCTCGGCTGACCGGGGTGAGTGAGCGCTGGTACGGGGCGCTGGAGCGGGGCATGGAAGCCAAGTACTCCGCTGACTTTCTCGATCGACTCTCGTCGGTGCTGGGTCTGAGTCGCGCCGAGCGCGACGCCCTATACCTGATGGCGCTGGGTCATCCGCCGGTGGTCGCCGCGGTTCCGGAGGCCGATGCGGCGGCGGAGATGGACGAGGTGCTGCAGCGCTTTCTGGACGGCCAGGCCCCCGATCCCGCCTTCGTGACGGACCTCGCCTGGAACGTGATCGGGTACAACGAGCCGCTGCTGGACTGGTTTCCGTGGGCGGCTCACCAGGCGAACCAGATGCGGTGGGCCTTTCTCAGTCCGGAGGCCCGCGAGCAGCTTGTGAACTGGGAGCAGGACTGGGCTCGCTCCTACCTAGGGCAGATCCGCTACGAGCGCGCCCGCCATCCGGACCACGAAGCGCTGCGACAGCTGGAGCGCGACATCCTCACGAGTTCCCCGGCCGCACGGCAGATGTGGGACCGCCGCGAGGTGGTCGAACACGCCGACGGAGACCTGCGCAGGCTTCGACTTCCCCACCATCGGGGCCGAGAAGTCGGCGTGCGGATCATGGCCCTGCGGCCCATGCGCAGCGACCTCCTCCGGGTGATCGTGCTGATGGAAACCGACTCTGAACCTGTCGAGACGTGATCGACGGGAGCGGTACGCGCTGCTCTGTGTGCGGCCAAGCCCTTACTTGTCGTCGAGCAGTCCCGACGCTTCCGACTCGTCGGGCATTCCTTCCAGTCTTCGGGCCTGGTCGATCACGGTGTTCACCATGTTCAGGCTCGAAGCGCTGAGGCCGTTCGCGCGCAGAGCGACCCGGCGCACCCCCTGGTCGCGCATGGCGGCGACCAACTGGATCTCGGCACGCTGGCGTTCCGCCTCCTCCTCGTCGAAGAAATAGCCCGGGTTCACGCCGAAGAAACCGGCCAACGCGCGGATGGTCTGCATCTTCGGGTTCGAGTTGGTGCCGGTGCGGAGCTGCTGGATGGCGCTCGCGGAGATGGTGACGCCGGAGGTGTCACGGATGCCCTGAGAGACCTCCGCGTAGGTGTAAGGGCCGCGGCCCTTCGGGTGCACCTCTCGGAACAGGTAGTCGAGCAACTCCGAGAAGGTGCGCTCGCGCGATTCGGTCATCCCCAGATCTCCGTCATTGCGGCCATCATATCCACCTCAGTGGTGATCATGGTTACCCAGGTCCAGTGTCTCGCCATTGCAGTTGACGGCATGGCGTAACTGCAATGTACGTTGTCCATCGAAAACATCCATTGCAGTGTTCCACTGCTGGTGGGGGCTGGTCTATAGAAGCTGGACTTGGGCCGAGGGTCGCCCTATGGTCCTGGTGCCCACAGGCGGAGATCACTGGCCGACGGAACAGCCGGGAGGGGAAGGAGACGAGCACCCGCGGGTCATGACGACCGCAGGGTGCACAGGGGTGGATGAGACCGGCGCCCGGGAGCTACCAACTCCCGAGCACCGGGCCGACACCCCGAGGGGTACCGATCCACATCTCGCGGGCGGCGGGGCTTTTGCACGAGAACCGCCGCACCGCGTTCCTACGAACAACGGAGTATCACATGCTCGCCACGCCGAGCGTCAACCCAGCCTGCCCGGATACCCAACGACAGCACCGTCTCGCTGCTCAGCTCGCAGAGATGATCCCGGGCGCGGCCACGATCCGAGTCAGCCTCACCGACCCGAGCCGGGCGTGGCCCCACCCGCGTGCCGCTATCCGGGACGAGGGCGGGAAGGCCCTGGAGGTGAGCCGGACGACGGCGACGGTCGCCGCCCGCTGGATCCTGCGGGTCTGGCCGGAGGCGGACTGGACCCGGCCGCACACCTTCGACATCCAGCGCGCCGCCCTCACTTGCAGCGACCTGATCGCCGCCGGTCGGAGCCGCTGACATGGCCCGGATACGCACCATCAAGCCGGAGGCGTTCTTCTCCGAGTCGCTCGCCGAAGTGAGCGTGGAGGCCGAGCGGACCTTCTTCGGCCTCCTCACGCAGGCCGACGACCACGGACGGCACCGCGACAACGCCGCGATCATCGCTGGGCTCCTGTGGCCCCTGCGCGCCGAGCACACCTCGGTCCACGTCGAGGACGATCTCCACCAGCTCGCGAGCGCCGGCCTGATCTGCCGGTACACCGGCTGCGACGGCCGCCGCTACCTCCACATCGTGACCTGGTCCGAGCACCAGAAGATCGACAAACCGAGCCAGTCCCGCCTGCCATCGTGCCCGCAGCACCAGGCTGCCGGCCGGTGCGGCCCCTGCAAGGGCAACTGCACCAAGCAGACCGAGGGCTCGCCCACCACTCCCGGAGGACTCGCCGAGACCTCGCCGAACGCTCCCCGACCCCTCGATCTGCCCGCCCAGGCCACCTCGACGTCTCCCGGGCACGCGATTGTGTCCCCGGCCGACCGGCAGGCAGCCACCGATCACCTGGTCGACGTCCCTGGCGGCTCCCGATCGGAAACCCCAGGTCAGGAGGCATTCCCCGAGGACTCCTCGAACCTTCCCCGAAGCCTGCCCGAAGGCTCGGCGCCTGGATCTAGGATCTTGGATCCTGGATCTCTTGTCCCTACGGGGCGCACAGCGCCCGCAGCCGGCATCTCCGCCAAGGACCTCGTCGGGGAGTACGTCGCCGGGTGCGACCAGCGCCCCCCGAGCGACGTGATCGGGCACCTCGGTCGGATCATCAAGAAGCTCCTGGACGAGGGCATCGCTCCGGTGCACATCCGAGCCGGGCTGGCGAATTTCACGGCGAACCCGAAGCACCCGAGCGTGCTGACCAGCATGGTCAACGAGGCGATGAACGCTCGCTCCGGCGGTTTGGCGCGGCCGGGAATGCGGCCTAACGTGCCCGCCCACCAGGCGTGGACCAACCCGGTCAACGCTTCCGCCGCCTACGCCGAGGAGCTGTGATGCACACCCGTCACCGCGAACCGCAGCTCCTCGGCAGCGAAGCCACCCTGGAGCGCATGGCCAGGATCCTGGCCGCCCGCAACATCGACCCGGCCTCCGCCACGCTCCCCGACGACGCCGAGCCCTTCTCCCCGCTGGACGCCCTGTTGGCCGGGATGCCCCCGCGCTACCAGGCGGCTGTCGCCGACCACCCCACGGTCCTGGACTGGGTCCGGAAGGTCACCGAGGCAGCCGTCGCCCCCAGCCGAGGAGCCCGTCGACAGGTCACCACCGGACCTAGCCTGCTGATGGCCGGAGTCGTCGGCGCGGGCAAGACACACCAGGCGTACGGCGCAGTCCGAGCGCTGGTGCAGAGCGGCGTCGGTGTTCGCTGGCGCGCGACCACCGCTGCCGACCTCTACGCCGATCTCCGCCCCCGGCCCGGGGTCGACAGCGAGCGGGAACTGGCGGCGGTCAGCCGCTGCCCGCTGCTGATCATCGACGACCTCGGCGCGGCCAAGGCCAGCGAGTGGGTCGAGGAAGTTACGTACCGGCTGATCAACCGGCGGTACAACTACGAACTCCCCACGCTGATCACCACCAACCTGGCGATCAAGGACCTCCGCTCCTACCTCGGGGACCGCGTCGCCAGCAGGCTCGCGCAGATGACCACCCGAGTCGAGTTCGAGGCCGTCGACCGCAGACGCCACAGCGCCGCCGCCTGACCCTCCACAGGCCACCCCGCCGGACCGCGCCCCCGCCGCGCCGCCCCGGGCACCTGCCGCCAGCGCACCTCTCCGCCGACGCCCCTGCGCGCGGAGAGCGATCGGAGCACCCCGCATGACAAGCACGATGAACAGCCCTGCCCGCCACCGCCAGCTCGGCGACCACACCTGGCAGGCCGACGCCGTCTGCCAGAGCACGGAGTACAACCCGGTGGACCCCGAAGCCTTCTTCCCCGAGCCCGACGAGACCGCCAAGATCGCCACGGCCAAGGCCCTGTGCGGCCAGTGCCCGGTGCGCCGCACCTGCCTGGATGCCGCCCTGGAGAGCGGCACCACCGACGGTATCCGTGGCGGACTCACCGAGGAGGAGCGGCGGCCACTGCACGAGAAGATCGCGCACCGCCTCGACTACAGCCGCGTCAACGACACCATCGGCGGACGCGACATCCACCTCACCAAGGCCGAGCGCCGCGCAGTCGTCTACGCCGCCTTCCGCCACGGGGTAAGCGAGCAGCGCCTGGCCTGGCTTCTGAAGATCACCGAAGAGCACGCCCAGAAGCTCTACCGCGAGACCCGCCGGGCCTTGCGCAACCGAGACCTGAACCAGACAGCGAAGACCGCTTCGCCACCCGACGACAGCGGCGAGCACCTGAACCGTGACGACTTCGGGACGGCGGCATGAACACCAGGAGGCTGGCGAAGCCAGCGCACGTATCCGGCTGGGATCGCGCGGCCGTCGTTGCCCTCGGGGGCGCGGGATGCGCGCTGTCGTACGACGCCCTACAGCAGATGGCCGTCGCCATCCACATCCGGGGCTTCCTCACCTTCGCCTTTCCCCTGGTGATCGACGGGTTCATCGCCTACGGCATCCGAGCCCTCCTGGTCCTGCGCGACGCACCGCTGCGCGCTCGGCTCTACGTCTGGACGCTCTTCGGTACGGCCACCGCCGCCAGCATCTGGGCCAACGCACTCCACGCGGTTCGCATCAACCAGGACACGGTCGCCGGCACCGGCCTCCGGCTCGGTAACGCGGTGGTCGCGGTGCTCTCCACCATCGCCCCGCTCGCACTGGCCGGAGCGGTCCACCTCTACATCCTCATTGCCCGGGGCCCGGTCAAGGACACTGACCGGCAGAACCTCGGTCAGCCCGGTCACCTCGGTCAGACCGATCGGGGCGACGCCATCGAGGTCACCCGGACCGACCGAGCCGGTCAGCAGCGGTCAGCGGCCGGTCAGGTCAAGTCCGGTCAGTCGGTCACCGCTCTGACCGACCGGCTGCCGCTGTCCCCGACCGACGAGGACACCGCCACCCGGTCAGCGACCGGAGACTCGGCCCCGGCCACCAGCGGCCAGTCGGTCACCGACCACCGCAACCGGAGCCACGGTGCCCCTGACCTGCCGGGACAGGCGGACAAGGGGCGGACGGTCGCTGACCGCCCCGACAGTGCGGCCCCGGTCGGTGATGGCCAGGGCAGCCCGGCGGCGGTCAGTGCCCCGCCGGTCACCTCGCCGCCGGTCACTGACCGGGCCGCTCGGCCGACTGGTGACCGGCGTCCTGACCCAGACACCGAGGAGCTGCTGAAGATCGCCCGGTCGGCGGTCAGGGCCGAGGACAAACTGACCCGCAAGGTGGTCGCCCAGGCGATCCGAGGTCAGCAGATCCCGCTGTCCAGCGACACCCTGACCGCGCTGATGGCCCAGCTGCGCGAGCAGCACCGCCAGCCGGTCACCTCCTCCCGGCCCTGACCGAACCTCCACGGAGTGGGTGACCAAGCCGGTCACCCCGGCCGGTCACCCGCTCCGCATGTCTCCGAGACACCCCGCCACAGCAGAAGCGGAGAGCACCCGATGCGCACTCACCCGGCCACGCCCGCCGAAGTCGACTCCTGGCTGACCGTCCTGCACCAGCACGGACACCTCCACCGCGCCCAGTCCGGCCCCGACACCACCTGGATCGTGCAACGCGAGCAGCACGACCGGCCCTGGACCCTGCACCACCCCGTCCTGGCCATGGACTGGATCGAGGAACTCGTCCGCGAAATCCAGCAGCAGGACCCGGAGATGAGCCGGTGAACACCAACGACCCGGTGGCCACCCCCGCTGGACAGCAGCGTGACCCCACCACGGCTCCTGGCGGAGCAAGCTATCGCGTACGACGGTCCTACGGCCCGTCGTACGCACTTGCCCCCGCCCAGGAGGGCGGGGGAAGCCCGGCTGGTCCCCGAGCGAGGGCGCACGGGGACCAGCCGGGCAACCGGCACCAGGGGGCGCCGGTCACCGGGGGAGAAGCAGATGACCCTGCCGACCGCGAGCAGCCGAGCCCGAGCACGCCCGCCTTCCCCGACCGCACCCCGCGCCGCCGTAGCCGCAACCCGAGCGAGCGCGCCCGCAAGACGACCACCCGCCTCTCCGACACCGAGAAAGCCGAGATCACCGACGCCGCCACCCAGCGCGGCGTCACCGTCGCCCGCTTCCTCGCCACCGCCGGCCTGAGCGCCGCCCGCGGACGCGCCGCCGTGCACAGCAACGACCAGCTCGACACCGCCATCGACGAACTCGCCGCTCTACGCACCGCGCTGGCCCGGATCGGCAACAACATCAACCAGATCGCCTTCGTCCTCAACAGCGGTGGCCAGCCGCGCGCCGGTGAACTCGAACACGCGCTGGGCACGCTGACCGGACTTCTCGCCCGCGTCGATGACGCGGCGAACGACCTGGTGACCCGGCGGCTGTGATGGTTCCCGACATCGGACGCGGCTCCCGCACCCACGGCCTCCTCGTCTACCTGTACGGCCCCGGACGGCGCGAGGAGCACACCGACGCGCACCTCGTCGGCTCCTGGGACGGCTTCGCCCCCGACCCCGGCCGCGACACCGGCCTCGACCCCGACCCGAAGGTCACCCTCGCCCGGCTCACCGCCGCCCTGGACCTGCGGGTCAAGCAGGCCGGCGACCGCGCGCCCGCCAAGCACGTCTGGCACTGTTCGGTCCGTACCGCCCCCGGGGACCGGCGGCTGGACGACGAGGAGTGGAACGCCGTCGCCCAGCGCATCGTCCACGCCACCGGCATCTCCCCGGCCGGAGACCCCGACGGTTGCCGGTGGATCGCCGTCCGCCACGCGGAGGACCACATCCACATCGTCGCCACCCTCGTACGCGGCGACCTGCGCAACCCGCGCCTGAACTACGACTTCAACAAGGCCCAGGCCGAATGCCGCCGCATCGAGAAGGAGATGGGCCTGCGGCGCCTGAACGCCGGCGACGGAACCGCAGCGAAGAATCCCAGCAGCGCCGAGAAGTTCAAGGCCGAGCGCACCGGCCGCCCGGAGACCTCGCGCGAGACGCTCCGTGAGGCCGTTCGTCGAGCCGTGGCGGGAGCGGATTCGGAAGAGGAGTTCTTCACGCGGCTCCGAGAGGCGGGGGTGCGGGTGAAGCTGCGGCACGCTCCGTCCGGTGACGCGCTCGGCTACAACGTGGCCCTGCCCGGCGACCGCAACCGCGACGGAGACCCGGTCTGGTACCCCGGCTCCAAACTGGCCCCCGACCTCTCCCTTCCGAAGATCCGCCTACGCCTCACCGACGGGGCCGCCGAGCCGAGCGCGCCCGCGGTCGCCGCTGACCGGACGAACTGGTCACCGCCCGCCCGTCAACGACGCAACGCAGTCGTCATCGCCGAGCGCTCGGTCACGCTCCTGGAACGCGACGAGGACGGCGAGGCCGCCGCCCAGCTTGTCGGCGTCGGAGAACTCCTCGACGCGGTGGCCCAGACCTCACCGGCCACCACCCGCGCCGAGCTGGCCGCCGCAGCTCGCGCCTTCGAGCGGGCGACCCGCAGTCATGTCCGCGCCGAACGCGCCGACACCCGGGCTCTCCGCTCAGCCGCCCGGGGCATTGTCCAGGCCGGCGGGGCGCTCGGCCGAGGCGAGGACGGCGGCACCACCGCCATGCTCGTCTCCACCCTCGTCCTGGTCACCCTCGCCGCCGCCCGCTGGCACTCCGCTCGCGGACACGCTCAGCAGGCCCACGCCTCCCGACAAGCCGCCGCGCACCTGCGCACCGCCTACCGGCAGGCCGCCGCCACGCCGATGCGAGTGCTGCACGACCAAGGTCGGGCCCTTCCAGAAGCCCAGCGCCGCACGCACGAAGCCACCCTTCGCGCCGTCCTGCCGGAGAAGGTCGTACGGGCAGGGGGCATGGAAGCGAGGACCGACGCCTTGGTCGCCACCCTCGCCCAGGCCGAGCGGGCGGGCCACGACTCCGAAGCCCTCCTGCGCCAGGCCATCGACATGCGCGAACTCGAAAGCGCCGATGACGTGAGCGACGTCCTGGTCTGGCGCCTGCGGCGCATCGCCCAGCTCCCGGCACACCCGGGTGACGGTGCCCGTCGTCCGCAGGCCGCCACCCGCCAGGCCACCACGCCGAGCAACCGCACCAGTGAACGAAACACAACGGCAGCCGCACCGCTCGGGACTGTTCAAGACCCAAACCGCCGCTCGTCACGTCGCTGACCAGGTCGAACCGGTAGTCGACCACCGACCGAGCGGACGCTGCGAAATGTATGGACAGCCGGTTCCACCGGCTGTTACGGATGAAGACAGGACCGACAACCGGGAGATGACGCTCGTGCTCAGAACCACCACCCGCACCACGGAGCCGGCACCCGCGCTGCCCGTCCTCCCCACTGGTACCGACCCCCTGCTGCAGCTCCAGGCCGAGACGCGGCCGGTCGACGGCCCCGGGGCGATTCGCTGCGTCGGCCACTCACGCGAACTCGCTCTCGGGGGCATCCCCGTGATGTGCTCCGCCTGCCGTGCCCGACGCGACTGGCTGCTCATCAACCACGGGCGCAACGTCTGGGTCCGCTGCCGGTGCGGCAACCAGTGGCTCGAGCCCGAGATCAGCCGCGCCGACTTCGACGCCCTGGTCGGCGGCCCGCTCGGGACGACCTACCCGAGTGTCGAAGCGGGCTTGGCCGCGCTCGGGTTCGACGGCGTATTCGCCGGCATCTACCTGGAGTAGGCGAGCACCAGACGGAACGCCGAGGGGCGCCACCGGTGATGGGGCTCTTTGAAATCGGCCACCCCATACTCGGCCCACCCCACACATGCTCAGTGGATCTCCCCACCTGTAGCCGCAGCCAAGACTTGAAACCTGCACCTAGGTACAGGTTTACCGTTGAAGGTGCCCCCGCCCTCGGGGGCGTGATGACGGCGATGAGTGATCTGGCGTGGGTGCCCCAGTCCTGCACCCTGCCCACCGAGGAGCGGCCCTTGCGGGTCGCGGAGTGGGATGCGCTGTTGTCCCAGCGGCTGACGTCGCTGTCCCGGCCGCAGCCGCTCCGGCTGCGCCTGGACCTGGGGCGTTGAGGAGCGGGTCCGTGCCCTGGTGGAGCGTGAGAGCGGCTGCTGCTCGTTCTTCACCTTCACCGCCACCCCGGGCGAGGACTTGATCTCTCTGCACATTTCAGTGGACCCGGCGCGCGAGGCGGTCCTGGACGCCCTGGCCGCGCGGACCGCTGCCTCGCAGGAGTCTCCCTGAGCTCGGGCCTGCGCAGCGGGCAGGTCGCCGAGGCGGCCGGGGTGAACGTGTGGACGCTGCGCTACTACGAGCGGCGCGGCCTGCTGGCCGAGCCGGAACGAAGCATGGCGGTCACCGCCTGTGCGGCGAGGAGGCGGTGACCGCGCTGGGGGTGATCAAGGCGGCCCAGCGGCTCGGGTTCACGCTGGAGGAGGTCGCCGAGTTGCTGGAGGCCGGCCGCCACCGCCACGGCTGCCCCGTGGCGGGGCTCCAGGAACGTGCTGCGGCCAAGCTCGCCGAGGTCGACGCGAAGATCGCCGACCTGGCCACCATCCGCACCGCCCTGGTCGCCGCCGACGAGGCGGGCTGCGACAACCTGACCGTGTGCGCGTTCAGCGCCTGCTGTCCCATCGCCTTCACCGAGTTCGCCGAGGAGAACTGCCATGCCGGACCTTGCTGCTGACCACCGCCCCCACCGCGCCCCGAAGGCGCTCGGGGGCCTGGCCGCCTTCGCGTGTGTGGCGCCATGACTTCAGCGGTCCACAGATCTTGACTATTGCTCCGACCGTCCACACAGCGCACAGGCCACGGCAGTCTCCACGCAGGTCTTCCCGGCGCGGAAGTCACTGCCAACGAACATCTCCGGAGAGCCCGGCACGCAGTCATAGAACTTGCTCATGAACGCGTGCGCCTGCTGCTCGGCGCTCTTGGCCGTGGCCTTGTCGGGCAGAGCGTCGGAGAAATGGGCCTGGATTAGCGTGTGTTGCCAGCGATTGGCTTCCCCGATGTGCCGGGTGAGGCGTTCCCACGGAGCGCTGCTGTACCCGATCTTGATGCGGGGTGTGTGTCCTGCGATCTCCAGGACGTAGAGCCGATGTTCACGGTACCCGTGCTCGCGAAGGAAGTCATTGGCGGTGGCGCGGGCGCGGTCCTGGATGCGCAGGGCAAGAACGGGCAGCGGCCTGCTGCCGGCCTCCTGCATGAGCCGTCGGGCCAGGCTGCGGGGCTTCTTGATGATGACGCTCCGCTGCGACGGTGGAGGAGGGGGGATCGGTGCCAGCATGCAGAGATTGTCGCCCAACGACCCTGCGCGGTAGGCGGGTTCGCCGGAACTGCATGCAAAGGAACCTACTCGTCACCTGTAGACGCCCGCCTAGTCGTCGTTCGGCAGGTACCACCCGTGCTCGCGATGCCTGGGCTCTGGTGGGTTCGGGTTCTCGCGGGCATAGGCCTCGTTTGCACGGCGAATCAACTCTGCGTCGTAGCGGTGCAGCTCGTCGTACAGTTTATCCGCTTCAATGACATCCCCAGCGGATACGTAACGCTCTCGCAGCGCCTCGCGTTCGTCTGCGAGTTCCGCGTCGGACAGCGGGCGGAGGCTACCGAGGCCACGCGCGATGGAGTTGAAGATGCCCATGCGTTGATGTTGTCACGCTGGGGGCTACCGCCGCGCTGTTGTCCGCCAATACCGCCTCGAAGGTGCGCGAAAACGCCCGGCTCGCGGCTGCTGAGATCACCCCGTCGAAAGGTCCCATCCACAGCTCTTGACTGTTGTTCCGCGAGCACCAGGGCTGGATCTGGATCGGCGCTGGCGTCATCGCGCTGGGCTTGTATGGGGTGGTGGCCACTTTCCAGTCCGACGACAACTTTGGGCGCATCCTCGCCGTGTACGGCGGGATCTTCGTGGCCGGGTCGATCGCCTGGGGGCATGGTCGCCGATGGCTACCGGCCCGACCGCTGGGACGTGATCGGCGCCCTGGTGTGCCTCGCGGGGATGGCCGTGATCATGTACGCGATCCGTAGCCACTGACCGACCTCGTCCACCGTTTGTCAGCACCCAGCAGGGATGACCTGATCTCCGCTCTGGTGTTCCTCAGTGTCGGACTCACCATGCTCGTTGCCACTCCCCACTCTGTTGAAGCCCTGACCGAGTGGGGCGACGAGCAGCCCTGGCCGTTTTCAAGAGTCCCCATCACCGGCGAATCGGTGGCGCTCCTCGGCGTGCAGGTGAGGGTCAGCCGCGTGCGCTGTCCTTTGACAGCCCGCCCCGGAAGTCACACCCCGGGCATTCGTCCTCACCCTTGACGTGTCCTTCGTACCAGCCGTGGACCGCCGCATGCAGGATGGCCTCCTCTACGGTGGCCTCGCCGCTACGGACCGACTCGATGGCCCGGCCGACGATCAACCCGAGTACGGCGTTGTCGGTCGAGGGGAATGGGGGCGAGGGCATCTGCGAGTCGGGCGTCATGCCCGCAGCCTACGGGCGAGTACCCGCTCGGTCAGTCGGTCGGGGTGGTCTCCTGTCGGGGGGAGCTGTGCAGGTCGCTGCGAAACCCCCAGCCGACCGGCCTCCAGTTCTGGAACGTGGACGGCTTCCAGCGGGGACGGTCCGGCACGCTGTCGTCGTCGGGCGAGGGCAGGCTGCCCCGGCTCTTGCGACTGCGGGTCGCGCCGACGCTGATACCCAGGTGGGCGGCGACCTC
This sequence comes from Streptomyces sp. NBC_01224, assembly GCF_036002945.1. Lineage (NCBI taxonomy): Bacteria > Bacillati > Actinomycetota > Actinomycetes > Kitasatosporales > Streptomycetaceae > Streptomyces > Streptomyces sp. NBC_01224. The sequence goes on along the minus strand of NZ_CP108529.1, from coordinate 2,140,232 downwards.
CGGGTATCCCCAGAGCCTCTGGTCGTCGGCCATGGTGTCCTCCTTCGTCGGGTCGAGCGTACGCAACGAACGGGTGGACGCACGACGAGGCCGCCCCTGCCTGAGCGGCGTGGGGCGGCCTTCGGCGGTCCTCGTTCAGACCCCGGCGAGCCGGTTGGAGAGGTCGAGGGCGTCGGTCGCGAAGGAGAGGGCGGCGCACAGGCCGGTCACCTCGTACAGGGTCGGGCGGACCAGGCGCGGCCAGTCGTCCGGGGCGGCGGGCCAGGAACCGAGGAGCAACTCGGCAGTGGTCAGCCCCAGGTACGTCGTGACGTCCCAGCCGCTGCGCGATGCGGGCTCCCAGCGCAGTCGGATGCGCCCGAGGGGGAGTCTGGACGTCTCGGCGGCGAGCCAGGTGATGTCGAGGGGGCCGTCGGGGCGGGTGGAGATGCGCTGGAGAAGCGCGCTGTGCACGCCGTGCGGCATGGGGCGCGCCGCGACAGTGTGCAGTGCGAGGCGGGGCGCGGGGCGCGAGAGTGACGAGATGGGAAGCCTCCGTGATGGTAGGGAAGCGATCAGGCCCAGGTGAGGGCGTCGCGCGCCCCCACCGGGAGGTAGTCCTCCTGGCCGTCGTCGGCGATGTACGCCTTGCCGTCGCGGACGACGACCTTGGCCCCCACGAAGTGGGCGAAGGGGAAGTCGGGGTTGACGGCGAGACGGACCGGCAGGTTGGGGTCGAGTTCCTGGAGCTGGCGGAGCAGGTGGCCGACGGTCAGGTACTGGGGCAAGGGAGTCTCCGTGAACGGTGGACATTGACGGGGCTGGTCGGCCCGACGACGGGGAGTCGTCGAGCCGTCGGTGGATGTATGAGCGGAGCCTGATCGGCAGTCAGTACGAGGAGTTGGTGACCAGGGCGGCGAGGAATCCGGCAACGGCCTCGGAGGGGGTGTGGAGACCGAACTCCTGGACCCATGCGTCGCCATCGGCGGGCTGCACCCGGACGTGCCAGACGATGTTGCGCTGCCAGGCCGACGGGTCCTCGGGGAGCCAGCCGACGTAGACACAGCCGTCGGGGCTGGTCGCGTGGACGTTGGCCTCGGGGGTGTCGACGATCGCCCACCCGAGCGCGTCCAGGAGATCGAGCACCGGGCCCGCACCGTGGTCGGCGGAGAGCCAGTGGAGAGCATCCGCTGTGGGGCGGACAACGGCCGGAAGGAGGGTGGCAGAGGTGCTCACGGTTAGATGGGTCCCTTCGTTGACCTGCGGTTTTCCCGACATCCGTACGTTGGCATGCGGCATGCCGAAGTGCGTAGTCGTTTCCCGGCAAGGACGTCTGCCGTGGGCGAACTCGGGGTCGTCGGCAGGTGACGGGAGACCGGGGAATGGACAGGCCACCGCGGTTGTCCTACATGGGTTGCGGTGACGGGCCGCAGGCGAGAGAAGGGGGACAGCGATGGCCGAGGCGAGCAGACACTGGGACGGCGCCGGGTTGGAGCGCAAGATCCGCGCGGCCGGGCGGCCGTGGACCGTGGGCGACATCGCGATGGTCGCCGACGGCCAGTGGGGAGTCGGCGCACAGCCCGACCAGTGGCCGGACGAGGAGACGGTGGAGCGCCGGGTCGCCGAAGGCCGGCGCGTGGAGTTGACGATGGAGGAGCTGGCCCGCGCGGTGGGCCTCCGCGCAGAAGAGGCCCACCGCGACGAGAATCAGAGCTAACCGTTCAACGTCGGGGGCCCGTTGTGGGCGCCGACGGCCCGACGACAGCCGCCGGAGAGGACGGTTCGGGCACGGCCCCCGGGGCGTGCCGCGTCCACCCGGAGCGGGCGACAGCGGCCTGTGCCAGCCGAACCGTCGGCGCCTCAACCTCGGGTGCGGCGGCCTCACGAGCCTCCACCACGCGCCGGATCGCCTGGAGGTACGCACGGCTCTCCGCGTGGGCGACGCGGAGGCTGACCGCCGCTTCGGTGATCCGGTCGAGTTCGTAGAAGTCAGGCACGTACCCATGCCGGGACAGGGCGTGAAGACGGTCCTGGTGGACGGTTACCGCGTTGTCCGTGATAGCCAGGTCCGTTCGGGTGTGCATGGCGCAGCGCAGGAGCGGGTCCTCGCTGGGGCGGCGGACCCCGAGGACCTCAAGAGCTTCGATGGGCTGGCCCCAGGCGTTCTCGATCATGGCTGTGGCCTGGTCGAGCATGGTGGTGGTGGGCATGGTGGAACTCCTGTTGTGCAGGGACGGTCGCGATTGGAGCGCGGCTTGGGGTGGGAGTCAGCGCCCGCGCCGTGGCGCCGGCGAGCTGGCCGGCAGCCGGGCGGAGGTCGCGGGGTGTCCCGTCCGTTTCTGCGCCGCACCCGTGGAGCGGCTCTGGGCGGCCATCACCCGGAGGTCGGCTGCCGTGCGTGGTGCCCGCGCGGCACGGTGTACGGCCTGGGTGACCGCGGTGCGGCGTACGTCCAGCGGAGTCGGAGCGCGCGAGACCTGAGCCTCGGCGATCGGCGTGGCCGAAGCGACAGGGGTCATAGAGACCAGGTGCTGCATACGCCGGTCGACTTGGTGGCGTTCGCGGACCACCGGGGTCGACTTCGCCATCACAGCGGCGGTTGCGGCGATCAAATGGGATGGAGTGCGGGCCGTGAAGGTCGCTTCGGCACGAGTGCCCCAGCCCGGCGGACCAGCCCACAGCTCGACGGTCCTGCGGTCGGAGCCGTAGCCGCGCCGATCGATAAGGATGCCCGCTTGGTCGTCAGGAGCGATGATCTCGACGGTGCCGAGTTCAGCAGCTCCGTCAAGGTTCCAGCCGGCATCGGTCAGCGGCCGGACGGTGTCCCTCCAGGGGACGGTTGGCCCTGTCAAGAAGCGGCCGAGGGTGTCGGAAGCGATGGCTTCGTCGTAGTCCTGGACCAGTGTGGCGGTGAGGCCAGCGACCATCTCGGCCGGGGTGACGTGGTTGAACGTTGCCGTCCAGCGAGGCGCTGAGAAGGCGTCCTCGGCTGCGCTGATCTTCCACAGTTCGAAGTCGTCGCCGAACCAGCCGATCCGAACCGTTGGTCGGGAGAGGTTACGAGGAGCTGGCAGGGGCCCTCATCGAGGTACTGATGAGGCCAGTGGGCGACGGGCGCGAAGCCAGCCTCGCCGGTCCCGTTGGAACCAGCCAGATACATGGGGCTGACCAGTACCTCTTGGTACCGGGTCAGGTCATCAGGGGCGTACATGGTCGAGTCTCCGGAAGCGAAGGAGGAGAACGGATCCGCGTGGGCAGCGGCGGGAGCCGCTGGAGTGCACGCGGATGCCGTGGCGGCGGCGAGTGGCCTCTAGTTCTCACTCCCGTCACCGGCCCCGGCCCGGTGCCGACTGAGCGGTCACGGCCGCCGGCACCCGCGGTTCCGGCTGAGGCGCGTGGCTGAACATGACGTTGGACGCGGCGGCGCTCCGCCGTAGGGCCGCCGCGGTCCGGGCGCTGTCGGCCCCCGCCCCCAGCGGAATACCGACGTGGGTGCGCGTTGCTGCCGCTGGCGCTGTTCCACTTCGCAGCGCGAAGGGCTGGCTCCAGTGCTCGACACTCGCGTAGACGGCCCCCAACGCATGGCCGGCATCGGTGAGCACGTAAGGGTCTCCGTGCCGGGAGCCCGTCCGCGTGACCAGGCCATCGGCCTGAAGCCGGACAAGTCGCTGCCGTGCGAGGCCGTTGTCCAGGCGCGCCGCCTCGGCGATGTGAACGAACCGCATCTGGCCGTCAGCCGAGTCGAGGGCCTGAATCACAGCAGTCGAGTGCCGAAGATGCAAGCGGCGCAGCGCGTCCTCGACACGCTCGGCTTCGGCCATCGGCTCCTGTGTCAGGTGGGTGCGGGACCAGTCCGACACCGTGCGGAGGACGGGGGCCAGAGACGTGCCGAGCGCGCTGAGTCCGTACGGCGCGCCCCGTCGGCCGTCATCGCGGATCACCAGTCCGTCAGCGTGCATCGTGGCCAGCCGTTTGCCGACGAACTGCTCGCTGACGAAGGGGAGCTGCGCAGCGACGTCGCGGACACGCATAGGGCCGTTCACCTGGGCCAGGGTCATCGCGGTCCAGGTGGTCCACTTGGGCCCGATCCGGGCGAGAGCTTCCTCGACGCGCTGGGCATCGATGGAAGCGATGGAGAAGGTGGGAGGCAGGCCGGGGGTAGGCATGGTGGCGTCCTTATCGGGATGAGGTCAGCGTGAGCGGGGAGCCGCGAGGCAGGTCCTGGCGACGGGCGTGGCGGCCGAGTCGGCGAGCGCGCCTGACGTGGTCTGCGTGGTGGTGCGGCCGAGGGCGGCGTACACCCGTGACGTCGTCGCGCGACCATCACGCAGGGCGGCTTCACCCTGCGAAGTGAGTGAGAGGAGCTGGCCGGGCCGATACACGTTCTCGGTGGTGTCCTGATGCAGTAGCCCGTCGGCGACCAGCCGCTGCACGGTCTGCGGGAAGACCGTCGGGTCCTGCCGCTGGGCCTTCTCCCGTGAGATGTACGGGTCCTCGCCGATCGCGTTGCGACGAAAGCGAACGCCTCCGGCCGCAACGGCTTCGAGGGCTACCAGCCCGCGCTCCCCGGCGACGGCCCAGTCGTCGTCCCGGTCGGGCCTCGTCTTCTGCCCGTAGCTCTTGTTGGTCGCGCGTTGAGCAGGCTCAGGCGAGGACAGAAGCCGCCGGTAGGCGGACAGGGGCTCGACGAACTGGCTGTACGCCCGGTCTTGCTGCGCCAGAACGTCTCCGAGTTCGGGGAGTGCGGTCCGCAGCAGCGCGTACGACACCTGGGCGCGGCCGACTTCACCGCGACCGATGCGTTCGAGCAGCCGCTGAGCCCGCTGGACCGCGTCGAGCACGCTCTCGTGTCGCTCGTCCAACGTCGCTGCGGCTTCGATGACGCGCGTAGCGGCCTGGTGCAGCGGCTCCCCCGGACCATGCGCGAGGGCGGGTACGCGGACATCCCCGACACCGAGCACTTCGACGACGAGATAAGGCCCAGGGTGTGTGCCTGCGTCGTACGGGTTCACTCCGTCGCCTCCATCCGGGCGAGCAAGGAGCGGACCAGAGCGGGCAGGCTCCCGGGGTCGTCGCCGAGCCGAGGGCGGTCGCTCGCTTCGCGGAGGAGATCGGCGTCATCGAGCAGACCGCTGGAGATCTCCATGCAGGCGTCGGTGATCCGGGCGGCGGCGAGCAGCGACTGGGAGAGAACCTCGACGTAGTCGTCCGGCGCGAGGCCGGCGGCCTCGGCTGCGTTGCGGGCCGCCTCCAACTCAAGCGCGCTGAAAGCGAAGTCGAACTCGTCGTCCCGCTCGGTCCCGCCGGATGCGGCGACGATCGGGGCGCAAGGCTCCGTAGGGATGCCCACGCGGGTACAGATCTCGTCGACCGAGGAGGTCAGCTCGGCGAACGACTCGGTGAGCCACCCCAGCGCGGAGGCGTAGGAGGCCAGAGCGAACAGGCCCGCCGAACCAGCGGGGCGTGGCTCGGCGACCACGAAGCCCTCGAACCGGTCGTTCAGCCCGGTGATCACGCGGGGCCCAGCGGCCAGCGGACCCAAGACGGGATGCAGGTAGGAGCGGGCGACAGCCGTCGGGTACTCGGCGGCAGGGATGCCGCCGACGTTCTGAGCGGCCTCGGTGAGGAGATCCGCCAGCTCTGAACGGGTGAGCGCAGTACGGTCGTTGGTCATCGCTGGGCGGCCTTTCGGGGGGCAGTGGCCGAGGGCGGCGCTGTTGACGGGGCAGTCGCGCGGCCCGCTGTCGGACGTTCGGCGGTGAGCGTCGAACGAGACCGGGCGGCCTGCACGCGGGCCTCCGTGGCGGAGTCCTGGCCGACCTCTTGCTGGGGGCCGGTCCGCAGGTGGGCCGCGCGGTAGACCGCGTAGTCCTTCCGGCTGCCAACGGCTACGAGGTAGATCTCGCGCTTGTGAGTCGAGGTCGGTGGGGCCTGGCGGAACTGGATGACCAGCCGGTAAGCGACCTCCGGGTCGACGTACACCTTGTGGAAGCCGGCGAGACGGCCCTTCAACGGCAAGCAGTCGTCGCTTCCGTGGACCAGGTTCTGCAGCTCCAGCAAGGCCAAATCGCGTATTCCAGCGGGGAGTTCCCGCAGGTCGGCGATGGCGTCAGGGTGCGCGGCGAAGGCGAAGCGGGCGCGGCTCACAGCAGCCTCCCCTGGACCGCGCGCTGAACCGGTACCGCCGCTGTCGCGCGGGGCGCGTCGAGCCCGGTCTGCGGTGTCGGAGAGGTACCGGCGGACCGGGAGAGGGCGATGCGGGCCCGGACTACAGCACCGTTGTGGTCGCTGTACTCCGGAGGCTCGGGCAGCGGTTCGCTGCGTTCGTCCAGCCAGGTCTGGGCGACGCCGACGTCGGGGAAGGCGCCCTCGCGCATCGTGTACGTGCCGGCATCGTGGTTCCACTCCTCGTAGAAGAGGCGAACCGGTGCCTGGGTGGCCTGGGAGTCGTTGACGAGTGTCCACGCCTCGCTGGGATTGTCGTCGGAGGTGTAGGTGTCGATGCCCTCGTAGCGGGTGCCCGACTTCTGGATCTGCTGTTCCACCTGGACGGTGAGGTCGTCGGCGGGCTCGATGTAGTCGCCACCGCGCAGTGCGATCCGTTCGAGCGGGCAGCCGCGTTCTGCCAGCCAGTTCTGGGCGAAGGACGCCGTGGCGTGGTGACTCGTCTCGAACGTGAACGTGGACTGCCGCAGATCCCGAGCGACCGCGATCGCAACGAGCTGTGGCTCGCCGGGTACCCCCCAGGTGACCGATCGGTCGTGGGCGAGGACGAAGCTGTGTGAACCGTTGGGCTTGGTGTGGTGTTGGGACAGCACCGTCAAGTCGCCAGGCCAGAGGGCCTCCATCGCCTCCTCGGAGTCGTCGTCGACCGGCGAGAGATCGTCGAGGTCGAAGTCGAGGATGTCGTTCACGCCGCCACCCCCGACTGCTCGGGCGCCGGGGTGGCCAGCACCCGGTGATTGGGGCGAGTTGCGCTGGTCGTGCAGGCCGCGAAGGGTCCGTCGGGTGCACGCAGGTGCGCCAGGGTCTGGTCCAGGTGGTCGCGGTGCCAGGTCGACGGGCCGGACAGGCCGGCCTCCGTGTCGGTGAACTGCTGCCAGGCGAGCCAGAGTGCGTGGAGCCGAGCGACGGCCTCGGGGTGTTCGTGCCAGTGCGCGCACCAGGGACGGCTCGTGCTTATCTCCCGGCCGTACACCGGCAGGAAGAGGTAGTTCACCCAGTCGCTGAGTGCAGCGAGTTCGACGGCGTATGCCTCGCCGCCCAGGGCGAGGATGAACACCGAGGCGGGGCCGTCGGCCTTCTTGCCGTCAGCCGCCTCGGCTTCCGGAGTGCCGTCCGGCGGCTGGATGGCGACGGATTCGGGCTCGGAGCCGAGGCGGTCGAGGATGACGCCGTGCTGCCTGACCTCGGCCATGGTCTTGGCGAGGATGCTGGCGAGGTCGTCAAGGTCTGCGTCGGGGACGCGGTACGGCTCGGGGCCGGGGGAGGTCGGGCTGGTGTCGGCCATGGGGGTGTGCTCCATCTGTGAGACGGCGACATGCCCGAGAGGATCCGGAGAATCAGCGATTTGGTCCGGCCGGAAGAACGCGGTAGTGGGGCGCTATCGGTCGGCGCAGCGGGGACAGCGGGGAAAGGGTGGGGCCAGCAACTGCAAGGCACGCGCAGCCTGTTGTGGGACGACGCCGTTGCCGAGCGCGGTGAGCTGCGCTGGACGGCCGAGCCCTGGAGTCGCGGTGACCCAGCCGGCGTCGAGGCCCTGCATCCACTCCACGAAGTCCGCGCGGAGCCGACCGGCCGCGTCCGTGGGAGCCGGGGCAGGACGGGTGAGCCTCTCCCATCGGGTGATGGCGGATCCGTACGCTCCCCATCGCCTGTCCGCGCCCCCGCCTCCGGCGTCTCCTCCGCCCAGAGGGGCAGGACCACCGCTGACAAGGGAGGCCGCCATCCCTTCCCGGGGCGGCGGCCCGGGGTGCCCGTGTCGCTGGCCCTCGGCGTCGGCAACAGAGACGCCGCGGCACTGGGCAGGGTCATGTCGCCATTGCCGTGCCGCTGGTTCGGCGAACCCTTGATTCCGTCCGACGCCTTCGGGGTCGGCAGCAGCAGCCACTCGACCTCGTCGGCCAGGTTCGGACCGTGCCCCCCGCTCTTCCGCTTCGACGGATGCTGCGAGCCGCCGTTCTTCCCGATGTTGCTGGTCGGCGTCTTCAGCAGGGTGGCCGGCGGGCCATGCGGCGAGGAAGGTCCGCTCGCGGCGGTGCGGGGCCCCGACGTCGGAGGCGCGAAGCACGAGCCACTTCGCGTCGTACCCGAGGTCGGCCAGGGATCCGAGTACGGCACCGAGTGCCCGCAGAGCAGGCTGACCTGCGGTGTCTCCCAGACACCACGGGCAGAGTTCCACGTCGCCAGGGGAACCGGCGGGGGAGGTGAGGAGGCCGCGCACATTCTCGATCACAACCAGGCAGGGTCGGAGGGCATCGACCGCACGGGCGACGTGCAGCCAGAGCCCGGAGCGGGTCTGGGCGTTGAGTCCGGCCCGGCGGCCGGCGACGGAAACGTCTTTGACAGGGGAAGCCGGCCGTCAGGACGCACACCCGAGGAGCGGCGGACCAGTCGACGGCGGTGATATCACCCAAGTTCGGGACGCCGGGCCAGTGGCGGGCCAGGATGCGCGCGACGTTCGGGTCGACCTCAGCGTGCCAGGCCAGCGTGCCGCCGATGGCGGCCTGCACTCCCAGGTCGAGACCGCCGTACCCCGAGCAGAGAGACCCGATCAACGGGGCGGCGAGGCTCGGGTCCGTGGCGCGTAGGTCCGGCGCGGCTGAGGAGATGGGGTAGATCAAGGCGAGGTCCAGGGGCAGAAGAGGCTGGTGGGGAGGGGGGTCTCACGAGTGGCCGCGCGAGGGTGGTCGGGCTGCTGACAGCGTGGGGAGACGGCTGGCCGAGGCTGGGGGTGACGCGCCTGGGCGGGGTGTGCTGCGTGCGCGGGCGGCCTTCACTCGGTCGGGCGGCGGCTCGCCCGTCGGCGTAGCGGATGCCGTGGCCTTCGGAGCCGGACTGCTGTTCGCGGTGGCCCAGCGGGCACGTACCTCGTCGAGCGGACCGAGCGCGTGCAGGGCGTGGTTGATCAGCCGACCGGGCCCCAGAACCTCGTCCTGGGCCAAGGTCCGGATGGCTCGCGCGGAGGCGGCAGCGGTGCGGGTCACGGAGGAGCGCATCACCCGCTGCCCGAACCAGTCAGCGCTGCCGGGGACCATGCCTTCGCACACGGAGGCCAGCTGCTCGCTCGACAGGGTGCCGTCGGCCAACAGACCGCGTCGCTGGGCCTCCCAGAGCAGGGTGATCCGGTCGATGGGTTCACCCCGGTGGTGCAGCGCGCCCAGGCACCGGTAGAGCTGCCCGTGGGTCGGGTCGGCGAAGTCTCCCGGCCGCAGCCAGGCCACCACCTCGCCCATGGCCCCCGGCTGTTCGGCGAGGACGGCCAGGAGGAACCGCTCGTCCTCGGCGACCTGGCCGCTCTGTGCCGGAGGCGGGATGTCCGTGGCGGCAGAGGGCCCAGCGGTGGGTGGGACCGGTCGAGGGTCGGTTCCCCAGCGTCGTGCAAGGTCGGTGAGTACGCCGGTCAGGACGTCCGCCGTACGCAACGCTCCCTCGACCTCGCCCTGGACGGCGTCGGCCCGAGCCGCCTGGTGGAGACGGATCGCGTGCTGGGCGACGGTGCGGTGAATCGCCCCCTCCAGCACCATGCGGCCGTACACCGGGGCGTGCTCGGTTCGGGGACACGCCTGGATCAGGGTGTGGGCGTACGCCGCGGTCAGCCCGCGCACGTGCTGTCCGGCCTCCCCGACCGCGTCGGTCACCCACGACAGCGGCAACGGACCATCGGCCGAGAGCGCGGGATGCTCGTCGTTGCGCAGCTTGCGGAGGGCGTCGAACAGCGCCTGGTGGACGGGCCGATAGAAGTGGCCCGCAGCGAGCCACTCCAGGTGCGTGAGCTGCTCGGGGTCGAGGAGCACGGCGCCGAGGACCGCCTGCTCGGCACTCATCAGCGGGTTCACTGCTGGCCGCCGGGATCAACGGAGGGCACCTCGTCCTGCCGGATAAGGAGGTTGGCGACTGCCCGGTCGGCAGCGGCCATCGACAGGGCGAAGTCGTCCAGGGCGGCGGTGAAGGCAGGATCGGAGGCGGGGATCGAGCCGGCCCCGCAGTCAAGCCGCCACCGGCCACCGCGCAGAACGACCGGAGCGTGGGCCAACCGCCCCTGCTGTGGTGTGGGCGCGCTCATGCCGACAGTCCAAGATCGTCCTGGTCGATGCTCTTCGCGAGGGCACGCTCGGTGATCGCCTTCGTGGCGCGAGCGGAAGCTGGGCCGACCACCTTGGCGGAGGGCTCCTTGTACCAGGGCTTGAGGTTGAGCATGGCGACCCGGATGCCGGTGGCCAGCAGCAGCACCTTGCCCTTGGGCAGGGCGCGGATAGCGTCCGGCGGCAGAATCCGCTCGGTGCGCATGCTCACCGAAGTGGACTTGCCGCCCTCACTCGTCGACACCGAGGTGGTCTGGACGTCGTGGTCGCCCACCTGACGGCTGAGCCGGTCGGCGAAGTCCGCGTCGTCGATGCCCGATCCGATGATCTTGATGGTGGCGGCGGAGTACAGGGCGTCCATACCGGCCTCGCCCCAGCACCGCTGGCCCTGACGGTAGGACTGCAGGATCGTCATCGGGATGACGCCCCGGCTGCCCAGGTGCGAGTACAGGTCGGGAAGGTCGCTGATGCGGCACACGTTCGCCGCCTCGTCGAGGACACACAGGGCGGGCGGGTCGAGTCGCCCGCCGGAGCGCTCGGCGACGATCACGGCCGCGTGCATCACGGCGTCGGCCGCCGCCGCTATGATCGCGGACGCGCTGCCGCCGCCGTCCTTGCTCAGCAGGTACAGGGTGTCGCGGGACGTGGCGAAGGCGAACGGCTGGAACTCGGGGAGGTCGTCGTTCGGGGTGACCCAGGCGGCGACGTCCGGGTCGAGCAGGCAGCTCGCGTACTGCCTCGCGGTCTCATAGATTCCGTCGCGCGTTTCGGTCGCGCCGGAGACGGTGCCCTGGAGCTGGGCGGCGACGGCATGGTGGCCGGCGTCGGTGAGCAGGTCCACCGGGGTGCGGTCGGCCGGCATCGCGAGCCAGGCCAGGACGTCGGTGATCGGCCGCCGGTGGGACGCGGCAGCGAGGAAGAGAGCGCCGAGGGTGTTGCTCGCGGCGGTGGACCAGAAGTCGGAGCCGCTGGACTCGTCCACACTCGCGGTGACGAAGTGCCCTGCCAACCTCTTCGCCCCGGCGAGATCGCGGGCGTCAGCGAGGATGTCCCACCACATCTCGCGCGGGTGGCGGGCGATCTGCTGCGGATCGAGGGTCCAAATCGTGCCGACCTCGGCGCGGGCGTCCACCGTGGTGGTGAAGGCGTCGTTCGCGGCCTTGTTACTGGTGAGCAGGACTGGACCCGGTGCCGAGAGGATCGCGGGGATCGCCAGCCCGGACGTCTTGCCGGAACGCGGGGCCATGATCGCGACGATCACGTCCTCCCAGGACGCGCGGACCTCCGCACGACCGGGATCGAGGGTGCCGAGCAGGATGCCGCGGTCAGCTGGCAGGACCTCTTTTACTCTCCCGGCCGCCCAGGCTCGGGCGCAGGCTCTTCGCCTTGGCGACGATCTCCTTGTCCAGCAGCGGCGCCAGATCCGCCTTGCGGGCGAGGCCGGACTTGGACCCAGAACGCCAGCGCACCCACAGCACCGCAGCGGTGACGACCAGGGCCACGGTGAACAAGCCGGGGACGACGCGGGCACCGACCATCAGCATGCTGGTGCTCAAGGTCGGCCACAGCACCTCCGGGTGCAGCAGCGCGTCCATGACGCGGAAAGGGGCCCATGTCCCGCTCCCGACATAGGTATTGGTGAGATTTCCGGTCAGCCAGGCGAGGGAGCCGAAAGCCATGACGGTGCCGAGGATGCCGAACAGGAGGTAGAGGAGCGCGTCCGACCCGGTGGTGGTCGAGGGCGCGCTGGTGCGCGGGGAAGGCACGGTGGTTCCTTGGGTGTGCGAGCGGGTGGGGGCGGGGCGCGCTCGGCTCTCGTGCAGCTCACGGGGATACGTCCTGGACGTGTGAAGCGGAACGTTTCAGCGAGGTCGGCCAGCAGGACGCGACGCCGGCGGAGGCGCTGCGCTGGCCGGCGGACTACCAGTCGACGGCGACGGTCCGGCGCACGGCGAGGAGGCACGGGCGGCTCGCTGCCGGTCTGAATCGTAGTTCCGGGCAGCGGACGGCGCAGGAGCTACTTCGGCACCGAGGACATCGTCGAGCAACTCCCGGCTGCGCAGGGCGTTGACCATTTGGTGGTGTCGGGGGTCTGTGCGCTCTGCGGGACAGGCGGCGACACCGTCCTCGGCGACCTCCAACTGCTCACGGACGTCCTGGAGCATTCTGCAAGCGGCGGCCAGTCGCGTCCACGTCTCGAAAGCCGGATGGTGACTCGGGTCGTCGAAGTCGAGATGGGCGCGAGTCCAGTCGGCGGCAGAGGCGACGAGTTCAGGGTCATCTCGGGCAGGGCCCCGACCAGTGCGCCGTTGACCTCCTCGATGATGCCCGCCAATCCATCGGGCGAGGCGTCCTCGTGCAGGCGAGAGATCATCCCTCGCACCGAGTACGGATCGGCGGAAGCGCTGGGCAGGTGCCTGACCTGCAGCGGCTTGTCGGAGCCCGGTGCCGCGCTGCGGTGGGCGAGCCGAATGTTGTGTTGCATAGCCGCACCGACGGCCTCGCCGATGCTGGAGTAATACTCGGGCATGTTGCCTCTTCGGGTGAGTGGTCCTGGACGGGCGAGTCGAGCGGGTGCGCCCGATGTACTGGTGGCCGACGGGAACGGAGCGGCCGGGGTCACCGTCGGGGGGTTGAGGCGCGCGGCGGGTGACCTGGGGTGGTGAGAGGCGCCGTCTGGGAACTGGACGTCGAGGAGACCTTGGCCTGGTTCGCCGCAGGAGAAGTGGTCAGAGCGGCACCACGGTGATCACGGACGGTCCGAGCTGCGGAGTGACTCGTCGAAGCGGTGCCGACGCGCCGTAGCTCGGCCTCGGAATCGACGAGTTCAGACTGGGCCGAGCTGACGAACTCCGAGGCGAAGCCGAACCGGTCAGCGAGCGCATACGCTTCGTCGTCCAAGTCGGTGACCTTTTCTCCCGCCGTTTTCAGCGCCTCCCGGACACGCTCCAGAGCACCGTGCTCGGGGTGAACGAGGTGGTCAACTGCTCGCTGAAGGCTGGCCCCGTCTACGGCCGCGCGGATCCGGTCCGTGATGCTGAGATGTTCGGCTCCGGCGGCGTAGGGCCCGAGCGCATGCACCGGAGGGCTCATCCGGGCCGTGTCGAGAGAGGGCGGAAGGGTGACGTCATAGCGAGCAGCTCGAAGCATCTCGGCCGCATGGGTGGCGATGGCGACCTGCTCGGCGAGCGGAGTGGTGGTGGGAAGGCGATGGCGTCGGCCGTGCCAGTCGTCGATCTGCTTGAAACCGGCGTGGCGGAGGAGCTGCGCGGAGAGGTCATCGGTAGCGCCCTTGGCAACGACGCTGCCGCTGAACTCGGACGTGATGGTGATCGAGGTAGGCACGGAAGTCTCCGGAGCAGAGGGAGCGAAGGACCCGTTGGAGGCGGGCCAGTGGACAGAGCGTCCGGCAAATCCGGGTTTTGGTCCGGCCGAGAATCGCTGTAGAGGCCACATGGTGGCGGTCAGCCGGGTGCCCCGCCGCAGCAGGGCACCCGGTCGGTCAGAAGAAGGGATTCTCTGTCGGCCGGTCGGCCCCGGTGGCGGCTCGGAGCAGTTCGGTGAGGTCCTTGGGCTCGGACGTCCTCTGGCCTATCCACCACCCGGCGCGGGTCACAGTACGAGCGCTCTCCTTAATCGCCGACCACTCCGCTTCGCGCGTCTCGCCTTCGCTGACCAGCGCGGTGTAGGCGTTGGCGAGAATCTGGTGACGACTGCCCATGTCCGCGTACAAGGTCATGCGCAATGGCCAGTACAGGCTCACGTACACAGTCCGGTTGCCATCCAGAGGGGGCCGGCCGATAGCTGCCGAGCCTCGGGCTGGGCCGAGTTGTCCAGGGTGGGCGGAGCCCAGCGCGGAGCGCCGCCGCAGGCGCCCTTGACCACTCGGAACGGCCCACAGACTTACCCGTAGGGCGGCCCCACCACCCACTTCTTGTGGCTGAGGTATGGAATCTGGATCTTTGCATTTGAGCCTGTACCGACCTGTGTACGTGAGCCAGTACACCGACAGCCCGCGCCCCAGGGGACGGCCTGTGCCGCCTCGCCGTGGGCATCGCCCTCCGGGTGGGCACAGGTGGCGGAGGTGCGTCTGCGGGCCGGATTGAGCCTGGATGGCCGGATATCTCTTCGCGATGCTCCGCGACGGAACTTTCTAGAGCTCCCTGGGGCGCAAGCAGTACCCGCGATCCCCGGACGGACAATCGCCACAGTGGCATAACGTACTCCCGCTACAGTGAGCGCAGTTGGAAGCAGACAAGGGTGTCAAGCATGGGGGACAACGCGGAGCAGACGCCTTTGCTCGCCAAGGCTGTCGTCGTGACGATGTCGAAGTTCCGCCTTCCGGTGCCAGAGGACGAGGAGCCGGAAGACTGGGACCTGGAGGACGAGGATCCACCCGGTCGGTCCAGCTGGAGAGACCTCCGCTTCGCGCCAGCGCTCGGGCGCCGGGTGGCTGCCAGACTCAGCCCGTTGGTCGCGCCCGAAACGACTCACCTGCTGGATCTCGACAGCGAGTCGTTGAACGCCCGTATGGCCGAGGTCCTAGCCGCGATCAAGGGCGGGGACCGGATGGTCGTCCACATGCTCAGCCACGGCTTTCTCGACCGTCGCCGAGAAACCGACCTGATGATCGCTGCCACCGATACTCCCGACCCCGGCCACGACGACGCCCCCGAAATGTCCTTCGCCGTCCGCACCTTCCTCAGTCGGGCGGACCGAGAGGACCCGAGGTCGGGGCACCTGTTGCTCCTGGTGGATGCATGTCACGGTGGCGGTGCTCTGGACTGGACAAATAACATTAAGTACACAAGACGGAAGGCTTTTGTGATCGCCGCGTGCCCGGGCGACGAACAGGCATGGGGCGGGCGGTTCTCCGAAGCAGTGTGCGAGGTTCTCTCTGGGGTCGTGCGCGGCCACAAGGACATCAATCCGAGCCAACGCTTCGTACGTCTCACGTGGTTCAAGGATGAGCTGCATCGCACGGTGATGGAGCTATGCAAGAAGGCAGGGGCTCCCGAGCAGGAAGTGATCTCCAGTGCCTTAGAGGGCCCGAGCACGGAGTTTCTACTCAATCCCTGGTTCCGCGAAGACCCGGCGGAACGGTATGAACTGAAAAGCTACTGGGACCTCAAGCACTTCATGGCCGAGGTCCATCCGGCTCTAGACGTCGACCACTACCTCTCCAAGGCATCTGGGCGGCACAACGTCGACCCTGCCAACGGGGTCAGTCTCTTCTCCGGCAGGACGGACCAGTTGGTGAAGGTGGCCGACTGGCTGTCGGACGGCGCGGAACACGGCACATTGTGTGTCGTAACCGGCAGTCCGGGGGTGGGCAAGTCCGCTCTTCTGGGCGCCGTCGTCTGCTGCACGCAGACCCAACTGGCCAGAGTGATGCGCGGCACGCTCGTACAGCAGATCCCACCGCGCGCGCGACCCGAGCAACGCCCTTTGGTCGCTGCGGTACACGCGCGGCAGATGACCTTGGCCGACACCATGGACAGCATCGGCGCTCAACTCGACCTGGAGCAGCCGATCGAGGGCTGGAGCTCCCAGCAACTCGTCAATGCCGTCGCCTCGCTCCCTGATGAGCCGCTCATCGTGGTCGACGGACTGGACGAGGCCACCGACAGCGTGCAGATCACCGTGGAACTCCTTCTGCCACTGGCCGAGCAGGTCTTTCCCGACGGGCCACGTAGGCGGGCATGCCAGCTCCTGGTGGGCGTACGGCCGCACTGGGACCAACTGCCCCAGCTGGCGGCCACTGTGTTCGGCGGCAGTCAACTTCTGGTGGACCTCGACGCCGCGGACCGAAGACAGCTCCAGCAGGATCTGGAAATGTACGTGGAGCGACTGCTCTACGAGACCGATCCCTACTCATCCGAGCGAGAGCTGCGCATACGGATCCCACGGACTGTCGCGGAGCGCGTGGTGGGGTCGTCACACGGCGGTGAATTCCTCAAGGCTCAGATGGCTGTGCGGTCCCTCGCTCAGGCAGCCCCCCTCACCGAGGACGCAGTCGACGCTGCGGTGGCCGAAATGCCGATGACCTTCGCCTCCCTGTTGGAGGGACAGTTGACGGACGAGCGCACGCACCCATGGGCACGCCGTGTCATGACGGCCCTAGCCTTCGGCAAGGGCAGCGGTATGCCGGCTCATCTGCTTCCCCAGGTCGCCGCCGCGCTCCCGCCCGCCTGCGACGCTCCGGGCCGCGAAGACGTCGACGCGGTGCTCACCGGAATGTCGTTCTACCTGAGGCAGGACGTCGACCCCTCATACGGCACCACTCTGTACCGCCTCTTCCACCAGGAACTTGTCGACCACCTGCGCGCGTCCGCCAGGGAACTCCCTGATCCGCATGCCCTCCGGGACACCGGAGATGCATCATGAACGGTCCGGAGGATGCGGTCTTCCGCGAGTTACTTAAGGCCCTTCCACACTCGGGTGGATCCGATCGCTGGGACCTAGCCGACCCGTACATGCGCCGGCATGCCGTCGAGCATGCCGCACGCGTCGGCTGGCCTGCTCTGATGCGTCTCTTCTCGGACGGCGAGTTCCTCATCAACGCGGAACCCCGGTCGATTCTCGCCGCGCTGCCCCCTTTCCGTGACGATCTTCCCGGGCTGACCCGCCAGCTCCTCGACGTGTATTGCGCCTCGCTGAGTTGGCATCAGCACGTGGACACCGGTGCCAGACGTCAGATCCTCGCTCTAGACGCGAGGCGACTCGGACACGGGGATCTTGCGGAGCGGATCGAGATCTCGCCGGGAGGACGGCAACCGACCTGGCGCTGTGTCTGGTCAACCGCCGACAACGTCTCCTCGTCGGCCGGCGCCACCATGTCCGGGCATGGTGGGGGCATCAACGCGATCCTTGTCGCAGGGCTCATCGACACTGCCGTGGCCGTTACGGCCAGCGCGGACCGTACGGCACGAATCTGGGATCTCCGCACCGGCCAGGCACGGCACGTTCTGCTGCACACCGCTCCTGTTGACGCTGTCGCGGTCGCATCTGTGCAGGGGCGGAGCATCGTCCTGACGGGGAGCGACCGGCTCGTGTGGTGGGACCCGCTGTCGGGTGAACCGCTGGGTGTTCTGGACACGGGCAGCGCGGTGAGACAGCTCGCCCCCGCCGCAGACGGCCGCGTCGTCCTGGCGACGGGCGGCGGCCCCGTCGTGGTCGACCTGCCCCGGGGGACACGGGCCGTGCGCGCGATCACCGTCACCGCCGCTGGCAGGCAGGCACGGTACGTCGCCGCCTGCCGGGAACGCGGCACACGGTTCGGCCTCAGCGTGACCGAGGGAAATGTCGTCAGCGCCTTCACCCTCCCCGACGGAGCCATATTGCACCGTGGTGTGCTGCGCAAGGCCGACCGAGTCACCGCCCAGTTCGTCGGCGACGTCGGGGACCAGAGCATCGCCCTCTTCGGTCATGCCAGCGGCGCCTGCACCGTCGTGCACGCACACACTGGAACGGTCCTCCATACCCTCCACACCCTCCACGCCCCCGGCGCCACACGGCTGCGGGACGCTGTGACAGCCCTCACCGTTCATGCCTCCCGCGACCGCTGGTGCGCCATCGTCGGCCACCGCGACGGAACCCTGCGTACCTGGAATCTCGACTCGGGCGAGCTCCTGAAGACGACACAGGCCCACGCAGCTCCCATCACTGTCATCACAACCCACACCGTCGGAGGTCGGCGCGTTCTGCTCACGTCCTCCGAAGACGACACCGTCCGTACCTGGGACGCCGAATCCGGTCAGCCTCGCGACGTTCTCGCAGGACACACAAGTGACGTCACCGCCATGGCCGCCGCCGACGTGGAAAGCCGTCCCATCGCGGTGACCGGCTCGAAGGACTGCACGGTTCGGACCTGGGACCTACGCCGCGAGCGGCCGTCCGAAGCTCCCGAGGGGCACGGGAACTGGGTCCGCGCCGTCGCACTGCACCAGGAGGACGGCCTGCTTCAGGCCGTCACCACCTGCAGTGACCCGTACGTGCGGATTTTCGACGCGGGCACGGGGCGGTCCCTGGCCCGCGTGACGGTGCCCGAACGGGACTTCCTCCAGGCGTGCGCCGTCTTCGCCCACGATCACCGGGCGAAAATCGTCGCCGGTGGAGCTGGCGGCGTGCTCGCCGTGTGGGACTACGCCACGCGACGACGCGACGTCACCCTCCGCATGGGCAGCGCGGCGATCAACACAGTGGCCGTACACACCGGCGTCAATGGACGAATCCAGGTGATCGTGGGAACGAACGACGGCACCGCCGCACGTTGGGAGCCCTACACGGGCCGCCAGCCCGACCGCCTGCTCGTTCCCTCCTCACGCGAAGAGAGCGTCGCCTGTCTGGCCATCGCCGACGGCGCCCACGGACCTGCGGTCGTCACCGGCCACTTCAACGGCGACTACCGCGTCATCTCACTGGAGGACGGTCGGCCACTGCAACGGCGATTCCACAGCGAGGCTGTCAAGGCCGTAGCAGCGGCCGAAATCGACTCGACGCCCTGTACCGCGGCCGGAGACGACGCCGGATTGATCACGCTGCGACGCCTCGACGACGGCGCCCTACTACGCACACTGCGCGGGCACCGAGACGCCGTTCGGTCCCTCGTGTTCGGTGAACTCGCCGGGCATCGGGTCCTGTTCTCCGGCAGCAGGGACGGCACGGTGCGCATCTGGGATCCAACGAGCGGAGACCAGATCGACCGCATCGACCTGCCCGACTTCGTTCAGACAGTCGCCCATGAGAACGGAACTCTCGTCGTCGGATACGGCCGCGAAGTCTCCGTCTTCACCACCACCCAGCAGCAACCGCCCGCACCGCGAGGAAGTGACTGATGCCCCACATCCTGACCATCCACGGCGTCAACCAGTTCGATCCCGACCGTGAACCGCCCGCTGCCGCCGCCCGCCTCGGCGCGGTGTGGACCGCGGCTCTCAACCGCGGGTTGGAAACTCCCGTCGAGGCGGCGGACGTGCACATGGTGTACTACGCGGACCTCCTGCAGCCCACCGGCGAGATCCCCCAGGGTGAGGACCTGGACCACTTGCCGCCCGAGGCCGCCGACGCCGCCCGCCGATGGGCCGAACTGCACGGCGTGAACCTCGACGAGGCCCAAGGGCGCATTGCCACTCCCTTGCGCTGGGTTGCCGATGCGGTCGCCCGCCGAAAGGGGCTCGACAACGACACCGTCCGGCGTCTGATCGCCCGCTTCTTCCCCGACCTCGTCGCCTACCTGCACTCCCCAACCACTCGCGAAGCGGTCCAGGCACGGCTCGTGGAGGCAATCGAGCGGACTTCGCCCACCGTACTGATCGCCCACTCGCTGGGATCCGTGGTGGCATACGACACCCTGTGGCGGCACGACGTGAAGGTGGACGCCTTGATCACCGTCGGGTCCCCGCTCGCCATGCCCGACATCGTCTTCCCGCACCTTCAGCACCCGTACACCGACGGCAAGGGGAGCCGACCGCACGGCGCGGCTGCCTGGGTCAACATTGCGGACCCTGGCGACCTCGTCGCAATCCCCCAGCCCCTCACCGAGCACTTCGACAAGGTGACCACCAATGCCCGAACGGGGATCGGAGCCTTCGCCTTCCACAAAGCGGCCGGCTACCTCGCGAACCGGGAGACGGCCCAGGCCGTAACCCGCTATCTGGGCTGATCGAAGCAACAGGCGAGCCAAGCACGCGCCCCGGCGGCAGCAACGATGCCGCCGTGGCCGGAGCTGTCCCAGAGCGGACGCCGCCGTCTCACATGCGAGGGTGACGGCGGGTGCCTCTGTCCGAAGAGGGTGCGCTGGCGATGAAGTGGGAAGCCTGCTCTGTTCGTGTATCTGGTACGTGATCCGATTGGTCTCGGCGTCGACGCCTTCAGTGGGGCCGTTGCTGTACGGGAGCGCGGCGGCCGCGCTCCCTGTGCCCGAGACAGAGGAGGAACGTCATCCCTCCCAGTCGTCGGCCACCCGACTTACCTAGTTGGATCAGCGGTCGCGTGAGTACGCGATGCGGGGGTCAACCGGCCGGACCGCCGCTGTGGTGACGGCGGAGGCGGGGACCGGCGCCCTGCCCGGGATACCGGCACGGGCCGGGCTGGCGGCGAGCGCGGCGGCGCTCAACGGAGACGCGCGAGCGGGACCATGGCCGCGCTCACGGCCGGCGGCCGGCGTGGCAGCAGGACGGGGCCGGGCTGTCACCTCTTGAGCGAGGCGGGGCTGCACTGCGACCTGGAGCCCCGAACAGTGCAGGGCCACCGTGGCGTCGGCGACTTTCCCCAGCGCCTCGACGCGATCGGTAGTCGCGGGGAGCGTGTAGATGTCCAGGCTCGAGTTGTGCCGCCAGCCGTCCTCCACCAGCACGAGCCCGCTGAGGCCGAAGACGCGGTCGTCGAGGGCTGCGACGATGCCGAGCTGCGGGTGATCGGCGAAGGCGACGTCTGGTTCACCAAGCGGACCGCGGTCGCGTACCTGTGCCGTGTCGGGCGCCAGTGCAGGGTCAAGTGCGGCGTCCACATCGACCTGGTAGCCGGCCTTGCGCAGCAGCTCGATGGCCCGGCTCGTACGGCCGTGTCCGTCACGGTTTTGGTCGGCCAGCGCGTACAACGTCGGCTGGTCGCGGACGGGATGGAAGTCGAATCCCTTGAGCATCCAGGTGCTGGCCGCGAGGTTCTTCGGGTTCGCGGCGACGATGCCGTGGACGGGGTGGTGGCCGAAGGCCAGGTCGGGCAGCACGTCGTAGTGGCTGGGCATGGCAGATCCATCCGAGGCGGGTGCGGTTACGGGTGCGGGCGACGGGCGGATCAGGTCTGGGGGTGCGGTGCACGGAGGACTCCTGGGTCGCGGTCGATCAGAGCCTGGGGGGCGGATGAGGGACGAGCCGGCGGCAGCGCGGCCCGCGCGGAAGACTCCGTCGGCGGACCGGTCGGGAGCACGTGCTGGCCGATCGACGGCGAAGAGGCGAGAGCGACACTCGCCCGGGATGGAGCGGAGTCGGGCGGGAGCACGTTGGCGGCGCGCTCCTTGCCGGATCGTTCCTGCTCCTGGCGGGGCGGTACGCCAAGCTGGTCCAGGCGAGCGTCGACAGCGGAGAGGAGATCCGGCACGCTGCCGCCGTGGCGCGCATGCGGACCGTCTGGCTCGGAGTCGTAGATCACCTCGTAGACGGCAGGCTCGGCGGACCGGTGGCGGGTGACCATCTAGCCTTCCGGGGACTCGGGGTGCGCGGAGGGCGGCTCCTGCGGGGGCGAGATGATCAGCGAACTACCGTCGGGAAGCTCGGCGTGGACGATGTAGTCGCTGAGGCCGTACTCGACGGTGCACTCCAGGCCGCGCTGCCCGAGCGCGGAACAGAGGGCGGCCTGAAGGCGACGCGGATCGGACTCGGCGGTCGGGGGCGGGGTTTCGTGGTGCATGGAGTTCTCCGTTGCGAACGCCCCGTCGGACGGTGGGAGCCGCCGGGAGTGTGGAGCTTGAAGGAGTGCGGTGGTCCATGAGGATCCGATGATCGGGCGGTTTGGTGCTGCCGTGACTGCGTGCTAGGGATCACCGCGAGCGACCGGGAGTCGGCGGATGCGATGCCGGGGGGACCTGGGGCGAAGCGGGCGACACAGCAGGGGTGTTGTGAGTGGACCGGGTCAGGGCGACGCGCGCCCGTTCGGTCTGCGCCGGCCGTTCGGCGTCCGCCCGGTGAGTGAGGTATTCGCCGACGCGCACCAACGCCGTTCCCTGATGCGACAGTTCGTGTGCGTAGTGCCAGCCTTCGGTGTTGCGGTGCTCCTCGGCGCGCTCCTGGTAGAGGTGGAGCACGCTCGGCTGCAAACCGTCCATGAGCGCCATGACGCCGTCCCATTCGTGCCGCAGCTCCTCCGCCCGGAGCAGGGTGGTGTCGATCCCGCGCAGCCGACGGAGGTCGTCACTGATCGGTCCCTCGACGTAGTCGGGGCCGTCGGCGGCGGCGCGGACCCCGGCCAGCACCTCGGGTCCGTGGTCGAGGAAAACCTCGGCGTGCTTCCACGCTTCGGCGTCTCGCTTGACCTTCCCGTCCCCGTAGACCTTGTCGTCCAGCGGCCAGCCGTCCGCGTCGCAGAGGGAGTCCGAGACCGCGTCCCAGGCGTCGGACGCCTCGTTGATGCCGGCGGCGGCCGAGGCCAGTGCCGGGAGGTGCCGTCGCCACGCCAAGGGGTCGGTGGCCTGCGACGGCTGGTTATCACCGGAGGAAGGAGAAGTAGAAGAAGCAGACATGATCGATCCCTTTTGCTGAGCTGGTCGTTGGGCTAGGCCGCCATGCGGGCATCGGTGTCGAACAGCTCCCGCTCGGCCGGGTGGAGGATGTGCTGGGTGATGAAGGAGCGGTCGGCGACCTTCCACAGACCTCGGCCCTTGGTCAGGGCGGACACCGCCTGGGTCTCGACGCCGGTCAGGCCGAGCAGAGATGCAGCGGCGGCGAGCTGGTCGGGCTCCTGGCGGTAGATGATGCGGGTGGAGCAGTCGGCCAGCAGGCCCTCGGCCAGGACTCGGCCGCGTGAGCCGGCGTCGCCCGCCGAGAGCAAATCGCTGAGGCG
Organism: Streptomyces sp. NBC_01224; assembly: GCF_036002945.1. Classification (NCBI taxonomy): domain Bacteria; kingdom Bacillati; phylum Actinomycetota; class Actinomycetes; order Kitasatosporales; family Streptomycetaceae; genus Streptomyces; species Streptomyces sp. NBC_01224. The sequence goes on along the minus strand of NZ_CP108529.1, from coordinate 2,117,391 downwards.
GTGGATCACCATCAGGTTCGCGATGCCCAGCCCTCGGGAGAGCTTCCACTGGCTCTGCATCCGCTCCAGCAGCCCGACGTGCCGCATCAGCCGCCACGCCTCGTCGTAGATCACCCAGCGTCGACCACCATCGGGATCACTGAGGGCTGACTCCATCCACGCGCTCGCACACGTCATCGCCAGCACCAATGCCGTGTCGTCACCGGAGCCGCCGAGACGGGAAAGATCGATGGACAGCATCGGTGTGGTCGGATCGAAGGACACGGTGCTCGGGGCGTCGAACATGCCGCTCAAATCGCCGTGCACGAGACGCCTCAGGGCGTGCGCGAGGTCCTGGGCGGCCGAACCGAGGTGCCCCACCTGGTGGCCGAGGGCCTGGTCGAGGCGTTCGGGGGAGCCGAGTACGTGCGCGATCTCGCCGAGCAGCGGCACCGTGCCCCGGGCGGCGGCGTCAGCGACGACCAGATCCAGGGCCAGGTCGAGGGCGGTGTGCTCCATCGGCAGCAGGTCGCGCTTCAGTACGGTGCGGGCGAGGCTGGCCAGCAGCAGCAGACGGCGCTTGCGAACCTCCGTAAACCAGTCCTCCTCGCTCACGGAGGCGGGCCGGGCCGGGGCGTCCAGCGGGTTCAACCGGCCGGGGAGCCCCGGGCCCAGGGCGATGCTGTAGCCGCCGAGGGCCTGCGAGACACCGGTCCACTCCCCCTTGGGATCGCAGGGGATGTAGATCCGGTAGCCGTGGGCGATCGACCGGGTGGCGATCGACTTCGCCAGCGCCGACTTGCCCATGCCGATGATTCCGGCCAGGACCGCGTTGGGGTTGGTGAAGCCCTCCACCCTGCCGCTGTTGTAGAGCGAGAACGGGTCGAAGCAGAAGGCCGCCTCCGCGTGCACATCGCGGCCGATGAACACCCCTTCGGCGCCCAGGCCGCCCTCGGCCACGAACGGGTACGCGCCACTGGCTGTGGCGGTGGTCATCCGGTGGGCGGGCAGGGCGAGCTTGCCACCGCGGGCGGAGGCCGGACCGGGGCGACCGGCGAGCGGATAGGTGGGCCGCAGATCCGGGTCGAGGGTCTGCTCGGCGCGGTGCTTGGACGGGTTTCCGGCGAGGCGTGCCTGGCGGCGGGCTTCGGCGAAACCGGATCGGGCGGCCCGCTGCTCGGCGCGCGTCGCCTTACGGGGCACAAACAGAGGGGAGGCACTGGCGCGGGTATGGGGCATGACGTTTCTCCAGGTGAGGGGTGGATCAGCGGCGGACGAGGCCGGTGAACGGGGCGTGCAGGTCGGCCGGGGTGGTGCGCCGCCGCACGAGATGCGCTGTGCGCTGGTGGCGCTGGCAGATGGTCAGTTCCGGTGCTCCCTCTGGAAGGCCGGCCTGGCACCCCTCCGGTTCGGGGATCTCGCCGGAGTCCGGCCGGGGCGCCGCGTGGTAGGCGGCGTGGAGGTACTCGGCGGCCTGCCAGATGCGGGTGCGGGCGGTACGGAGCTGGTCGCCCTCGACCGCGACGAGCTGCCCGGTGCGACCGGCGTGGGCGTCGAGCAGCCCGTACAGCGAGACGAGGTGGGCGTGCAGGACGTCCAGCTCGGCCCGGGTGGTGACCAGCGGGCCGCCCGGGATGTTGAGTGCCCGGTGGAAGTCGAGCGCGGCGGTGGCGAAGGGCACGAAGTCCTGCGCGGTCGGGCTGGCGGTGCGGGACATGAGGGTGCTCTTTCGAAGGGAAGGGTCAGGCAGCGAGCGCGAGCGGCAGGGCGGCGGCGGTGAATGCCTCGGCCTGCTGCCAGGTCAGGGGCCGGAGATCGAGCTGGGCGCCGACGGCGGCGGTCTCCACGACGGCGCAGGCGGTGCGCAGCTCGTCCTCGGTGTCGGCCGAGACGGTCAGCAGACCGGTCAGGGCGACGTCGGCGTGCCCGGCGATGAGCTGGCGTTCGCGGGACTTGATGTCCTGGTATTCGATCGAGTCCGCCTCGGAGTCGACCTGACCGCGCCGGGCCCGCTCGGCAGCATCGGCGATCACGCTGGACTTCTTGCGCTGCACGTCGCGCAGGGCGGCGTCGAGGTTCTTCGGCTCGTAGGACAGCGACAGCGTGCGCCGGACCCCGCCGGTGAACAGCAGCTGGTGCAGGAAGCCGGCGCTGGTCTCGGTGCGCGGCCAGTTCTCCACCCAGTAGGTGGCGTGCACGGCGGAGTCGGTGGCGATGTGGTCCGCCTTTTCGACGACCACGACGGGGCCGGCGGCGGCGGGCTCGGCCTCGGGGCGACCAGCCGTGGACCAGCGGTCGAGTGTCGCCAGCGCTTTCGGGTCGTAGGAGGTGCGCACCACAGCGGCGATTTCGCGTGCGGTGAGCCAGCCTGTCGGGGTGAGACCGGCGGTCCGCGCCGCCTGGTCGAACGTCGAGGTGAGCTGGGCGAGGACACTAAAGGCACCGGTGAGACCGCCGCCGGCCTGGTTGATCAGTCGGCGGGCCGCCCTGGTGTCCAGGGAAACCGCGACGTACGCCTCGTGCGGGGCGGCTGCGGGACCGGCGCTCTGGATCAGCTCGTTGTAGATCGCGCCGGCCATCGGGGTGTCGGGTCGACCGTGCTCTTCCCAGTAGCGGCGCAGCGCGTCGCCGGAGTCGGGGATGGTGCGCTCGATCACCTGGATGCGGGCGATCTGCCCGGTACGGGCGAGGGCCGCCAGCGCGCGTCCCCAGCCGCCGACGTTGGCCTGCTGGGTGCCCGGGTCGAGCAGGGCGTAGGCGCGGGAGGAGACCTTGACCACCGCGGTCAGCGTCCCGGTGTGCGGGTTGTGGACGGCGCCGTACTTGCCATCGGGAGCAGTGGTCACGCGCAGGCTGGCAGCGGTGCCGGGAAGGTGGAGCAGTCCCTCGCGGGTCGGTCGGCGGGAGGGCCGGGTGAGCCAGACGAGCTGGCCTCGCATCCGGCGCAGCGCGTATCGGACGACGATCGGGGCCCAGTCCGCCAGAGCACGGCCTCGGTGGCGGACGAAGACGAGCAGCGCGATGACCGCCCACAGCGGTATGAGCTGGAGGGCGCCGACCACACCGCGGGCGAGGATCACGGCGAGAAGGAGAAGGCCGGTGAGTCCAGCGACGACCAACTGCGGGATGGTCAGGCCGAGCAGGACGCCGCGCCTGCTGCGGTGGGGAAACTTCACGGTGGGCGTGGAGGACTGGTGCTTGCCGGACATGGTGGTTCCAGACGGTGGGAGCGGGCAGAGGACGGGGCGCGCGGCGGTCTTCTGGACGTCATGGCGAAACCTTCCTGCTGGTGGGGAGGCGGGGGCGGGCCGTGGAGTGCGGCCCGCCCCCGGGATGTGGGTCAGGAACCCGACGGCGACTGGGTGGGATACACCCAGTTCGTCGGCGTCGCAGAGCCGGTGGCCGACGGTCCGGACGCGGACGCCGGAGTGCCCGAGGCCGAAGGTCCGGGGTTGGCTGGCGGCATGGAGGTCATGTCGCCGCCTGGAGCCGATGCACCTGTGAGGTGACCGGAGCCGCCCGCAACGCCTTGGGCAGTCACTTCGGCCCCGTCCGGTTCGTCCTCGCCGTGACGTGTGATCAGCGGCGGGATCCCGGGGCGCTGGATCAGGGCCCGGCCCTTGTCGCCGCTCGCGTTCGGGTCTTCGCCGTACCGGAAGCGGGACTGCTGCTTGGGCGGACCAGCGTCGATGCCCTCCTTGCTGAGGGTGCCGCCGGAGGGGTTGATGCCGGAGGCGACGCCATCGGTCCCTGCACCCGGGACCTGGTTCGGACCCTGCGGAGCTGGGGTGCCGGTACCGGCCCGCAGTGCGAGGCTGCCTGCGGTCTTCGCGGCTCCTGCGGCGACCGCCATGCCGGCGACACCAGTGCGGTGCATGTCGTCGTGGCCGCCGCCGTCGCTGGCCCAGTGGACGAACTTGTACGTCGCGTAGGGGCAGAGCAGCACCAGCACCATCACGACGATGCCGGCCATCGCGTCGGACAGGGCCGCCATTCCGTCGCTGGCGTCGGTCTTGCCCATGGCGGAGACGCCGATGAGGAAGACGACGGTCATCAGGAGCTTGGAGACGATCAGGGTGCCGGTGGCCTCGATCCAGCCGCGCCGCCACCGCTTGGCGACCTCCCAGCCGCCGCCGGCCCCCGCGAATACCGCGAGCGCGACCATGATCAGGACGCCAACCTTGCGGGCGACCATCACGCCCCAGTAGAGGAAGGCGCCGATCGTGCACCCGAAGGCGACCAGCGCGGGCACACCCCAGCCGAGGCCGTACATGGCCCCCATCTGATCAACCTTGATCACACGGCGGATCGCGTCGTCGATCGAGGTGTTGGCGGCTTTGAAGAGGCCGTCGGACAGCGCGTCCACGACGGTGATGGCGACGGTGGTGAAGGCGATGGCGGAGAAGCTGAACAGGACTCCGGTCATGGTGCCGAACGCCGCCTTGGCGAGGGCACGTTCGTCTCGGCGCCAGGCCGCGGTCATGAGCTGGATGCAGAAGATGCCGACGGTCAGGACGAGGCCGATAGGCAGCAACAGCTCGTAGTTGTCCCGGAACCACCCGGCGTTGAGATCGATGGCCGTCGTCTTGTTGACGGCCTTGGCGGCCAGGTCGGCCGCGCTGGACGCCAGCTCGCCCGCCGACTTCGCGATCCACGCGCCGAGACCGTCGGTGACGGTGCCGGCGGGGTTGGTGGCGAAGTCGACGGCGCCGCACACCTTGTCCATCAGCGGGAAGTCGCAGACTCCCATGGGTCGTACCTCCGTTCTGGGGCGAGGGTCAGGGCGCGACGGACGGCATGACGCCGACCAGGGCGCAGGGGTGGTTGGGTCGGCACTGGACCGCGAGGGTGGTGGAACGGCTCTCCGCGCCGCCGGCGGACGAGCCCTTCCAGCGAATCGACTGCTTGCCGGAGACCGTGACGGCGTAGACGTACGCCTGGGTGATCGCCCCGGGGTCGTCCTGGAGGGCCTGGGTGAAGGCGTGCGGGAAGTGCCCCTCGTTGATCTTGGCGATGGCGACCTGCTTGTTGGCGGCCATCTCCTTCCACAGCACGGCCGAGGGGACCACCTGGTCGACGGAGTCCGGATCGGCGTACTTCGACTCCATTGTCAGCCAGCCGCGCAGCGCCTTGCGCAGCTCGGGTTGCGAGTACGCGCGGGTGTCGTACGACCACAGCGTTGCTGCGGCGGCCTTCCCGTACGTGATCGGGTCGTGCGTTTTCGGCGGAACGGGGAGAGCGCGGGGCCGGGTGTGCGGCCCGGACGGTGCCGCGGACGACGAGGACGCCGTGGGCGAACTCGGCGGTGGCGCCGCAGTATCGGAGGGGCTTCGGCCCTCGCGGGTGAGGTAAGCGGCCAGGCCGGCGAGGGCGACGAGCACCGCCAGGACGGCTGCGCCGAGCAGCGCCCGGCGGCGCACGCGAGATGCGCCGCCGGGGTGGGTGGAGTGCTGAGCCATCAGTGGACCTGCGTCCCGAGCGTCGAGAAGAACGCCACCACACCGTTGGCCGCACCGAGTAGAAGGGCCGCGCCCGCGCTCACCAGCACGCCCTTCTTCCCGTTCGCCTCGGCCTGGTGACCACCCGAGTGGTGGCCCCAGGCCCACACGCCCGCACTGACGGCGAGGGCGCCGACCACGGCGATGAGCCCGAAGAGGTTGATCGAGCCCATTACCTGCTTGAGGACGTTGAGGCCAGGGAGCCCGCCCTCGTTCGGCTTGATTCCGGGGTCGTAGGCGAGCTGTATGACCTGGTCAGCGAGATACATGGGAACTCCAGTTCGAATGAGCGCACGCCAAAGCCCGGCGGGGCGAACCAGCGGTGCGAGGGGGAGGTGAGGAGGGGGAGGAGCGCCGGTCAGACGACTCGGCGGGCCGCGAGAATCCGCGATTTCCAGGACGCGACGGTGGTGATCCGTACGACGTCACCGGTGTGCGGGGCGTGGACGATCAGGCCCTGTCCGATCGCCATCCCGACGTGTTCCGGTACGGCGGCCGTCCCCTCGGTGAAGAGGAGGTCGCCCGGCTTGAGGGCATCGACCGAGACGGCCTTGCCGTCCTTGACCTGCGTGTACGTGGTCCGCGTCAGGGTGACCCCGGCGGCCTTGTACGCGCCCTGCATCAGGGAGGAGCAGTCGCAGCGGCCCATCGGGTTCTTGCCGTGGGAGTCGGTGCAAGTGCCGCCCCACTGATACGGGGTGCCGAGCTGGCCGAGCGCCCACCGGATCGCCGTCTGCACCTTCGGCGGCGCGGAGGCGGGAATCTTGTACTCGTCCGGCAGCGCGCCCGCCGGGATGGTGCCGAAGTCCGTTCCATCGCCGTCCGCCGAACAACCGCCCGCGGAATCGGGAGAGGGGCTGCCGGTGTCGGCAGAGCCGGACGGCGACGGGCTCGGCGATGCACCGCCGGCCTTCTGCAGCAGGGGCTCGATGGCCTTCTGCAGGGCGGTGGCCAGCGGCTCCCACTTGGCGTACGCCTCCGGGAAGCCCGACTTCTGCACCGCCTGGGCGGCCTGGGCGACAGATAGGGACTGCCAGCCGGAGACCTTCTTGAGCCCCTCGTAGAACTTCGTCGAGGCGTGCACCGGGTCAAGGATCTGGCTGGCCGTGCCCCAGCCCATCGACGGCCGCTGCTGGAAGAGACCCAGCGAATCGCGGTCGCCGTAGGTCAGGTTCCGCAGGCCGCTCTCCTGCAGAGCGGTCGCCAGGGCGACGACCTGCCCTCGGGCGGGGATGTTCATCGCGACGCCCGTGGCCTGGATGGTCTTGGCGTTGGGCACCTGATCGGCAGGTGCGTCCAGGCCCGGCACGGAGACCGATCCCTTGTCGCCGCCGTCCAGGATGGCCTTCACCTGCTTGGCGACGGCGGAGGTGTCCACACCCTGTGCGCCGTCGGTCGAGCACGAGGCCGAGGCGGTCCCGGCACCGATGCCAAGGATCGGCAGTGCCAGCAGCAGTGGTCCGGTGGCGCACAGACCGACGAGTGCTCCGGTCGTCTTCTTCATCGCCGCCGCCGCTCAGTACGACTGCGGTGCCGACCAGGTGACGGAGGGGGGTCCGGGCGTGGGTGTGTCAGGGCATGCTGCATCGCAGCGGCTCCTCGGTGTTCGTAGGAGGCGCGGTGCCGACTTCTCGTGCAAAGCCGTCGGCACCGCGCCGATGTGTATCCGCCTCTCGGCGGGCCCGGGTCAGAGGAGTTGGTAGCTCCCGGACGCCGGTTTCAGGTCACGCGCGGCAGCCAGCCGCGCTCGTAATCTCAGGCAGTGCACAGGGCCTCCTCACGGCGCTCGCGGGCAGATGGGCAACATGCCTCCGACGCGGCTCGATTGGACGAGACGGCACGGATAAGCACAGCTCAACGGGGGTGGAGCAGCACTCCTTCCCGGTGGCACGGCGAGACAGTAGACCGGGATTCCGGCCGCACCAAACGACTGCCGTCCCGGGGGCCGAAGAGGGAGCAGCCTCGTTAGGTGCGGCCGGAATTCGCCGTTAACCTCCGCTGCAACCTCGCGCCGGATACACGCCGTTGAGCGCTGTCCGGAGCGGGTCCAGACTCCGCCGAGCCCGAAGAGAGGCCCTCCCTATGAGCTACACGCTGCACCGAGGCGATGCCCTGACCGTCCTGAAGTCCCTCCCGGACGAGAGCGTCCAGGCGGTGATCACCGACCCGCCGTACAACTCTGGGGGCCGCACCAGCTCCGATCGAACCGGCCGTACCGCCCGTGCCAAGTACGTCACGAGCAACTCGGCGCACGACCTCGCCAACTTCCCCGGCGAGAACCGCGACCAGCGCTCCTACCGCTCCTGGCTCACCGAACTGCTCACCGAGGCGTACCGGGCCTCGACCGAGCACGCGGTCGCGATGGTCTTCACCGACTGGCGACAGGAGCCGACCACCTCCGACGCACTGCAGATGGCGGGGTGGACCTGGAGTGGCACGATTCCGTGGATCAAGCCGTCCAGCCGGCCCCGCAAGGGCGGACCGAAGCAGGACTCGGAGTTCATCATCTGGGGCGTCAAGGGCTCCCTCGACAACACCCGCGACCTCTACCTGCCGGGCCACTACATCGCCTCCCAGCCCCGCAAGGGCCGGGTTCACATCACCCAGAAGCCAGTCGAGGTCATGCAGCAGCTCGTCCAGGTCTGCCCCGAGGGCGGCACCGTCCTCGACCCGTTCACCGGCAGCGGCTCCACCGGGGTCGCGGCCCTGCGCGAGGGACGCCGCTTCGTGGGCGTCGAGCTGTCCGCGCACTACGCCGACGTCGCCGAGGAGCGGCTGCGGGCCGAACTGACGAAGGACGACTTCGAGCTGGCCGGACCGGAGGCATGAGCGTGAGAGCGGAGAGGCCGGGGCCGGCGGCCCGCAGCCGCCCCTCCTGTTACGTCAGGCCGACTCGAACGCCCGCCGGATCAGCGGCGTCGCCTTCTCCAAGTCGGCTGCCGAGACGACGCGGACCTCCAGGTCGCCGGTCCCGAGGTGTCCGATGCCGCGCATGTCCCGGGTGAAGCCCTCCTCCAGCTCGACTGTGTCCGGGTCGAGCCTGAGGTACACCAGGATCGCCTCGTGCTTCGGACGGAAGATCACCGACGCCACGTTCACCAACCGCCGGTAGGCGATGTAGTGCCGCAGCGACGCCACCTCCACCTCGCCCCACGCCGTGAGCGCCTCGTCCAGCTCCGCGTACAGGTCCCGCAGGCACTCCGGCACCACCCCGCCACCCGAAGGAATCGCCGGAGCCGTCGGAACGCTGTCGACCACGGTTGCCCGCTCCCGGCCCCGGCGAGACGCGGCAGCGCTCGGGAAGCCGGTCACGGAGTCAACGAGTAGCAGCCCCAGCAGGCCACCGTCGAAGATCCGGTAGCGCACCAGGTCGATCCGCTCGGGCAACCTTTGCACGGCCACCCGGTCGTGGTGCGAGAAGCCGGCAGCGATGCAGATCATCCGCGGACGACGCCAGTCGACGGACTCGGCGGCCTCCGCGCCCAGCACCTTCCGCACGAGCGCCTCGAACTCGTGGTGCGCCGACTCGAGCCAGGACAGGTAGGACACCGCCTGAGATATCACTCCGCTGTCGGAGCCCTTCTTGAACTCGATCACCACCGGGCTGCCGTTCTCGTCCAACCCAATGGTGTCGATCCGCCCTCGGTGCCACGGACCGGTCGGATACTCCGACGCTAGGAAGCTGACGCCCAACATCTGCTGCAGGCCGGCCTCGACCCGGCGCTGCAACTCCACCTCCAGCGGCACCGTAGAACTGGACAGCTCGACATCCCGTCCGTCCGCGTCCCGTCGGAACATCATCAGCTCGGCCACCAGCACCCCTCCTGTGATCTCTGCAAGAAGACCAATCGAACGAACGCATTGCATATTCCATCTGCGGGCAGCTCGATCACTCAGCAAGGCGACGCTCAAGGGGTGTGCACATGCTGGGCTGGAAGGGGATGACGCTGTGGAAACCGATGCGCCGCTCAGCCTCCGCCGTGACGGCCCGAAGGTCGGCGTGCGGTCGTCACCGCTTGCGCACTGACCAGCCGGACCGATTGCCCGCCCGCGGTCTGAAGGACCTCGGAGACCCCGCCACCGGACCGGCCATCCGGCACCCATCTCTAGCCGAAACCGTCAAATCATCCTAAAGCGGATCAGGATTCACGCGGTGGATCGAGGCTGAGGGGAAGGTGTGCCGGTTACCAAGGGGGCAGCGAACCATCGTGAAACTGCGAGTTTCTCCCACGGAGGGCGTCCCTCACTGAGCTATCAAGGGGGCAATCGATCAGCCCGGCGCCTGCATGGCTCCTCCATCCGTCATGATGCTTGCATGGCCACCATCCAGTCAGCAGCAGAGATCATGCATCTGCTGGAGCCCCTCATGGGGCAGAAGATCTCCGTACTCCAGGTGCTTGGCATCAACTCGCTGAAGACGATGCTGCCGCCTCTAGAGGCGCTAGCGGGGGAGGTGGTGACAGCGGCGGACGTCGTCGATCGCACCCTCCGTGTCGACACGACGAGCCATGTCATCTCGTTCGATCTGCAGCGCACGGGTCGGGTTGTCCTGCTCGAGTCCGCGGAGCCCTATCGGTTCGTTGCTGGGGCCAATCGTCCTACAGCCCGTCTCCTGATGGCGGATGGGTCGGGCCTGGATCTGGTCGAACCAGCCAAAACCAAGCGGATCACGGTCACGATCGGGACCAGGCCGGCCTGACCTCTGCCGCACCAAGATGATCTACTTCCCAGGCCGCCTCGATGCAGCTACTCTCGGTGCAGGCATTTGAGCAAGTCATGGGAGTGGCGATGGGCCAGCAGACGCACCGGAAGGACGACCTCCTGGTCTCCTCCAACTTCATCCGTGCGATTCGGGAGTCAGGCTACGTCAGCCTCTCGACCGCCCTGGCGGAACTCGTCGACAACTCCCTCCAAGCTGAAGCGACCGAGGTCGCGATCACGGTTGTCCGAGCCAAGGCGGACGGTGATCCGGAGATCTGTGTCGAGGACAACGGCCGCGGGATGTCGCGTTCCGAGATCGAGGCGTGTCTCCGCTTCGGTGGCTCGTCACGCTTCGACGAGCGACGGTCGTTCGGTCGGTTCGGCATGGGGCTGCCTGCCGCATCGCTGAGCCAAGCTCGACGGATCGAGGTAACGGCCTGGCAGAACAACCGAAGTGCATATCAGGTCTTTTTGGATGTTGACGCGGTCGTTGCTGGTGCCCCAGTCGATCTTCGTGCCCGTCGCCTATCTGGCAGTACTGTGGGCTCGGGGTGCCGGGTGGTCTGGCTGAACTGCGACCGCATCGAGTATCGGCGCCTCGCCTGGCTTGAGCGGGCCTTGCGTCGTGACCTCGGACGTCTGTACCGCCGCTTCCTAAGCAGCGGCGGACTGACCTTGACCATCAATGGGAAGCGTGTCGACCCAATCGATCCCACGCTCCTCACGACCAAAGTCGAGGGCCGCAGCGCGCGGCTGGCCTTCGAGCCGATCCGGTACGAACTTGCCACCTCAGCGGGCAAGACGGCCTTCGTCTCCGTCCGGTTTGTGATGCTGCCGGTTCAGCACTGGCATCACCTAGACAACGTGACCAAACGACGCATGGGCATCGTCGGCGGGGCAGGCGTCTCCATCCTGCGTGCCGGCCGAGAGATCGCGAGTGGCTGGCATCTCATGGGGGCGAAGCGCAAGGAAAACTACGACGACTGGTGGCGATGTGAGATCGACTTCGATCCTGTCCTCGATGAGCACTTTGGAATCACGGTAAACAAGCAGGGGATCCGGCCGTCTCAAGAACTTCAGGAGGCCCTGGGGCCGGAGCTGGAATCGATCGCCCGGCTGTTGAATGCGCGCGTACGTCAGGCCTTCGAGGAGGTGAAGTTCCAGGCGGCAACAGAGACGTCCTGCCGCATAGCGGAGGCCGCGGACGCGGACCTGCCCGTGATCCGGTCGACCGGCAAGGGGTCGGGCGCCCTGAGCTACAGGATCGGGTCCGAGCAACTGCCGATCGAGACGATGTTCACCTCGGCCCTGAAGCGGCGCACGCTCGATGTCACGCTCAATATTGATCATCCGGCTTTCGCGGCATTGTACCGTCCCCTGCAGGCGCTGAGTGACGAGGCAGGGAAAGACCTGCGCACGGCTCTCGAACTGTTCCTCCTGTCCTTCGCCCGCACCACGACCCTCCTGGTCAGCGATGGTCACGACTGTGACGACCTCCTGAGACTATGGAGCAAAACCTACGGACGGATGCTCCAGAAGTCATGAAAGAAGAGGCCAAGCCCGTCACCCTCAGCCTCCCCGCCGACGCCTCCCGCCAGGAGACGCAGGCGTTCGCTCGCCTCTGCACCCTGCTGGCGAGCGCTCCGCTTGAATCCATGGGGGTGAACAGCCACGATCACTGGATCCAGGCAGCCAAGATCAAGAACCTGTATGAGCAGCCGCTGCTCGCGGCAGCTGCTTACACGGCCATCGATCTGGTAGATCAAGGCTGGACAATTCAGGCCGCTAAGCCCGGGCCCGTGTTCACACCCCCGCTGGCGAGCGGCGACCGGGAGACAGAGAAAGCCCGTGTCCAACGGCAGGAGCATCTGCGTCGAGATGAGCAGCTTAGGCAGAGCAGCGTTCGGCGCTTCGTCGAGAGGATGGAGCGCACGCACCAGCACGGCGACCGGCTGATCTCCATCTTCGACCTGATGCGCGACGGCCGGGAGCTGGCGGACGCACTACAGAGTGCCGGCGTGACCACGGAGGTCATCAGCCCGTACGTTCAGATCGTCGACTCCTCGACCTGCGAGCTGACAGGCTTCAAGCTGCACGACATCTGGCGATACTTCCGTCACACTTGGTCCAACGCTTATGCAACCGTGCCTGGCCGTTCAATGCCAATCCTGATCCGGGACGCAGCCACTGAGTGCCACGCTGTCATTGGACTGGCGGCCATCTCCAGTCCGGTTGTCCAGATTGCCGAGCGCGACCACTGGATGGGCTGGGAAACTGACCAATTTCTCGAGCAGGTGCGGGCGGCACCGACTGCCGATATCGCTCGCTGGCTTGCCCGACGAATCAAGACTCAGCAGGAAGAGATCTACGTTGACGATCTCCTCCGTGACGGGGTCCTTCAGCCGACCGACCTAGCGGCGCCCACCTCGGAAGTGATCGGCCAACTGCGGGCTGACGCAGAACGGCATCGTCAGCGGCACCACCAGGCCAGCACTATTCGCGAGGTCCGCAACATAGAGCGTGATGCGTGGGTGGATAGGGCCACAACGGACCTATTTCGCAGTAAGCGAGCAGCAGCGCTCGCCGAGACCTTGGAGGTCGTCACCCTCCTTGGGGCGTACCTCTCTCCCCCCACAGCCGAAGGACTTGCCAAAGCCTTCTCGGACTCGAAGGCGCGGGCACAGATGCGCCGCGTGGTCCGCCGTACACGAGGAGAGCGGGTCGGCACCGTGATCGCCGACCTCACCGTCTGTGGAGCCGTAGCACCCTATAACGCGCTGGTGGCGGGCAAGCTAGTAGGGGCCCTAGCCGTCTCACCGACAGTGCTGGCTGCTTACCGCAGCAAGTACGCACGCCCCAGTGAAATCGCCTCTGCGATGGCTGGCCGTCCGATCCTGCGCGAGCCGCGCCTCTCCTTCATCGGAACCACCTCGCTCTACGGTACTGGTTCGAGCCAGTACAACCGGTTGTTTTGGCCCGCCGAGGTTATGGGAGGAATGAGGGAAAACCGGATGGGATTCCATGAACTCGGGCGGTCGCGCTCCTTTGGAACCTCCCATTTCTCCAGTGAGACCGTCGAAGCACTTGTCCGGCTCTCAGCCCTGCGCGGATCACTCGTACGAGTCAACAATCTGTTCGGTGAAGGCGTCAGCCCCCGTCTGCGTAAGGTGAGGCTAGGAATCGCCGCACTTGGGTGGCCCGCCAACGACCTCCTCAGGCACGGACGTGAACGCATCCTCTACGGCGTTCCGTTGGTCGAAAACCTGCGGGACTACTCACTCGGCATCGACGAGAAACCGGAGTACCTACTTAATCCCGAACTGCCTGAGGCAGACGCCAGGGTTGCCGACTGGTGGTTCGAACGCTGGTGCCGGCGGAGGGTGGCACGCCAGGACGTCCTTGAGTCCATGCGCACCCACAGCCTGGTCCGGCCAGTCCGGCATGGTGCCCGGGTACCGTTGCCCGCCGGAAACGAGACGCTTCCGAACGACCAAGAGATGTTGCCCATCTTCACGTAGCGGGGGCCGCTCCTCTTGGGCGAGGGCGCGGTCATGTCCTGCGCGCCGCAGAGCGTCAGGTACGTCAGCGCAGCACGGCTGTGATGAGGTCAACGGCACGGTGGTCGCTTGCCTCATGGTCGACCCGGTGGACTCCAGCAGGGGGCTCCCGTGGCCGACCGCGATGAGGGCGGGAGTGCCACGGTGAGGCGGTTATACGGGTGTGACGAGCACATGCTGGTGCGGCGGGAGTTTGGACCGCCGGTCAGCTTCGCGGGTAACGATGAGCATCGTGACCGACTTGACCAGCGTGTGCGGGAGGTCGAGAACGGCAGGGGCCAGGGTCCAACAGAAGGCTCCTGCTTGTAAGTTGAGGCGTCGAACACACCCCTTGATGGGACGGAAGCCTCGAGCGTTGCGGTCCCGTCCCATCACACGGACGTCACCCGATCAGTGCCCACGCTGGAAGCGCTTTGACGGGCCCTTGTAAGGTTTCAGCCTCAAACGGCGCGGCCCCGCCTGTAAATGCTGCCCCTGTGCACGCAGAGCTAGAACTTGTCGGCCAACTCTCGCTTGTGCTCGATCGGCAGCCACTCAGGACGGAAGTCGGAATGGCCGGCATGCGCCGCAACGAGTTCGTACATGACCTCCCTCAGGACCTCCCCGAGTCGGGATTGTCCGTGCCCGAAAGGTGGCGCAGGAAGCTCGGATCGACCTCGATGCGGCCGGTCAGGCGCCAAGCACGGCGTTCGTAGGTCAGGTCTCCTGTCACGGTGAAGGGAAGTTGACGCTCATAGGCCATGATTGCCCAGTTGTGGTCCTCCCCCGTTAGCGGAACATGAACTCGCAAGGTCTTTCGGTTCACCTCCGCCGCGATAATAGCTGTCCCTGCCTCTTCACTATCGGGCATCGAGTCATCCCGTATGAGCGATTTAACGAGACCGGCGAGCCTTTCGCGCCGTACGGGCTCTTCCCTACGTACGAGTTGTTCCCGGACACGCGGAAGCTCGCCAATCGTGTCTCGGTCCAGCGTAATTGTCGCTAGGCCGACGTCTGGCCTTCGTTCAGCCGCTGCCCATTCGAAGGAGAAGTCGAGCGTGCGGAGGTGCTGTGGCTGAGACATCTCTTCGAGCGACTCCACTAGCCCCGCACTAAGGCCCAGGCTGCTCGGAGATGAAAGTGCCTCCTGATCCCAGGATTGTGTCAGACGTTTCGTGCTCTCGAGTCCTCTGGCCAGAGTTTCCATGACGTGCCGCGGGAAAACCATAGCGGGTTGCTCTTGGCCATCGATTGACTGCGGATCAGTTTCGCCTAGACGGGACACCACGGTAAACACAAAGCTGCCGCGCTTTGTGTGTCCCAGCCTTACATCCTCTTCCATATACTCGTTAACCGGAGCTGGCCTCCTGCCCTTATGTGGATGGTGTGGGTCCGCGGCTGTAGTTGCAGCTGACTTCATCAACTTGAGAATCGCTTGCATCGTCTTTTCAGCCTGCTGAAAAGGAATCGTGCCATCGATCATTTCCTGATCGAGACGCACGAAGAATAGGTCCGCACGTGTGGCGATGATGCGGTCTAGTAGTTGCTCGGCGTCCCAGTCGTGAATATGGCCAAGCGACTCCAACGCGTCCACGAAGCGCGGTGTGAAGTCGGCGAAATCTGTGGCTAGCGGAACCATGACACGCGGCGCGGTGGCCAACGAGGTTGACCGATAGCGCCATACCTCGCGAACTTCTGGCTGCTTCTGTTCCAGTTCCCAGTCGTGATAAGCCAGAAACTGGGAGACCGCGGAAGGGGTCAGCGTGGATGCAATCTCACGGTAGCTGTTAAACGCGGATCGGTTCACCTCAGGCCCCTCTCTGCTTCGCCGATCGACTTCATGATGCCTAGAAGTTGCTCCCCCGTGAAGAGGTTCTGACGAGGTAGATGAACCGTGTGGTGCTCACCGATCGGGCCGTCGTGTCTCAGGTTATCCGCGGACTCCCAAAACATACGGCTTCGTGTGTACAGGCCGTATTCATTCGTGTGCAGCCATGGCTCTGGCTCGCGCGGGATGAGAAGCACGCCAAGGTAGGCAGGAATGAATCGCTTCGTGCGAGTTAGCTTCCGGAACGGCTTTGCCTTCATCTTCCACGTCATGCTGTCATCTTTAAGTAGGCTCTCTTGGTAGGTGCACTTCAGCTGAAGCTCGAATTGCGGTCCATAGTAGCCGTGATATTCTGTTGAAGAAACGACCGTGATATCAACGCCCTCGTAATCGGTCTCGTGAGTTTTTATGGAGCATCCCACCGCGTAAGAGATCATTCGCGTGTACGACACGCTGAAGTGTTCCTGTAGTGCGGTGATGGGAACCTGGCCCTCTGCCAAGTCATGCTCGCCCATCTTTTCCTCAGTGCTGTCTTCGGCCACAGTTCCCCACTGGGTATGACTTAATCGTTTGCCGGAACTAAGGGCTGTCCCGTAGCCCCGGGTGGGTCAAGGGCGCGGCGTCAGATGCGGTGCATCGCAAGGCGCCGGAGCGCCCTCGTCGCGGAGCGATCGGGCGTTTCGGCAACGCGGCGAGGTGCCGTAGCTGTCGTCGCACGCCCGCGAGGGGTTACGGGACAGTCCTTAGTCTCGAGCAAGAGAGTGACGTGCGGGATTATTTAGGTCCTAGCCCGTGCTAATTACACCTTTCGTCTTGCGGGGCGTCGCTAGGTGCCGCCATGGTTCCAGCAGCGGGCGACGGCCCACGTAGCGGTACACGGGCCGTCGCCCCATGGGGTGCCTTCCCTTAACCTGCGAGCAGGAAAAGACAATGGGAACTAACTTGGCCGGCCCCGGAATTCTGTGCCAGCCGGTCTAATCGACCAGTGCCTGCAGAATCGCCCCGTGTACCTGACCGCTTACGGTGCATCGAATCCTGTTCTGGCTCATGCCAGAGCCTGCAGAACAGTCTGCGTCGCGAACGGCAGGTTCTGGGAAATCACCAGGTCGTCGACCAAGTGAACCGAAACGCCACTTCGCTTGGCACTGTCGTGGGCACGCCGCAGTTGCTCGTTCGGTGCTACGCCCGGTGTTAGCGGGCTGTGCACACCGATGATCCATTCGCGGCCACCCTGCCTTGCCAGAATCGGAGCGGTGACTGGCCCTACGCCCTCAACGTCGATTTTGGCACCTCTCTCGAACGAGATGCCGAGCTCTCGGCTGTCCAGATCCTCGAAGAGGATGTCGGCCGAGCGGGCAAGCCGTGCCTCGGCAAGAGCCGGTGGCGTGTCGTTCATCAGGTAGCGCAGGAGACTGGCCCCGACGTGGCGATCAAGGAGGTTGTGTTCGAACCGGTTGCGGAAGCTGCGCAGACAGCGATAGCAGGACTCATCGCAGTTGGCTGGGCACTCTTCGAGAAGTTCCAACGTCCGCTTGAAGATTTCTACACCGTGGTCGTTGACACGACGAGTGAAGCCTGCACCGCCAGCGAGGGTGTCGTACATGTAGATGTCGGCTTCCCGACCTTCACCACCAAGGGGCGTCAGTGCAGGACGGTATTCTGCTTGCAACTCCGAGGTCTCGATGCCGAGCTTCCGTGTCGCAGCAATCGTCAGGGCCTCAGCAATTGTGCGCAGCGCGATGTGCGTCGATAGGTAGGCCGGATCGAGGGTGATGGGCGCATCCACCTTCAGACGCACCAGGAGCACGTCGGAGATGAAGTCCGTACCCAGCACCAGACCGCGGGTCGAACGCGACCCGGGACAGTTCGGCTCCTTATCGTCGGGGTAGGGCTTCTTGTGTGTCCCATTGACCACGCCTGTGGCCGACGCTGTCGGCTCGATGAGACCGCACAGCGTGCAGTAGGTGTACCCCTCGTTGCGGGGACCGGTGTTCGTAACTAGCAGCGTCTCGCGGTGATAGGTCTGCTCTAGCCGGTCCGTGTCTGTGACGCGTTGCCAGGCGCTCTCCTCGGTCGGTCCGGACGCCATGAGCTTGGCTCGTGTGGCGTAACTGCGGGCCGGCGCCTTGTCTGCACTGGTGCCGGGGTCCTTCTTGGCCGGGTGCGCGAACCCTGGCGGGCGCATCCAGTTTTTGGCCTTGCCGAACTTTCCGTCGGCTCGACAGGCCGGGCAGTCACGTTCATCCCCGGGCGCGGCCTCGCCGTATGAGTAGTAGTTCGCGTAATGGCACACTTGGCACTCGAAGTAGAGCAGCCTTTCCTTCCAAGCTTGGTGGCGCGTCTCCTGGACTGGTGCATAGATCGCCTCGGAGGTCCACTCCTTGTTGTCGATCCACACCACCTTGCCCGGGGCGTACTGGCTGAGCGCTACCGCAAGACCCTGACTGGGCGCGTAGTGGAACTCAGGCCTGAAGCGAGTAGATCGATCGAGATCGAAAACGTGGAATGAAACGACATCCGTTGGGAACGCGTAACGCGGTAGTACTCCCTTGTACAGGAGTCGATCGAGCAGGTTCTTTTGGGTCCGCCGGGCATCCGGCGCCTCCGCACCCTCGCTCGGATCCTCCTTGCCAGACTCCGATGATGTGTCACTCGTGGAAGCAGTCACGGGGTTTCCGCTGGCATCGAGGTCAAGAGCCTTGTCGATCTCGTCGAGTGTCCTTGTGACGAAGTCCTCGAGGACGGACCGGAGGCCGTCTTGGCCGAGCTCATCGGGGAGCCATGCCGCAATGTCTTGGCGAAGAGTCGTCTCATTGACGCCCAGCCATTCTTCCAGGTCGACCCTGTTCAGTGGAGAGGATGATCCGGTGAACTCCGCAATCGTTCCCAGTACCTCGAAAAGCTGCGGCTGCGCGTCTGGGGCGATGTCAGGAAGGCGATCCTGGTGGTAACGCTGCAGTAGATACGCGATCACGTGACGGCGTGTAATCTCGTCGTTGTCCATCGTCAGTACCGGGTCGTCAACTTCACCGCGGATCATCAGTTCCGGCTGGCGGAAGTAATGATCATCGTGGGTGTCGGCACTGCCAAAGGCCAGCACGGTGGCGACTGCGTTGCCCCGCCGACCAGCTCGCCCTGCACGTTGCTGATAGTTAGCCCGCGAGGGTGGCATGTTGCGCAGGGCGACACCGGACAGGTTCCCGATGTCGATGCCTACTTCCATAGTGGTCGTGCACGACAGGACATCGATGGCGGCGGGTTTTTTCCGGTCTCCGGATCCGGGCAAACCGAGGTCGACGTCTTGGAAAAGCAGCTCGTGCTCTTCTGCCTTGGAGAAGACGGCGTCTGACTGATCCGCGGCATTGAGCTGCGCCGTATGCTCGGCAGCGATGATGCTCATCGGAGGCTCGGAAGAGTCCCGCAGAGCCCGTGCGGCGCTAGCGCGGTAGTACCCCTTGCGAGCCTGGAAGACTGGGTCCGTATCAGGGTCTAGGACACGAACTTTCTCGTCTCGGCAGTTGATACACCGAGAAGAACCGGGGAACGGCCGCTGAGTGAAACGACAGCGCTCACAATAGCCCCAAGTCGTTTCGAGGTCCAGGTACACCTTTGAGGCAGACAGGCGGAACTTCCCAGCCACAGCATCGCAGAATTCTTGAAGCAGTTTGGGCAGCCATGTGTCGCTGAACTGTTTCTTCGCTGCCTTAGTTTCGAGCCACTGGCCAATCGTGTTGAACTTCCCTGTGTGCGGACGAACGCCGCCGTCCGTCATCCACCAGTCTCCATCAGTCATCGACGGGAACCAGATGCCGGGCGTAGTCCACTGCATGAGCCACATCCGCATGAGAGCCAGCTTGGACTCGTCACTTGTGGCGACACCCTCGATGTCGGGGAGCAGCCCGAGCAGATCGGCAGTCCTGGCTCGCGGCTCGCGTAGGGACGCGAGGCCGAGAGACGCAAGCCCGAAGTATTTGTTAGTGAGTGTCGTGTACATCGTCCGCATCAGCGCATGCGGTGGCGAGTCGGTGATGCCGAACAACTGCATTAGCTCGCCAAAGTTTCCTGCAAGCGCGCCCTTCTCGATAGCTGTTTCAACTCGGTCCAGTACGTGAAGTGACTCAGAGGGGCGAAGTTCAGGGCGAAGCCGGACCGAAAGCTGGCGGGATCCAACCATGGCTGCCAAATACAGTTGGTTCAGGGACAGCATGGGCTCGAGCGTTGTATTCTCCAGCTCTTGCCACCCGCGCAGAATCAGGGGTCGCATGGCGTCGCGCATGGAATAGCTCTGCAGGTTTGGAGCGAGCTTGGCGGCAACCTGCCGGGAGTCGGAGAAAGCGAGCACCTTACGCCCACGCAACGGTGCGAAGTCGGTGTTTGGTTGCGCGCCGGGTGGCTGCACCTCAAGCTGACGGGTCACCAAGGCTTGGAACGGTTGGTCACCCTTCGTCTGGTGATCTTGCACTGACGAGCGGCCGTAGCCGGCGCGCTGACCGCAGACACCGCAGGGCTTGAACTCGCCGTCCGCTTCGGTCTCGTCGCCGTCCTCTTCGCCCTTGATTACTTCCCCGCTCCGAAGACGAGGAAGGAATACGCTTCGGACCCGACGATCGATTACCTTCTCCGGGTTGAGCCTGCCGGTGACCAGGTCGAGGTCGGCGATCTCGACGTTCTTCTCGTAGGGCTCCTCGAGGAGGAGGTCCAGGGGCTGGAGTTCGGGAATGGAGCCGGACGCGGACTGGAAGGCTCCTCCCGGCTCATTCCACAGGTGAGACGGGTTGGAGAGGTCGTCGGTATACGCCCGTGCATAGGAGGAGCCGCAATGCCGGCATGTGTACAGCTCAAAGACCCTGGCGCCGCAGTCACAGGTCGCTCGGGGCTGGGCATGAAGCTGGCCCACTGGCCCCGGCTCCGGGTAAGCCTCCCGGTCGACCTCCGGGCAGTCGGCGTCGAGGCATGCCCACAGCCCGGGTAGCCCACGGAAGAACGCATGCACACGGCACGGCAGCAGCCCTGCACCATCCGCCGACCGCCGGGCTGCACTACCGAGCGCGACCAGAGCAGAAACGGCCTTATCCGCGAGCTTCTGGTCCACACCCGGGAAGATGAAGGTGCCCAAGTCACTGACGGGCTGAGCCTGCTTCATAGTCTCGTTGACGAGGAGACCCATCGGACCGAAGGCGTCGAGCGCTTCGTGTAGCAGCTCGCCGACCGGGACAGCCGGTCTTGGGCTCACTCCGCAGTAGTCCAGCAGGGATTGAACCGCAGCGATGCGGGCCTCGTCCCCAGCACCTTCATAGAACTCGTGCATCGGTACGGCGGCCAGAGCCTGTGCGTCCTGCAGGCTGCCTGCGCTGGCGCCCGGGCGAAGGGACAGCTTGCCTTCCACGCTCTTGAAGCCAGCCTCGGACTTGCCGCTCAACTGCGCGGCGAACTGGCGCGCATACTGGGGGGTCGTGAAGCTGGCACTTGTGCAGATCACCTGCAACTGGCTCGCCGGGATACCGAGCCTCGCGCGTAGACGACGAAGGAGGAGTGCCACCTCGGCGCCGGCGGCTCCCCGGTACATGTGAGCTTCATCGATGATCAGAAGAAACTTCTCGTCGGGATTGTTCGCCAACCAGTCCCGCGTTGCATCAAAGACCGGCCGCTCGAGCGGACGCATCATCATGTACTCGAGCATCGAATAGTTAGTGATTAGAACGTCTGGGGGCTCCGCCAGCACCTCGTGGCGGGTCAGTAGCTCCGAATCTTCGGGGCGGGTGATGGCACGGATGAACTCACCGGCCTGGTTCTGCCACCGGGCTCCGCTCCTGCCGTACCACGCCTTCAAATCCGGCTTAGCCGGCCACTTCCCACGTGACTCCAGTGCCTTGATGAGAGCATCTGCTTCGTCGCGCTGCGGCGAGGAGGCGTCGTTCGCCAGATCGATCAAGTTGATGTAGAAGTCCTCGATGGCGTGAAGACGCTCCTTGTCTTTCTTGACGTTGCGTACGCCGGGATACAGCGTCCGGCTGGTATAACGGGCGAAGCGCGCCGGGCGGCCGGCCCACTCGTGGAACCTGGCAGTGACACGAGGATCGCTCAGCAGGAGCCGAAGACGGCCCAACTGGTCGTTCACTAGCGCATTCATCGGGTAGAGGATCAGAGACCTGACAGCAGGGACCTTGAAGGACTCCGGCTTGTGTGCGGCCTCTGCTGCGAGTTTGGCCAGCATCGGCAGAAGGAACGACTCGGTCTTCCCTGAACCTGTGCCGGTTGTGATGGCTAGGCTCCGGCCATCGCGTGCAGTCCACTCGAGTGCCTCAGCCTGGTGGGTGTAGGGCGGGTCGTACAGCAGGCGTTTCGAACCGGCCGTATCCGTCGACAGAGCGCCGAGGAGCTCCCGCACGGTGTCGTCGAGGTCCAGATCATCGAAGTGGCGGTCGGTCTGGTACCGAGGAGTGCTTTCGATGAAGGGAGCTTGGAACAGCACTCCCTCTTGCTCGAGCAGTGCACGACGCTGGTCGAGCACAGTGCGATGCCCGATATGATACGTCGCTTCGATGTAGTCCCGCAGGGCCGTCTGGATCTTGCTGATCGTCTCCGCGATCGTTGGCGCTTCCACTGTCACGCCACCCCTCCCTCTTCGCTGACATGCATCCATAGCATGTCAGCGAAAAACACCGACAAGTTGTCAACCGCCAACTTCGGTACGCGGTAAGAGATGAGCGCACCCTTTGCCCGTGAGATGGGAGTCCCCACGAGCTCGAGGTAGCGCTGTGCCCACCTGGGGACGGGGCCGAAGAGATCCAGACGTCTCTCGCCCGGGGCGCCGGACGCGGGGCTTACTCGCATGGCTTGCGGTGTGCCTGCCAGGGCGTCGATGGCCGCCTGGGTGCGCCAGGCCTCGTCGCAGCCTGCCGCGGTGAGGTCATCAGCCGGAAGGTCCACCAGTGCGCGAGGGAACCCGTGTTCCGCACGCACGAAGCACCACAAGTCGGCACCGTAAGCTTGCGGCCGGCGGGCAACGAAGTCTCCCGAGTCACGGGGTTCGAGCGGCCGCCAGCGGCCTCGGTAGTAGAGGACTGATGCCGTCGGGTCGAGGATCGTGAGACCGCCTATCTGGCCGGACTCGCCGACTCGGTCCAGGCGCTGACGCATCACGTCGACCACCGCAGCTGCCTGCTCGACCCTAGGCCGCTTGAACCAGTGATCGCGAGGCAGAACGTGCAGGCCAGCGGCACGCAAGCGGGCCGGAGCGAGCTGAGCGTCGAGCCTGAGGGACCGGGTGTGACCTTCGTTCTGCACTTCTGCGCTCAGCGACTCGTTTACAAGCGGTTTGCCGTTGGGCCGCACACCGAGCAATAGATATTGTCCGGGGGCCTTCTCCACGAATGAGGGTGGGGCCAGGTATATCTGGCGGCTTATGCGATCCGGTTGAGCAGGAAGCTCGATCAGGTCACCGATCGATACCAAGAGGTCCAGGTACGTCGCTACCTGTTGTCGTGTAACCAGGGATGCTTCGTCCAGTGGGCTGAGAGCCTCAAGAACTGCGTCTACGAGTCGGCGCGGAGGTGCCGGGCAAAGAAAGGACGCCGCACGGCGAAGCAGAGCGGAGAGCGCCTCTGCAGAAAACGCGTCAGTTGTTGTCTCATCCAGCCAGAGTGAACGAACTGTGAGTTCTGCGGCCTCCTGTTTTCCGAGCACTGTTACCTTCACTGGAAACCTCCGATCATCGTCGAACGTTCTGAGCCCTCATGAAGGTCCTCAATACCCAAGATTGCGAATCGAGCCGCTCGGATAAGTACGGGGGACACCAGCACGCATGTCAGCATCCTGTCGAGCTCGGTGCTGTCCCCACCGTCCAGGGAGCCGGGTCGGCTTGCAAGAAGCAGTAGAAAGTCCGCTGCGTCACGCGGGTTCCCGATACCAGTGCTAGCGGTAATGGGGGCGATTGCCTCGCCCAAACCTTCCCGCAATGCAGACAGGGACTTCGACCACTGCCAGAGATGTCTGGCGATGTAACGAGCCACATCACGCTGTGCCTGCGAATCTCCTACAAGCTGCTGCATCTCATCCAGCATGTCCGGTCTCCTCGGCGCACTGAGGCGACCTCGTCGGCGTTCCAAGTTGGCCCATCTACTCCCGGCCATGAGTGACGCGAGGGCCGTTGTGATCGCGTCGAGCACCAGTTTTCGCTGATGGTGGGAGAAGGGATCGGCCGACAGGTCGGCGTCCTGCCAATAATGGTAATTACGTATCAGTTTGAGCGCTTCGGGCAGCGGGGCGCCTGTGCAGCGGATAATTGGCTGAGTACCCGCTCTCTGGCGCAGCCAATTGGGGTCAGGTGGCAGGATGATGGCTGCGGTCGCATTGTCGGAAACGGCTCGGAGCATGCCGCCACCTACGGGGACGTCAACCGGTTTCCAGGCATCTCTCTGCTCGCCGACCAGTGGATTCTCCACAGAATATAGGAGTACTTGCGTTTCATTACGGCCTGTACGGTCAATCAAGCGTACTGTGTGCCTGTCATTGCGCTGCTTTGTTGGTACCCAGCGAAGGGGGTAAAATCCGCGTTCGCATACAAGGGATGCGAAGCCTACCCCGCTTCGGGAGACTGATACTTCACATGACTCAGCGATACTGTAGACGCTTTGCAGTTTCCCTTTGCCCGTGCGGAATTCCTGAGCCGCCAGTTTCGTCCATGCACTGTCGGTGAAAGGGAACGAAATAGTATGGCGCAGGTGCATTAGTTCCTTACCGGCGTCGTCACGCAGTACGACAGTCAGCTCGGCCTTAGTGCCGGCTGGGCCGTCTGCCGATAGACTTGCCCGGCCATCCCATATCTCGGTTAGCTTTGGACGGGCTGGAGTGGCATACAGGCGGATGCCTGATCCCTCTGTGTGGTCTTCCAAGTTCGAATGAGGATCGCGAATGGTGGCAGCAAGTGACCCGCTTGCGAATGACCCGCCTGCATCTCCGGACAGTAGTGCAACGTGCACCTCGTGTGTACCTACGGAGAGTCCCTCTAGAGCGAAAATCAGTGACTGACTGCCTTTTGGCCATTCGAGCGGAAAAGGTGAACCGCCGTCTACTCGCACTGAACATCTCTCTGTCACATGAGTGGACGTCACCGCTAGAAGTGCTGGATCCCCAGCCATCCACTCGGCGGATCCGTCGCCATCCCACGAAGCTGGAACAACGCCTACAGGGTGGATGGAAACGTTCGACACCGCCGACAGCCCGGTTGCCGCAAGCTGGGTTATCTCCACGTCATTTAGGGTTTGGGGCACCTTCACATCGAAAGCGTTCACTTCATCGGCGTGGACAACGGATGGAGATATCCACGGAAGTGCCGGGGGAGATATGCCGGTGCGGCCGACCAAGCAGTATTCATGACCTGGCCGGACGAGGCCGCCCTTTATTTCGACAGCTAGTCCGCCGGGCTGTTTCCGGAAGAGCCACCATGGTCCCTTAGTGATGGCGCAACGTTCGGCTATCAACTCATTGACATGCCTGGATCCTTGCTCCAATTGGATAATGGGGGTGCCTGGCCGGGGCCACGCGGTCAGCAGCACTCTGCCTGGGTACAAGAGCTTTCCGCGAGGAAGTGGCTGACGGCGTCCTTCAATCTTCGGGCGTAGTCTCCGCAGCTCCTCGCTTATCTGGTCATTTTCCGCTTGTAGAGTCGTGAGGTCGGGTAGCTCCAAGCAGGGACGCCATCCGCCTCCCTCTTGTTGCAAAAGAAGTCGCGGATGCGATGCAGTAGAGGTGTACTGCCCTTGGCGCTCTTTCCCTGAGCTGGTATTCGTCGGAAGGAAACCGGCAGAGCGCACTGTGTGCGCTGAATTTATTGCCTGATCCAGCCAGTCCCTCGACTCGTGTTCCTTCGATAGGGCGTCAACCAGGCGGGCGAGCGTTGATTGCACCAGGTACGGGGATCCCTCGTCGTCGCCTGACAGTAGCGCTGCGGCGATATGTCCGAGCAGGATCTGATTCGAGCAGAACTTTTGGAAGCGGTCGCTGTACCCGCCCGTGCGCGCTGCCAGGCAGGAGCCCAGTTTGTGCGGATCATTCAGCATGGATGACGTAAGTATGGCACGCGCTTCGTAAAGGAGTTGTGCCATTTGGCGCTGCAGATCGGCTGGCATGATGGCATGCGTGATAGGCCATGCGATGATGCTGAAGTTCGAGGCAAAGGCTCCCCTGGGTTCGATTCCTCCATATTCAGCTGCGAACCGTTCGAACCATTGTTTAATATGTCTGCGATTATCGTAAATCTTCCATTGTGGGCCGCGCTCCCATCCTGATGTCTCTTGAGAGAACAGGGGCCAGTACTCGTCTCCGGTATAGAGGTATCCGATTTCGGCGGCATATACTACGAAGGGCAGCCACCAGGTGCGGTGCCGAATATCGAATCCTTCTGTGACGGCCCCGCGCACCGTGGTCGAAAGTAGATCCAGGTCGTTCTGGCTGAGATCATGCTCCAGAGCAAATACGGGGGCCGCTGGCTGCAGCGCCTGGCGATGTGCGTGAAGGGTTCGAAAATGCTCATCGAGGTATTCGTGTAGATGCTTGAGCATTTCGATCGAACCGCCAGGCGTCTTTGCCATGCTCGGTCTCCCTCCCCTGGGTCCCGCCTTGCACTAGACACAGTCTGGAGCAAGCCAACGACACTCCGTACGTCGATCTCTTTGAGAGTGCCCACCGATCGGGTGACCGGCCGGCGTTCCGCAAAGCACGAAGCTCCTGTGCCGTTGGCAGAGGTGTTCGACGTCTCAACTCATCTGCGCAGGAGCCTCGTTGGTTTCCTATCCTGCCGCACTCGACTTGCCTCACGTCCTGGTCGAGTGGGTAATCATGCTCATCGTCACCCGTGGGGGTGACCGTCGCTGCAAGCTCCCGTCCCATCAGCGTGCTCTCGTCCGCTGGTCTACCTTCGGCGGCACGAACCGCTCACACGGATCGCCGTCGTCACCGCTGCCGTAGGCCACCGCGCCCGCCGGGCACCCGGGCGCTAAGAATCCTGCGGGAGACCGACCCCGACTACGTCCCGCTCGACGGAACGCTTGCCGCGTGCGGCCGGGTCGGCGACAGGTGGGCCGACTTCTCGCTGGAGCACCGCCGCCCCGGCGTGAATGTACAGGTTGTCCCCGATCCCGGGGCGCGAGCACCCGGCGGGCGAGGCGTTGCGCGGCTGAAGTCCTGGCGCATCTTCCGCCGAGCCCGTTGTAGTCCCAACCGCATGAACGTTCATCGCTGCCGCCGTCCTAACTCTGGAGAGACAACTCTGAAAGGGCTCACCGGTAGGCGAGATCGACTTCTTGAGTCGGACGGGGAGGCGTCTGCATGAACTGCCTGGGGCAGCCGGTCCGGCCACGTGAAGGGGGCGTATCGACCCGCGACGCGCAGCAGTGGGTCAGAGTTCGTCTGGTGCCAGCCACTGATGCGGAAGGTGGCTCTGGTTGGTCGTTCTGTCCGGTACGCAGCGGAGACGGACGCAGTTGGATGACGAGGCGCGTGTCCTCTTCTCGGCTGCTGACAGGTGCCGGGCAGGTGTCCTACGCAAGAGTTCCCATCCGTCCGACCAGTTGGGTACGTGAATCGCCCGCAGGGCGCCCTCGGAGCAGGGACGTCCCAGGAACTTTTCAGGGCTTTTCGCGTCTCTCTCAGGGAGGTTCCGGGGACTTTCCGCCAGATAAGCAAGGAAGGCCCTGACAGCGCTGAAAGATGGAAACGGGCTGGTCAGGGCCTATGGCATCAGCACTCGATGGCGTTCACCGCGAGCCCGCCGGGGGCCGGGGCATATCACCCGGGGTTCCGAGGTGGCTGAGTGAATGTTCCCCATGAAGGAGCCTGTCACGCCGATCCCCGTGCCGCTATCAGTTCCTCGTCCCAATCCTGACCACCTGCTAGTGGGGCTCGGCGACGGCAGCACATACCTCACTGCACACCTCGACGTGTTACAGGGCAGGGCGCTATCGGCGAGCGCCTCGGTCAGCAAACCACCGACCCGGACGTGCGGGTCAGCCGGATGATCGAAGGAGCGCCGGTACTCGTGGAGGTCCGGGCCGGGACTGGCCGTAGCCGTGTGGTGCGCTTGATGCGGGCGCGGCGAGGGCTGAACTCCGAATTTAAGGAACGCCAGTGGCGGCGTCGTTGCGGGCATGGCGAGGCCCCTCTGGTGAGCACTCTCCGTAAAGGGTGACGGGCAATCAGGCGTGCCTGACGCATGGTTACCCATTCAAGATCATCTTGCACACGCGTTGCACAAGGTGATGAAAAGCAGCGGTGATCAATGGAAGGTCGAGAAAGGGTATAACCGCAGGTCGTCAGGCATTTAGGGGTGTCGTGCCCCGTGCCGCCTAAGGGCACGACACCCCGCCCGTCAGATGTCGCGGAAGATCTCGATCTGCGCGCCCACGGAGTTGAGCCGTTCCGCCAGCTCCTCGTAACCGCGGTTGATGACATAGACATTGCGCAGTACGGAGGTGCCTTCCGCCGCCATCATGGCGAGCAGCACCACCACGGCGGGCCGCAGCGCGGGCGGGCACATCATCTCGGCGGCGCGCCAGCGGGTCGGGCCCTCGACCAGTACCCGGTGCGGGTCCAGGAGCTGCAGCCTGCCGCCGAGGCGGTTCAGATCGGTGAGGTAGATCGCCCGGTTGTCGTAGACCCAGTCATGGATGAGGGTCTGGCCGTGGGCCGAGGCGGCGATGGCCGCGAAGAAGGGCACATTGTCGATGTTGAGCCCGGGGAACGGCATGGGGTGGACCTTGTCGATCGGCGCCTCCAGCTTGGAGGGGCGGACCGTGAGGTCGACCAGCCGGGTACGGCCGTTGTCGGCGGCGTACTCGGTCGTACGGTCGCAGTCGACGCCCATCTCCTCCAGGACCGCGAGCTCGATCTCGAGGAACTCGATCGGCACCCGGCGGATCGTCAGCCGGGACTCCGTGACCACGGCGGCGGCGAGGAGGCTCATCGCCTCGACCGGGTCCTCGGAGGGGGAGTAGTCGACGTCCACATCTATGTGCGGGACGCCGTGCACAGTCAGTGTGGTCGTGCCGATGCCGTCCACGCGTATGCCCAGTGCCTCCAGGAAGAAGCACAGGTCCTGGACCATGTAGTTGGAGGATGCGTTACGGATGACGGTCGTGCCGTCGTGCCGGGCGGCGGCCAGCAGCGCGTTCTCGGTCACGGTGTCCCCGCGCTCGGTCAGCACTATGGGACGGTCGGGCGTGACCGAGTGGTCTATCTGCGCGTGGTAGAGCCCCTCCGTCGCGGCGATCTCCAGCCCGAACCGGCGCAGCGCGATCATGTGCGGCTCGATGGTCCGCGTACCGAGGTCGCAGCCGCCCGCGTACGGAAGCTTGAACGAGTCCATCCGGTGCAGCAGCGGACCGAGGAACATGATGATGGAACGGGTCCGGCGGGCGGCGTCCGCGTCGATGGCGTCCATGTCGAGCCGGGCCGGCGGGACGATCTCCAGATCGACTCCCTCGTTGATCCACCTCGTCCGCACGCCGATGGAGTTCAGCACCTCCAGGAGCCGGTAGACCTCCTCGATGCGGGCCACGCGGCGCAGCACCGTACGGCCCTTGTTGAGCAGCGAGGCGCAGAGCAGTGCCACGCACGCGTTCTTGCTCGTCTTGACATCGATGGAACCCGAGAGGCGGCGCCCGCCGACCACCCGCAGGTGCATGGGCCCGGCGTATCCGAGCGACACGATCTCGCTGTCGAGTGCCTCCCCGATGCGCGCGATCATCTCAAGGCTGATGTTCTGATTGCCGCGCTCGATGCGATTGACGGCGCTCTGACTGGTGGCGAGCGCCTCGGCGAGCTGACTCTGTGTCCAGCCCCGGTGCTGACGGGCGTCACGGATGAGCTTGCCTATGCGTACGAGATAGTCGTCTGACATGACGAAAGGTTATCTCAGATATGAGATGAGACCTGTGGTGGGGTGTGGTGTTCGGGTGACGGCTGCGTGTGGAGGCACGGAAGTTACGCAGCCTGATGTACGTGAAAGGTGCTGGCTACGGGTGCACCGTGCGTTCCATGGTCCACCCGGATCGCCGCGACGGCGCGCGGTGTACGTCCATCCGGGGGGACGGGCGTCGGCCTCGCCCCGGCCCCGGTCGTCGGGCCGGGCGAGGCCGGGGAACGGCGCAGGCCTGACGGATGCCTGGCGTCGAATCAGCCCTCGAAGCCGCCTTCGGCCAGGATCTTGTCGATACGGGCGCGATGCGCTTCCTCCCACACATCGAGGGATTCGCCGGCCTCCTTGGCCAGCCTCTTCCGGGCGTCGAGGAGTACCTGCTCCCGGCGGGCGCGGGGAGTGACCACGATGCCCTCTTCGTCGGCCACCACGATGTCGCCCGCGTCGACGCTCACGCCGCCGCACCGCACCGGGCCGTTGAGCGGCTCAATGGCCTTCTTGGTGCCCGGGACGGGGATGACTCCCCTGGCGAAGACGGGAAAGCCCATCTCGCGCACCTCGGCGAGGTCACGGATCACCCCGTCGGTCACGAACGCCGCGATCCCGCGGCGCTGAGCGACGGCGCAGACGTTTCCTCCGGCGAGTGCGTAGTCGACGTCACCTGCCTCGACGACGATGACCGAGCCCGGCTCCGCGCGGTGGATGGCCGCGTGGAGCATGAGGTTGTCGCCCGGAGGGCACCGCACGGTGAACGCCGGGCCGGCGACGCGCGGGATCGAGGGCCACAGGGGGCGGATGCCGATGTCCATGACCTGCTCGCGTCCCAGGAGATCGGCGAGGGTGGTCGGGGAGATGTCCTTGAACTCGGTGACGTCGTTCATGTTCCTCCTTCGTCCGGGCGCCGCTTCCCGCCGATGAGGGCACGTTCCCGCGCCGCCGCGGGGTCGATATGTTCATCGGGAGAAGAGGTGTGCGGCGGCGAGACTAGCGGGCGCGGCGCAGCCGCGCCGCCCGCGCATGACCGTGCGGCGGTGATGTACTAGAGTTATCTCGACATCGAGATATATGCCAAAGGCGCACCGCAGTCCGCCAGTCGGTAAGGGTTACCTAACTAAGCCTTACCTTAGCGGATGGTCGAGGGGCCGTAGGCGGCACCACGCGGCGCCCGCCGTAATGAGGCGCGGCGCGGAGTACGCGCACATTGATGAAGGAGACTGTCGTGTCGGCGAACAGCTTCGACGCCCGCAGCACGCTGCGCGTGGGCGACGAGTCGTACGAGATCTTCAAGCTGGACAAGGTCGAGGGCTCCGCGCGCCTCCCTTACAGCCTGAAGGTGCTGCTGGAGAACCTGCTCCGCACCGAGGACGGCGCGAACATCACCGCCGACCACATCCGGGCGCTCGGCGGCTGGGACTCCCAGGCACAGCCCAGCCAGGAGATCCAGTTCACGCCGGCCCGCGTGATCATGCAGGACTTCACCGGTGTGCCGTGTGTCGTGGACCTCGCCACCATGCGTGAGGCCGTCAAGGAGCTGGGCGGTGACCCGGCCAAGATCAACCCTCTCGCCCCGGCCGAGCTGGTCATCGACCACTCCGTCATCGCCGACAAGTTCGGCACCAACGACGCGTTCGCGCAGAACGTCGAGCTGGAGTACGGCCGCAACAAGGAGCGCTACCAGTTCCTGCGCTGGGGCCAGACCGCCTTCGACGAGTTCAAGGTCGTCCCCCCGGGCACCGGCATCGTCCACCAGGTCAACATCGAGCACCTGGCCCGTACGGTCATGGTCCGGGGTGGCCAGGCGTACCCCGACACCCTCGTCGGCACCGACTCGCACACCACCATGGTCAACGGCCTCGGTGTGCTGGGCTGGGGCGTCGGCGGTATCGAGGCCGAGGCCGCGATGCTGGGCCAGCCGGTCTCCATGCTCATCCCGCGCGTCGTCGGCTTCAAGCTGACCGGCGAGCTCCCGGCCGGCACCACCGCCACCGACCTCGTGCTGACCATCACCGAGATGCTCCGCAAGCACGGTGTCGTCGGCAAGTTCGTCGAGTTCTACGGTGAGGGCGTCGCCGCCACCTCCCTCGCGAACCGCGCCACCATCGGCAACATGTCGCCGGAGTTCGGCTCCACCGCCGCGATCTTCCCGATCGACGACGAGACGCTGAAGTACCTGCGTCTGACCGGCCGTGACGAGCAGCAGGTCGCGCTCGTCGAGGCGTACGCCAAGGAGCAGGGCCTCTGGCTGGACCCGGCCGCCGAGCCGGACTTCTCCGAGAAGCTGGAGCTGGACCTGTCGACGGTCGTCCCGTCGATCGCCGGCCCTAAGCGCCCGCAGGACCGCATCATCCTTGCGAACGCCAAGCAGCAGTTCGCCCAGGACGTGCGCAACTACGTCTCCGAGGACGAGGAGTCGGGCAAGGAGTCCTTCCCGGCCTCCGACTCGCCGGCCTCCTCCAACGGTGTCCCGTCGCGTCCGACCACGGTCACGGCTCCTGACGGCACGACGTACGAGATCGACCATGGCGCCGTCACCGTCGCCGCGATCACCTCCTGCACCAACACCTCGAACCCGTACGTCATGGTCGCCGCGGCGCTCGTGGCCAAGAAGGCGGTCGAGAAGGGCCTGACCCGCAAGCCGTGGGTCAAGACCACCCTCGCCCCGGGCTCGAAGGTCGTCACCGACTACTTCGACAAGGCGGGCCTGACCCCGTACCTCGACAAGGTCGGCTTCAACCTCGTCGGCTACGGCTGCACCACCTGCATCGGCAACTCCGGCCCGCTGCCGGAGGAGGTCTCCAAGGCGGTCAACGAGCACGACCTGGCCGTGACCTCCGTGCTCTCCGGCAACCGTAACTTCGAGGGCCGGATCAACCCCGACGTCAAGATGAACTACCTGGCGTCCCCGCCGCTGGTCGTCGCGTACGCCATCGCCGGTTCGATGAAGGTCGACATCACCAAGGACGCCCTGGGCATCGACCAGGACGGCAAGCCGGTCTACCTCGCGGACATCTGGCCCTCCGAGGCCGAGGTCAACGACGTCGTCGCCAACTCCATCGGCGAGGACATGTTCAACAAGTCCTACCGGGACGTCTTCGCGGGCGACGCCCAGTGGCAGGCGCTGTCGATCCCGACCGGCAACACCTTCGAGTGGGACCCGCAGTCCACCTACGTACGGAAGCCCCCGTACTTCGAGGGCATGACGATGGAGACGACCCCGGTCGCCGACATCACCGGCGCGCGCGTGCTCGCCAAGCTGGGCGACTCGGTCACCACCGACCACATCTCCCCGGCCGGTGCGATCAAGGCCGACACCCCGGCCGGCAAGTACCTGACGGAGCACGGCGTCGAGCGCCGCGACTTCAACTCCTACGGCTCGCGCCGCGGCAACCACGAGGTCATGATTCGCGGCACCTTCGCGAACATCCGCCTGCGCAACCAGATCGCCCCGGGCACCGAGGGTGGCTTCACCCGCGACTTCACCCAGGCCGACGCGCCGGTGTCGTTCATCTACGACGCCTCGCAGAACTACCAGGCCGCCGGCACCCCGCTGGTCATCCTGGCGGGCAAGGAGTACGGCTCCGGCTCCTCCCGCGACTGGGCCGCCAAGGGCACCGCGCTCCTCGGCGTCAAGGCCGTCATCGCCGAGTCGTACGAGCGCATCCACCGCTCGAACCTCATCGGCATGGGCGTCCTCCCGCTCCAGTTCCCGGAGGGCGCGACCGCCGAGGCCCTCGGACTGACCGGCGAGGAGACCTTCTCCTTCACCGGCGTGACCGAGCTGAACAACGGCACCACGCCGCGCACGGTGAAGGTCTCCACCGACACCGGTGTGGAGTTCGACGCGGTCGTCCGCATCGACACCCCCGGTGAGGCGGACTACTACCGCAACGGCGGCATCATGCAGTACGTGCTCCGCAGCCTGATCCGCAAGTAGGCAGCAGGCAGTCAGCAGAGCCGAAGGGCCGCATCCCGGATCTCCCGGGGTGCGGCCCTTCGCGTTGTACGGCGCCTGCGGTTGTCCTACCGCTTGATGGTCCGCACGAACGCTGCCCAGCCTGCGGCCCGGAAGGCCAGGACCGGGCTGTCGGCCAGCTTGGAGTCGCGTACGGGGACGAAGCCGGGGACGTTGTCGGCGACCTCGACGCAGCTTCCACCGTCTCCGTTGCTGTAGGACGAGGTCCGCCAGGCGGCACTGCTGAGGTCGGGCGTGCTGTTCATCGGTCGCAGTCCTTCGCCGCCGAGGCGATCAGTGCCAGGGACGCCTCCGGCGACAGCGCGACGGCCCTGGCCAGATCGTATGCCGATCGATACTGCGCCACCAGAGCCGCCTCCTCGACGAGTTGACCCGTGTAGGCGCCCTCCGTGTAGACGACGGGCGGGGCATCGGCGAACTGCATCAACGAGGACATGGTGTTCAGAAAAGGATGGAAGCCGGCGGAGAATGGCAGAACCTGCAAGATCGCATGAGGATGGGCCTGGGCTGTCTCGACGAGATGGGCGAGCTGATCCCTCATGGTGGGGAGGCCGCCGATCGGCACGCGCAGTGCGGCCTCGTGAATAATCGCCCAGAAGTCCGGCCTGTTCTCGCAGCTGAATAGTTGAGCGCGCTCCATGCGAGCGCTGACCGTCCGTTCCACCCCCTCGTCGGACGTCCGCCGCATCGTGCCTCTGGTCAACGCTGTTGCGTAGGCACGCGTCTGGAGCACACCCGGGATCAGCATCGGCGCGTACTCCTCGATGGACCTGGCCCGTTTTTCCAGTTCCGCCGCATCCGCGAAGTAGCCCGCCACCTTCGACTTCCGCGCCAGCCGGCACAGCCGCTGAAGGTGCTCGCCGCTCCCCAGCAGTTCGTCGAAGGCGCGGGACATGTCCTCCTGCGGGCGCCGCTCCGCCATCTCGAACATCCCGATGTACGTACCCGAGCAGAACACCCGGTCGCCCAGCTCGCTCTGGGACATCCCGGCGGCCTCGCGCAGGCGGCGCAACTCGGAGCCGTAGAAGGCGCGAGCGTCGGTGTACGGGTCGAGATCCTTGGGCTGCGGCATACGCCGGAATGTAGTGGAGCACGGGCGCACCGGACCGGGGATCGGGGAAGGTGCCACCCGTAGGTGGCTGTGGCCGTCCGGTCGGCGAGGGCCGTGTGCGGTAAACGAGTTGACGGGCGGTGCGGGCGAGCGTTCGGATGGCCGTCGGCCGCCAACCGTCGGTCGGTGCCCCACTCCTGAAGGGTCCTCATGCACATGGGCAAGATGCATGCCGACGAACCGGACATCGGCGAATCCCTCGTGCACCGGCTGATCGCCTCGCAGTTCCCGGGCTGGGCCGGACTGCCCGTCGAACCGGTCGTCCCCGTGGGCACGTCCAACGCCATGTACCGGCTCGGCGAGGACCTGGTGGTGCGACTGCCCCGTACCGCGGGAGCCGCCGGCGACGTGGAGAAGGAGCACCGCTGGCTGCCCCGGCTCGCCCCGTCGCTTCCCGCCGCGATCCCCGTACCGCTGGGCAGGGGCGGGCCCGCGGAGGGCTATCCGTGGCACTGGTCGGTCTTCCGATGGCTCGACGGCGCGAACCCGGCGGTCGGGGAGGTCGTCGAACCCGGCCCGCTCGCGGCGGACCTCGCGGACTTCGTCATCGCGTTGCACCGGATCGATCCCGCCGACGGGCCGCCGTCCTTCCGTAGCGAGCCCCTGGCGGCCCGCGACACCGCGACGCGCGCCGCGATCGCGGAGCTGCACGAGGCCGTGGACGCCGGCGCGGCGCTCGCCGTGTGGGAGGCGGCGCTGCGGGCCTCCGCGCCGACCGGTCCGGCGGTCTGGATCCACGCGGATCTGCAACCCGGCAACCTGCTGCTCGTGAACGGACGGCTCAGCGCCGTCATCGACTTCGGCTGCATGGGGCTGGGCGATGCCGCCGTCGACCTGATCGCGGCGTGGTACCTGCTGCCGGCCCACGCGCGCGGCGTCTTCCGTACGGCTCTGCGGGCCGATGACGCGGCCTGGGCACGAGGCCGCGGCTGGGCGCTGTCGACCGCGCTCGGCGAACTGCGCTACTACCGGGACTCGAATCCGGCCATGGCGGCGATCGCACGACACGTCATCCGTGAAGTCCTCACCGACGACGGATCCGCGCCGTGAAGCCGGTGTGACATCGCCCGGCCGGCCCGGCTTCAGGAGTGGGTGCGGATCAGGTCCAGCAGCCCCGGGAAACGCTTGTCCAGCTCGTCCTTGCGCAGCGTGGCCGCGCGGCTGTTGCCACGGTCCACCTGCCGGACCAGCCCCGCCTCCCGCAGGGTCCTGAAATGGTGCGTCGTCGTCGACTTGGAGACCGGCAGGTCGAAGGACGCGCAGGTGCGGGCCGTGCCCTCCGGCTCGTGGAGCAGGGCCACGACGATCCCCCACCGCAGGGGATCGGAGATCGCGTTCAGGACCGTGCGCAGGTCCATTTCCTCCGGTTCCGGATGGCCTTCCTCGTCCTGTGCGCCGTCGTCTTCGCCCTGCTGCGCGGTGGCAACCGCCGGGAGCAGCGCGCCGCGTGACCGGTTGCGGCCCTGTCGGGTCCGGTCCGTCAGGCTGGGGCATTTGACGGAATGTCGCGGACCACGCGGCTGCCGTACCCGGAAACGAGCCACCGCCCGCTTCATCGTGGGCGCACGGAATGCGATGGTCGACCAGCGGGTTTGCAGATCTGCGAGCCACGCGGAACGAACAGCACAGAGAGCGGATGACACCCATGGGCGAGTTGATCCTGATCCGGCACGGCGAGACCGAGTGGTCGCGGTCCGGGCAGCACACGAGCCACACCGACCTGCCCCTGACCCCCCTCGGCGAACGTCAGGCACGCGCGCTGGCGCCCCTGCTCGCCGACC
Organism: Streptomyces sp. NBC_01224; assembly: GCF_036002945.1. Taxonomy (NCBI): domain Bacteria; kingdom Bacillati; phylum Actinomycetota; class Actinomycetes; order Kitasatosporales; family Streptomycetaceae; genus Streptomyces; species Streptomyces sp. NBC_01224. The sequence continues at coordinate 2,081,069 of NZ_CP108529.1, read as the reverse complement.
GGCAGATCGCACTCACCCTGGTCAGTCCCGCGGTACGCGCCCGGCGCACCGCGGAGCTCGCCGGACTCGCCGCCCCCCGCATCACACCCGAACTGCGCGAATGGGACTACGGCGGCTACGAAGGGGTGACCACCGAGGAGATCCACCGCACCCGTCCCGAGTGGAACCTCTGGACCGACGGAGTCGCCCCCGGCCCCGATGCGCACCCCGGAGAAACCCCTGCCGAGGTCGGAGCCCGCGCCGACCGGGTGCTGGCCGAAGTCGTGGAGGCGGCGAGCCGCGACGCGGACGAGGACATCGCGCTCGTTGCCCACTCCCACTTCCTGCGCGTACTGACCGCCCGCTATCTCGGCCTGACGCCGGCCGAGGGCACGCTGTTCCAGCTCGCCACGGGGGCCGTCTCCCGGCTCGGCACCGAGCACGGTCAGCCGGTCATGACGGCGTGGAATGTGACATTGCCCGAGGGGCTGTTCCCCCGGGCTGTTCCGGATTCCCCGAGCGGGAGCGAGGGTGTCGTGCCCAGCTGAGGGGGCACCGGCTGCTGCCTCGTCGTCCTGAGCGCCGTGGCCGACCGGAGCCGTGATGTCGTCCCCGTCCCACCCTCGGAGCAACGCAGGGCGGCCGGTACCTCACAGGGGAGGTACCGGCCGTCCGTGTGGAACGCGGGTGGTGCCACAAGCGAGGGGAGCGTCGGATCAGGAGAGCAACTCCAGCTCCGCGAGCCTCCCTTCACCGGCGAACACCAGGCGGTAGTGCGCGTACAAGCCCGGCGTGCTCACCGAGAACACCCTCGTCTGCTTGTCCCAGGCGAACGACTGGGCCGACCGCTTGTCGAGGTCCTTCCACGTCGTGCCGTCCGACGAGCCCTGCAGGACCCACCCGGTCGGGGCCTTGTCCGCCGCGCTCGATGTCAGCGTGTACTGGACCGCGTTCGTGGCCGAGGGCACCGGCAGGTCCACCGAGGTGACCGACGCCGAGGTGGCCGATGTGTTGTCGAACAGGGCGCCCTCGCCCTTCAGTACGTCTGCCTTCGGCGATGCCACCTTGTCGTCCGTGGTGATCGAGGTCGGCGCCGCGTCCTTGCCGGTGCCCCACGACGACGGCTCGGCACCCATGTCGAAGTCCAGCACACCGCCCTTGGCCAGCAGGTCGTGCGGCAGTGAAGTCGATTTCCACTTCTTGCCGTTGACCTTCAGGCCCTGCACATAGATGTTCTTCGCGCTGTTCTTCGGCGCCCTGACGACCAGGTCGTGGCCGTTCTCCAGATGGACCGTGGTCTTCGTGAAGAGCGGGGAGCCGATCGCGTACTCGCCACTGCCCATGACGAGCGGGTAGAAGCCGAGCGAGGAGAAGAGGTACCAGGCCGACTGCTCGCCGTTGTCCTCGTCGCCGTGGTAACCCTGGCCGATCTCGCTGCCCGTGTAGAGGCGGCTCAGGACCTCGCGGACCTTCTCCTGCGTCTTCCAGGGCTGCGAGGCCGCGTCGTACATATAGGTGACATGGTGCGCGACCTGGTTGCTGTGGCCGTACATGCCCATCCGTACGTCACGAGCCTCGGTCATCTCGTGGATGACACCGCCGTACGAGCCGACGAACTCGGGCCCGGCCGTCTCCGGTGTGGAGAAGTACGTGTCGAGCTTCTTGGCCAGGCCGTCACGGCCGCCGTACAGGTTCGCCAGGCCCCGGCTGTCCTGCGGGGCCGTGAAGGCGTAGCCCCAGCCGTTCGTCTCCGTGTAGTCGTAGCCCCAGACCCGCGGGTCGTACCGGTCCGACGGGAGCCGCCAGTCGCCCTTGGCGTCCTTGCCCTGGAAGAAGCCGGCCTTGCCGTCGAAGAGGTCGACGTAGTTGCGGGCGCGGTTCAGGAAGTACTCGGACTCCTCCTTGTACCGCTCCCTCTTCGTCTTCTTGTAGAGTGCCCGGCCCATCTGCGCGATGCCGTAGTCGTTGAGGTAGCCCTCCAGCGACCAGGACAGGCCCTCGTGCGTGGAGGTGTTCGCGTAGCCGACGAACGGGGACGTCTCCATGCCCTTGCGGCCGACGCCCGAGGACGGCGGGACCACGGTGGCGTTCTTCAGAGCCGCGTCGTACGCCGCCTCGGCGTCGAACTTCACGCCCTTGACATAGGCGTCCGCGAACGCGACATCCGAAGAGGTGCCGGTCATCAGATCGGAGTAGCCGGGGGACGACCAGCGGGAGATCCAGCCGCCGTCCTTGTACTGCTGGACGAAGCCGTCCACCATCTCGCCGGCCTTGTCCGGCGTGAGGAGGGAGTACGCGGGCCACGTCGTCCGGTAGGTGTCCCAGAAGCCGTTGTTGACGTACACCTTGCCGTCGACGATCTTCGCGCCCGTATGGGTCGGGGTGTCGGAGCCGACCTGCGGTGAGAAGGGGCTGGCGTACTTGTCCTTGCCGCCGACCTTCTCGAAGCCCGAGTTCGGGTACAGATACAGCCGGTACAGGCTGGAGTACAGCGTGGTCAGCTGGTCGGCCGTTGCGCCCTCGACCTCCACCTTGCCCAGGATGTCGTCCCAGGCCTGCTGCGCCCGGTCCTCCACCCGGCCGAAGGAACGGGAGGCGGGGATCTCGGCGGCGAGGTTCTGCTTCGCCTGATCGATGCTGATCAGTGAGGTCGCCAGTCGCAGGTCGACCGTGCGGTCCTTGCCCGCGTCGAAGCGGAGGTAGCCCGTGACATCGTCGCCACCACCGCCGGACAGCTTGCCGCTCGCGGTGACCGGCGCGTCGAAGACGCCGTAGACGAAGAGGCGGGTGGCGCCGGTCGAGCCGCCGCTTTTCACATCGGAGAAGCCGGTGAAGGAGCTGCTCTTCGGGTCGAGGGTGAGCCCGCCGTCGTTGGAGACGTTGTCGAAGACGATGCTCGCGTCGTCACCCGGGTAGGTGAACCGCATCCGGGCGGCGTGGTCGGACGGTGTCATCTCGGCCTTGAGGCCGTTGTCGAATGTCACACCGTAGTAGTGCGGCTTCGCCGTCTCGTTCTCGTGGTGGAACGGCAGGGCCCGCGCCTTGCGGGAGGCGTCCGGGGTGCCGGCGACCGCCGACGGCATCAGCTGGAAGGTCTGCCGGTCGCCCATCCACGGGCTCGGCTCATGGCTGGCGCTGAAGGCCTGGAGCGTGGGCAGGTTGTCGTCGTTGTTGCCGCGCGCGTAGTCGTACAGCCAACTGGTCGATCCGGCGTTGGTGACCGGCGTCCAGAAGTTGAAGCCGTTCGGGAGCGCGGTGGCGGGGAAGTTGTTGCCGCGCGAGAAGGAACCGCTGGAGTTGGTGCCGCGGACCGTCGACGCGTAGTCGGAGAGGTGCGAGCGGCGCTTCTCGGGTGCCTTCGGGGCGATCTTGATGTCGTCGATCCAGCCCTGGAACTTCGCCGGGCCCTTGGGGGAGTCGTACGCCACCAGAATCCGGTCGACGGTCTTGCCCGCCGCGACCGAGCCGATCGTCGAGTCGACCTTGTTCCACTGGTTGACGTACAGCCGCTTGGCATCGGCCTGGCCCTGCGGGGTCAGCAGGCCGCCGTTGCTGTCGGTGGCCCGCAGATCGCTCAGATACGTGCCGTCCGTGAACGCCAGGTCCACCGAGACATGCGTCGCCGGGTAGGAGAGGTCCGTCTCGCCCATCTGGGGGTAGATCAGATAGGAGAGTGAGGTGTCGCGGGTGACAGCCGTGCTCACATCGAAGATCTTGTTGTACGAGTAGGCCCGGCCGTCCGCCTTGTGCGTACCGGCGTACCGCAGGGCCTTCTTGCCCGTGAAGCCGGCGCCCGCCTTGGCGGTGGGGGAGCCGGACGGGCCGCGGTCGATCTGGCTGCGCATCGAGTCGGGCGCCGGGACCGGGGTGCTGCCGTCGGAGAACTGGACGTCGGCGAGCTGGGTCGCGTCGGAGGCGCCGTTGTTCTTCGTGATCTGCAGACGGTAGTGCTGGTATGCCGTGTCGGATGTGAAATCGTACGACTTCGTCTGGAACCGCTCGGTGAACGTCTGGCCGGTCCGGGAGTCGAGGTCCTTCCAGTCCTTGCCGTCGGCGGAGCCCTGCAGGGTCCAGTCCTTCGGATCGCGCTCGTCGTGATCATTGGCCGACGTCAGCGCGTATGTCACGACCTTCACCGGTTCGGTGAGATCGAACTCGACCCAGGCGGTGGGCTCGAAGGACAGCCACTTGGTGCCGGACTCCCCGTCGATCAGGTTCTCCTTCACCTCCCCGCCGCCGGTGTTCTCGCCGCTGGCGCGGACGTCTGTCACCTTGTCGGTCACATTGCCCGGTATTCCGGCGGAGAAGCCGCCATCGACACCCGATGACCGCTTCTTTCCGTCAGGACCTTCTTCGACGGTGTTACGCCAGTCCGGCTGCTTTTCGTCCGATTCGAAGGACGAACTGAATGTCCGTTCCCCCAAGGGGCTTTGGCCCTTTTCGCCTGTCCCTGCCGACTGAGCGGCGGCCGCGGTGGGGGCTGTCACGACCAGAACCAGTGAAGCCGCGATCAGCGCGGCCGTACGGCTTTGTCTATTGCGAGAACCATGTCGGGGCTGCATGCCGAGCCATTCCTCCCGAGGAAGTGCGCTTGGACAACGTTGTCACCGAGTTGCGCAGGATCCAGTAGGGAGCCAAGTGGCGGGATGTGTCAAGGGTGTTGGGCGTGAACCGCCGACGGAATCGACCGTAATGCGGAAATCGTTACACCCGGATCGGGACGCACGGGGTCCAGGTATCCGCGAGGTCTCAACTCGGGAAAGACTGCTGCTCAAACTTGCATTCGATCTTGCTCAGTTGGTCGCAAGTGGACTATACCTGTCGGCGTCTGCACAGTCGTTTCCGGCGACGCGGACAGGGGGACACGGGGGAACGGCCGAGGACGGCACAACAGGTGCGATCCAATGTCCGAACTCCCTCAACCCCCCACTGCACATGGCTAGCCTGAAATCAGCACTACCCAAGCGCAACTGACCGCGGTGGCGGGGCCCTTCGCCTGTCTGGCGAATATCGACGGGCGACCGGTACACACCGCCTGAGTCCTGGAGAAGGCGAGGACTTGAGCATGGGATCCACCTCCGCCCACAAGAATGAGGGCCTTGGCCGTCGCGATGTGATCAAGCGATCTGCCGCACTCGGCCTGATCAGCGTGCCGACGATGAGCTTCCTGTCGGCGTGTGCGAGCAGTGACAGCGGCAGCGACAAGAAGGTCGAGAAGGGCAAGACCAGCAAGACGAACCCGCTCGGCGTCAACGAGACGGCTCCCCTAGAGGTAGTCATCTTCGACGGTGGTTTCGGCCAGCAGTACGCCCTCGACGCGGAGAAGAAGTACAACGCCGCGTTCCCGAAGGCCCCGAAGGTCAAGCACGCCGCGACCCAGAAGATCCAGTCGCAGCTGCAGCCGCGCTTCAACGGCGGCACCCCGCCGGACCTGATCGACAACTCCGGCGCCGAGCAGATGGACATGGGTGTCCTGGTCGGCAAGAAGCAACTGCTGGACCTGACGCCGCTGATGGACGCCCCGTCCATCGACGACCCGACCAAGAAGGTCCGCGACACGCTGCGCCCGGGTGTCCTGGAGATGGGGCAGTTCGACGGCGACCCCGTCTGGATCATGTACTACGCGTACACCGTGTACGGCGTCTGGTACTCGCAGACCGCGCTCGACAACCTCGACGCGCAGTACCCCGAGAACTGGGACGACATGCTCGCCCTCTGCGCGAAGGCGAAGAAGAAGGGCATCGCCGGCTGGACGTACCCCGGCAAGTACCCGTACTACCTGCCGTTCTCGCTCTACCCGTTCATCGCCAAGATCGGTGGCCGGGGGGTTCTCGACAAGATCGACAACCTGGAGCCGAACGCCTGGATGGACCCCGCGGTGAAGGCGGCGTTCGAGGCGTACTACGAGCTCTACCAGAAGGGCTACATCCTCAAGGGCACCCCCGGCCTGACCCACATCCAGTCGCAGACCGAGTGGACCAAGGGCAAGGCGCTGTTCATCCCGAACGGCTCGTGGGTGGAGAACGAGGCGGCGCCGACCACGCCCAAGGACTTCAAGATGATGGTCGCGCCGCCGTCCGGCCTCGACTCGTCCGACAAGATGCCGTTCGGCACCATCTGGGCGTCCGGCGGCGAGCCGTTCATCGTCCCGGCCAAGGCGAAGAACCCCGAGGGCGGCATGGAGCAGCTGCGCATCATGCTCTCCGAGGAGTCGTCGAAGAACTTCACCAAGCAGGTCAAGTCGCTCAGCGCCTTCAACGGCGGCACCGACGGTCTGACCCTGTCGACCGCCATGCAGGCCGGTGTCGACTCGCTGAAGAAGGCCGGCGACAACGTGGTGAACCCGCGGCTGCAGGACTGGTACGTGAAGCTCCAGAAGGAGCAGATCGGCGTCGCCGGTATCGGCGAGATGATGGCCGGTCGCGCGACCCCGGCCGAGACCCTCAAGAAGATCCAGGCTTTCGCGGACGCGGCGGCCAAGGATCAGTCCATCAAGCACTACAAGCACCAGTGAGCAACCGTCACCAGCGGCGGCACCCGCGGAAAGATCGGGGTCGGTAAACGATGCAGCATGGCAAGTACCGTTTCATCGTGGGGTTCTTGGTGGTCCCACTGGCGTTGTACGCGGTCTTCGTCATTTGGCCGTTCATCCAGTCCATTTACTACTCGTTCACGGACTGGACCGGCCTGAGCCCGGACTTCAAGATGGTCGGGTTCGACAACTACACGAGGATGCTGAAGGACGACGTCTTCTGGAAGTCGTTGCAGCACAGCGTGTTGCTCGTACTGCTGCTGCCGCTGGTGACGCTGGGCCTGGCGCTGTTCTTCGCCTTCATGCTCAATGTCGGAGGCCGGCGGCGCAAGAATGCCGCGGTCTCCGGCGTGCGGGGCTCGTCCTTCTACAAGATCGCTTATTTCTTCCCGCAGGTGCTCTCGATCGTCATCGTCGCCCTGCTCTTCCAGTTCGCCTTCAACCCCGTCAGCGGGATGCTGAATTCGACACTGAAGGGAATCGGTCTGGGCTCCATCCAGCCGGACTGGCTGGGCGATCCGAGTCTCGCGCTGGTCTGCGTCATGTCGGTGCTGGTCTGGTCGACGGTCGGATTCTTCGTCGTCCTCTTCTCGGCCGGCATGGCGTCCATCCCGAAGGACTTCTACGAGGCGGCGCTCCTCGACGGGGCCAACCGCTTCACCACGTTCTTCCGGATCACGCTTCCGCTGCTCTGGGACACGGTGCAGTCGGGCTGGGTCTACATGGGGATCCTGGCCCTCGGCGTGGAGGCGTTCACCGCCGTACAGGTCATGACCGTGGGCCCCGGTGGTCCCGACTACTCGACCACGGTCCTTCCGCTGTACGTGTACCAGACGGCCTTCCGTGACGGGCAGGCCGGATACGCGACAACGATCGGTGTCGGACTGCTCATCGTCACCATGGCCTTCGCCGCCGTGGTGATGCGACTGGGCCGGCGCGAGCGGCTGGAGTTCTGATGCTGCGATTCACGGGGGACGGCCCACGGACCCCCAGCAGGCACCACAGGTCGGCCTCCGTGTCCGGCTCGACAGTACGAGGTGAGTACACGTGAAGACGACTGACACCCCTCCCGCGGCACCGGCGGCCGACCCGGCACCCGTGGCCAAGGCGCCCGCGCCCGCCGTCAAGGAGAAGAGCGGCGAGGGCCAGGTCCTCAATGTCTTCTCGCACGGTGTGCTGATCATCTGGGCGATCCTGGTCGTCCTACCGCTGCTCTGGGCGGTGATGGCGTCCTTCAAGACGGACGACTCGATCCTGTCGACGCCGTGGGCGTTGCCCGACAAGCTGCACTTCGAGAACTGGTCGCGCGCCTGGAGCCAGGCGCACATGAGCGACTACTTCTTCAACACCGTGGTGGTGGTGGGCTGCTCGCTCGTCGGAACCCTGCTGCTCGGGTCGATGGCGGCGTACGTACTGGCGCGGTTCGACTTCCCTGGCAACCGCTTCCTCTACTACCTGTTCATCGGCGGGATGAGTTTCCCGATCATCCTGGCGCTGGTCCCGCTGTTCTTCGTCATGAACAACATGGGCCTGCTGAACACGCGGCACGGACTGATCATGGTCTACATCGCGTATTCGCTGCCGTTCACCGTCTTCTTCCTCACCTCGTTCTTCCGGTCACTGCCGAGCTCGGTGGCGGAGGCGGCGATGATCGACGGGGCCTCGCACACCCGGACCTTCTTCCAGGTGATGCTGCCGATGGCGAAGCCCGGCCTGATCAGCGTCGGTATCTTCAACTTCCTCGGGCAGTGGAACCAGTACATGCTGCCGACGGTGCTCAACACCGATCCGAACCACCGGGTGCTCTCCCAGGGCCTGGTCGAACTGGCCAACAGCCAGGGGTACAAGGGTGACTGGTCCGGTCTCTTCGCCGGTCTGGTGATGGCGATGCTGCCGGTCCTCGCGGCCTACATCATCTTCCAGCGCCAGGTCGTCGCCGGGCTCACCGCGGGTGCGGTGAAGTAGCACTCGTACCCTCCGTACACACACGAACCGCCCGTCGGCCATGCGCCGACGGGCGGTTCGTGTGTGCGGGACGGACGCCCCGGGCGCGGGTGCGGTGCTCATCCGAGGCTTCGCATGCTCAAGGTCTTGACGGGGAGCACCTCAAAACGTCAGCTTAGAGTTCACATGTTAGAGAAATCGGTAGGAGTGAGAGAGTCGATGGAGACTCCGGGTTCGCAGACATCTCTGCATCGCGCCAACCTTGAGCGGGTGGTGCGCGCGGTACGCATGGCGGGCTCGCTCACCCAGGCGGAGATCGCACGGAGCACCGGCCTGTCAGCGGCCACCGTCTCCAACATCGTTCGCGAACTGAAGGACGGCGGCACGGTCGAGGTGACCCCCACCTCGGCGGGCGGCCGGCGGGCCCGCAGCGTCTCGCTCAGCGGTGACGCGGGCATTGTGATCGGCGTCGACTTCGGGCATACGCATCTGAGGGTGGCGGTCGGTAATCTCGCCCACCAGGTGCTCGCCGAGGAGTCCGAGCCGATGGATGTCGACGCCTCGGCGGCGGAGGGGTTCGGGCGGGCGGAGCGGCTGGTCAGACGACTGATCGAGACGACCGGGATCAGCCCGGACAAGGTGATCGGGGTCGGCCTCGGTGTTCCGGGCCCGATCGACGTCGAGTCCGGCACACTGGGCTCCACGTCGATCCTGCCGGGCTGGACGGGCATCAACCCCAGCGAGGAGCTCGCAGGCCGTCTCGGCGTTCCGGTGTACGTCGACAACGACGCCAACCTCGGGGCGCTCGGCGAGCTGGTCTGGGGGAGCGGCCGCGGGGTCAAGGACCTCGCGTACATCAAGGTCGCCAGCGGTGTCGGTGCCGGTCTGGTGATCGACGGGCACATCTACCGGGGGCCGGGCGGCACGGCCGGCGAGATCGGGCACATCACGCTCGACGAATCGGGCCCGGTCTGCCGCTGCGGCAACCGGGGGTGCCTGGAGACGTTCACAGCCGCGCGATACGTCCTGCCACTGCTCCAGCCCAGTCACGGACCCGATCTCACCATGGAACGGGTGGTCCAGCTGGCCCGCGGGGGCGATCCGGGCTGCCGTCGGGTGATCGGGGACGTCGGGCGGCACATCGGCAGCGGGGTGGCCAACCTCTGCAATCTGCTCAACCCCAGCCGGGTGGTGCTCGGCGGTTCGCTCGCCGAGGCCGGCGAACTGGTGCTCGCACCGATCCGCGACTCGGTCTCCCGCTATGCCATTCCCAGCGCCGCCAGGCAGCTCTCCGTGCTGCCCGGGGCGCTCGGCGGCCGGGCCGAGGTGCTGGGCGCGCTGGCCCTGGTACTGAGCGAGATGGGGGATTCAACCCTTTTGGAAAGCACTTTGCCGTCAACAGCCCCCGCCTTCACTTAGATAACGAATGGCACCGTTGTCATCTCGTTAAGAATTTACTCCTTGACGCTGACGTCGCAGCCGAGTTGACTTCCAGCCACCTCGGCCGCAACGCTGCGGCCTCGTCAGGGAGGCAAACCCGCAATGAACGCAATGACGCGACGCATCGTCATAGGCACGGCCGCAGTTTCGATGGCCGTCTCCCTCGCAGCCTGCGGCAAGGCGGGCGGCGACAAGGACAGCGGCAGCGGTGGCGACGGCAAGACCATCGGTCTGCTGCTGCCGGAGAACAAGACGACGCGTTACGAGACGTTCGACCGCCCCATCATGGAGGCGAAGATCACGGCGCTCTGCGCCGACTGCAAGGTCAAGTACAACAACGCCGCGGGGGACACCGAGACCCAGAAGAAGCAGTTCGACGCGCTCGTCACGCAGGGTGTGAAGGTCATCATCCTCGACACCGTCGACTACAAGGCCGCGAAGTCCTGGGTCCAGCAGGCCGCGAAGAAGGACGTCAAGGTCGTCGCGTACGACCGTCTCGCCGAGGGACCGATCTCCGCCTATGTGTCGTACGACAACGAGAAGATCGGCCAGCTCCAGGGTGAGGCGCTGGTCAAGGCGCTGGGCGCCAAGGCCAAGGACAGCAACGTTGTCATGATCAACGGCTCGCCGACCGACCCGAACGCCCCCTTCTTCAAGAAGGGCGCGCACAGCGTCCTCGACAAGCAGGTCAAGAAGGTCGTCTACGAGCAGGACATCCCGGACTGGTCGGCGGACGAGGCCAACAAGAAGATGGGAGCGGCCATCGACTCCCTGGGCAAGGACGGCTTCCAGGGTGTCTACTCCGCCAACGACGGCATGGCCGGCGGCATCATCACGGCCCTGAAGAAGCAGGGTGTGAAGGTTCCGGTCGGCGGTCAGGACTCCGAGCTCGCCGGTCTGCAGCGCATCATCGCGGGCGAGCAGGCCTTCTCGATCTACAAGCAGATCAAGCCGGAGGCCGAGACCACCGCCGAGATCGCCGTCAGGCTGCTCAAGGGCGAGAAGATCGACGATCTGGCCCCGATCAAGGTCGACAGCCTCTCGGGCGAGTTCAAGGGCACCCCGTCGAAGCTGTACGACGCCTCGGTCGTGACCAAGGAGAACATCGCCTCCACGATCGTCGCGGACAAGGTCTACAAGGTCGAGGAGATCTGCACCGCCCAGTACAAGGCGGCCTGCGACGCCGCCGGCATCAAGTAGCACCCGAGGACAAGCTCCCCCGGGCACCTCTGCCAGTCCGGCACCCGCCCCGTCAACGCCCCGCAAGCGGGGGTGGGCGCCGGACTCCTTCTCAGGTCCGGTCGTCTGACCGCCGCCGCCTCCTCGGGCGACGACGGCGTCCCGACGACGGGACCTGGGGGCACGTCGTCACCCCGCCGTCTGTCGAGCGACGGCCCTCCGGGGCAGGACAGCGGTCGGACGACGGCCCTACCCCCTGTGCTCAGCAGCACCATCCCCGCCGGTCAGGCGGCGAAGGAGATGATTCACGTGTCCGCTACGCCCGTGCTGGCGTTGCGCGGAATCTCCAAGCGGTTCGGCGCCGTCCAGGCGCTCACCGACGTGGACCTGGAGATTCACCCCGGCGAAGTGGTTGCCCTGGTCGGCGACAACGGCGCCGGCAAGTCGACCCTCGTCAAGACCATTTCGGGTGTCCACCCGATCGACGAAGGCGCCATCGAGTGGGAGGGCGAGACGGTCCGGATCAACCGGCCGAACGACGCCCAGGAGCTCGGAGTCGCCACCGTCTACCAGGACTTGGCCCTCTGCGACAACCTCGATGTCGTCGCCAACCTCTTCCTCGGCAGCGAACTGCGCAAGGTCTCCGTCCTCGACGAGATCGCGATGGAGAAGCGCGCCAAGGAACTGCTGGACACGCTGTCCATCCGGATCCCCAGTGTCCGTATCCCGGTCGCCTCGCTCTCCGGTGGTCAGCGCCAGGTCGTGGCCATCGCCCGCGCCCTGATCGGCGACCCCAAGGTCGTCATCCTGGACGAGCCGACCGCGGCCCTCGGCGTCGAACAGACCGCCCAGGTCCTCGACCTGGTCGAGCGGCTGCGCGAGCGTGGCCACGGCGTCATCCTCATCAGCCACAACATGGCCGACGTGCGCGCCGTCGCGGACAAGGTCGCGGTGCTCCGCCTGGGCCGCAACAACGGTGTCTTCGACGTCGCGAGCACCTCCCACGAAGAGATCATCGCCGCGATCACCGGCGCCACGGACAATGCCGTCACGCGCCGCCAGGTACGCACAGCCACGAAGGAGGACGCGAAGTGAGCGACCTCGCCAAGACCCCCGGGACTTCCACCGAGAAGCCCGCCGCCACGGCACCGGCCGCCGAGCAGTCGGCAGCCCCGACCTCCGCCGTGGACCCGCGGCTCCTCGTACGCGAAGAGGGCTTCAAGGGCTACTGGTCGGAGTTCACCCGCAAGGTACGTGGTGGTGAGCTGGGCTCCCTGCCGGTCTTCGTCGGCCTGATCGTCATCGCGATCGTCTTCCAGTTCCAGAACAGCAACTTCCTCTCCGCCAGTTCCGTCGCCAACATCGCGGTCTACAGCTCCGGCCTCGGCATCATGGCGGTCGGCATCGTGTTCGTCCTGCTGCTCGGCGAGATCGACCTCTCGGTCGGCTCCGTCGCCGGCGTCGGCGCGGCCGTCTGGGCCGTACTCAACGTCAACAACGGCTGGAACGAGTGGCTCGCGATCACCGTCGCCGTGCTCTCCGGAATGGCTCTCGGTGCGCTGCACGGCTTCTTCTTCGCCAAGATCGGTGTACCGGCGTTCGTCGTCACCCTGGCGGGCTTCCTCGGCTGGAGCGGTCTTCAGGACTGGATGATGGGCGGGGAAGGCTCGATCAACACACCGTCCGGCAGCACTGTCGAGAACCTGACCAACTACTTCTTCGAGGACAAGGCCGCCGGCTACGGACTCGCCCTGGTCGCCGTCCTCGCGTACGCCGCCTCGCTCCTGGTGGACAGCAGGCGCCGCAAGGCCGCAGGCCTGCCCGCCCGGCCAACCAGCGAGGTCGTGCTGCGCACCGCCGTCGTCGCGGTCCTGTGCTTCGTCGTCGCGTATGTCCTGAACGAACCCGAGGGCGCCCGTGGCCTGCCGCTCGCCCTGGTGCTCTTCCTCGCCGTCCTGGTCGTCGCGGACTTCGTCGCCCGGCGCACGAGCTTCGGCCGTCAGGTCTTCGCGGTCGGCGGTAACCCGGAGGCCGCGCGCCGTGCCGGTATCAACGTCGACCGGGTCCGGATCACCGTCTTCGCCCTGTCCGGCACGCTGGGTGCCTTCGGCGGCCTCTTCATCGCCAGCCTCTCCGGCGGCGCCACCAAGAGCGTCGGCGGCGGCAACACACTGATGCTGGTCATCGCCGCCGCCGTCATCGGCGGCACCAGCCTCTTCGGAGGCCGGGGCAAGGTCTGGTCCGCGCTGCTCGGCATGATCGTGATCCAGTCGATCCAGCAGGGCCTGAACATGATCGGTATGGCCAACGCCATTCAGTACATGATCACCGGCGCGGTTCTGCTGGCCGCCGTGGTCATCGACTCGGTCTCCCGCCGCACCCAGAAGACCGCAGGTCGCGCGTAACATCACGCCCGCCCGATCCAGTGCCCGGCGCCCGATCAGGCGCCGGGCACTGTCGGCTGCGGGGAGGGGTGTGACTGCACACCCCCTGCCCGATGCCTGCCACGACGGGCGGAACACTAGACTCATCGGATCGGCATGCTCGACCAGCTCAACGCAAGGAGGAACGGGTGGCTCTGCTGACCCGCATCGGTGGACCGCGCGACCTGGACCGGCTCACTCCCGAGCAGCTGGACCAGCTCGCCGAAGAGATCCGGACCTTCCTCGTCGACGCCGTATCGAAGACCGGCGGCCACCTCGGCCCCAACCTGGGCGTGGTCGAGCTGACCATCGCTCTGCACCGGGTCTTCGATTCGCCGAAGGACAAGGTGCTGTTCGACACCGGTCACCAGAGCTATGTGCACAAGCTCCTCACCGGTCGCCAGGACTTTTCGAAGCTCAAGAGCAAGGGCGGCCTCTCCGGCTACCCCTCGCGCGCCGAGTCCGAACACGACATCATCGAGAACTCGCACGCCTCCACCGTGCTCGGCTGGGCCGATGGCCTCGCCAAGGCCAACGAGGTGCTGAAGAAGGACGACCACGTCGTCGCGGTCATCGGCGACGGCGCGCTCACCGGCGGTATGGCCTGGGAGGCGCTGAACAACATCGCCGCCGCCAAGGACCGCCCCCTCGTCATCGTCGTCAACGACAACGAGCGTTCCTACGCCCCGACCATCGGCGGCCTCGCCAACCACCTCGCCACCCTGCGCACCACCGACGGTTACGAGCGCTTCCTGGCCCGCGGCAAGGACATCCTGGGGCGCACCCCCGTCGTCGGGAAGCCGCTGTACGAGACGCTGCACGGCGCCAAGAAGGGGCTGAAGGACTTCATCGCCCCGCAGGGCATGTTCGAGGACCTCGGCCTGAAGTATGTCGGCCCGATCGACGGCCACGACATCGAGGCCCTGGAGTCCGCGCTCCAGCGCGCCAAGCGCTTCGGCGGGCCCGTCATCGTGCACTGCCTCACCGAGAAGGGCCGCGGCTACACCCCCGCCCTGCTCGACGAGGCCGACCGCTTCCACGCCGTCGGCAAGATCCACCCCGACACCGGCCTCCCGGTCGCCACCTCGGGCCTCGACTGGACCTCCGTCTTCGGCGAGGAGATGGTCAAGCTCGGCAAGGAGCGCGAGGACATCGTCGCGATCACCGCGGCCATGCTCCAGCCGGTCGGCCTGACCAAGTTCGAGAAGGCGTTCCCGGACCGGATCTACGACGTCGGCATCGCCGAGCAGCACGGCGCGGTCTCCGCGGCCGGCCTCGCCACCGGCGGACTGCACCCCGTCTTCGCGGTGTACGCCACCTTCCTCAACCGCGCCTTCGACCAGGTCCTCATGGATGTCGCCCTGCACAAGTGCGGTGTGACGTTCGTCCTGGACCGTGCCGGTGTCACCGGCACGGACGGTGCCTCGCACAACGGCATGTGGGACATGTCGATCCTGCAGTGCGTGCCCACCCTCCGGATCGCCGCCCCGCGCGATGCCGATCAGGTCCGCGCCCAGTTGCGCGAGGCCGTCGAGGTCGACGACGCCCCGACCGTGGTCCGCTTCTCCAAGGGCGCGGTCGGCCCGGCGGTCAAGGCCGTCGGCCGGGTCGGCGGCATGGACGTCCTGCGCGAGCCCGGCACCATCCGGCCGGACGTCCTCCTGGTCTCCGTCGGTGCGCTCGCCCCGATGTGCCTGGAGATCGCAGACCTGCTGGACGCCCAGGGCATCACGACGACGGTCGTCGACCCGCGCTGGGTCAAGCCCGTCGACGAGGCCATGGCCCCGCTCGCCGAGCAGCACCGCGTCGTCGTCACCGTCGAGGACAACAGCCGGGCCGGCGGCGTCGGCTCCGCCGTCGCCCAGGCGCTGCGAGACGCCGGGGTGGATGTACCGCTGCGCGACTTCGGCATCCCGCCGCGCTTCCTCGACCACGCCTCCCGCGCGGAAGTCATGGCCGAGATCGGACTGACCGCGCCGGACATCGCCCGTCAGGTCACCGGCCTGGTCGCCAAGCTGGACGGCCGCTACGACACGGACAGCAACTCCGTGATCGAGCCCGTCCGCGACTGACCCGTTCGACCCCGGTCCTCGCGGCCGGTACGCGATACGGCCAATGGGCCGGTCGGACCACCCTGTACGAGTGGTCCGACCGGCCCATTCGCGTGAAATCGCCCGGTGCGGAGCTCTGCGCCGCAAATACGGTCCCAATCATGGCGTACACGACGAGTGCGTGGAGGTACGCCGGTGACTGCCCAGCAGGACACACCACCCAGCAGTGGCGGACTGTTCCGAACCAAGACGGTCGAACAGTCCATCCGCGATACCGAGGAGCCGGAGCACGCGCTCAAGAAGTCCCTCTCCGCGCTGGACCTCACAGTCTTCGGAGTGGGCGTCATCATCGGCACCGGCATCTTCGTGCTCACGGGCAAGGTGGCCAAGGAGACCGCGGGCCCCGCCACCGCCCTCGCCTTCGTGGCCGCGGCCATCGTCTGCGCCCTGGCCGCGCTCTGCTACGCCGAGTTCGCCTCCACCGTCCCGGTCGCCGGCTCCGCGTACACCTTCTCGTACGCTTCTCTCGGCGAACTGATCGCCTGGATCATCGGCTGGGACCTGGTGCTGGAGTTCGCACTCGGCACGGCGGTGGTGGCGGTCGGCTGGTCCGGTTATGTCCGCTCGCTGATGGGCAACTTCGGCTGGAGCATGCCCGAAGTGCTCTCCGGACCCGATGTGGCGAAAGGATTCGGCTTCGACATCCTGGCCTTCGCCCTGGTACTCGTCCTGACCGTCGTGCTGGTGCTCGGTATGAAGCTCTCCGCCCGGGTCACCACCATTGTGGTCGCCATCAAGATCGCCGTGGTCCTGGTCGTGATCATCGCGGGACTGTTCTTCGTCAAGGCCGCCAACTACTCGCCGTTCATCCCCGAGGCACAGCCACAGCCCTCCGGTTCCGGGCTGACCGCGCCGCTGATCCAGCTGATCTTCGGCTATGCGCCCACGAACTTCGGCGTCCTTGGCATCTTCACCGCCGCCTCCGTCGTCTTCTTCGCCTTCATCGGCTTCGACGTGGTGGCCACCGCCGCCGAGGAGACGAAGGTTCCGCAACGTGACATGCCACGTGGCATCCTCGCTTCGCTCTTCATCTGCACTGTGCTCTATGTCGCCGTGTCACTGGTGGTCACGGGCATGCAGCACTACAGCGAGCTGTCGGTCGAGGCCCCGCTTGCCGATGCCTTCAAGGCCGTCGGCCATCCCGTCTACGCGGGATTCATCAGCTTCGGCGCAGCGATCGGCCTCACCACGGTCTGTCTGATCCTGCTGCTCGGACAGACCCGGGTGTTCTTCGCGATGAGCCGCGACGGTCTGCTCCCGAGGTTCTTCTCCGTGACGCACCCCCGCTTCCGCACCCCGTACCGCCCGACCATCCTGCTCGGCGTGATCATCGCGATCGTCGCGGGCTTCACGAGCATCAACGAACTGGCGACGCTGGTGAACATCGGCACGCTCTTCGCGTTCGTCGTCGTGGCCCTGGGCGTCATGGTGCTGCGCCGCACCCGCCCAGATCTGCACCGCGCGTTCCGCACCCCGTGGGTGCCGCTGATCCCGATCCTCTCGGTGGCCGCCTCGGTCTGGCTGATGCTCAATCTGCCGGCCGAGACCTGGCTGCGGTTCGCCATCTGGATGGCCATCGGCGTGGTCATCTACTTCGCGTACGGGCGCGGGCACAGCCGGATCAACGAGCCCGTCGGCCGGCCGTAGCTCCGTCGGTACGCGACAGGTCCGTCGGTACGCGACGGAGCGTCATGTCCCGGCCGCGCCCCGCTCCGTCAGCCGCCGGTGGCGGGGGACTTCTTCGCGGACTCCGGGATCGTGCCGTCCTTGCGGATGGCCGTCCAGAGGTCGTCGGCCTGCGGCTGGGCCGCCACCACGCGGTTGGGGTCCTGCTTGTCGTACGCCACCGGCAGCATGATCGTTTCCATGGTGCCCGGGTCCACGCCGTTCATCGACCGGGCGAACTTCGAGAGCGACGTCAGCGAGGCGAGACCGTCGTCGGTCGTCAGCGACTTGGTCGCCGAGTTGGCGATCTTGTACGTGTTCGTCGGGCTGCTCAGCAGATCCTGCGACTTGACCTCGCTCAGCAGCGCCAGCAGGAACTGCTGCTGCAGGCCGATCCGGCCGAGGTCACTGCCGTCCCCGATGCCGTGCCGGGTGCGTACGTACGCGAGCGACTGGGTGCCGTCGAGCTTGTGCGGCCCCGCGGTGAGGTCGAGGCCGGACGACTTGTCGTGGATGTCCTGCGGAACATCGACCGTGACGCCGCCGATCGCGTCGACCAGATCCTTGAACCCGGCGAAGTTGATCTCCAGGTAGTGGTCGATCCGGACCTTGGACATCTTCTCGACGGTCTTGACCACACAGGCCGGACCGACCTGCGAATAGACGGAGTTGAACATCACGCGGTTCGCCGACGGAACGGCCGAGCCGTCGGCCTTCGTGCACTCGGGCCGGGTCACCAGGGTGTCACGGGGTATGGACACGGCGACGGCCTTGGTACGGCCCTCGGGAATGTGCACCACCATCGCGGTGTCGGACCGGGCGCCGCTGACGTTTCCGCCGCCGCCCAGCTCCTTGTTCTCGGCACCGGCCCGGGAGTCGGAGCCGAGCACCAGCAGGTTCTGACCGCTGGTCGGCAGCTTCTCGGGGCGGTCGTCGCCGAGCGCCTTGTCGATGTCGACGCCCTTGATGTTCCCGTCGAGGCTGCTGTAGAGCCAGTAGACGGTGCCGCCGCCGGCGAGCAGCAGGATGAGCAGGACGCTGAGGGTGATCTTGAGGCCGCGGCGGCGCTTGCGAGGGGCTCCCCGCTGCTTCCGTCCGCCGTCACCGGAGGCCGGGCGACCGTCGTGCGTGCCCTGTGTCATGGCGTCGTGGCTCATCCTGGTCGAGTCCTCAAATCTCATGGCCCGAGGTGGGCTGTGAAGTGCGTGGGACTCGGGTGGGGGGTGTGGCCGGTCCGTGCATGCATGACTGAGCGTGCACTATAGAACAGAGGATCGTGCGAATGGGTGTTTTGGCCCCCGGAATCGTGTTCTGTGCTGCTCGAACTACTATTCGTTCATGACTTGGTTGATCACGGGTGGTGCGGGCTTCATCGGGGCGCATGTCGTCCGCGCTATGCGCGAGGCCGGTGAGTCGGTCGTCGTGTACGACGATCTCTCGACGGGCGACCGCTCGCGCGTGCCCGCGGATGTCCCGTTCGTCCAGGGATCGACGCTCGACGCGGCACTGCTGCGGAGCACCCTGGCGGAACTGCCGGTGCGGGGGGTGGTCCACCTCGCCGCGAAGAAGCAGGTGGCGGAGTCCGTCGAGCGCCCGCTGTTCTACTACCGGGAGAACGTGCAGGGCCTGCAGACCCTGCTGGAGGCCGTGGCCGACAGTGAGGTGCGGGCGTTCCTCTTTTCCTCGTCGGCGGCCGTCTACGGAATGCCCGACGTACCGGTGGTGACGGAGACGACTCCGTGCGCCCCGATCAACCCCTACGGCGAGACCAAGCTGACGGGCGAATGGATGGTGCGCGCCGCAGGGAAGGCGCACGGCATCGCCACCGCCTCGATGCGGTACTTCAACGTTGCCGGCGCGGCTACACCGGCCCTCGCCGACACGGGCGTCTTCAACCTGGTGCCCATGGTTTTCGAGAAACTCACGCGGGGCGAGGCGCCGGTGGTGTTCGGTGACGACTACGACACCGAGGACGGCACCTGCGTGCGCGACTTCATCCACGTCGCCGACATCGCCTCGGCGCACCTGGCCGCGGCGCGAGCACTCCTCGACCGTGAGCCGGGCACCGACCTGACCGTCAACATCGGCCGCGGGGAGGGTGTCTCCGTGCGGGAGATGATCGAACTGATCGGGGAAGTGACCGGATACGGTGCCGCCGCCACACCCGTGAGCGCCCCGCGCCGGGCCGGTGACCCTGCCCGCGTCGTGGCCGCCGCCGACCGCATCCGCGGCGAGCTGGGTTGGCACGCGCAGCACGATGCGCGTGCCATGGTCGCTTCGGCATGGGCCGGGTGGTGTCTGCGGATGCCGCAGGCGCGGCGCTGAACCGAGCGTCGACGACCCGCCGGGGCGGGGTGACGCTGAGCATATGATGTGTCGGCCCCGTGAGGGCAGGATGAAGAACCGGTGAGGCAGAGAGGGTGTTGCGGGTCATGCGGAGAAGAGGACCGGACTCCGCGAGCAGTGCCCGCCCTCTCGTCCCGTCGTCCGGGTGCCACCAGGTCTCCGGAACGCCGCGTGGCCGCTGGATGCCGCTCGGCAGGGACGGCAGGCTCACGCTCTACGCCCGCACGGACGGCGGTCTGTTGCGCTGGACGCAGCGGAGTCCGGGCGGGGACCGGTGGGACGGCCCGGAGTTCGTGCCGATCGCGGACCTGACGGACCTGACCGTCGTTCAGGGTGCCGACTCCTACGTGCACTTCCTCGGGCGGCGTGAGCGCCGTGGTTCCGAGGGGCCGGGCGTGGACTTCGTGCACGCCATCCAGTACCAGACCGGTCGTCCCGTCACCGAATGGCGCTCCCTCGGCAACTTCTACCGTGACCGGGAGGCGGGTCGGAAGGTCGGTGCGCCGGCCGGGGCAGTCGACGCGCAGGGCACTGTCTTCGTCTTCGTGCGCAACGCGGGTCGCGGACTACAGGTGCGCCGCGAGGGGAAGGGCGGTAAATGGGGAGCCTGGCAGGACCTCAAGGGGGTCGGGCTCGCCGCCGAACTTGTGCCGTCGGTGACCTCGAGCGGGCTCGTGGAGGTCTTCGCGCCCAGCGATCGCGGGGTGCAGCAGTGGCGTCAGGATGATCCGGACGGCCCGCTGCAGATCGCCCCGCCCTTGCAGTTCTATGCGCTGACGGGTTCCGTTACGGCGCTGGAGACGGCGCCGGACCGCCTCACCTACTACTGGACCGATGCGAACACGGCAGGGGTCGTCGCCTACCGGGCGGGCGCCTGGCCCGTGCCGGTGGGCGGGTACCCCGGGGACGGCGCAGTCGTGGCGCTGCGCACCCCGCTCGACGGTTACGACTGCACGGTTCTGGCGCAGCGCGGGGCGGGTGGCACTCTGCTGATCGGGGTCTGCGGTACCGAGGGGGAGCAGCACGGCGTCTGGTGGTCGGACACCACCGAGGAGTGCGTCGGTGACCCCGCGCTCGCCCTCGACGGACACGGTCGCGTCGTCGTAGCGATTCGCGGGCGGGACGGGGTCGTGTCCGTCGCCCGGCAGGAAGCGGGGCCCGGGCTCACGCTCTCGCCGCACTGGCACCGGCTGTGACCCTCCGGGGGAGCGTCCCGGATCGCCTTCCAGGGTGCCGGGCGACATAGGTGCGTCACCTCGATGTCATGTGATGTTCTCGCGAAGTTGTAAAAGGTTGTACGAGTAACCGGTGGGATTCCTCACGCTCGCATGTCGTATATGTCCACTCTTTTGGCTGGACGTTGATCGGTTCTTTATGTGAAAGTTCTGTGACTTGCTCGCGGGTGGGCAGGTCTGACCGTCCGGTGGGGCGGTCTGCATGGTGGATGACAGGTTTCGGTCTAATACCGTCCGCAGTCCGGGCACGAGGTTGTGTCCTGGCCGCGGTAGGCGCTGGACCGCAGTGGCGTGGGTGGTGGATGCCTCGTGGTCGGTTCCGGTAACCCGGAGACGGGATCGCTGGTCTCGGCCTATCGGTCCGTGGTGCCGGTGGGCGCGCGAAGGGGCATCGTCCGCAAGGTGCCGGCCCCGCTGCGCTCCGCCGTCAAATCCTCGTTCACCTCCGTCGAAGCCATCCGGTCGGCGACGGTCGTCTGGGCGATGGGCGGCCGCCGCAAGGTGCCCCGGCACAGTGCGGCCTCCGCGCGCCGGGTGGTGCGCGTCGAAGGCCGGCACATGCGTGCCCTGCTCGTGGAGGGCGCCACGGCGTGGGCGGCCCGGGCCCGCAATCTGCACATTCTCATCTCCGCGCTGGAGGCCGGGGACGTCGAATACTTCTGTGTCCGCGGTGCCACGAAGGACGTCCCGACGGTCGCGGTGCCCGTCGCGCTGCGTGAGTCGGCGGAGGAGATGCTCCAGATCGCCTTCGAGCAGACCCCGGGCTACGTGGGCGTGGCCACCGCATCGGAGTCGGACATGCGACCGGGCGACGACGACAAGTCCTGGCGCCAGCTGCGCAAGCACGACGCCCTCCGGCTCGCCTGGTACGTCACCGATCCCACGCAGCACCTCGTCTTCGGCACCGACCAGGGGTGCGACCTCGAGTTCTGGACGGAACGGGACGGCCAGTACGAGGCCCCCCGCCCCAATCGAGTGGTCGATCTGGTCCGCGCAGACACGCCGCGACCGGCCGCTCCGCAGGCCCTGTTCGCCCTCGTGCCCGGCGCCTACACCACCGGCGTCGCGCGTACCCTGCCGGAGTTCACCCAGCCGCTGCCGGACGACCACCTCTTCCCCATCGACATCGTCTACACCTGGGTCGACGACTCCGACCCGGTGTGGGCGGCGGAACGGGACGCCGCCCGTTCGGGGCGCCCCGGCGCGCCCGCCCCGAGTCTGCACGCGCAGGCCGCCAACGACGCCCGGTTCACCAGCCGCGACGAGCTGCGCTACTCGTTGCGCTCCCTGCACCAGTACGCACCCTGGGTGCGCAACGTCTACCTGGTCACCGCCGGGCAGGTGCCCGCGTGGCTCGATACCGACGTGCCGGGCCTGCAGGTCGTCGACCACCGCGAGATCTTCTCCGACCCCACCGCTCTGCCGACCTTCAACTCGCATGCCATCGAGAGCCAGTTGCACCGAATAGACGGGCTGTCCGAGCACTTCCTGTACCTCAACGACGACGTGTTCTTCGGCCGCCCGCTCACCCCCGGACACTTCTTCCACGCCAACGGACTGAGCAAGTTCTTCCAGTCCAAGGCGGTGGTGCCGACCGGCTCCTCGAACCACGAAGACCTGCCGGTGAACGCCGCGGGCAAGAACAGCAGGGCCCTGATCGAGCGGTCCTTCGGCACCCGGATCGCGCAGAAGATGAAGCACACCCCGCACGCACTGCGCCGCAGCGTCCTCGCCGACATCGAGCTGGTGTACGGCGAGGAGCACCGCCGCACCCAGCACTCACGCTTCCGCTCGCCCCAGGATGTACCGATCGCCTCGTCCCTGCACCACTACTACGGCTTCCACACCAGCCGCGCGACCGTCGGCAACCTGCGCTACGTCTATGTGGACCTCGCCGCCGACCAGGCCCAGCGCCGCCTGAACTCGCTGCTCGCCCGCCGCGACTTCGACACCTTCTGCCTCAACGACACGGTCGTGCATCCCGACCCCGAGGCGCAGGACCGCATGGTCCGGTCGTTCCTCGAGAGCTATTTCCCCGTCCCCAGCCGATACGAGCTGCCCGACGGGGCCACCGGTCCCACCCGGCTCACCGACCGCCGCATCCTGCCCCCGAGTCTGGACGCGGTCCCCACCCACCACGGCCTCGCCGACGGAGTCGCCCAATGAAGCGCCGACGACCCCTGCGCGCACTGCGCCGCCGGATGCGCCGCCAGACCACTCGCGTCCGGTCGGTCCTGCTGCGCCGGTTCTTCCTGCCCCGGCGCAAGGGCCGGGCGGCCGTACTCCGCTATGCCGCGGTGCTCGACGGGCAGACCGTCAACCTGCACGCCCGGATGCCGCACTGGGTCCGGCCGGAGGAGGGGGCCCGGATCGAACTGAGACGCCGAGGCCGTCGGCTCGCCACAGCCGCCAAGGTCTACACCGACCACGACGGAGGCGTCGCGATGGACGCCGCGATCCTGCTCGGGCAGGACGTGAACGGCCTGCCCCTGACCCCCGGCCGCTGGAAGATCCGGCTGCGCCTGTCACGGGGGCTGCGCCGCCGCACGCTGCCCCTGCTCCTCGTCGACCTTCCCGTGCCGTACGGCGGCCCGACGCGGCCCATGGAGGCATCTGCGGCGACCGGGGCCCGTTACCGGCTGGGCCGCAGTGTCACCGGGAGCGCCCGGGTGACGTTCAGCCCGTCCCAGCCCTCGGCGGAGGTCGTGCGCGTCCATGTGGCCCACAGCCAGGTCGAGGTCGCCTTCCGTGTGGTCGGAGGTGAACCCGAAGCCCCCTGGGCCGAGTTCGTCGCCTCCGGGCGTCGTCTGAAGGTCGACGTCGACCGGCTCGACGGAGGGCTGTGGCAGGTGTCCGTGCCGCTGCACCTCATGGCGCCGCGCCGCGACCGCGCCGAGCAGTGGGACCTGGTCCTGTGCTCGGACAACCTGCGCGACATGCGCCTGGGGCGACGCCTGCACGACGTTCGCAACCCCGGGCGGGTCTTCGCCTTCCGGCAGACCGCCGTGACGCCCGTCGGCCGGCACCCCATGCTCGTACTGCCCCGCTACACACCCGCGGGTAACTTCCGCATCCAGTGCAGCCCGATGACGGAAGCCGCGTAACCGCACACAATGAAGATCACCTTTCTCCTGCTCACCGCGGACGCCGTCGGGGGCACCGAACGAGCAGTGTTCAACCAGGCCGCCGAACTCGTGGGCAACCACGACGTCCGCGTGCTGAGCATCCTCAAGACCCAGCCGCAGTTGTTCTTCCCGGTCGACGAGCGCATCCGTGTCGACTATCTGATCGACCGGACCGGGCCCGTTCCCGTCCCGATCCGCCCCACCGGCCTGACCGCCGAGGCATGGGCGCAGGTGGCCGACCGGCCGAGCACCCTGGTGGATCCCGCCTGGGAAGCGGCGTTCAGCAGGCTGACCGACCTGGAACTGGAGTACGCGCTTCAGCACACCGACACGGATCTGCTGATCACCACCACACCGGCGCTCATGGCGCTCGCGGTGCAGTTGGCGCCCCCGCATGTGATGACGCTCCATCAGGAGCACCGTGTCTCCGAACTGCGGGGTCCCAGCGCCGAACCGCTGTTGCGCTACGCCTCCCGCCTGGACGCGCTCGCCGTGCTCAGCGACCGCACGCGCAACTGGTTCGCCGAGACCCTCGGCCACAGTGCGCCGCGCATCGATGTCGTCCCCAACGCCCTGCCGCGCGGGTTCCGGCCACGCTCCACTCTGGAGACCCGGACCGTCGTCATCGCGGGCCGTCTGGTCGGCGAGAAGCAGATCGACCACGCCATCACCATCTGGGACACCGTGGCCCGTCGGCACCCCACCTGGACGCTGCGCATCTTCGGTGACGGCCCACTCGCCGGCGCCCTGCGGCGACAGATCGACGTGCTCGGCCTGCACGACAGTGTCCAGCTCAACGGCAACTCCCCCCACCTGGCCGAGGAGTGGGCCAAGGCCAGCATCGCTCTCATGACGTCCCGCAACGAGGCCTTCCCGCTGGTGCTGACCGAGGCCCAGGCCGCCGGTGTGCCCGTGGTCTCCTACGACTGTCCCAACGGCCCGCGCGAAGTCGTCCTGGACGGGCAGACCGGTATCCTCGTGCCGGCGGGCGACACCGATGCCGCCGCCCAGGCGCTCATCCGGCTCATCGAGGACGCCCCTCTGCGCCACGGCATGGGGCACGCGGCCGCCGAATCGGTCGCCCGGCTCGCTCCGCCCGTGGTGACCGCGATGTGGGAGAACGTCTTCGCCGAGTTGGCAGGCGAGCGGGCATCCGGGGAGCGTGAGGCCCGCAAGGCGGAGCGGCAGGCGCTGCACTCCTTGATGAGCGGCCAGGAAGGGATCCTCCGTCCGGCCGCCCCGGCCCCCGCCACCACCATCGACACCAAGGAACAGCGGGCCCTGGAGGAGCGGCTGCTCCGTTCCGACCGAGGTCTCGTGCGCGACGGCGGACAGCTGTGCCGTCGGCTGGGGAGCGAATCCCCCTGGGACGTGGTCCAGCACAATCTGGCGTTGGTCGCCACGGCCCTGGAACACGCGCAGATCCCGTACTTCGTCACCCGGGACACCAACGTCCGGCACGCGGTCGCCGTCCACGCCTCCAACCGGGAGGTCGTGCTCAAGGCACTCACCGCCGCGCACGGTGGCAGCGCGGTCTACGTGGCGCTGCTCAACGAACGCCAGAACCCGACCGCCACAGTCCTCGCCGCCTTTGCCGAGCAGTACGCTCAGACCCCCTGCTCGGCCGTGCGCGTCTACCAGAACGCCGTCACGCCCGCCCGCACGCTCCGCCTCGCCGGGGTCTACGGCTGCACCATCAACTTCTGGGAGGAGGACCCGGAGGACCCTTCCATGATGGTCTCCCCGGTCCGCACTGTGGTGGGCGACAGGGTGCCCACGCAGACCATGAGCCTGACCGGGACCGTGCTCGGCGGGCGCACCTATCCCACCATCGAGCCGTACGCCCATGCCGTCCACGGGGACGTCGACTTCCCCGTCGACGCCGTGTACACATGGGTCAATGGAGGCGACATCTCCTGGCTGGAGCGGAAGAACGCGGTGATGCGCGCCCTCGGCATGCAGACCGAGGACTCCGCGAGCAGCGCCGCCCGCTTCCGCAACCGGGACGAACTGCGCTACTCGCTGCGCTCCATCGACATGTACGCCCCGTGGATCCGCACCATCTACCTGGTCACCGACCAACAGGTGCCGGAATGGCTCGACCTGAACCATCCGCGGGTCCGCGTGGTCGACCACAGGGAGATCTTCGCCGACCCGTCGGTGCTGCCCACGTACAACTCGCATGCCATCGAAAGTCAGTTGCACCACATAGACGGGCTGTCCGAGCACTTCCTGTACTTCAACGACGACGTGTTCATCGGCCGTGTGCTCCAGCCGAGCGTGTTCTTCCACAGCAACGGCGTCGCGAAGCACTTCATGTCTCCGACAACTGTGCCCATGGGGCCGACCACGACCGGCGACGAGTTCAACATGAGCGCGGCCAAGAACAACCGCGGTCTGATAGCCAACACTTTCGGGCAGGTTCTCGCCCACTCGTTCCTGCACGCGCCGCATCCGCTGCGCCGCAGCGTCCTCTCGGACATCGAGCGTCACTACCCGGATGCCGTCGAGGCGACCGCCGCCAGCCGCTTCCGCAGTCACTCCGACCTTGCGGTCGCGTCGTCGCTGCACCACTACTTCGGCTTCCACACACAGCGTTCGGCACCGGGCAGCATCAACTGCGGCTTCGTCAACGTGGGGCTGAGCGAGCACAAGCAGCGGCTCTCCCGCCTCCAGCTCAACCGTCCGCACGACGTCTTCTGCCTGAACGACTACCACGACGGTGATGTCACCGAGGACGAGCAGGATGCCGTCCTGGCGGCGTTCCTGCCGTCGTACTTCCCGGTGGCCAGCCAGTTCGAGGCAGGTTCCCCGCGCAATCAGCGCTTCCACGCCGGACATCTGCCGGGGTGGCCGCTGTGAGCGTGTCCCGCACCGCCTGCCGTTCGTCAGCCGCGCCCGATCGGAGCGTCCACCGACCATGACCCAGCCCGCCGAGGCGAACTCCACCTCGTTGTTCCAGGTGTTCGCCCACGCCGACGACGATCTCTACTTCGTCAATCCCGATCTGTACCGGCTGCTGGCCGCAGGCCACCGTGTCACCAGCGTCTACCTCACGGCCGGCGAGGCCGACGGGCGCAACGTGGACACCCGTGACCCGCTGCGGGAGCAGGCCCCGGTCGACTTCGCCGGCTACATGGAGGCACGCCAGAACGGACTGCGCGCCGCCTACGCCACCATGGTCCTCGGCAAGAGGGAAGCCGCCTGGGTCCGGGAGCCGGTCGAACTCGTGCCGGGTGTGGCCGCGGAGCGGTGCTATCTGTCGGAGGCGCCACACGTGCAGCTCTTCTTCCTGGGCCTGCGGATGGTGGACGCCGCACACGGCTTCCCCGCAGACCAGCCGTCGGTCCGGCTGACGAGCCTGTGGGACGGACGCGCCGCCCGTCAGCCCACCCTCGTCGCCGCCGAGTCCGAGCTGCACCAACCGCTGGCCCTCGGCTGCGAGGACGTCGTCGCCGCCCTCGCGCAACTTCTCTCCTACGCGCAGCCCACGCTGCTGTGGACCATGGACCCGGACCCGCTGCACGAGTCGTACGACGAGGCACGCGGCATCACCTCCAGCGACCACGCCGACCACACCGCCACAGCCCAGTTCGCCCGCGAGGCGCTCCGCCGTCACCTGCGCGCCGGAGGCCGGCCGCCGCTGACCGAACACTTCACGGGCTACGGCAACAAGAACTGGCCGAACAATCTGAGCGAGCGCTCCCACGCGCTGAAGAAGTCCCTGGTCGATGTGTACGCGGGGGCCGACGGCCACGCTTGTGCGCACCGCTACTGCGGCGACCTCCAACTCGGTGACGGAGCCGACATCCGCCGTTACGGTTGGAGTACCCGCAGCCGCTACCCGCAGGGCACACAGTGGCTCCACCGGCAGACCGACGGCCGGCTCGCCGCCTACACGGTCCTCGGCGACCAGGCCGCAGTGTGGACGGAGACCGAAGCCGGCGCCGGACGCTTCGAGGGACCGCTGCTGCTGCCCGGCGGTGACCTCCTGCCGCACCTCGCCGTCGCCCCCGACCGCACCGGCGGCGTCCACCTGGTCGGACTGCGCCGCCTCCCGGGCGCCGAGGGCCGGGTCGATGTCGAAGTGGTGCGCATGTGGCGCCAGGCGCACACCGGCTCCGTGCTGCCCTGGGAGTCTCTCGGCAACCCCGACGAGACCAGCCGCGACTGGCGGCGCTGCCGCGAGGTCGGTGTGCCCGCGGCGGTGGTGGACCCGGCCGGCCACCTCCACGTCTTCGCACGGAACTTCTCGGTGGGCGTCAGCATGCGACGCGAGACGCCGGAGGGGCTGACCGCCTGGGAGGCGCTCGGTGGGCGCTGGATGCAGGACGCCCTGACCACTGTGCTGCGCTCCACGGGCCGTATCGACATGTACGCCACGAACCGCACCGGCGGGGTGAGATGGCGGCAGGAAGCCGTGTACGGACCATTCAAGCTGGAGGACCAACTGGTCACCGGCGTGCCGGAGAGCTGGCGGCCGGCCTCCGGTCTCACTCCCGTGCAGGTCGGCCGCAACCGCATGGCGTTGTTCTACCGGGAGGAGGACTCCGGAGCGGTGATGTGCCACCAGCAGCGTCCCAACGGAACGTGGGAGCAGCGGGTGGAGCGGCTCAGCGACGACGGTGGCACCGGGGCCGTCGCCGCGGCCCGGTTGCTCGCCCCGGACCATGATCTTCTGGTCGTCGCCCGCAGGGACGAGCGGAGCAGGCCCGCGGTGACCGTGCTGTCCGCGGACGACCACATCTCGTCGCGGCCCGACTGGGAACGCCACGAGATCCAGATGGTCGGGGCACCGGCGATCGCCGCCGACGCGCACGGCCGGGCGGTCGTCGCGGTGTTCGGTACCGACGGCCGACTGCACTGGGCGCGGCAGCAAGAATCTCGGCCGGGCGTCGGCTTCGGCCCCTGGCAGGCGTGCTGACCCCCGACCCGGGGCCACGCGACAACGGAGACGAGAAGAAGACATGCGAAAGATCTGCGTCATCGGCAACTCGGTGGCCGCCTCCCGCACGGCGGAGGAGGCGCCGCTCGCGGGCTGGGGTCAGTACCTCGAGGAGTTCGTGGGGCCCGACTGCGACGTACGCAACTACGCGCGCGACGCCATGACGCTGCGGGACTACCACACCGGGCGGTTCGCGGCGCTGCTCACGTTCGTCAGCCACGGTGACCTCGTGCTCATCGCCTTCGGCCATGTCGAGCAGCGCATCAACCAGCTCAACCGGTACCACGGCCCCCAGGAGTACAAGGAGTATCTGCGGCTGTATGTCGAGGCGCTCCGGGCCGAGGGCGCCCTGCCGGTCCTCCTGACCCCGGCGGCCCGCTGCGTCTTCGACGTCTCGGGGAATCCGGTGGACACCCACGACGGATACCCGCGGCTGACTCTGGAGGCAGCCGCGGAACTCGGCTGCCCGGTCATCGACATGACCGCTTCCACCACCCAGCTCCTCGCCGAGCTGGGTCCCATGCGGGCCCGGGGACTTTTCCGGTGGCTGGACCCCGGAGAGCACCCGGCGCACCCGCACGGCATCGTCGACGCCTCCCATTTCAACCATGTCGGGGCCCGGGCAGCGGCTCGGCTGGTGGCGAGCGGTCTGGCCGGCCTGCCGGGACTGCCGCCCGGGATAGTGGACATCCAACGGCTGGTGCCGGGGCAGATGCCGCCGGTGCAGACCGAGTTCACCGTGCAGCAGCCGCAGCTCGCGCTGACCGCGCAGCCCGAGGTGGCCGTCGCCCCGGCCGTCACGTCGCCGGCCCTCGCTGAACTGGTCGGTGCCGGACGCAAGCTGACGGGAACGGCGCCGGAGGGCGCCGAGTATGTGCTCTTCTTCGAGGAGGGCGATTACCTCGGTGGGGCTCGCACCGCCGAGGACGGGACATGGCAGTGGCGGCGCGCCGTGCAATGGCCCGTCGGCCGGCACAAGGTGACTGCGATCGCCCTCGCAGGCACCGAGGTGTCCACGGAGGCGGAGACGGAGTTCGAGGTTCTCGACCGGTTGGAGGCGCCCGAGGTGATCGGGCCGCGCCGGGGAGCGTGGAGCGGCCCCCGCCCCCGGTTCTCGGGCACGGCTGGGCGCGGCGTCCAGAAGATCATGGTGCTGGAGCAGGGCCGGCTGATAGCCGAGGCCCCGGTGCAGGACGACGGAAGCTGGCGGGTCACGCACCTCCACGACTGGCGACCGGGCACCTACACGGTGGAGTTCGTCGCGGTGTTCAGCGCCATCCACTCACCTCCGACGCGTCTGGAGCTGAAGGTGCACGGCGTTCCCGAGGACAGTTGGCTGCATACGTCGATGTCCGCGCGTCTGCCCTGCGGCCCGGACTGCGAGCACTATCCGGCCCTGCCCGTCTGGTGACGTGGTGCGGGGCCGTCACGAATACACGGTCCTCGGCCCCCCACACCTGGCCCCCGCTTCCTCCGCCCTGCGCCGTAGTTCACGGTCGGCGGTGACCACGGTGCACGGGCGTCCGAGCCGCCCCACGAGCTCCACGATGTGGTCGTCCCCGCTGCCCGCCGCCGACTCCACCCGCACCCCGGGCACGGACTCGACCCCTCGCGCCGCACCCTCGACCACCAGGATCACGTCGACGCCCTGCTGCTCCCCGTATGCGACGAGCCGGTCGCGCAGGCGCTCGGTGGCGCCTCGCCGGTCGCGCCACCAGCCGTCCGGCACGGACCCGACGACGTTGGCCCCGTCGACCACCAGCAGTTCCTTCATGCGCCCAGGGTCGCACGCGCCGCCGACGGGCCGAATATGTGGCTCCGCCGCGTGGGCGCGACCAACGACCTCGCCCGCGATTGTCAGCGGCGTCGCGGTGTCCGGGACCTCCGCCTCCGGCGTTGTCGTCAGTCGCCGACGCTCCGCGTCGACTCCCTCCTCCGCCTTGGATTCGAAGGCCCCGGACGCCGCTCCTTCCCCCACTGCCAATCGTGGGCGAGGTCGCAACTGCACGGCACGATCGAAAGGGGCGCGGGGAACTGCCGACCGGCCACAGCCGGTCGGCAGTCGCCCCACGCCCCTCGGCCAGCCGGGACGGAGCGAATCCGTTACGCCGGAACGCTCGCCACGCCCTGCGCCAGGAACTTCTTGCCGTTCACCCGCTCCGAGACGCCCTCACGGTCCAGGTACGGCGTGATGCCGCCCAGGTGGAAGGGCCAGCCCGCGCCGGTGATCAGACAGAGGTCGATGTCCTGGGCCTCGGCGACGACGCCCTCGCCCAGCATCAGACCGATTTCCTGCGCGACCGCGTCCAGCACACGGTCGCGGACCTGCTCCTCGGAGAGGACGACATCGCCCTGCTTGAGGAGCGCGGCGACCTCCGGGTCCAGCTCCGGCTTGCCGGACTCGTAGACGTAGAAGCCGCGCTTGCCGGCCTTGACGACCGCCGCGAGGTTCTCGGAGACGGTGAAACGCTCCGGGAAGGCGCGGTTCAGGGTCTCCGAGACATGCAGACCGATGGCCGGGCCGACCAGCTCCAGGAGCACCAGCGGCGACATCGGCAGACCGAGCGGCTCGATGGCCTTCTCGGCGACCTCGACCGAGGTTCCCTCGTCGATGATGTTCTGGATCTCGCCCATGAAGCGGGTGAGGATGCGGTTGACGACGAACGCCGGGGCGTCCTTCACCAGCACCGCGGTCTTCTTCAGCTTCCGCGCCACACCGAACGCCGTGGCCAGCGAGGCGTCGTCGGTCTGCTCGCCGCGGACGATCTCCAGCAGCGGGAGGATCGCGACCGGGTTGAAGAAGTGGAAGCCGACGACCCGCTCCGGGTGCTGCAGCTTCGACGCCATCTCGGTGACCGAGAGGGACGAGGTGTTGGTGGCGAGGATCGCGTGCGCCGGCGCGACCGCCTCGACCTCCGCGAACACCTGCTGCTTGACGCCGATCTCCTCGAAGACGGCCTCGATGATGAAGTCGGCGTCGGAGAAGCCCTCCGCCTTGTCCAGCACACCGGAGACCAGGGCCTTCAGACGATTGGCCTTGTCCTGGTTGATCCGGCCCTTGCCCAGCAGCTTCTCGATCTCGGCGTGGACGTAACCCACACCCTTGTCGACGCGCTCCTGGTCGATGTCGGTGAGGACGACAGGGACCTCCAGGCGGCGCAGGAACAGCAGCGCCAGCTGCGAGGCCATCAGACCGGCACCGACGACGCCGACCTTGGTGACCGGGCGGGCCAGGCTCTTGTCCGGGGCACCGGCCGGGCGCTTGGCGCGCTTCTGGACCAGGTTGAAGGAGTAGATCCCGGAGCGCAGCTCGCCGCCCATGATCAGGTCCGCGAGGGCCTGGTCCTCGGCGTCGAAGCCGGCGCTCAGGTCGCCGTTCTTCGCCGCGGCGATGATGTCCAGCGCGCGGTACGCGGCCGGGGCGGCGCCGTGCACCTTGGAGTCGGCGATGGCCTTGCCACGCGCGACGGCCTGGTCCCAGGCGTCACCGCGGTCGACCTCGGGGCGGTCCACCGTGACGGTGCCGTTCAGTACGTTCGCGGTCCAGATCAGCGACTGCTCCAGGAAGTCCGCACCTTCGAAGAGGGCGTCGGCGATCCCGAGCTCGAAGACCTGCTTGCCCTTGAGCTGGCGGTTCTGATTCAGCGAGTTCTCGATGATGACGGAGACCGCGCGGTCGGCACCGATCAGATTCGGCAGCAGTGCGCAGCCGCCCCAGCCGGGGACCAGACCGAGGAAGACCTCGGGCAGCGAGAACGCGGGCAGAGCCTTGGAGACGGTGCGGTACGAGCAGTGCAGACCGACCTCGACACCGCCGCCCATCGCCGCGCCGTTGTAGTACGCGAACGTCGGGACCGCGAGGCCGGAGAGGCGGCGGAAGACGTCGTGGCCGCCCTTGCCGATGGCGAGCGCGTCGTCGTGGTTCTTCAGCAGCTCGACGCCCTTGAGGTCGGCGCCGACCGCGAAGATGAACGGCTTGCCGGTGATGCCGATACCGGCGATCGCACCCTCGGCGGCCTCCTTCTCGACCTGGTCGATGGCGGCGTTCAGGTTCGCCAGCGACTGCGGTCCGAAGGTGGTCGGCTTGGTGTGGTCCAGGCCGTTGTCCAGCGTGATGAGGGCGAACCTGCCCGCACCCGCCGGGAGGTCGAGGTGGCGTACGTGCGCCTGCGTGACAACCTCGCCGGGGAACAGCTCGGCCGCACCCTTCAGAAGCTCAGTGGTGGAGCTCACTTGTTGCCTCCGTCTGCCTTGTCGAAGTGCGGGTTTTCCCAGACGACCGTCGCGCCCATGCCGAAGCCGACGCACATGGTGGTCAGGCCGTAGCGGACCTCAGGCTGCTCCTCGAACTGACGGGCCAGCTGAGTCATCAGACGCACACCGGACGAGGCCAGCGGGTGACCATAGGCGATGGCGCCGCCGTACTGGTTGACGCGCGCGTCGTCGTCGGCGATGCCGTAGTGGTCGAGGAAGGCGAGCACCTGCACGGCGAACGCCTCGTTGATCTCGAACAGACCGATGTCGTCGATGGTCAGCCCCGCCTTGGCGAGGGCCTTCTCCGTCGACGGGATCGGGCCGTAGCCCATGACCTCGGGCTCGACGCCCGCGAAGGCGTACGACACGAGGCGCATCTTGACCGGGAGGCCAAGCTCGCGGGCGACGTCCTCGGCGGCGAGCAGCGAGGCGGTGGCACCGTCGTTGAGACCCGCGGCGTTACCGGCGGTGACGCGGCCGTGCGCGCGGAACGGGGTCTTCAGACCGGCGAGGGAGTCCAGCGTGGTGCCCGGACGCATCGGCTCATCGGCGGTGACCAGGCCCCAGCCCGTCTCGCCGGCCTCGGCGTCGGTGCGGCGCACCGAGATCGGCACCAGGTCCTGCTGGATCTTGCCGTTGGCGTACGCCTTGGCGGCCTTCTCCTGCGAACGGACCGCGTACTCGTCGGCGCGGTCCTTGGTGATCTGCGGGTACCTGTCGTGCAGGTTCTCCGCGGTCATGCCCATGAACAGGGCGGACTCGTCGACCAGCTTCTCCGAGACGAAGCGCGGGTTCGGGTCCACGCCCTCGCCCATCGGGTGGCGGCCCATGTGCTCGACACCACCGGCGACGACGACGTCGTACGCACCGAAGGCGATGGAGCCGGCCGTCGAGGTGACGGCGGTCAGGGCGCCCGCACACATGCGGTCGATGGAGTAACCGGGGACGGACTGAGGCAGCCCGGCCAGGATTCCGGCGGTACGGCCCAGCGTCAGACCCTGGTCGCCGATCTGCGTGGTCGCGGCGATGGCGACCTCGTCGATCTTCGCGGGGTCCAGGTCCGGGTTGCGGCGCAGCAGCTCCCGGATGGCCTTCACGACGAGATCGTCGGCGCGGGTCTCGTGGTAGATGCCCTTCGGGCCCGCTTTGCCGAACGGGGTGCGGACGCCGTCGACGAAGACGACGTCCCGGATGGTACGAGGCACGGTGGCTCTCCTCCAGGGTGCGGGATGGCACTGCTGCGGGGCACGCCCACAGGCGCGCCGCTCCCCTCATGCTACTTGCGGGTAACCAGACTGCCCAGCCCTTGTGGCGGGAGCGGCGAAGGTCACATGCGGATGGGCGGGCGCGAGGACCGTCTCGGGCTCGAACGCCGGCCGGGCCGGCGGCGGACTGCCGGACGTGCCGAGGCCCCGCCGGAAACGACAATCGCCGGACGGGGCGGTGAAAACAGCCCGTCCGGCGATTGAGGACAGAGTGCGGCCGGAGACCGCGCAACCTGGCGTGATTTCGACCCTCAGGGGTGAGCCCTCAGGCCGCCGATACCAGCGCCCGGACCAGAAGTGGGGTCACCTGTTCGATCTGCCAGCGCCGCGCGCCGTACCCGGTGAGCGCGGACTCGATCGCGTCCGCGGTCGGATTCTTCGGCGGCTCCCAGCAGACCCGGCGCACCGTGTCCGGGGTGATCAGATTCTCCTGCGGCATGTGGAGCCGCTCGGCGAGCTCCGACACCGCGGCGCGGGCGGCCGACAGCCGGGCCGCTGCCGCCGGGTCCTTGTCCGCCCAGGCACGGGGCGGCGGCGGACCTGCGAGGGTCTGGCCGGGCTGGGGGAGCTCGGCGTCCGGCAGTGCCTTGGCCCGGTCGATGGCCGCCTGCCACTGCTCCAGCTGACGCCGGCCCATGCGGTGGCCGAAGCCCGGCAGGGTGGTCAGCGCCTGGATATTCGGTGGGAGCGAGAGGGCCGCCTCGACGATCGCGGCGTCACCGAGGACCTTGCCGGGCGAGATGTCACGGCGCTGCGCGACCTGATCACGGGCGTTCCACAGCTCCCGTACCACCGCCATCTGACGTCGGCGGCGGACCTTGTGCATGCCGGAGGTGCGGCGCCACGGGTCCTTGCGCGGGGGAGCGGGCGGAGCCGAGGCGATCGCGTCGAACTCCTCCCGCGCCCACTCGAGCTTGCCCTGCCGGTCGAGCTCGTCCTCCAGGGCGTCGCGCAGATCGATCAGCAGCTCGACGTCGAGCGCCGCATAGCGCAGCCAGGGGTCGGGCAGCGGACGGGTGGACCAGTCGACGGCGGAGTGGCCCTTCTCCAGCGAGTACCCGAGCACGCTCTCGACCATGGCGCCGAGGCCGACCCGCGGGAAGCCGGCCAGCCGTCCGGCCAGCTCGGTGTCGAAGAGCCCGGTGGGAGCCATCCCTATTTCGCGCAGACAGGGCAGGTCCTGAGTGGCGGCGTGCAGGATCCACTCGCTGCCGCTCAGGGCATTGCCGAGTCTCGACAGATCGGGGCAGCCGACAGGGTCGATCAGGGCGCTGCCCGCGCCGTCGCGGCGCAGCTGTACGAGATAGGCGCGCTGGCCGTAGCGGTAGCCGGAGGCGCGCTCGGCATCGACGGCCACGGGGCCGGAGCCAGCGGCGAAGGCGGCGATCACCCGGGCGAGGGCGTCGTCGGATGCCACCACCGGGGGAATGCCCTCTCGAGGTTCGAGCAAGGGGATCGGCGCCGGGGCGACGTCGTCCGGGGGGGCGCCCCCGGTGGTTCGCAGTGAAGTGTCTGCTGCGGTCTCTTGGGCGTCGGTCACGTGTCAAGGGTATCTGTGTATGTACGGCGCCCGTCGACGGAACGTTCCGTCGACGGGCGCCGATGAATGTAAACCAGCCGGTGCGTATGGCTGTGTGTACTTGCCGGGGTGTGGGGGTCAGTGGATGATGCCCGTTCGCAGGGCGACGGCGACCATTCCTGCGCGGTCTCCGGTGCCGAGCTTGCGGGCGATTCGGGCGAGGTGGCTCTTGACGGTCAGGGCGGACAGGCCCATGGAGACGCCGATGGCCTTGTTGGACTGGCCTTCGGCGACCAGCCGGAGGACCTCGACCTCGCGGCCGGACAGTTCGCGGTAGCCGCCCGGGTGGCTCGGGGTGCCGGGGGGCCGACGGTGCATACGGGCGGCAGTGGCGCCGATGGGAGCGACGCCGGGACGGGTGGGGTGGCCGATATTGGTTCGGGTGCCGGTGACGACGTAGCCCTTCACGCCGCCCGCCAGGGCGTTGCGTACGGCGCCGATGTCATCGGCGGCGGAGAGGGCGAGGCCGTTCGGCCAGCCGGCGGCTCGGGTCTCGGACAACAGGGTCAGCCCGGAACCGTCGGGCAGGTGGACGTCGGCTACGCAGATGTCGCGTGGATTGCCGACGCGGGGACGGGCCTCCGCGATGGACGACGCCTCGATGACGTCACGTACTCCGAGTGCCCACAGATGGCGGGTGACGGTGGAACGGACGCGCGGGTCGGCCACGACGACCATGGCCGTCGGCTTGTTCGGGCGGTAGGCGACCAGGCTTGCGGGCTGCTCTAGGAGAACGGACACCAGGCCTCCTGGGGAGTGGCGGGACGGGCCGGCTCGGGGATGAAGCCGGGGCGAACCGTGCTTGAAGGGTCATTGACCTCTTCGGCAGCAGACCCGTCCTCCTTTAGAGGAAGATCACTATTTGGTGAGTAACAATTCGGGCAAATCGGGCATGCGATCGATTGTACGAAAAGAATGCCGGTGACTTTGCGACGGTTATGACGCAGCGTTACCGGCAAGAGGAAGGGTTCGGGGCGGATTCAGGACAGATTCAGGGAACCTGGGGGCCGCGCCGCTGGGGGAGTGTCACCACCGCGGCATCGGCGGGGCCGGACGGTGGCAGGCCGGCGATCTGACACAGCAGATCGCCCCACGCCATCAGATGCGCCGCCGTGTCCGGCACCCCGCCACGGCCCTCGCGCGGTGTCCATGACGCCCGGATCTCGATCTGCGTCGCCGGGCGTCGTGTGGCCAGCGCGCCGAAGTAGTGCGACCCCGCCCGGGTCACCGTGCCGCCGGCCTCTCCGTACGACAGACCGCGCGCCTCCAGCGCACCGGTCAGCCATGACCAGCACACCTCCGGCAACAGCGGATCGGAGGCCATCTCCGGCTCCAGCTCGGCCCGTACCAGCGTCACCAGGCGGAAGGTGCCGTGCCAGGCGTCGTGCCCGGCCGGATCGTGGAGCAGTACGAGGCGGCCGTCGGCCAGATCATCCTCGCCGTC
The DNA here is from genome assembly GCF_036002945.1 of Streptomyces sp. NBC_01224. Classification (NCBI taxonomy): domain Bacteria; kingdom Bacillati; phylum Actinomycetota; class Actinomycetes; order Kitasatosporales; family Streptomycetaceae; genus Streptomyces; species Streptomyces sp. NBC_01224. The sequence continues at coordinate 2,043,603 of NZ_CP108529.1, read as the reverse complement.
CACGACCGCGGCCTCCAGGGCGTACGCGTACGGAGCGAGCCGCTTGGGCGGCCGCGTCGGCTCCACTTCCAGCTCGGGACGCAGCCGCGCCGAGCGCAGCGCGTCCACTGCCGACCGGAACGCGGGCGGGACGGAACCACCCTCCGCGCTGTCCTTGCTGTCAGCGCCATCGGTTTGATCGGAGAACTGTCCCTGAGCCGGAGCCATGCGGGGAAGAGTAGGCGGAACCGGAGCCTCGCGCAGGGAGGGACACCCGGGCGGGCACGGCTGCTTGCGGCTTCGTGCGAAGATTCTGTGTGTGAGTGCCAACGACCGCCCCATGGGCCAGCAGACGAAGACATCCGCCACCCATGGGTCGGCGTTCCTGAAGGCGTGCCGCCGCGAACCCGTGCCGCACACGCCGGTCTGGTTCATGCGTCAGGCAGGGCGCTCGCTGCCGGAGTACCTGAAAGTGCGCGAGGGCATCCCGATGCTCGACTCCTGCATGATGCCGGAGCTGGTCGCGGAGATCACGATGCAGCCCGTCCGCCGCCACAAGGTCGACGCCGCGATCTACTACAGCGACATCGTCGTACCGCTCAAGGCCATCGGGATCGACCTCGACATCAAGCCCGGCGTCGGCCCGGTCATCGCCGATCCGATCCGCACCCGCGCCGATCTGGCCCGGCTGCGCGACCTCACGCCCGAGGACGTCAGCTACGTCACCGAGGCCATCGGCCTGCTCACCGCCGAACTGGGCTCCACCCCGCTCATCGGCTTCGCGGGCGCGCCCTTCACGCTGGCGAGCTACCTCGTGGAGGGCGGCCCGTCCCGCAACCACGAGCACACCAAGGCCCTGATGTACGGCAACCCGCAGCTCTGGGCGGATCTGCTCGACCGGCTCGCCGAGATCACCGGCGCCTTCCTCAAGGTCCAGATCGAGGCCGGTGCCTCGGCCGTCCAGCTCTTCGACTCCTGGGTGGGCGCGCTGGCCCCCGCCGACTACCGGCGTTCGGTCCTCCCCGCCTCGGCGAAGGTCTTCGAGGCCGTCGCCCCGTACGGGGTCCCGCGCATCCACTTCGGTGTCGGCACCGGCGAACTCCTCGGCCTGATGGGCGAGGCGGGCGCGGATGTCGTCGGCGTCGACTGGCGGGTTCCCATGGACGAGGCCGCGCGCCGCGTCGGCCCCGGCAAGGCGCTCCAGGGTAATCTCGACCCCGCGGTGCTGTTCGCGCCGACGGCGGCGGTGGAGGAGAAGACCCAGGAGGTGCTGGACGCGGCCGCAGGTCTCGAGGGCCATGTCTTCAACCTGGGCCACGGTGTCATGCCGTCGATGGACCCGGACGCGCTGACGCGGCTCGTGGAGTACGTGCACGAACGGACCGCGCGCTGAGCGGGAGAGGACACCGGGCACCGCGCGCTCAGGCGGTGCCCGCCCTCCGCAGTGCCGTCACCGCCTTGCGGGCCGCCACCAGGACGGGGTCCCAGACCGGTGAGAACGGCGGGGCGTAGCCCAGGTCCAGGGCGGTCATCTGGTCCACCGTCATCCCGGCCGTGAGCGCCACGGCCGCGATGTCCACACGCTTGGCCGCCCCCTCCCGGCCCACGATCTGCACACCGAGGAGCCGCCCCGTGCGGTACTCCGCGAGCATCTTCACCGTCATGGGCTGCGCCCCCGGGTAGTAGCCCGCCCGGCCCGTCGACTCGATCGTCGCCGTGACGAACCGCAGGCCCACCGCGCGGGCGTCCTTCTCCCGCAGCCCGGTGCGGGCGATCTCCAGATTGCACACCTTGCTCACCGCGGTACCCACCACCCCCGGGAACGTCCCGTAGCCGCCTCCCACATTGGCCCCGATGATCTGGCCGTGCTTGTTGGCATGGGTACCCAGTGCGATATGGCGGGTACGGCCCGCCACCAGGTCGAGGACCTCGACACAGTCACCGCCCGCATAGATGTTGTCGTGCCCGACGACCCGCATCGACAGATCGGTGAGCAGGCCGCCGTGCGGGCCCAGCGGGAGGCCGACGGCCCGCGCCAGCGTCGTCTCCGGCTCCACACCGATACCGAGCACCACCACGTCCGCCGGGTAGGAGGCGTCGCCCGCGGCGACGGCACGGACCCGGCCGTCCGGGCCGGTGCGGATCGCGGTGACCTCGGCCCGGTTGACCGTGGTGATGCCCAGGCCGTCCATCGCGTCATGGACCAGCCGCCCCATGTCGGGGTCGAGCGTCGCCATCGGCTGCTCGCCGCGGTTGAGCACGGTCACCTCGAAGCCGTGCTTCAGCATCGCCTCCGCCATCTCGACGCCGATGTAGCCCGCCCCGACGACGACCGCCCGCCTGCGCCCCGGCGCCACCCGGTCCAGCGACTCCAGCAGCGCCTGCCCGTCGTCCAGCGTCTGCACCCCGTGCACCCCGGGCGCGTCCATGCCGGGCAGCGCCGGACGTACCGGCCGGGCTCCCGTCGCGATCACCAGCTTGTCGAAGCCCGTCCAGTAGGCCTCACCGGTCTCCCGGTCCAGGGCCCGCACCCGCTGCCCGGCCACATCGATCTCCGTGATTTCTGTTCGCATCCGCAGGTCGATGTCGCGGGCCCGGTGCTCCTTCGGCGTACGGGCGATGAGGTCGTCCCGCTCCGCGACGTCGCCACCGACCCAGTACGGGATGCCGCAGGCGGAGTACGAGGTGAAATGGCCCCGCTCGAAGGCGACGATGCTCAGCTCGTCGGGGCCCTTGAGCCTGCGGGCCTGTGACGCGGCGGACATGCCCGCCGCGTCACCGCCGATGACCACCAGTCGCTCCGCCGTCATGCCTGGTCCCTTCGACACCGAGTCCGAAGGGACCACGCTACGACGCCGGCGGCGTGGACGAGGACTCGGACCGCTCGGGCGCCCGCCGCGCACGGCGTCCGGGCAGACGGCCCGGGAGCAGCCGCCACAGCAGCAGGAGTACGGCGGCCGCGGCCAGGAACGGGGCCGCGGCCCCCACCGCCATCGCGAGCCACCGCAGCATCGTGACGAACGCGTGCCAGCCACCGCCGAGCGCGTCCAGGAAACCGGGGTCGTCGCCGTCCTTCGCCACCGTCTCCGGCTCGGAGAGGTCGAGCGTGATCGTGGCGAGCGTGGTGCGGTCCTTCAGCGACTCCTGCTGGGCGAGCAGCGACTCCAAGGAGGCCTGACGACTGCTCAGTTCACCTTCCAGCGCGACCACATCGGTGAGCTTCTCGGCCCGGTCCATCAGCTTGCGCACCCGCGCCACACTCGCCCGCTGGGTGGCGATCCGGCTCTCCACGTCGACCACCTGGTCGGTGACGTCCTTCGCGGACGACGTGCGCGACAACAGCTTCCCGGCGCCCGCGAGATCCCGCAGCACCGCGTCGTACTCACCCTGTGGAACACGCAGCACGATATGTGACATTTCATGCGTGTCGTCGACCCGCTCCGTCTCCTCGCGGGCCACCAGACCGCCCGAACTCGCCGCGACCGAGCGGGCGGCCGCGGCGGCCTTCGGCACGCTCTTCACCTCCACCGAGAGCGTGGCGGTACGGATGACATGGGTGCCGGCGGGCAGGGTGTCGGGCTTCTTCCGCTCCGCCGACGAACCGCCGGCCTCCTGCGGATCCTGTGCCGTCTTCCCGGCCGCGGTGTCCGCGGCGCCCCGCTCGTCCGCGGAGATCGCCTTCTTGTCGTCCCTGGAACTCGCGTCGCTCGCACTGTCGGCGGCGCCGCAGCCGCTCAGTGCGAGGAGGCCGGCCAGCAGCCCGGCGGCCAGGATCGTGCTGGAACGACGGGCGGATGAACGGCCAGGATGCCGGTCCGTCTGCATAACTGCTCCCCCGAGGTGGGTGGTTGATGGTGCCGGTTCGACGTGCGGGGCGGTGGTGCGGGTTGCCTGATACCGGTTTCGAAGCGGTCACGTTCAGGACTCGGAAGAGGTTTGAGAGAGTGGAGGCATGCAGCGTTCAATAAACCGCGCGGACACAGGTACGGGTCATGTCGTCGTCATCGGCGGCGGCATCGCCGGTCTCGCCGCCGCCCACCGGCTCCTCGGGGCCGGGCTGCGGGTCACCCTCCTCGAGGCCACCGACCGGCTCGGCGGCAAACTCATGACCGGTGACATCGCGGGTACCCGGGTCGACCTGGGCGCCGAGTCGATGCTCGCCCGGCGCCCCGAAGCGGTCGCCCTGGCGCGCGCCGTCGGGCTCGGCGACCGCCTCCAGCCACCCGCCACCGCCACCGCATCGGTCTGGACGCGCGACGCCCTGCGGCCCATGCCCAAGGGCCATGTGATGGGCGTACCCGGCGACCCGGCGGCGCTCAGCGGGGTGCTCTCCCCGGAGGGCCTCGCGCGCATCGCGCAGGAGCGCGACCTCACCCCGACCGCTGTCGGCGACGATGTCGCGGTCGGCGCGTACGTCGCCGACCGGCTGGGCCGCGAGGTCGTCGACCGGCTCGTGGAACCGCTGCTCGGCGGCGTGTACGCGGGCGATGCCTACCGGATCTCGATGCGCGCCGCCGTACCGCAGCTCTTCGAGGTGGTGCGGGAGGGCGGCTCGCTGCTCGACGGTGTCCGGCGCATCCAGGAGCGGGCCGCGGCCCGGCAGCAGACCGGACCGGTCTTCCAGGGCATCGACGGCGGCATTGGCACCCTGCCGTACGCGGTCGCCGACGCCGTACGCGCGGCAGGCGGGGAGATCCTGACCGCCACCCCCGTCCTCGGCCTGACCCGTACCACCGACGGCTGGGACGTCCGCACGGACACCCGGGTGATCACCGCCGACGGCATCGTGCTCGCCGCCCCGGCCTGGTCCGCCTCCACCCTGCTCGCCGCCGAGTCCCCGGCCGCCTCCGCCGAGCTCGCCGGTGTCGAGTACGCGTCGATGGCGCTCGTCACCATGGCGTTCCGCCGCTCCGACGTGGCTGCCATCGGCGCGTTCGACGGACGCTCCGGCTTCCTCGTACCGCCGGTCGACGGCCGCACCATCAAGGCCTCCACCTTCTCCACCCACAAGTGGAACTGGGTCGCCGACTCCGCCCCCGACCTGTTCGTCCTGCGCACCTCCGTCGGCCGGTACGGCGAGGAGGACCACCTGCACCGCGAGGACAGCGAGCTGGTAGGCGTATCGCTGCGTGACCTCGCCGAGGCGACCGGACTGGCCGCGAAGCCCGTGGGCACCGAGGTCACCCGGTGGATCGGCGGACTGCCCCAGTACCCCGTGGGCCACCTCTCCCGGGTCGCCCGGATCCGTGACGAGGTCGCCAAGCTGCCCGGCCTGCGGGTCTGCGGAGCGGTCTACGACGGGGTCGGCATCCCGGCGTGCATCGCGAGCGCCCACCGTGCCGCCGACGAGATCGCCCGCGACCTCACCGGCGGGTCCGGGGAAGAGATCATCGCCACGTCGACCCTGGTTCAGGGCACACGGAGCGAGGCGGGACAATAGCCGTATGAGTGCGCCTGAGAAGATCCCCAACGCCGGTAAGAAGGCCAAGGACCTCAACGAGGTCATCCGCTACACGCTGTGGTCCGTCTTCAAGCTGCGCGATGTCCTGCCCGCGGACCGTGCCGGTTACGCCGATGAGGTCCAGGAGCTGTTCGACCAGCTCGCAGCGGAGGACATCACCGTCCGCGGCACCTACGACCTCTCCGGCCTGCGTGCCGACGCCGACATCATGATCTGGTGGCACGCCGAGACCGCGGACGAGCTGCAGGAGGCGTTCAACCTCTTCCGGCGCACCAAGCTGGGCCTGGCGCTGGAGCCGGTCTGGTCGAACATGGCGCTGCACCGCCCGGCCGAGTTCAACAAGTCGCACATCCCGGCGTTCCTGGCCGACGAGACGCCGCGCAACTACATCAGCGTCTACCCCTTCGTGCGCTCCTACGACTGGTACCTGCTGCCGGACGAGGACCGTCGCCGCATGCTCGCGGACCACGGCAAGATGGCCCGTGGCTACCCCGACGTCCGGGCCAACACCGTCGCCTCCTTCTCGCTCGGCGACTACGAGTGGATCCTCGCCTTCGAGGCCGACGAGCTGCATCGCATCGTCGACCTGATGCGCCACCTGCGGGCCTCCGAGGCGCGGATGCACGTCCGCGAGGAGGTCCCGTTCTACACGGGGCGCAGGAAGTCGGTTGCAGACCTGGTGGCCGGACTCGCGTAGCGAGCGGGCTCCGACCACCCCAACCCGGAAGATCAGACGACGGGCACCGGCGCGTTCCGCGCTGCCCGTCGTTCCAGCGACACCGGGTTCGGCTCCGGGTTCGCCGCAGGCTCCGACCTGCGGCGACCCCGGAACCCACAGACATTCACGCGGAGCACGGTTCTTCTCCGCGGTGGCGTTGAAGGCGCCGAGCTCGAACGGGACACCCGTCTCTTCGAGTTGCCGGGAGGCGCAGCCCGGAGTGCTCCGCGCGACATCTTCGTGTGGTCATCGCGAATACGGCGGCGTACGGGGACTCACACGTCCAACCGCCGACCGTCGGCAGGCCCTGCCTCAACCGAGGCGACGAGGCTAGAGGTTCAGCGCGATGGCGGCGGCGATGCCGCCGAGGCACAGCGCGAAGGCGGCTTCACGCCAACCGCCCCTTCCCCAGCGGAAGGGCCGGTCGAGAGCGAGCCGTCCGGGGCCGATGGCGGCGATGGCAAGTGCGACGACCGCGACGCACAGGTTGTACTCCACGCCACCCTGTGTTTCCCATAGACCGTGTGCCGCGGTGACGGTCACCATGGCGTTGATCATCACGCCGATCAGGGCAGCCGCCGCCAGTGGCGTGAACAGCCCCAGGGCCAGACCGATGCCTCCCAGGAGCTCGGAGCCGCCGCAGATGGCGGCGTAGAGGGTCCCGGGGTGGTAGCCCAGCGCGGCGAACCCCTTGCCCGTGGCGGTGAGGCCGTCACCACCGAATATTCCGAAGAGTTTCTGACTGCCGTGCCCGGCCATCAGCAGGCCGAACGTGATCCTGATGAGAAGCAGCCCGCAGTCGCCGGCGGACACTGCCGGCCGTGCCGAGGCGTCGGCCGCAGGCTCGGGTGAGGCGCGCAGCTGCTCAACTATGTTCTTCACCGGGGGCTCTCTTTCCGCTCCGAGGTCCCGGGGCGGTGCCGACCGACCACCAAGGAAACGGCAGGGCGGGTTGTTCAGCCACTAGGGCGTTTGCAAGGGAATGCCGTGGGCGGAAGACCGCGACGTTGCCGGGACGCAGTCGCTACAGGAAGTCCGCTGGGCTCTCGCCACCGTTCTCGCATCAGTCCGGTCAGGCCGCCGGTCATTTTATGAAATGTGAAATACGTGACGTCGGCTGGTCGATTTCCATCATTACTCCTTTCCTCCCCTGATACCGAGCCTGCGGCGGGGGAGGGCATGAGTTACCTGCGGGAGGAGGTGACAACCGACCGGGCCGACTGCGATGCGGGGACATCAGCCCGTCCTGGTGCCGGCCCTTCGTGCCACTGCTGTCCCTGCTTGTCAACGGCACCCCCCATGAAGAGAACTGACTCTTCATCAGTGATCAGCTGGAAGGACGGCGGACCCCGAGCGCGGCCCGCAGCGCCGGATCGTCCACGGCGCGCACACCCCGTACGGCAATCGCCGCCAGGACGCCATGGTCCTCCGCCGCCGGGATCTCGTTCGCGGCAAGCAGTCGCTGCCCGGCGGGTGAGGCCCAGGAGCTGTACGGATGGATCTCCATCCGGGCGATGATCAGACAGCCCAGCGTCAGTGCGAGCGGCAGCGCGAACCAGACGAGCGGCGGGACCACCGGACCGTCGGCGCTTCGCTCCTGACCGGACATCAGCAGTGCGACAGCGCCCATCGCGACCACCAGCAGAGCCGCGCCGCGCACCGCCCGGACCGCGGCGGCGACATCGGTTCCGGCGCCGCCCGGGACGGCCAGGCCCGCGGTGACGAGCCGGTCGGCCAGGGCGCGCACGGCTTCGGCGGTCGCCGCGGCCGTCCGTACAGGCGGTATGGGGGACTGGCCCTGCGGACCGATGGCACGGATCACCGTGCGCTCCATCTCGTCCCGGCCCTCCGGGTCGACGACCGTCGCCCACCCGGTGCGGGCGAGCAGCAGCCGCCGCCGAAGATGCATGGTGACCAGCGCCAGATCGACCACCCGGTGCGGGCCGCCGGCCAGGAACGCGGTCTCGTACAGGGTCAGTTCAGGACCGTCCGGCACCTTCCGTACAGAATCCGCGGATGCGTCGTGCAGTAGCCCCGTGCGGGCGGCCACGATACAGAGCCGGATGCACGAGATGGCCGCCGCACCCCATGCGACCAGCAGAAACAGTACCCAGAGCATGGCGGATTCCTATGCGAGACGGGCGTGGAACGCCATGGCCTGTTCATCATGCGGACGGTTCGGCGGCGTGGGCCGGGCAGCGGGACGCCGCCGTCGCTCAGGAACTGCTGCCACAACTGGACCCGCCACCGCAGCTGGAGCCGCTGCTGCTGGAGCAACTGGAGCCGCTCGACCCGCCGCAGCCCGACCCTGAGCTGCAACTGGACCCCGAACCGCAGCTCGACCCCGAACTGCACCCGCCGCCACCTCCGCTGCTGCCACCGCCATTGGAGCTTCCGCAGCTGCCGTTGCCGGGGCCCGTACCGGCGCACCACACAGCCGGTGCGACGAACATGCCGGAGGAGTCCGAGGACGAGGACGAGCGCGAGCCCGAGTGCAGGCGCCGTCCCGCCGGGCGCATCCTGGCCGCCGCGATCAGCTGCGTCTGCAGTACGGGATCGGGGAGGGCCCGCAGTCCGTGCGTGGCCACCAGATGGGCCGGGTGCGGGTTGTACGCATGGGCGGTGCGGTACGCCTCGGCGGCCCGGCGCCCCGCCTTGGTGGCCCGCCCCCGGGCGACGGCGGCGCAGACGAAGCCGATCGGGAAGCCGACCAGCAGGAAGGGGAGGACTTTGAAGATGAACGGTACGGAGAAGTCCTCGTCGGCCGCGTAGTCGGCCATGGACTGCACAGCCGTCATCACGACCGTGAGCGGGATGGCCAGCAAACAGACCAGCCCCTGCGCGATGCCCCAGCGGCGCCACGTACGGCTCGCCGTGGGCGAGGCCAGCAGACCGCGGGCCGCGAGCGCGTCGCCGATCTCCTGCACCGCGGGGTGCCGCATCACCGCGTCGCGCAGGGTGTGCAGCGCGCCGCTGGGCGCCATGGCGTGTTCCTGGAGCACCGCACGCTCCACCGGGTCACGGGCGTCCATCTGCTGGACGGCGACGATGCCGGGACCGCCGATGGCGAGCCGCCCGTCCGTCTGCATCGCGGTGAGCGCGGTGTCCACCACCCTGCCCGGACCGCCGTTCAGGAAAGCGACTTCGAAGAGGTCGTGGGCGGGGCCGCCGGACCCGCCGCGGGCACGGGTGAGCCCCACGATCAGGAGGACCGACGAGACCACGATGCCGAGATCCACCAGCACTGCGAGGGTGTTCATGCCGGTCACCTTCCGACCAGGGCCGCGCGGGCCGCTCGTACCAGCCGGGTGGAGCGGCGCGGTGGTCGCGCGGCGGCCCGGTCCTGCCACCAGTGGGTCAGTCGGCGCCGTGCCGCGTCGTCGGTGGGACGGCCGGCGATCAGCAGCCCCTCGGCGAAGTCCAGCGCGTCGCGCCGGTAGCCCGCGGACATGGGACGGGTCCTGGCGTACGCGAGGAAGGCGTCCCGGTAGCCGGCGCCCAGAATCTCCGGCAGCTCGGGTGCCACCTTGGCGACGACCCCGGCCCGCTTGGCGGCCAGGGCACGGCTCTGGATCCCGAGACGGCGGTGGTCGAAGCCCTGCGGAGCGGGGGTGCCCGCGACGAGGGCGGAGAGCAACGCGGTCTGGGCGCCCGCGACCCGGTCGCGCACGGATTTTTGGGACGGACCGGGGTTCCGGGCAGGTCGCGATACGGATTTCCCGGCGTGCGCCGACGCACCGGTGCCGAGGGCAGCCGCCCGGTCCAGCGTGGCGCGGATCGTGATCAGTTCGCCCGCCAGCTCCTCGGCCGGCGGGAAGTCGTCGTCCCGTTCCAGGAGTACGCCGGGCGGGTCGACCCGGGAGCGCAGTCCGGAGAGGACGTCGAGTACGGGCTCGGTGACCGGGTGGGCGTGGGTGTCGTGCCAGACGCCGTCCTTCTCGACGCCGCCCGCCACATGTACGTACGCGATGGCCTCCACCGGCAGCTCGTCGAGCGCGGTGGCCGGGTCCTCGCCGCGGTTGACGTGGTTGGTGTGCAGATTGGCGACATCGATCAGCAGCCGGACGCCGGTGCGCTCGACCAGCTCCGCCAGGAACTGCCCTTCGGACAGCTCCTCGTCGGGCCAGGAGATCAGCGCCGCGATGTTCTCCAGGGCCAGCGGCACCGGCAGCGAGTCCTGCGCGATCCGTACGTTCTCGCACAGCACGTCCAGCGCGTCCCAGGTCCGCGGCACGGGCAGCAGATGGCCCGCTTCCAGCCCCGGCGAGGCGGTGCGCGGCCCCCCGGCCCTTACGAACGCGATGTGCTCGGTGACCAGGGGCGTGGAGAGCAGCTCGGCCCGGGCCGCGAGATCCGCGAGCCGGCCGGCGTCGGGGCGCTCCGCCCCGCCCAGGCCGAGCGAGACGCCGTGCGGGACGACGGTGACACCGCGTGCCCTGAGCCGCACCAGCGAATCGGGCAGATGGTCGGTGCAGATGTTCTCCGCGACCGCCTCCACCCAGTCGATCCCCGCCAGTGCCTCGACGGCGTCCGCGATCTCCGGCCGCCAGCCGATGCCGATTCCCAGCTTCATGTGGTCCCCCTCCTCCACTCCGTGCAGGGCTAATGGCCCTCGCGGGCGGTGGTGAATCCGAAGAGGGGGACGTTCAGAGGTTGATTTGAGGTTCCCGGTCCGGCATGGTCAGGGCATCGAACACTGCCGGTACGGCAGTACCGGGAGGTACGTATCACCGCACCGGGATGTTCAACGAGCCGGGCGGACAAGGGGGAGCGGCCCCCGCCCCCGCTCAGCCGCGCAGCGCGGGATGGTCGGCGACCACGGTGCACGACCCCGGAGCGATCTCGGTGAACCCGGCGTCACGCACCACCGGAAGCCCGCTCACCGTGAGTTCCTGCCAGCGGCCCGCCTCCGAAGTGGCGACCGACAGCGGGAAGCCCGCCTCGCGCCATGCCTTGCGCTCCGTCTCCGACAGCTCCCACCAGGCGAGCTGCGCACCGTGCCCGGCCTGTGCCATCGCCTTGCCCGCCGACATGTCCAGCTCCGGGTTCAGCCACAGCACCGGGACCGCGGGATCGGGTGCGGCCGGTGGCTCGGGGTCGTCCAGATCGGTCCCCGACACCTGAAGCTTCGCCAGCTCCTTCGGCCAGCCGTCCAGAGGCACCGGCGGGAAGACCCGCACCTCGGCGCTCTCGCCGGTGACCGTGATGCCGGGCAGCGCGGACGCCTTGCGCCACTCCGCGCCGCGCGCCCGTCGCACCACCTTGCGGATCCGGGCGTCCTGCCAGTCCCGCATCGCCTGCGCCCACTCGCCCTCGCCGGCCGACCGCTCGTCGGAGAGCATCACGAGCACAGCGCGGGCGGCGGTCCGCAGCGCGTCGGTACGGGCCGGGGGAGCCGTCTTCTCGATGTGCACGACCAGCGGCAGCACGAACTGCTGGGCCTCGTCGCGGCGCGTCCGCTCGGACCTGAACGGGCTGTCCGCCGTGGGGGAGTAGGACGTGGCCGGGGATTCTGACGGGAATGCGGGGGTGTCGTTGTCGCTCACCCGTCCCAGTCTGCCAGCCGCCCGAGAAACGCTTCTTGGCGGAATGAATCGCTCCGGGTGAGGATGCACCGCATGAAGAGCGACCTCTTTTCCAGCGAGAACATGGCGCAGCAGGCAACCGCCCCCGGGATGACCCTGCAGAACGCCAAATCCATCAAGTACGCCGTCAACGGCGAGATGCACGCCCGCCAGGGATCGATGATCGCTTTCCGCGGTGATCTGCAGTTCGAGCGCAAGGGCCAGGGCCTCGGCGGCTTGCTCAAGCGCGCCGTCACCGGTGAAGGGCTGCCGCTGATGGCGGTCCGCGGCCAGGGCGAGGCCTGGTTCGCGCACGAGGCCGCCAACTGCTTCATCGTGGACGTGGAGCAGGGCGACGTCCTCACCATCAACGGCCGCAACGTGCTCTGTTTCGACGCCACGCTCTCCTACGAGATCAAGACGGTGAAGGGCGCCGGGATGACCGGCGGCGGCATCTTCAACAGCGTCTTCACCGGATACGGCAAGCTCGGCCTGATGTGTGAGGGCCACCCCATCGTGATACCCGTCACACCCCAGCAGCCGGTGTGCGTCGACACGGACGCGGTGGTCGGCTGGAGTGCCAACCTGACCACATCGCTGCACCGCTCGCAGAGCTTCGGCTCGATGATGCGCGGCGGGTCCGGAGAGGCCGTCCAACTGCGGCTGGACGGCGAGGGATTCGTGATCGTACGGCCCAGCGAGGTCAAGCCCGAGAAGGCATCGGCCAACTGAACCTGAGCGGGGTGGGCCGCCGGTACGGCCTCGGCGGACCATGGGTGCTGCGCGGGGTCGACCTCGACCTGCCCCCGCACACCCTGATCCGCATCGAGGGCGCCAACGGCACCGGCAAGTCGACGCTGCTGAGGCTGCTCGCCGGGATCGACGCCCCGACGGAGGGCCGGATCACCGGCCGCAGGCCCCGTACGGCATACGTCCCCGAGCGCTTCCCGGCCGCGCTGCCGTTCACCGCGGCCGGGTACCTGGTCCACCTCGGCCGGATCCATGGTCTGCGGACCTCCGAGGCGGCGGACCGGGCGCAATCGTGGCTCGCCCGCTTCGGGGCCGCCGGCCATGCCCGTACACCTCTTCCGGAACTCTCCAAAGGGACCAGCCAGAAGGTCGCCGTCGCTCAGGCGCTCCTCGCCGATCCGGAGCTGCTGGTCCTGGACGAGGCATGGACCGGCCTGGACGTCGCGGCCCGCGACGAGCTGGACCGGGCCGTGGCCGAGCGGGTCGCGGCGGGCTCCACCGTCGTCTTCGTCGACCACGACCCGCGCCGGCTCGCCGGGGCGGTCGACGCCGCGTTCCGGGTCGAGGGGCACGGGCTCGCCGCCGTACCCGTGGCGCGAGCTGCGGGGACCGGGCCGCGGGTACGCATCGAGGCGGCGGGCCCACCGGGCGCCGCACTCCCCGCCGGGCTGCCGGGTACGCCCGAGCGCACGCCCGCGGCAGACGGGGCCGTACGGCTCACCGTCGCGGCCGCGCACTCCGACGCGCTGCTGCGCGCCCTGCTCGCCGCGCGCCCGCCCTGGCACATCCGACAGCTGACGACCACCCCCGGCGCCGCTCCGCATACGAAGGCCGCCCCGGCTCCCAGCGCCCACCGCTCGACCCCCGAGGCACCATGACCGCCCTCCTCCGCTACCAGACCGCACTGCTGATCCGCTCCCAGCGCTGGCTCGCCCCCGTTCTGCTGTACGCGGCCTTCCTCGGCATCGGCGTGCAGTCGGGGCAGCCCGTCCTCGACTCGCTCGGATACGCCGCCGCCGGGCTCCTGCCCGTCACCGCCTGGCTCGTACAGCTCTGTGTCAACCAGGAGCCGCCCGCCGCCCGGACGATCACCGCCGCGGTGGCGGGATCGCCGCGGGTCCATCTGGCATCGCTGCTCGCCGCGCTCGGGTGCGCCGGGCTGCTGGGCGCGACCGCCACCCTGATCGTGCTGCTGATCAGCAAGCCGGCCAGCGCCGACAACGCCGTCCGGGTGCCACTGCTGCCCGCCGGGCTCGCCGGACTGCTCGCCGCCGTCTGCTGCGTGCTGCTGGGGGCGGCTGTCGGTGCGCTGTGCACCCGGCCGCTGCTGCACCGGCGCGGCTGGTCCGTCGCCACCACCGTGCTTGCCGCGCTGCTGGCCCTGGTGACCGGCGGCTCGCCCGCGAACCACGCCGTGACGGGCCTGGTCACCGGCTCGCAGACCGGCACGGTGCATGTGCCGCTCCTGCCGTTCGTCGCAGCTGCCGCTCTCGCAGCGGCGGCTGCGGCGCTCGCCTGCAGGCTCACTTCGCTGCGCGGCTGAGTAGGCTCGTACGCATGGACGAGCGCATGGACGAGTCGTACTGCGGGACGCCTGCTGTGGCCTCCGCGCCCGCCGCGGGACCTCCGTACGCCGAGTGCGTGCTGTGCCGGAAGCCGACGGAGTACCCGGAGTCGGCCAAGGGCGTCACGCTCTGCCCGGTCTGCGAATGGCAGGAGGCCCAGCGCACGGCGTGCTCCGGCTAGGACGGGCGCGTTCGCATCAGGTCGGAGACCTTCACGAAGCGGTACCCGCGCTTGCGCAGCTCCGGGACCACCCGGCGCACCGCCTCGTCCGTGACCGGTGCCGCGCTGCGGGTGCAGTGCATGACGACCACCGAGCCCGGCTTCACTCCGTTCAACACCTGCTGCGCCACCGCGTTCGCATCCGTCGCGAACGCGTCGCCGCTGACGACGTCCCACTGCACCGCCGTCACCTTCTCGGGCGCGAGTGCGCGCAGCGACGCATCGTCGTAGCAGCCGCCGGGGAAGCGGAAGTACGGCACCACATTGCGCACACCGGCCTTCCGGAACGAGGCGAAGGCCCGTTCGACATCGCCGCGCATCGCGCCCTTCGTCACGGTCGGCAGTCCATAGCAGGGGGACTTGAAGGCGTAGTGGCTGTACGAGTGGTTGGCGATCTCGAAGAGCGGATCGGCGCCGATGGACCGGGCCTGCGTCGGGTACTCATCGGCCCACCGCCCCGTCATGAACACCGTCGCGGGAACCTTCAGCCGGCGCAGCAGCGCGATCAGTCCGGGGTTGTCGAAGTGCTCGCCCGCAGCCGCGCGCGGCCCCTCGTCGGCCGTCATATCGGCGTCGAAGGTCAGCGCCACAACCTTCCCGGCCGTCCTGGCCCCGTGCGTGAAGACCGGCGTCAGCGCGTCCGGGCCCGGTGTCATGGTGGGCGGCTGCTCCGTCGCGGTGGGGGGTGCGCTCACGAGCGGCGGTGCCGAGGCCGTCCGCGACGGTGCGTCGGCGACAACGGGCGTACGCTCCGCGGCCGGGGAGCCTCCCGGGCTCCCGCACCCGGCAAGGCTGCCGAGTACCGTGCCCAGGACAGTCAGAGCCGTCAGATTCCGTACAGAGTTCATCACTCACGGAAAGTATCGGATTATCTGACTGATAGTTGTATGTGGTGCTCCTCCGCATCGAAGTCGCTTTCGGATTCACTCCGGCCGTGGAGCCCCCGCCGAGAAGTGTCTGATCAGTCATTGAGCAGATGCTCCGCGGTGAAGCCGAGGTGGAAGGCTTCGCAGGAGCCCGGCCCCGCAGTGCGCAGGGGGCGGGCGACAGTTGCCCACCCCCTGCGCGTCAGCGCGTCAGCGCCACGGCCCCGTCACCGCGAACGTCGTCCCCGGCGTATAGCAGTTGACGAACATCGTCCCGCCGTCCGGAGCGAACGTGACCCCGGCGAACTCGCCCCACGCGGGCTCCTCGGACGTCCCGATGTTCTGCCGGCCCCGCGCCATCGCGTACACCTCGCCGCCCCGCGTCAGGCCGAACACATGCTGCGCGCCGTCGCCGTCCTCGCACACCATCAGTCCGCCGTCGGACGCCAGGCAGATGTTGTCGGGGGACTCGCCGGGCAGTTGCACGTCCGTACCGGGACCGAAGACGATCACCAGCGTGAGACGGCGCCGCTTCGGCTCGTACCGCCACACCTGGCCGTAGTGGTCGGCCGCCGAACCTTGCGAGCTGTGCGCGAAACTGGAGACGAAGTAGACCGCGGACCCGCCCCAGTAGCAGCCCTCCAGCTTCTGCGCGTGCGTGATGCCCTTCGGGCCGAAGTCCTGGAACCGGATCGGGGTCCCGGCCGCCTGCGGATCCGGTACGGGAACCCACTCGACGCCCTCGAAACTCGCACCGGTCTCCTGGATCGCGGAGAGGTCGGGGACGCCGGGCACCCGCATGGCCTCCAGATGGCCGCCGGCCCGCAGCGAGCCCGTCCTGCCGAGCGGCTTGTTCGGCAGGAAGCGGTAGAAGAGCCCGAACGGCTTGTCGAACGCGTCCTCCGTCTCGTACACGATCCCGCTCTTCGGGTCGATCGCGATCGCCTCGTGCTGGAAGCGGCCCATCGCGGTGAGCGGCACGGCCCCGGTGCGGTGCGGATCGGCGCCGTCCACTTCGAAGATGAAGCCGTGGTCCTTGGTGTAGCCGTTGGTGCCGGCCTTGTCCTCGGTCTCCTCGCAGGTCAGCCAGGTGTTCCAAGGGGTGCGGCCGCCCGCGCAGTTCACCGCCGTACCGGCGATGGCGACGCGTTCGCCGAGGACGTTGTTGCGGCCGTCCAGCTCCAGGGCCGTACAGCCGCCCTTGCCCATCGGGTCGTAGGTGAGGCCCTCGACGGTCGGGACCGGGATTCTTCCGGTGACGCGGTTCTCGTGATTGCGTACGAGACGGACGTGTCCGTGCCGGCCCGCGAAGGCGGCCATGCCGTCGTGGTTGCTGGGGACCTGGCCCTCGCCGGAGCGGAGCGGGTCGCCCTCCCGGGACAGGACCCGGTAGCGGAAGCCCTTCGGGAGGTCGAGCAGACCGTCGGGATCGGGCACGAGCGGGCCGTAGCCGCTGTGTCCCCGGGCGGCGGCGGTACCCGCGAAGAGTTCGGAGAACGCCCCGGCGAAGGCGATCGAGGCAACGGCCGCGCCGCTGCCGGCCAGGACCTGTCGTCGTGTTGCGAGTCGTGCTGCTGCTGATGGCATGAGGCAACTCCCTGCTGGCGGACAGGAGAAGTGACCCGCATGTGTGTACCACGCGTATCGCCGCGCGGGAACCATGCGGGTCACTGAGCCTCGTGTGTGTCACGGGCCCACCGGGGCCCGTGCGGTCAGGCCAGGGACGCGGTGAGCGTGATCGTCGTGCCCGTGAGCGCCTGGCTGACCGGGCAGTTCGCCTTGGCATCCTCGGCGGCCTTGACGAAGCCCGCCTCGTCGAGACCCGGCACCTCGCCCTGGACGGTGAGGTGAATACCGGTGATGCCGGTACCGGGCTGGAAGGTCACGTCGGCCTGGGTGTTCAGCCGGGTCGGCGGGGTGCCGGCGGTGGCCAGGCCATTGGACAGCGCCATCGAGAAGCAGCTGGAGTGGGCTGCCGCGATGAGCTCCTCGGGGCTGGTCTTTCCGTTCGCCTTCTCCGCGCGGGACGGCCAGGAGACCTCGTAGTTGCCGATGCCGGAGGAGTCGAAGGTGACGACTCCCTTGCCCTCGATCAGGTTGCCTTCCCAGACCGTGTGCGCCTGACGCGTGGTAGCCATGCTGGATCCCTTCAAACGGTGTGCGCGGTGATACGGGAGAAACGAGGCGCGCCGGGGCGCCTCGGGTGGTACGCCCCGAACCTACTGCGCCACCAGACCCTTTGCGTCGCGCGCCAGCGCCGTCAGCCGGGAGATCGCCCGGAAGTACTTCTTCCGGTACCCGCCGTTCAGCATCTCGTCGCTGAACAGCCTGTCGAACGGCACCCCGGAGGCGAGCACCGGCACCTCCCGGTCGTACAGCCGGTCGGCGAGGACGACGAGCCGCAGCGCGGTGGACTGGTCCGGCACCGGCTGGACCTCGGTGAGGCAGACCGCCCGCAGTCCGTCCGTCAGCGCGCCGTAGCGGCTCGGATGGACCCGGGCGAGATGGTCGAGGAGCGAGGGGAAGTCGTCCAGGCTGGCGCCCTCGGTGGCGTACGCGGCCTCGGTGACCTGCTCGGCGGAGTACGGCGCGGGGGCCTCGGGCAGCCCGCGGTGGCGGTAGTCCTCGCCGTCGATCCGCAGCGGGCGGAAGTGCGAGGACAGTCCCTGGATCTCCCGCAGGAAGTCGGCGGCGGCGAACCGGCCCTCACCGAGCTTGCCGGGCAGCGTGTTGGAGGTGGCGGCGAGCGCGACCCCCGCCTCGACCAGCCTGCTGAGCAGCGACGACACCAGGACCGTGTCGCCCGGGTCGTCCAGCTCGAACTCATCGATGCACAGGAGCCGGTGCCCGCTCAGCGTCCGCACGGTCTGCTGGAAGCCCAGCGCACCCACAAGGTTTGTCAGCTCGACGAAGGTGCCGAACGCCTTCAGAGACGGCGCGGCGGGCGTGGCGTGCCAGAGAGAGGCCAGCAGGTGCGTCTTGCCGACGCCGTAGCCGCCGTCGAGGTAGACCCCGAGAGGCCCCGCGGGCACGGCCGGCTTCTTGCTGAACCACTTGCGCTTTCCCGAGCCGCTGGCATGCGCCCCGCCCAGCCCGGCTGCGAAGCCGCTCAGGACCTCGACCGCCTCGACCTGGCTCGGCTGGTTGGGGTCCGGGACGTACGTACCGAAGCGCACCGAGTCGAAGCGCGGCGGCGGCACCATCTCGGCGACCAGCCGGTCGGCGGGGACATGCGGCTCAAGGGCGCACAGGGACAGTGGGGCCGTTTCGGCTATGGGGCTCTGCCCAGGCACGGCGGTGGAGGACGACACAACCATCAACCTTAAGCGCCGTGCCAGACTGCAGAACATGCGACGCCTCTTCCCTGTGACCGACCTGACACCGGCTGACGACGAGGGGGAGTGGAGTCTGGACCATCTGGCCGACGCCTACGCGTACCCCGAACAGGACGGCCCCTGGCTGCGCGCCAACATGGTTTCGACGCTCGACGGCGCCGCTCAGCACGATGGGCGCTCACAGCCGATCTCCTGCGAGAGCGACATGCGGATCTTCGGTACCCTGCGCGGTCTGGCCGATGTGGTCGTGGCGGGGGCGGAGACCGTACGGCTGGAGGGCTACCGGCCCGCCAGGGCCCGCGAGGCCTTCGCCGCCCGCCGGGCAGCGGCCGGGCAGGGGCCCGCACCGGCGATCGCCGTGGTGAGCGGGAGTCTGGACCTGGACTTCTCGTTGCCGCTCTTCGTCTCGCCGCTCGTCCCGACTCTCGTGCTGACCGGCAACGGAGCCCCTCCGGACCGGATCGAGGCGGCGCGGAAGGCGGGCGCCGACGTGGTGATCGCGGGGGAGGGCTCCCGGGTGGACCCCGCCAGGGCCGTACGTGAGCTGGCGGACCGCGGACTCAAGCGGTTGCTGACCGAGGGCGGACCCAGGATGCTGGGCCAGTTCGTGGCGGCCGGGGTGCTGGACGAGCTCTGTCTGACCCTCTCGCCGATGCTGACCGCCGGAGACGCGCAGCGGATCGCCGGTGGCCCCTCGGTGGCCGTGCCGGAACGATTCGCCCTGACATCGATGCTGGAAGAGGCCGGGTTCCTCTTCACCCGATACCGTCGGATCTGACAATCGGCGGAATTTACCGTTCCGGTTAGCCTCCGGTGGGCACAATTACTCGCAGACCCCGTGCGAGCACGGGGAAGGATGGTTTCAGCAGAGACCGGCGACGGTTACTGAGGCAGAAGGGCGCCCGTGGTGTTCACCAGCGTTTTGATGATCGAGAAGCCCCTCACTTCCGAGGACGTCGAGTTCGTCACCACCCTGCACGGGGAGGAGCGGACCTCCTTCGTCGTGCTCATGCAGCCGCGCGGTGACCAGGCCGATGTGCTGTTGCGGGCCATCGACGACCTGGCGATGGGCGAACTGAAGGAAGCCGCCCGGGAGGGTGAGGAGCCCGAGGGCAAGAATGCCAGGCAGTCCGCCGAACTGGCGCTCGAAGTGTCGCTCGAGGCCCTGCGGCGGGCAGGCTCCGAAGCGGTCGGGCAGGTGATCGAGGAGCACCCGCTGGACAAGCTGAAGTCCGTGGTCGACGACGCGGAGGCCGATGAAGTCATCGTGCTGACCGCGCCGCACTACGTGGAAGAGTTCTTCCACAGGGACTGGGCGTCCAGGGCCCGGCACAAGGTCGGCGTACCGGTGCTCAAGCTCTTCGCGCACAGCGAATAGGCTGGGCGGGTACTCGTTTCAACTTCTGGGGAGACACACGCATGGCACCCGGTATTCCTGCCGCCATGGAACGACCGCACTTCATCGGCATCGGCGGCGCCGGAATGTCGGGCATCGCGAAGATCCTCACCCAGCGCGGTGCGAAGGTCGCGGGCAGTGACGCCAAGGAGTCGGGAACGGCCGAGGCGCTGCGGGCGCTGGGGGCGACCGTCCACATCGGGCACGCCGCCGGACATCTGGCGGACGACGCCTCGTGCGTGGTCGTCTCCAGCGCCATCCGCACCGACAACCCGGAGCTGGTGCGCGCCGCCGAGCTGTCGATCCCCGTCGTGCACCGCTCCGACGCGCTGGCGTCCCTGATGGGGGGCCTGCGCGCGATCGCGGTGGCCGGTACGCACGGCAAGACGACCACCACATCGATGCTGGCCGTCGCCCTGTCCGAGCTGAACCTCGACCCCTCGTACGCCATCGGCGGCGACCTCGAGGGCCCCGGCACCAACGCCGCGCACGGCGAGGGCCGGATCTTCGTCGCCGAGGCGGACGAGAGCGACCGCAGCTTCCAGAAGTACGACCCCGAGGTCGCGATCGTCCTCAACGTCGAGCTGGACCACCACGCGAACTACGCCTCGATGGACGAGATCTACGAATCCTTCGAGACGTTCGCAGGCAAGATCGTCCCCGACGGCACCCTGGTGATCGCCGCCGACCAGCCCGGCGCCGTCGAGCTGACCGAGCGGGTGCGCGCCCTGTCCTCGGTGAAGGTCGTCACCTACGGCGAGTCCGAGACCGCCGACGTACGCGTCCACAAGGTCACCCCGCGCGGTCTGACCAGCGAGGTCACGGTCATCCTGAACGGGAAGTACCTCACGTTCACGGTCTCCGTGCCCGGCCGCCACTACGCCCACAACGCGGTCGCGGCCCTCGCCGCCGGTGTCGCCCTCGGTATCCCGGCCCACAACCTGGCCTCGGCCCTCGGCAAGTACACCGGGGTCAAGCGCCGCCTCCAGCTCAAGGGCGAGGCCGCGGGCGTGCAGGTCATCGACTCGTACGCACACCACCCCACCGAGATGACCGCGGACCTCGAAGCGATGCGCGGTGCCGCATCCGACGCCCGCCTCCTGGTCGTCTTCCAGCCCCACCTCTTCTCCCGCACCCAGGAGCTGGGCGCAGAGATGGGCCAGGCTCTCGCACTGGCCGACGCCTCCGTGGTCCTGGACATCTATCCGGCCCGTGAGGACCCGATCCCCGGCATCACCAGCGACCTGATCACCGACGCCGCGAGGTCCGCGGGCGCCGATGTCACCACCGTCCACGACAAGGCGGCGGTCCCCGAGGTCATCGCGGGAATGGCGAAGCCCGGCGACCTCGTTCTCACCATGGGGGCGGGCGACGTCACGGACCTCGGCCCGCAGATCCTGGACCACCTGTCGAGCTGAGGGAGCGACGTGTCGTACGACATCGAGAAGCCGGACGAGCAGTGGCGGGCGGAGCTGTCGCCCGCCGAGTATGCGGTCCTGCGCCAGGCCGGCACCGAACCCGCCTTCGTCGGCGAGTACACCGACACCAAGACCACGGGCGTCTACTCCTGCCGCGCCTGTGACGCGGAGCTGTTCCGCTCCGACACCAAATTCGAGTCGCACTGCGGCTGGCCGTCCTTCTACGACCCGAAGGACACGGACGCGGTCGAACTGATCCAGGACCGCAGCCACGGCATGGTCCGCACCGAGGTCCGCTGCGCCCGCTGCGGATCGCACCTCGGCCATGTCTTCGAGGGCGAGGGCTACCCGACCCCGACGGACCAGCGGTACTGCATCAACTCGATCTCGCTGCGCCTGACACCCGACGAGGGCTGACGGCCACGACCTGAGCGAGGGCTGACGCCGGGCGTCAGCCCTCGTCCTCACCCTCGGGGTTCTCCGGCCGCAGCAGCGGGTGGGCGACCCCCGGGAAGACCCTGGCCCGCACGACCGGCTCCGCGGACCCGCCCTGGACGACCGTCTCGGCGACACCCCACGGCCGGCCGGGCAGCACGACCGTCAGGATGTACGAGGACGCGCAACCCGTGCAGTCGTAACGGTCCGCCCAGGTCTCCACGTCCGTGACACTGCCGGGGTAGCGCGCCACATGCCGGTGCAGCGCGTGGCAGCGCTCGCACCGCTCGCCCGGCTCGCACGTACCACCGCAGGGGCACGGAACGTCGAGCGAGTCGGCGGGACGCCAGCGCTGGGTGAGGACGGCCTCACGCGTGGCGCCCATGTCCTTCATCGCCTTGAGATTGCGGGCGGCGACGTTGTACGACTCGCCGGTCGCGGCCATCCGGTCCCGGATGACATCCTTGCGTCCGCGGTTCGTCGTCATCTGTTCCTCCTGGGGGTGTCACGCAGCCCGCCGGGAGCACACGAGATCGATATGTCACACGGTACCGGTCCCCCGGGCGGGCCATGACACCCGCGGCGGGCCATGACACCCAGGGTTCCCGACGGGATTCCTGCCCTACGACCGCCGCACCCGTGCCGTCAGCCTGCTGCCGAGCCGTCTGCCGAAGCCCCCCGGCCGGCTCCACGCCCGGAACGCCTCCGCCGTGCGGCTGCTGCCCGTACGCTCGGCGGCCTCCTCCACCGCCGCCACCTCGTCGGCGGACAAGCTGCGCACCACGGGCCGCAGCACCTCCTCCAGCAGCGCCGCCCGCGTCTCGCCCCAGGCGCGGCCCGCATGCGGGTGCGAGCTCCAGACGGTGAAGCAGTCGGCCACATAAGCCGGTTCGGAACGCAGCCGGGCGAGGACGGTGTCATGCCGGGCGGCCCTGCCGTAGGCCGCGATGAGGTCCCCGTCGTCGCTGTGGACGAACGCGTACAGCTCCGCCTCGGGCCGGTCCGGAGCGAGCAGCCTGCCGGCCAGGGCGCCGAACGCCTGGTCGCGCACGCCGGGCTCCACCGGGTCGGCCCCGGCGCACAGCTTCCGGGCCCGTTCCGTCCAGCCGGGCTCCGCCGCCCCCGACCGCACGTCCCGCGCGAACTCCAGGAGCAGCAGGGCGCCGCGCACCCGCGCATCGATCTCCTGCGGGAAGCCGCGCAACAGGTCATGGGCGAGTTCGGGGGCCTCCTCGTCGTCGGTGGGGGCGCCGAGCGCCGCCGCGACGAGAGTGGACCATGTACCGGCCGTACGGTGCGCGTCGGAGGTGGTCTCGCCCAGCAGCAGCCGGGCCTCGCCCGCCGTGGGCGTGTCCCCGCCCCACACAAGACCCACTGCGGTCCGCAGCACCAGCGGTTCGGTGAAAGGCGACATTCCACCGGCGCGGACCACCGTGTGCAACACCTTCACCCGGTCGCCGCCGCCCGTCCTGGCGTCCGGCGCCGCCGCGCACATCCGCAGATGCGGCAGCGCCTGCGTCCCGGTGAACGGCAGGGCGACACCGGTCAGCAGCCGCTCCGTCCCCGCCGGATCGTGCGGGGCGATCCGGTCCAGCTCGCCCAGCAGCGCGGTACGGACATCGAACTGTTCGTCCAGGAGGCCGAGCAGCACAGGCCCGCAGTCGGCCGCCCCTTCGCCCAGCAGTGACCGGGCCATCCCGTGTACGACATCGGGGAGCAGGTCCGCGCAGTCCACGTCGAGCAGCCGCGCGATCCGCAGCAGCTGCACGGTGCGCGCCACACTGCGGCCGGGCACGGTGGGCGCACCGGTGGCGAGTTCGGTGCGCAGGTCGTCGCCCAGGGCCGTGACGAGTGCGGCGGCGGCACGCTCCCCGGCCGGTTCGGCGAAGGCCGAGCGCGCGGGCGGTTCGAGTGTGACATTGCCACCGCGTACCGCCTCCGTCACCAGAAGAGCGGCGAGCGACGCGGTCGTGGCGGCGGGGGACCGTCCGTCGAGAGCGGTCAACAGCCGTGCCACACAGGACAGTTCGGCGCTCGTGCGGTCGATGCCGGGAGCGGTCAGCGCGTCGGTCAGCCGCCGCGTCCGCTCCTCGTCCAGCGCGTACGGCCGTTCGGAGGCCCAGTCTGCTGCCGCGGCACGCTCGGCGGGGCCGAGCGCGACGCCCGCGCAGAGTGCCGTGACGGCGAGCGGTCCGGCGGCGAAGGGTTCGCCGGGCAGCTCCGCCGCCGCCCGGAACAGCTCCGGAGACCGGCTCCGCCAGATCCGGGCGCAGGTCTCGGCCCAGGTGTCGTCCACCGGTCCTTCCGGGCGTGGCCCGGCGCAGGTGTGCACCCGCAGTCCGTTGTCGGAGCCGTTCGGTTCCGGTACGTCCTCCGGCAGCACTCCGACAACCCGGTGCGAGGACTGCGCCGGACGTCGGGTGTAGGTCGTGAAGGTCAGCCGCTGTGCTTTCTCCGGCGGGAGTACGGCTGTGGCCAGGGCGATCCACCGGGCCACATCGGCGCTCTGCCGCTCCACGATGACCACTCGCGTCGACGACGATTCCTCGCTCGCCCGGCGCAGGTCGGCGAAGACCGCCGCCAGCCAGGGGCTCCGGGAGACCGCGAAGTCGTTCAGCGCCTCCGGCCCGAAGGAGGCGGAGGCGGGCAGCGAGGCTATTCGGCCGGGCGTGCCGCCGTCCGGTGTGGTGGAGGCCCAGTTCGGCGACCGCCAGGCCGTGATCGCCGGCACGTCGCCCGGCAGCCCGGTACCGGCCGGGAGATGCACCGCGTGCGCGTGGAAACGGCCTGCGCCGGGGCCGCCGAGCGCCACCGTACGGCTCAGCAGATGGCTGCCGTCGGACAGCGCGCTGAAGCTGAACGCCTCGGGAAACAACCGGAGTTCAGCGGTCGTGGGGTGGTACGGGGCCCCGGCCGGCGGCTCGTAGCCGAGGAGCTGCTCGGTCTCGGCCAGCACCGGCGTGGGTATACCGGCGCTGACCGCTGTGAACCGTGCGCCGCCCCCGTCGTCCCCCGCAGAGGCAGAGGTGTAGTGCAACTGCGCGAGGCTCATGCGTCGGCCCTCTTCGTCCTTGCCGCGAACGTCCCCGTACCGTCAGCACGCCCGCTCCGTCGGCCGTCCGTCGAGGGCGGGCCGTCCGGGCGCAGCGACGACCCCGGCGGGGAGCGGTCCGCAATCGCGGGAGCGACGCTATCAAGGCACACCGCTCCCGCATGCACCCTGCCGGAAGGTCGCCCGGTCATCCCTTGTCGGGGCGTTCGGTCCAACGGGACGGTACGCAGCGCCCGTACGCCCGGCACGGTCGGAGTTTTGACGTTCAGTCGGCCGGCGTCGGCCCGAACACCCGCGCCGCCGTTCGGTTCCACCCTCTGGTCGCCCGACACCAGGCAGGCGTACTTCGAGGGCCTCCCCGCCTTCGAAGAGGAGACCGCCCGCCTGACCGAGGCGGCCGCGGTCGACCCCCGCCGCCATCTCCCGGGGCTGATCGCCACCCACCGCAGGATGACCATCCGTTCGGCGCTCCACCGGGAGAACCGCACCCATCGCATCCTGAAGCCGCTCCGGCCGGTCTTCGACGAGGGTGTGGCACTCGCCCGCCGCCTGGACGACCTGGGCGCGCAGGAGGGCCGGGCCCTGCTGGCCAGGGCTCTGACCGACCGTTCCATGTTCCTCCTCGCCGCCAAGCAGTACGGCGAGGCCCACGACGACTTCCTCGTGGTCACGACCCTGCTGGACTGACAGGAACAGAACGACGGACAGGCCACAGAGGCGTGCGGGCGCGCTCAGTCCAACGGGACGGTGCGCAGCGCCCGTACGCCCGGCGCGGTCGGGGTTCCGCAACACGCCACAGAAGGTCAAGGACCTCACCGACGTAGTCTCCATCTCCGTCGGTTGCTACCACGTCCTTGCCCTCACGGCGGACGGCGCCGTCAAGTCCTGGGGCTACAACGGCTTCGGTCAACTGGGCAAGTCCAGCTTCGCGTACTGATCCGAGCCGGTGGTTACGTCCTTGCCGCCCCCGCCCGGCGCGCGACGCGCGGCAAGGACCCTGCCCAGTGCTCCCCCATCACTCCAATGACCTACGCACCCCGGGCTGTGCCAGTCGTTGGTGGTCTTCGGATTGACCAATCCCCCGTGGGCACGGCTCTCCAGGCCCAAGGGTTGCTCTGCGTACAGGAGTTACACGGATGATTCTCAAGACGCTCCCCGCGGTCGCCGCCGTTCTGACGCTGGCCGGTCTCACCGGTGCGTCCACGGCCGACGCGGTGCCCGGCACGGTCTCCGGCGACGGTGGCAACCGCATCGGCGTCCTGAAGGACAACGGCGATGCCTACGTGAAGGCGGGCGGTCTCGGCGCGACGTGGGTCAAGGGAGCCGGGGAGGTCAAACAGGTCGCCCTGTCCGGCGACCGTATCGGTGTTCTCACGGGTGACGGCGTCGCCTGGGTGAAGGAGGGCGGCCTCGGCGCGACCTGGGTCCGGGAGGCCGACGACGTCAAGCAGATCGCCCTGTCCGGCAACCGCATCGGCGTCGTGAAGGACAACGGCGACGCGTACGTCAAGGAGGGCGGCCTCGGCGCCACGTGGGTCAAGGAGTCCCGCAAGGTCAAGGAACTGGAACTGTCCCGCAACCGTATCGGCGTCCTGAAGGGCAACGGCGACGCGTACGTGAAGGAGGGCGGTCTCAGCGCCGGCTGGGTCAAGGAGGCCGACGACGTCATCGGCATCGACCTGGCGGGCAACCGCATCGGTGCTCTCACGGGTGACGGCGTCGCCTGGGTGAAGGAGGGCGGCCTCGGCGCCACGTGGGTCAGGGAGTCCCACGACGTCATCCAGCTCGAACTCTCCGGCAAGCGCATCGGCATCCTCAAGGACACCGGCGTCGCCTACGTGAAGGAGGGCGGCCTCAGAGCCACGTGGGTCCACGAGTACGAGCACGCCATTCAGATCGCCCTGTCCGGCAAGCGCATCGGCGTCCTCAAGGGCGACGGCGACGCGCGGGTCAAGGAAGGCGGCCTGAAGGCGACGTGGGTCCTGGAGGCCGGCAACGTCACCGAGCTGGCGCTGTCCTGACGCCTGACCGCTGACCACTGATACCCGCCGCGCCGCGCAACGGAGTTGATTCTCTGCGCGGCGCGGAGTCGTGCGGTCCGAGTCCGGTCAGCCGCTCATGGCGTACGCGACGAAGCCGGTCCAGGCGGCGGGGAAGAGGGCGAGCTGGAGGCCCTGCTCGACCTTGGAGTCCCGGACGTGGACGGTGGTGGGGCAGGTGGCTACCTCTACGCAGTCGTCCCCGGAACCGCTGCTGTAGCTGCTCTTGAACCAGGCCAGGTCGCCTCCGCCTCCAACTGCGCCCACTGACGGAACCAACTCGCCAACCCCGGCCGCCGCGACAAGTGCTTGGCCGCAAATCAGTCAGCGCGGGCCGCGATCCACGAGGCAAACGTTGCTGATGTGGCACTAGATCGCCGATCACGGCTCGGACCCTCACGTCAACCCCCGAAGGACTTCCGGAGCCGACCACTTAGTTAGTGGCGGCTGAGATAGGTGAGGACTGCGAGGACGCGGCGGTGGCCGCTGTCGGCCGGTGAGAGGCCGAGCTTGGCGAAGATGTTGCCGATGTGTTTGTGGACGGCGTTCTCGGTGATGACGAGCCGGGCTGCGACCGTGGCGTTGTCCTTTCCTTCGGCCATCAGGGCGAGAACTTCGCGTTCGCGTGGCGTGAGGGCGGCAATCGGGTCGCGGGCGTGACGGGTGAGGAGCTGCCCGATCACCTCGGGGTCCATGACGGTACCGCCGGCGGCGACCCGCCGCAGCGCGTCGATGAACTCGCTCACCCGGCTCACCCGGTCCTTGAGAAGGTAGCCGACGCCGCCGCGTCCATCGGAGATCAGCTCGCCGGCGTACTGCTGCTCGACGTATTGGGAGAGGACGAGCACGGGCAGGCCGGGGTGCTGGCGACGGGCGTGGATGGCGGCGTGGACGCCCTCGTCGCGGAAGGTTGGCGGTAGCCGTACGTCGACGATGGTGACGTCCGGTCGGTGTTCGGTGACGGCAGCGACGAAGCCGGGGGCGTCCTGGGTGATCGCGGCGACATGAAAGCCCTTGGCGGTCAGCAGGAGTTCCAGCCCATTGGACAGCAGGACATTGTCCTCGGCGATCACGACCCGCACGCCAGCCTCACAGTGATCGTGGTCGGGCCACCGCTGGGGCTGTGGATGTGGACTGTGCCGTCGAGCGCCAGGACACGATGGCGGATTCCGGCGATGCCGGTACCCAGCGTCTCGTCGGCGCCGCCGACTCCGTCGTCGGTGACCTCGATCGACAGCCGGTCACCTTCGCGTGCGACGCGGACGGTGGTCCGGGTGGCCTGGCTGTGCTTGGCAACGTTCGTGAGCGCCTCGGC
Source organism: Streptomyces sp. NBC_01224 (assembly GCF_036002945.1). Classification (NCBI taxonomy): domain Bacteria; kingdom Bacillati; phylum Actinomycetota; class Actinomycetes; order Kitasatosporales; family Streptomycetaceae; genus Streptomyces; species Streptomyces sp. NBC_01224. The sequence continues at coordinate 2,015,490 of NZ_CP108529.1, read as the reverse complement.
GATCGTGAAGTAGGCCACGGCCTCGACCGCGGCGGGGATCGTGCCGAGGTCGCCGATATCGAGGGTGGTGTCGATCGCCGATCGGGTCCCCAGCGCGGCCAGCGCCCCGGCGAGGCCGCGATCGGCGAGGATCGGCGGGTAGATCGTCCGGATCACCGCACGAAGCTCCACCATGGCCTCCTCGGTACTCTCATGCGCTTCCTCCAAGAGTCTGGCCACCGTCTGGGGGTCCTCGCTCAGCGACTCACGGGCCACGCCCAGCCGCATCGCGATGGCCACCAGCCGGGCCTGGGTGCCGTCGTGCAGGTCACGTTCGATCCTGCGGAGTTCCGCGCCGTGCGCGTTCATGGCGTCGGCCCGCGTCTCGGTCAGCGTCTCCACACGCTGCGCCAGCCTCTCGGCGGCCGAGGGGGACAGCAACGCAACACAGATCCGGGCGTGTAGGCGCGCCAGCAGTGGAACCAGCCAGTAGGTCAGGGCCGCGAAGATGACGACTTGTGCGGTCCCCAGGGTCAACGCCGTGCCCCACCCGGACAGTGGAACACCGTCGGCGAAGCCGCCCGCGCGGGTGCCGGCGGGCAACGCCCACCACAAGGGCACCGTGATGGCCGTGGCCACCGCGTTACCTGCGCACAGCACCACGACGAGCCCGAACGCCAGACTGGTCACCATGCATGTGCACAGCCACCCGAGAACACGCCACGTACCGACACGGACGGGACCAGAACGCGGAGAGAGCAGCAGCCGGTCGGCGCGGCGACGATGCCAGGACGCCCAGGCGCGAGCCATCATCGGGACGATGAGTACGGGCAGCGTGAACAGGGCGACTGCAGCGGTGAACAGGCTTCCCAGTAGATAACCCAGACCGCGCCACATCGCCGAAAGCCGACTGGCCCCATGGTGGTTCATTCGCACAAGTCTGAGCCATGGCGACCGAGCCTGGCACTACAGCCCACTACCCCTTTTTCTCACGGGTGAGCGGTACCGTCTGCTCACCTCAGCCAGACCTAGTGTCAACGCCCATGAAGAGTTCACCGATTCGTACACCGCGGCGGCGCGGCCGATCCATCCGACGGAACCTGACGCTGGCCGCCATCGTGGCCGGAACCCTTTCCGCCAGTGTGCCCGGCGCAATAGCCACCCAACAGCAGGACGACCGAATCCAGCTCCAGATCCAGAACGACGCCGATGCGCTCACCGCACTCGGCGTGACAGGAGTGCAGGCCCGCCTGGTCACCTCCGACGGCCGGAACCTGACCGCCACGAGCGGCGTCGCCGACCTGACGGACCGTCGGCCGGTCCCTCAGGATGGTCACTTCCGGATAGCCAGCGTCACCAAGGCGTTCGTGGCGACCGTGATCCTGCAACTCACCGGCGACCACAGTCTCTCCCTGGACGACTCGGTCGAACGATGGTTGCCCGGTGTGGTCTCCGGAAACGGCAATGACGGTCGCGCGATCACCATCCGCCAACTGCTCCAGCACACCAGCGGCATCCACGACGACTACCCGGACTACACCTCGGCGGAGGACTTCTACCAGCACCGATACGACACGTACACACCCGAGCAGACCATCGCCCGGGCGATGCGCCACCGCCCGGACTTCCAGCCCGGCAAGCACTGGCGTTACGGCAACACCGGTTACGTCCTGCTCGGCCTGATCATCGAGCGGGTCACCGGGCACCCCTGGCATGAGGAGGTAAGAGATCGGATCGTCCGGCCGCTCGGCCTCGATCACACCTTCTGGCCGGGTACTTCACCCACACTGCCCCAGCCACATGCCGAGACCTATCAGAGGTTCAAGGCCGACGAGCCGCTCGTGGACGTCACCGAGCAGGTCGGCTCGGGCACCAATGGAGAGGCCGGGCTCGTCTCCACCACCGCCGATCTCAACCGATTCTTCCGCGCCCTGCTCAGCGGCCGACTCCTGCCACCGGCACAGCTGACGCACATGAAACGCACCATCCGGGTCAGCAAGGAGTTCAAGCAGTTCATGCCGGGCGCCCGCGACGGGCTGGGGCTCTTCTCACGCCCGCTGTCCTGCGGTGGGGTGTACTGGGGCCACGAGGGCGGCGATTCCGGCTGGATCAGCGCCGCCGGCGTCACGGCCGATGGCCGGCGCAGCGTCACGGTCTCGTTGTCGGGCCTCCTCACCGATTCCGCGGACGACTTCCTGCGCGTGGCACAGGCCGAGAGCAAGCTGGTCGACGACGCCCTGTGCACGACTCCGAACGCCGACCGTCAGCGGCGTTGAGGTCCTCCGCATGGAGTGGGTACGGGACATCTGCGCGGCGCACGGTCCGGAATCAGGAAGGCCGGGCGGCGACGGCGGCGTACGCACTCCCGTAGCGGATCCGGCGTCATCTTGACTACATCGCCTGGCTGGTCGATAGATGCAACACCGGCTTTGGAGTCAACCCCCGAAGGACTTCCGGAGCCAACCACTGAGCCGCGATGCACCGACGGCGGATGCGGGGCCGGCGCCGGTGGAGCGTCTGGCAGAGCAGGCGCGGCTGCTGCAACTGACCGGCCGGGCGATCACCCCCTGTGCCGCAACGACCGACGGTTCGCCAAAGCGCAGCACAAGCCCGCAGAAGCTCACTTGCGACGTCCGTCGCCCGGATCGGGGGTTGGTGATCGCGGTCGACGCGGGCTTGTTCAGTCCGGGACGGCGGCGTCTACCTGGGCGGCGGCTACGGTGCGAGCCGCTGTTTCGGCGCTGGGGTCGCGGTCCAGCCAGGCGCTGACTCCGGCGTGGAGCAGTACCAGTTGTTGGGCGAGTGATTTCGTGTCCTTCGCGCCTGTCTGCCGGGCGAGGCCGAGGGAGAGGTCGTGCAGCCAGGTGCGGTAGTCGTTCGCGGCCTGTTCGACGACACCGCCGGGCGGGGTGTCGTCGCTCGCGCTGATGAACGCGCAGCCACGGAACCCCGGCTCGGTGAACGACAGCCCCTGTACCTCGAACGCGCCGACCAGGCGCTCCTTCGGGGTGTCGTCATGCGTTTCGAGCTGGCGTGTCATGTGCTCGGCGGTCGCGGCGTGCCGTGCCTGTAGGTACGCTCGGACCAGCCCGTCCTTGCTGCCGAAGGCGCTGTACAGCGTTGCCTTCGCGGCCCCGGCGTGCGCGATGACCCGGTCGATCCGGACCGACCGCACGCCCTCGGCGCAGAACAGCTCGTCGGCGGTGGTCAGCAGCCGCGCCCGTGCTGCGTGCCTGCGGTGAGAGCACCTTCGTAGACATATCCGCCCAGTGCCAGACAGGTCTGTCCAGATTGGAGATGTTAGCCGGACACGCCGGTCTGGCAGAACGATTCGGAGAGGTGCATCCCATGTCTGTGGAGCATGCGAACCCCGACCTGCACCCCACTACTGCCCTGGTCACCGGGGCCACGTCCGGCATCGGCCGGGCGGTCGCCAAGCGGCTCGCCGCCGACGGAATGTCCGTCGTCGTGGTCGGCCGCAACGCCCGGCGCGGCGCCGAGACCGTCAACGAGATCACCACCGACGGCGGCCGGGCGCGGTTTGTCGAGGCGGACCTTGAGGACCCGGCCGGCATCGACCGGCTCGCCGCGGAGGTCGGCGAGATCGACGTCCTGGTCAACAACGCCGGGCAAGCCATCTGGGCACCGACCGAGGAGATGAAGGTCTCCGACTACGACGCGATGTTCGCCAGCAACGTCCGCGCACCGTTCTTCCTCGTGGCGGCTTTCGCCCCGGCGATGGCGGCGAAGGGATCGGGCAGCGTGATCAACATCGGCAGCATGGCCGGCAGTCTCGGCCTGGCCACCGGCGCCGCGTACGGTGCGACCAAGGCCGCGCTGGCGTCACTGACGCGAGGCTGGACGGCCGAGTACAGCGGCCGCGGCGTCCGCTTCAACACTGTCGCCCCCGGCCCCGTCTACACCCGCCCCGAGGCCCGCGACCTGTTCGACGCGCTCGCCGAGACCACCGCGATGAAGCGCGCCGCCCAGCCCGCCGAGATCGCCGAGGCCGTCGCATTCCTCGCCTCGCCGAAGGCCGGCTACATCACCGGCGCGACCATCGCTGTCGACGGTGGCCGCACCGCCATCTGAACCCGCCTGCTCCGAGCGGAAAACACTCATGAGCAACGCACGCACTCGACCCGGACGGGGCCGCCCCCTGGGCCCGGCACCGTGCCGTGGATGCCCAGTGCGGCCCAGGCGAATTCGTGGGCGTGGGCGGTTTCGCCGTTGACGCTGAAGAGGCCGTCAGCGATCTCGCGGGTGACAGCGAGACCTTTGGGGCCGAGCGCGCAGAAACGACACTGTCCGATGCGCCGTTGCGGTATCAGATCTGCGCTCTGCCACCATCAACGAAAAGTTCGATTCCCGTGACGAAGCTGGAGTCGTCCGAGGCCAGGAAGAGCGCCGCCTTGGCAACTTCGTCGGGCTCCCCCATGCGGCCCATCGGGATGGTCGATGCGATCCTCTCGATGGCGTCTTGGGGTTGCGCCGCCACAAGCGGCGTTTCGATCGGACCGGGACTGAGGACGTTGGACCGGATACGGCGATCCTTCAGCTCTACCGTCCATCCTCGAACGAAATTTCGGATGGCAGCCTTGCTTGCACCGTAAACCGAGAACGCGGGGGTTCCCTTGACGCTCGCAACGGAGCCCGTGAGAATGATGGAGGCGCCGTCATTCAATAGCGGTAGGGCCTTTTGTACTGTAAAGAGTGCCCCCTTCACGTTGATGTCGAAAATTTTGTCGAAATGGTCTTCCGTGACGTCTTCCAGCGGAGCGAACTCAGCCAGACCGGCGTTGGCGAAAACGATGTCGATCCGTCCCTTCGCCTTGACGGTTTCGTAGAGGCGGTCAAGGTCGGCCGGTTCGGCGACGTCGCCCTGAACGCCGGATACGTTGCCGCCGATTGCCCGCACGGCTTCGTCGAGTTCTTTCCGGCGGCGGCCCGTGATGAAGACATGGGCGCCCTCTCTGACGAAGAGCTTTGCTGTGGCCAGCCCGATCCCTGTGGTGCCGCCGGTGATGACCGCCACTTTTCCCTGCAGCTTGCCCATGGTCACTACTCCCGACAGTGGTGGATGCGGATGAAGCAATCATCATTCGGAAAGTTCGGGTCGAGCCGATGAACCCACGCCCAATGGCGAAATTAATCCGCAGGGCGGCAGTCCTGTGCCCAAGTCAAGGGCTCGGGCATCGGTTGTTCTGCGAGCCGAAGCGGTCGCCGGTACCCCGGCACATGGTCGCAGCAGCAGGCCCGGAACCATGCGCCGTGATGGTTCTCCCGGGTGGTCATGGGGGCGGGATCATCCGGGGAGGGTAATCAGGGATCTGTGCCGCCCGTGCTGTCCCGTACCCGCCCCTTTGAGGAGCCGTCGTGAAATTCGGGGTCTCGACCTTCATCACCGACCAGGGCATCAGCCCCACCTCGCTCGGAACCGCCCTTGAGGAACGCACGTTCGACTCGTTGTTCATTGCCGAGCACAGCCATATCCCGGCGAGCCGCGAGACGCCCTACCCCGGCGGTGGTGAGCTGCCGGAGATCTACTACCGCACCCTCGACCCCTTCGTCGCCCTGACCGCGATCGGTGTGGTGACCGAGCGGCTGCTGCTGGGGACCGGCATCGCGCTGATCCCGCAGCGCGACCCGATCACCACGGCGAAGGAGGTGGCCTCGCTCGACCTGGTCTCCGGTGGCCGCGTGATTCTCGGCGTCGGTGTCGGCTGGAACCGTGAGGAGATGAGGAACCACGGCACCGACCCCGCCACCCGCGGCCGGCTCACCGACGAGCGGCTGCGCGCCATGCGGGAGCTGTGGACCGAGGAGAAGGCCGAGTTCCACGGCGAGTTCGTGAACTTCGATCCGGTCTATGCCTGGCCCAAGCCCGTGCAGCGCCCCCATCCGCCGATCTACGTCGGCGGTGGCGAGGGCGCGTTCCGACGGGTGGCGCACCTCGGAGACGCGTGGCTGGCCAACAGCATGTCGCCGCAGGAGCTCGGTCCGCAGATCGAGCGGCTGCGCGCCCTCGCCGACCGCGAGGTGCCGGTGACGGTGTACGCGGCTCCCGACGACCCCGGGCAGGTCGAGGGCTATGCCGGTCTGGGGGTCGAGCGGCTGCTGTTCTACGTACCGACGATGCCGGAGCGGGAGACGTTGGAGTACCTGGACCGACTGGCCGAAGTCGCTGCCCGGTACCGCTGAGGCGCCGGAGAGCGCTGCGCCTCGGAAGTGGGACCGATCCGAAAGTCCGTAACTGACACGACTGTTGGGAAGACGCGCGATGCCTGCTCTGACGAGTGTTGAGGCACGGGAGCGGTTCGCCGTGGCGCGCATCGCCCACCTTGCGACGGCCGACACGGAGGGCCGCCCGCACCTGGTTCCGGTGGTGTTCGCCGTGGACGGCGACACGGTGATGCTGGCCGTGGACCACAAACCGAAGCGGACGACGCGGCTGAAACGTCTGGCCAACATCGCCGCCAACCCGTCGGTCTGCCTGCTCACCGACCACTACGAGCAGGACTGGGACCGCCTGTGGTGGTCCCGGGCCGACGGCGAAGCCCGTGTGCTCCCGCCGCCGGAACGGTCCCCCGAAGCAGCCCGCTGCATCGGCCTGCTCACGGCGAAATACCAGCAGTACGCCGGCCGGCCACCCGGCGGACCGGTGGTCGAGGTCTCGGTCCTGCGCTGGAGCGGCTGGCGCGCCTCATGACAGCACGTCGGCAGAGAGCGCGAGCACTCCGGCCTTCAAATCCAGGAGGCGCCCCGGGGCACCACTGCCGGCAGCCCTTCGACGTAACGGGCGGACACGCCTGTACCGCCCGCCCCGGGCTCCTCCTGGCTGTTCAATCGTGTACGCCCCCTCCTCCGGGCATCCCGGGGTCGCCCTCCGGGCGGACCGGCCGCCTCTCGCAGCGCGCTGCCGTCCCGGGTCCGAGGCGGACAGGGTCGACCTCGGCAAGCCAGGCGTCGGCGATCAGCCTGTGGCCGAGGGGACTCGGATGGACCCCGTCCGGGGCCAGCTCCGCTGCCCCTTGCTCCTCTGCGGCGCGAAGCAGGGCGAGGTCCGCACGAACCACCTGGGCTCCGTTGGCCAGCGCGGCGCGAAGGACGGCATCGGTACGGGGCGACAAGTCCTCGTACCAGGCTTCCTGGCCGGATCTGACCGGGAGCAGAAAAGGGGTGATGACCACCAGTCGTGCGGACAGTTTCCGCGCGGTGTCCGCGAGGAGGCGGTCGAGGCATGCTTCGAACTCGTCGACCGGGCTGATGAGTCCCTGGTCATAACGCCGCCAGGTGTCGTTGATGCCGATCTTGACCGTGACCACGGTGGGCCGGTGGTCGATGACGTCGGTGGTCCAGCGGGATTCGAGGTCGTACACACGATTGCCGTTGAGGCCTTTGTTGATGACAGCGGGGCCGTGTCCGGCGCTCGCCCGGGCGCGCAATGTCTGCGCGATCTCATGGACGAATCCGCTGCCGAGCGAAGCGGAACGCGTACGGTCGCGGCCCGCATCGGTGATGGAGTCACCGATGAACAGGAGTGTGTCCTTGTCCTTGATGCGCATGTCTACCGTCCTGGTGTCGGGGGGAGTGGGATGGGAGTCGCTCGTCAGCAGGTCGCGCACACGCATTCCCATGCCGGTGACAGCGCAGATCACCATGGGATGCGCCAGGGCGAGGTGATCTCGACGATCGCCACGCCGGTGACTGCCGCGCGATACTCCCGCCAGATCGTCTTCGTGCGGTCAACTACGCCGGAGGACCAGGTCGGTGAGTTGCCGCGCGCCGCAGGGTCGCGGCCTCGCGCGCCAGCACGGCGGGGTCGTCGCCGGGCACGAACTCCAAGAGCGCCTCAAGCCCCTCGCTCCGCCCCTTCAGCAGGTCGAAGACTCCGGCCCACAGGCCCTCACGATCTGCCAGCCGCAGTCGGCGATTGCCCGGCCACCACGAGAAAACATGCACCGCGCTGACCCGGTCGCCGAGCTCGGCAAGCCCCGCCACCGCCTCCTCGTCGGGAGCGTCGAGCGGCGGCTGCCAGTAAGTGCGGAGATTGTCCGCTCCCACCTCGTCCAGCAGCCGAAGGGTAGAGGCGACGGTGTCGCTGAGGGTCATCGAATGGAACTCCAGCGCGAGCTCCAACCCGTGGTCCGCGGCGATCCTGGCAGCCTCCCGCAGGCAGGCCACGATCCCGCGCCGCTCCTGCGGCGTGGCGGCCCGCGACCCGACTCCGCCCGCCCAGACCCGCACCCGCGGCGCCCCGAGGAGCACCGCGGCACGGGCGACCGCCGGAAATTCGGCCAGTTCGCCCGGGGTGGCGCGGAAGTACGAGCCGTACGAGCAGCAGGCGAGCCGGTACCTGTCGGAAGCGTCACGGGCCGCGCGGACAATGCCGGGCTCCTCCGGAGGCGCATGCACGTCCGCTCCCCACTCGACCACCTCCAGGCCCGCGTCCGCGGCGCAGCGTGCGACCTCGGCGGCGGGCAGCCGCCGGAAGGTGACCGAGCACAGACCCAGCCTGGTCACGGTGTCACCCGACCCGGTCGGTGGACGGCTCGGAACGCGGTACGCCGCACTACGCCTCTTCTCCTCACGGTCACGACATTCCCTTCCTGCGGTCGCCTTGCGGCGGCCCTTCTGCGGCCCTTCTCGGGGCCGTACGGTGGCGGTCGACGGCCGCGGCGGGCCCTCTGGTCGGGCAAGACCCGGAAGGAAGCCGTGGAGACTGTCCTGGGAGGCGAACTGCCCGCGCGGTTCTGTGGGCACGGCCACCGAGCGGTGGCCGGGGAAACGGCCTGCGGCCGGTACTCGGGCCTGCCACGGATCCGGAGACCCGGCCGGTCCGCTCCGCGCGGGATGACGGCGAAGCGGACCGGCCGGGGGCGGAGGGGCGGACCATCTCACCGGCGCCCCGTCACCAGCGAACGCTCACGATGCGTTCGGACCCACGTCCGCAGTCGTGAGGGGATGGCGGAGGGCGGGCAGAGTCGAGTACTCGTCGGCACCGATGTCCCGCGTGCTGCCGCGCGAGTCGCCGTCGATGTCATCGTCCACGGCCGGGCTGCCCAGCGTGGCCGCGCCGATCGCCGGGCTTCCCGCCGACAGCCGGAGTACCCCGTCGGATCCCTGACGGAGCTGGGGGTCGACCCGGGTGTAGCCGCCAACCGGGATATTGCCGTTGGACGCCGCACCCCACACCATGTTGCTCTGCCAGGTGAAGCCGGTGGTCGTCCCCATCGCGACGAGGCTGCCGGAGTCGCCGACGAGCAGGTTGTCGGCGATGACAACGTCCCGGGGCTCGTACTCCCGGGTCTCGCCCGAGAGCGTGCTGGAGTTGCCGAGCAGGGAGTTGTGCACGATCACCGCGCGGTCGCACGCATCGTTTCCCCTCCTTTCATCCGCCGTCTCGCCGGAATTGTGGTCACGGGTGGTGCCACTGCCGATCACCAGGGCCCGGGACGACAGTCCGCTGAGGTAGTTGTTGACGATCAGGTGATCGTTACCGTACAGGCGCACCCCGTCGGTGCCGCCGATCACGTAGTTGCCCTCCACCGTGGAGCGGTTGCCGTGGCGCAGCACGATTCCGCCACGGCTGTCGCGGATGGTGTTGTAACGGACGGTGTTGTCCGAGGACTTCACCGAGATGGCCTCGGGGTCGCCGTCGCAGCGCTCGAACAGGTTGTACTCCACGACCGCGTGGGCGCTGGACAGTGCCCGGCCGCTGACGCCGAGCCGGATCGGCTCACCGCCGTTGGACCCGGTGAAGCTGTGGTCGGAGAAGTGGTTCCTGAAGATGTGGAGGTTCTGGGCCATGGCGGTCGAGCCGGGGCCGTCGACGACGATGAAGATGCCGGCGGTGGTCTTGTCGTGGAAACGGTTCCGGTCGATCTTCGAGTCGTTCGCCCGTACGACGACCCAGTACAGGCCGTCGATGTCCGCGAACTGGAAGTCGTTGCGGGTCAGCCGGATCGCCGAGCAGTTCTCCGGGATCTCCATCGTGGCGCTCTGCCGGAAGGCGAAGCCACTGATGGTGATGTTGCTCGAATTGCTGAAGACGAAGCTGCGTTCGCCGCGCAGCACGGCACCGCCGCGGGTTTTCGAGACGATGGTGATCTGCGCGGCGCTGGTGCCGTTCTTGGCGGAGACGTTGATCGCGCCCCCCGACGGCACGGTGTAGGTACCGTCGGCCAGGACGATCCGGTCGCCGGGTGCGGCGCCGTTGATCGCGCTCTGGAGTTCGGCCAGGGAGCCGACCGGTATGTCGGCCGCCGATGCGCTCCCCGACAGCGAGGTGGTGAGGGGCACGGCGGCGAGTGCTGCCACCGCGGTGCTCCTGAGGAACGTGCGTCGTTGCATGATGCCTCCTGTAGCGACAAGAACGTACCGGGCCGGGCCGTACGGCCCCTGCGGCCGGACGCGTCGGGTGACCGGCGGTGGGGACGGCCGGCGGCGGACCGGGCCGGCCGTCCCTGCTCGTGGACGTGCTCAGCGAGCGTAGGGGCCGACGTCGGCCGGGGTCAGCGGCCGGCGCCTGGGTGGCCTGTTCGTGTACTCGTCGGCGCCCACGTCCCGGGCCCGCCCGCGCGGGTCCCCGTCGATGTCGTGGGTGACGGGCGGCCACCTGAGCGTGCCCGCGTCGATCACCGGGCTGTCCGGGGCCGGCCGGGCGATGCCGTCCGGGCCTGTGAGCAGCTTCGGGTCGATACGGGTGTAGCCACCGGCCGGGATGTTGCCGTCGGCGGCCGCACCCCACAGGATGTTGCCCGACCAGGTGAAACGTACCGTGTTCGCCATCGCGACCAGTTCCCCCGAGTCCGCGACGAGCAGGTTGTCGGCGACGGTCACGTCCCGCGGCTCGTGGGGGCGTTGGCTCTCTCCGGAGAGCGTCTGCCCGTTGTTCAGCAGGGTGTTGTACGCGATGACGACCCGGTCGGGTGCGTCGTTGCCACGACGCTCGGCGGCCGGCTCCCCGGGAAGGTGGTCGCGCTCCGAGCCGCTGCCGATCACCAGGGCCCGCCCGGACAGTCCGGCGAGGTAGTTGTTGACGATCAGGTGGTCGTTGCCGTAGATCCGCAGGCCTTCCGTGCCGCTGACGAGATGGTTGCCGTCCACCCGGTTGCGGTTTCCGTGCCGCAGGACGATCCCGCCGAAGCTGTCGCGAATGGTGTTGTACCGGATGACGTTGTCCGAGCTCTTGACGGAGATCGCCTCCGGGTCGCCGTTGGCCCGCTCGAACAGGTTGTACTCCACGACCGCGTGGGCGCTGGACAGCGCCCGGGGGCTGACGCCGAGCCGGATCGGCTCACCGCCGTTGTCACCGGTGAAGCTGTGGTCGGAGAAGTAGTTCCGGTGGATGTGGACGCGCTGGGCCATCTCCTCCGTGCCCGCGCCCTCGACACCGAGGTAGATGCCGAGCGTGCTCTTGCCGTGGAAGTGGTTGTGGTCGACCGAGCTGTCGTCCGCACGCACCATCACCCAGTGCACGCCCTCGATGTCAGCGAGCTGGAAATCGTTGCGGGTGAGCCTGATGTGCGAGCAGGTCTCGGGGATCTCCAAGGTGCTGCTCTGACGGAAGGAGAAGCCGCTGACGGTGATGTGGCTGGACCGGTCGAAGACGAAGCTGTGGGCGCCGTCGAGGACGACGCCGCCGCGGGACTGGGCGACGACCGTCACGGGCGCGCGCTCGGTGCCCTGCTTGTTCCGGATGGTGACGGGCCTGTCCGACGGGACGGTGTATCTGCCGTCGGCGACGATGATCCGGTCGCCGGGTCGTGCATGGTCGATCGCGGCCTGGAGCTCGTCCAGCGAGCCGACGGCGGCCGGGGCCGCCGTCGCGCTCGCGGTCAGGAGACCGTCGGTGGGGACGGCGACCAGCGCCGCCCCTGCCGCGGTACCCATGAGGAACGTGCGTCGTTGCATGATGCCTCCGTAAGTGTGGTGGTGGATCGGGGGCCGGGACCTGTCTCAGCCGTCGGCCGGGTCGGCCGGAGTGTCCAGGTACAGCTCGATGACGGGCACGGGGGTGTCGGGGCGCTGGACGGGGACCTGGAGCGTGAGCGTTCCGGCGGGCTGCCCGCCCATCTCGGTGTTGAGCGCGGGCCGGTCCGGGTCGATATGGACCTGGGCGATCTCGGACGCGTCGTTCAGCAACTGGGCGTAGCGCACCCGGCCGGCGAGTCCCGGCAGGTGCAGATGGCGCAACGGCCAGGCGAACAGGTGGACGTAGAGCCGGTCGCCGCGCTGGGTGTACCGGCACTCGGTGGGGGCGGTGTACGGGGACGGGCCGCAGCCGTGGACCGACCGCTCGTGCAGCTCCATCCACCTGCCGATTTCCCCGAGGACGGCGACGGCGCGCGGGTCGAGGTCGCCGCGGCCGGTGGGGCCGACGTTGAGCAGCAGGTTGCCGCCCTTGGACACCCCGTCGACGAGCATGCGGATCAGCAGGTCGGCGCTCTTGTAGTCGAGGTTGTCGCGGTCGTAGCCCCAGCTTCCGTTCAGCGTCTGGCATGCCTCCCACAGCACAGGCTGCCCGTCCTTGGTCATGGGGCCTGAGGGCTGGTACTGCTCGGGCGTGACGAAGTCGCCGGGAAGGCCGGTCCTGTCATTGACGAGGACGTGCGGCTGGAGTTCGCGGATCGTCTCCAGAAGCTTCGGGGAATCCCAGTCGTGCGGGCCCTTGCCGCCCCACCAACTGCGGCCCGCGTACGAGAAGTCGAAGAACAGGTAGTCGACGCGTCCGAAGGACGTGAGCAGTTCACGGACCTGGCCGTGCAGATAGCGCTGGTAGTCGCGGATGTCGCGGTCGGCGGTCGCGGCCTTGAACTCCTCGTCGTCACGCTGCGGATGGGTGCCGTCCACGGGAAAGGACGGGTGGTGCCAGTCGATCAGGGAGTAGTAGAGGCCGACCTTGAGCCCTTCGGCGCGGCACGCTTCGACGAACGGCCCGACGAGGTCGCGGCCATGCGGGGTGTTGGTGACCTTGTAGTCGGTGAGGGCGCTGTCCCACAGGCAGAAGCCGTCGTGGTGCTTGGTGGTCAGGACGACGTACCGCATGCCCGCCGCTCTGGCCTCCTTGGCCCACTGGACGGGGTCGTAGCGGTCGGGATCGAAGTGGTCGAAGTAGACCTGGTATTGCTCGTCGGTGAGCTTCTCCCGGTTCTTGACCCACTCGTGCCGTGCGGCGAGGGAGTACAGGCCCCAGTGGACGAACATGCCGAACCGGTCAGTGGTGAACCAGGTCGTCTCCGGGGTCACCGCAGGATCCGAGGGCGCGGCGGGCGCGGACGGGTACACCGATGGGGTGTCAGTGCTCGGGGTCATGGGGGCATCGCTCCTTGTCGTCGGCGTCCGGTGGCGCGTTCGGTGCGCTGTCGGTGCTCCGGTCGGCGCGACCGGAGGGCTGGTTGTGCGGGGTGGTTCTGGATATGGCGGTCGCGGGCGGGATTCAGACCGGCTGACGGACGTCCTCGCGCAGCCGGTCGGCGGGGCGACACCAGGTGGGCGGCGCCGTCGCGACGCGTCAGCCCGCGGGCCAGGCACTGCTCGTGCGGACGGGCAAGCGCGTCGCGGTACAGCTCCACTCCGGGACCGGGGTCCTGACGGCAGACAGCTTGCCGGGTCAGCCCTTCAGGGCGCCGGAGGACAGACCGTGGACGAAGGAGCGCTGGAAGAACAGGAAGACGATCACGGAGGGAAGAAGGGCCAGCAGGGAAGCGGCCATCACCACTCCGGGAGTGACTGCGGGGTCGATCCGCAGGGTTCGCAACGCCAGGGGGAGGGTGTAGGAGGAGGAGTTGGTGGAGACGAGCAGGGGCAGCAGGTACTGGTCCCAGATCATGGTGAAGCCGAAGACCCCGATGACCCCGAGCGCGGGCTTGCACATCGGCAGGATGATCTGGGCAAAGATGCGCAGGTCGCCGGCACCGTCGATACGAGCGGCCTCTTCGAGTTCCCGGGGCACGTCCTTCATGAACTCGGTCATCACCAGGATGGAGAATCCCCAGGCGCCCAACGGGACGATCATTCCGGCCAGGGTGCCGATGAGGTTGAAGTGGACGATCGGCAGGTCGGCGAGGATCAGGGACAGCGGGAGGGCCAGGATCTCCTCAGGCAGCATCAGCGTTGCCAGGATGGCGACAAGCACCAGCGTCATCCCGGGGAAGACTTTCCTGGCCAGCGCGTATCCGGCCAGGACGGAGACAGCCACCTGGAGCAGCAGTCCGAAGCCGACCACGAAGAACGAATTCAGCAGGTACGCGAGCACGCCCTGGTCGAAGGCGATCCTGAAGTTGTCCAGAGTGGGGCCCGAGGGGATGACGCTCAGCTGTGTCGGGTCCTTGACGTGGCTGAAGGCGCTGACCAGCAGGGCCATCAAGGGCCCGGCGAAGACGATCAGGACCAGCAGGTAGGTGACGGCCTTCAGGATCCGCCCGCCCATGCTCCTGCTCTCGGTCAGGCCCAGCGCGGTCTCGGTCGGCGCGTTCATTTGCTCTCCCTCCGTCGCAACAGGTGGACGACGACTGTCAGGATCAGCGTCGCGATGAACAGAAGGACGGCCCCCGCCGCGCCGACGCCAAGTCGGTTCTGCTCCAGCCCGAGCTTGTAGATCAGGGTCATCACGACCTCGGTGGAGCCGTCGGGCCCGCCGTTGGTGAGCAGGAACACCTCGGTGAACACGCGCAGTCCGCGGATCGCGGCGAGGATGAACAGGATCGAGAACACCGACCGCAGTCCGGGCACCGTCACATGCCATACCCGCTGCAGCCTGGAGGCACCGTCGACCTTCGCCGCCTCGTACAGACCGCGGTCCACACTCGTAAGCCCGGCGAGGAAGATCATCATGTCGTACGGGGCGCCCCGCCAGATGCCGGTGAGCATGATGGAGGCCATCGATGTGTCGGGGTCGTTGATGAATCCCGAGGGGCCGAGCCCCACCAGGCCGAGGATGGAGTTGAGCATTCCGTCCCCGGTCGGGTGGTACATGATCCGCCATAGCTCGGCGACGACCGCGATCGGCACCACGACCGGCAGGAACGCCGCGGAACGCACGAATCCCAGTCGGCGGCCCTGTCCTTCCATCAGCAGCGCGAGCACCAGGCCGAGAGCCATCGAGCCGGCCGTCTGCCCGGCGGCGAGGACGACGGTGTGCCACGCGGCCTCGCGGAAGCCGTCGGAGTGGAGCACCGTGGAGTAGTTCTCGGTGCCGACCCACTTGTTTCCGAGATAGGGCTGGACGTCCTGGAAGGACATGGTCAGCGCGCTGGCCATGGGGATGAACTTGAAGTACAGGAAGAGGAGCAGTGCCGGGGCCAGGAACAGCCACGGCGTCCACCACCGGCCCGCCCGGCCGTTGCGCCTGCGGCGGTCGGCAGCGGCCCCGCCGGCCGGGCGGCCCGTTGCCCGGGTGGCGGGGCCGGCCGCCGAGGAGACGGCCGGATTCGCCTGGTCGAGACTCATGACGCGGCGATTCCCTGTTCCTTGAGGATGTCGGCGAGCTGCTTGTCGAGCTCGCCCAACTTGGTCTCGACGTCCAGGTCGCAGTCGGCCATCAGTGCGTTGATGGTCTCCGCGGTCGTCTGCCGCACCGGGGTCCAGTTCGGGATGGACGGTGCGTACCGCCCGGAGTTCTGGTACGCCGTGGCGTAGGTCGTCCAGCGGGGGTCGGGGCGGACCTTGGAGATGTCCACCGTCTTGTTGACGGGCAGCTGCACGGTGAAGCCGGTGTCGCCCTGCATCCCGGTCTTCTGGCCCTCGGTGGAGATGGCGAAGTCGGCGAAGGCGTCCTGGCCCGCCCGGTTCTCGGAGCCCGCCATCAGGTAGATGGAGCCGCCCTCGGCAAGCACGGTGGCGTCCTTCGGACCCTTGGGCATCGGCACGACCTCGTACTTGTCCTTGCCAAGGGTTTCATCGAAGCGAGGCATGAGGTACGGGCCGACGACGAACATGCCGGTCCGGCCCGCCTCGAACGTCTCATTCGTGGGCGGGGTTTCCATGGTTACGGCACCGGGCTGGATGACCTTGTCCTTGCAGCCGAGGCCGCGGAACCACTGCACGGCCTCGACCGATTGCTTCGTGGTCATCGCGGGCTTGTACTTGCCGTCTCCGGTCTCTGTGATGAAATCTCCGCCCGCGGCCCAGAGGAAGTTGGAGAAGTACCAGGAGGCGTATCCGCGCTTGGTGGACAGGGGAGCGGCGAGGCCGAAGGTGTTCTTCTTGCCGTCACCGTCGGGGTCCCTGGTGGTGAAGGCTTCGGCCATCGCGGCAAAGTCGTCCCAGTTCTGCGGGACCTGGAGCTTCAGTTTCTCCCGCCAGTCCTTGCGGATGAGCAGCGCGGACGCCTGCGCCGAGTACGGCAGGCCGAACTGCTTACCGTCCACGCTCTTGCCGGAGTCCAGCGCCTGGCCGACGGCCTGCTTACTGCTCTTGACCTTGTCCAGATCGATCTCCCGGAGCAGGCCTTGGCTGTGCATGGCACCGAGCTGCGTCACATCGTTCATGACGATGTCGGGGAGGTTCTTCTGCGCGGCCCGCTGCTGCAGCTTGGTCTCGAAGTCGTCGAAGATGGCCGTGACCTCGACTTTGTAGCCCGTGGCCTTCTCGAAGGCGGCAGCGACTCTGAGCGTGCCCTGCTCTCCCGGTCCGCCCGGTGTCGTCCTGACCCATAGCTCGAGCGGTGCCTTGGAGTCCTGCTTGGCGTCCACTCCCGCAGGCCCGGATGTACAGCTGGTGAGGACCAGTGCCGAAGCGAGAAAACCCGCACCGACCCACCGCGATCTCTTCATGACAACTCCCGTTTCCCGCATCACAGTTGGCCTGGAAAGCGCTTGCTGGGGACGCTAACGGGGACCGAATCGACGGTCAATAGTCCGATGAATACAAAAATTTCGCGATGGCTCGCGAGATCTGCGCAGATACGCCTCCGTGCGCCACTCCCGCAGTCCGGCGCCCCTGCGAGCGAGGTGGGTGCCCCGAAGTATTGCCTGAAAGGAGGGCAGTTCAGTCACGCAAGGTACCGGACGCCGAACATGGTGCACGATCGTGACCGCCGCCGGGGCGGCGAACGCCAGGCGGCTCAAGCTTCACTTGAGGGTTTTTCAGTCATCCGATGTATCGTGCTGCAAGTGTGTTGTCGGGGCGCTGATCTTCGACATCCGGTCAGACATTTCCCCACACGCCCGACCAGGGGGCGCGAGTCGATTCGCTGACGGCCTGTCAGCGAAAGAGCTGAGGAGTGCAACCGATATGAACGAGCCGGCACCCAGACCGACAGCACTGCTGGTCATGGAGGAAGAACGCAGGGCAGACGTCTATCCCCGCGAGGTTCTGGCCGAAATCGACCGGCTCGTGCACCGGCAGGGTCCACCTCTCACACGGCAGCAGCTCGACGAGGATCCCGACGTGCTGGGACGGATCGACGTCCTGCTCACGGGCTGGGGCGCGCCCGTCCTCGATGCCGCCTTCTTGTCGCGCGCCCCTCAGCTGCAGGCCGTCCTCGTCGCGGCGGGCTCCGTGCGGCACCTGACCACGCCCGCTTTCTGGGCACGCGGTATTCCGATCGTCTCCGCGGCCGCGGCCAACGCCATTCCGGTGGCGGAGTTCACCCTCGCCCAGGTCCTCCTCGGGCTGAAGCAGGTACACCGCATCACCCGGGAGGTGGCGAGCAGCCGTCGCTTTCCTCACAATCCCAAGGTCCCGGGTGCCTACCGGTCACGCGTGGGCTTGATGGGGCTCGGGCACATCGGTCGTCTCGTCGCGGCCCACCTCAGCCGCTTCGACATCGAGATCCTCGCCACGGACCCCATCGCCTCCGCAGACACCGCCCGGCGGACGGGCGTCCGGCTCGTCGGCATCGAGGAGCTCTTTGCCACCTGCCACGTCGTCAGTCTTCACGCACCACTCCTGCCTGAGACCCGCGGCACGATCGGGGCACGGCTGTTGAACTCCCTGGGGCCGGGCGCGACGCTTATCAACACCGCGCGTGGCGCGCTCATCGACGAGCGAGCCGCAGTGGAGGTCCTGCGTGCCAGACCCGACCTCACCGCTGTACTCGATGTCACGCACCCGGAGCCTCCGGCCCGTGACTCGCCACTCTTCACCCTTCCCAACGTTGTCCTGACACCCCACCTCGGCGGCGCCCTCGGGGCCGAACGTCACCGTCTCGGACAGCTTGTGCTCGACGAACTCCGCCGCTTCACGGAGGACCAGCCTCTTCAGTACGCCATCGACCCCACCCGCGCCGCGTCCCTGGCCTGACACCGCGGAAGTCGCACCGGCACCTTCGGGCCGGGCGTTCGGGCAGGTGCAGATGGTGAGCCAACGAACTTCACGATGCGGCAATTTGCGCCACTGCTGGAGTGCTCGTCGGCTGCCGTCCTCGTGCGGGGCGGCCTCGCTCACGTGATCAAGCTTCTCGCCATGCATACGCCCGAATCCAGCCCACCGTCCGTCCGATCCGACAGCACTCGCACTCCTCAGCAGGGTCGGGGATGCGGTGCTCCGGCGTGCGCTGCCGGAGTAGGTTCGGGTCAGCGCACGACCCTGTCCGTCGGAAACCGAGGAGAGTGCACACGCCGTGACCGAACAGCACCGCACATCGCCGGCACCGCAAGCGGCCGAAGTCCAACTGTCCGCAGGCCCGGTGGAGTACCAGGACACCGGTGGTGACGGCCCCGTCGTCGTCCTGCTGCACGGCGTGGCCATGGACGGCTCGCTCTGGCGGCATGTCGTCGCCGATCTGAGCTCCGATTACCGATGTGTTGTACCGACCTTGCCGCTCGGTGGCCACCGTCGGCCCATGAAGCCGGCCGCCGACCTGTCGGTCCTCGGTGTGGCCCGGCTGGTCGCGGAGTTCCTCGATGCGCTCGATCTCGCCGATGTCACCCTCGTGATGAGTGACTGGGGCGGAGCGCAGGCTCTCGTTGCGGACGGGCGGGATCAGCGGATCGGAAGGCTTGTCATCACGTCCTGCGAGGCGTTCGACAACTTTCCGCCGGGGCTGCCCGGGAGCAACCTCCACACCTCTGCGAAACTGCCCGGCGGGCTGAGATTGGCCTTCTCCCTGCTGAAGGCGAAGCCGATGCGGCGGCTGCCCATGACCTGGGGGTGGATGAGCAAGCGTCCGGTGCCGCACGAGGTGATGGACGCGTGGTTCCGACCGCTGTGGACGTCGAAGGAGATCCGGCGGGATCTGCGGAAGTACGTCCTCGGCGTGCCGCCCAGGAGCGAACTCCTGCGGTGGGCGGAGAAGTTGCGCGACTTCGACCGCCCGGCGCTGGTGGCCTGGGCGGCCGAGGACAAGGTCATGCCACCCGAGCACGGGCGCAGGCTCGCCGAGATGCTGCCCAAGGGTGAACTCGTGGAGATCGCCGACAGCTACACCCTCATTCCCGAGGACCAGCCGCAACAACTCGCCCGGCATATCAGGAACTTCTTGCGGAACTCCTGAAACTTGGACCGTGTCCTGTGTGGTGAGGCGGACGAGTCGCTTGTAGCAGCAGACAGCGCGGCGAGGCCGAGAACGATGAGGGGGAGGGGGCAGGTGCGGAGAGAGCGCGGCCTGCAGGGTGCGCCGACCCGGTCTTCACCACCTCGATGAGCTACTACAAGGGCCGCAAGCGCCGGGCGGGAGCATGACGGGTCAGGAGCCGGCGCCCTCCCGGGTCGAGACGGTGACGTGCTGGATGCGCATCGGGTGCCCGGGCTCGGTGGCGGGGCCCGCGGTGGCGCCGTCGGCGGTCGGGAGCATGCCGCCCATGGCCACGTTCAGGATCAGGAACAGCCCGTGGTGCACCGCCCGGTCCCAGGTCCGGGCATCCATCTGGGCAGCGGTCACCCGGTGGTACTCCCGCCCGTCCAGATACCAGCGCACCTCCTCGACACCGGCCTTCAAGTCGACCTCGACCGCGTAGGAGTGGAACGCGGCACGGCAGCCGGAGCACGGTTGCGGTCCCGAGGTGAGGCCCACGGGTTCCTTGCAGGGGCCGCCCCCGAGGACGCCGCAGTGCATGCTGCCGAAGACGGTGTCGCGTCCGTTGACGGACTCCATGACATCGAGTTCGCCGACGGACGGCCACCCCGTGTACCCGTCGCGCAGCTTCGCACCCAGGGTCCAGAAGGCCGGCCAGTAGCCCGCCGCCGCAGCGCCGGTGACATCCGGCAGCGCGATCGACGCCTCGATCCGCATCGCGCCACCCGGAGGCGGGGCAAAGTCCGTCCGCCTGGACTCGATCCGGCCGGAATACCACGTACCGTTCCTGCGGACGGGGACGATCTCCAGTGAACCCTTGCCGTCCAGCCGCACGTTGTCGGTGGAGTCCGTCATGGTCTCGATCTCCCCGGTGCCCCACCGGGGGGCCGGGCAGCCCGGATAACAGGTGCCGACGTCGTACTTCCAGCGGCCGGCGGACGGGCGGCTGCCCGCCGGCCCGTCGAAGTCGTCGTGCATGATCCGGGCCCAGCCGTCGGCCTCCTGCGCGGGGCCATCGGACAGTGCCCCGGCGTTCGAGAGGAGCCGTTCGAGCCGGGGTGTCAGGACCACGGCAGCGACATTGGTCAAATGGGCGTCGTCCCGGTACAGCAGGATGCGGTCCAGCACCGCCGGGCAGGTCGCCCCCTTTGCCGGGCACAGCACCGAGTTCACCGAGACGGCCCGTACTCCCGGCAGTCGGCCGGCCGCGATTCTCCGCGCGAGCGGATCGGGCCACCGGGCCGAGGCGCGGTCGTATGCGCAGGCTGCCGGGTTCTCGGTGTGAGCGGAGACGCAGGCCGGGATGTCGGTACCCGGCACCGGGGTGTCCTCCAGGTACACGATCGGCACCCCGAGCGCGCGCAGCGGTTCCAGTGTCTTCTCCCAGCCATGGCTGAGGAGTTGCTGGTCATCGGTGTAGCGGTTGAGAGAGGCGATCACGATCAGGCGAGGTTTCGGCCCCTTCCGCAGCCGGTCCAGGGTGTCCGCCCGCCAGGTGCCGCACTCGTGGTAGTCGCGGCCCAACTGTGGGTTTGTGACGCGCAGTTCCGGCAGCGGGCACCCCTGTTTCACCAACTCCTGAAGCGCCCAGCCGCGTTCGGCCGCCAGGGCGAGCATCGGGGAGAACCACTGCCCGGCGTGCGAGTCTCCGAGCAGAACGATCCGGTCCGGGCTGTCGGTCGCCCCGAACAGGCACGGCGGGCTGCTGGTCACCTGCGGCGCCACCTCGCACCCTCCGTCCGGTGGGAAGTCCTTGCGCGCCTGGACGGCGCTGGGCACCACGGGGCGTGAGCCGGGCCACCGGGGACGTCGTCGTCACCAACGCCAAGGGCATCGGAACCCGCGGCACCCCCAGCCAGAACAGCCAGGGCCCGAGCGCCGGACCCAACAACGGTGGTACGGCGACCGGTCACAACACGTACAACGACACCGCCTCCGTCACCACCTTCCCGATGCCGTCCAAACGACAGCTCGGGGCACTCACCCACCGGGTCTTCATCAACAACGACTGGGCGAAGCTGCTGAAGCGGAAGCAGACCTATGGCTCGGCGCACGACCGCGAGCAGGTCATCCCGGCCAAGCTCGGCAGCCCCTCCAAGATCAAGCACATCTTCCTGATCATCAAGGAGAACCGCACCTACGACCAGGTGCTCGGCGATATCGGCAAGGGTGACAGCGATCCGTCCCTGGCCCAGTTCGGCCGGACCGTCACACCCAACCAGCACGCCCTGGCGGACGAGTTCGGCGTCAACGACAACTTCTACGACGTCGGTACGCTCTCCGCCGACGGCCACAACTGGCTTACCCAGGGCGACAACAACGACTACATCGAGCACGAATTCGGTACCTGGTACCGCAGTTACCCCTCGCTCGGCAATGACGCCCTCGCCTACCAGCGCAGCGGGTTCCTCTGGAACACCGTCGAGCGGGCCGGCAAGTCCGTCGACAACTTCAGCGAGTACGCGGGCAACATCGCCCTCCCGGCGACCGGCGCGCCCACCTGGGCGCAGTGGTACCACGACTCTCAGGTGCTGGAGGGCAAGGCGACCGGGGAACTCAACACCCCCATCGGCGCCTACCCCTCGACCTCCGACGTCCCCTCCGTCAACAAGATCAACCACCCGGACTACCCGACCTTCGACACCGACATCCCCGACCAGTACCGGGTCGACATCTGGCAGCGGTACTTCAAGGAGTACGAGAAGAAGGGCAAGCTCGCCAACTTCACCATGATGGCGCTGCCGCAGGACCACACCAACGGCACCAGCGGCATCGACCCCTACCCGACCGCGATGGTCGCCGACAACGACCTCGCCGTCGGCCGGGTCGTCGACACGATCTCGCACAGCAAATTCTGGAAGGACACGGCGATCTTCGTCCTCCAGGACGACTCGCAGGCCGGTGTCGACCACGTCGACGGGCACCGCGCACCCCTCTGGGTGATCAGCCCCTACGCCAAGCGGGGCGCCGTCACCTCCACGTACTACACCCAGATCAACGTGGTGAAGACCATCGAGCAGATGCTCGGGGCCCAGCCGATGAACCAGATCGACCGGGCTGCCGAGCCCATGCGTGACCTGTTCACGAAGAAGCCCGACTTCACCCCGTACACCAGCATGCCCAACGGGATCCCGCTGGACTACGGGCTCAAGAAGCCGGCCTCGGCGGCCGCCGCGAAGGCGGCCGACAGCGGTGCCCAGCGCCCGCAGGTGCCCACCCATCTGCGGGAGATCGCCGCGCAGTGGGAGGCCTGGAGTGCGATCCAGGCGAAGAGCACGGGCGGCTCCCACCCCGTCGAGGACCAGGTGAACCCGGCGCAGCTGAACCGGATCACCTGGTACGCATCCACCGGATGGACCAAGCCGTACCCGGGCGACAGCCGCGTCCTGGCACCCAATGAGGTACCGGGCCGCGACAACCCGCCGCAGGAGCTCGGCGACTGATCACGGACACATGCGCGGGGGCCGGTCGCCTTTTGAGGGGCGGCCGGCCACTCGGCCGGTCGTACGGAGATCAAGAGGGCATGAAGCGGAGCTGCGGGCGCGCTTAAGAAAACCTCGATGGACCTGTGGCGCGGGGTGCGGCAGATTTCTCCGTGACGGCAGAGGATGGTGCGCGGCAGCCGATCGACGCGTGCTGCCATGCCGTCCCTCTTTTCTTCCCCGGGCCG
Organism: Streptomyces sp. NBC_01224; assembly: GCF_036002945.1. Lineage (NCBI taxonomy): Bacteria > Bacillati > Actinomycetota > Actinomycetes > Kitasatosporales > Streptomycetaceae > Streptomyces > Streptomyces sp. NBC_01224. The sequence continues at coordinate 1,992,379 of NZ_CP108529.1, read as the reverse complement.
CAGGCTTCCTCAAGGCTGTCCCCGGCCCGGGGCACTCAACGCCGTACCAGCGCAGGGAGCCGCAGCCGTGAAGGCACTCGTGAAGCAGAAGGCCGAGCCGGGACTCTGGCTGATGGACGTGCCCGAGCCGGAGATCGGCCCCTCGGACGTACTGATCAAGGTGCTCCGCACCGGCATCTGCGGCACCGATCTGCACATCCGGAACTACGACGGCTGGGCGCAGCAGGCCGTGAAGACCCCGCTCGTCCTCGGCCACGAGTTCGTCGGCGAAATCGCGGAGATCGGCGCCGATGTCGTCGACATCAACATCGGTGACCTGGTCAGCGGCGAGGGCCACCTCGTGTGCGGGAAGTGCCGCAACTGTCTGGCAGGCCGCCGCCACCTGTGCCGCTCCACGCTCGGGCTCGGCGTCGGCCGGGACGGGGCGTTCGCCGAGTACGTCGCCCTGCCCGCGTCCAATGTCTGGGTGCACCGGGTCCCCGTCGACCTCGACGTCGCCGCGATCTTCGACCCGTTCGGCAACGCCGTGCACACCGCGCTCTCGTTCCCGCTGGTCGGCGAGGACGTACTGATCACCGGCGCCGGACCGATCGGCATCATGGCCGCCGCCGTCGCCCGGCACGCCGGCGCCCGTCACGTCGTCATCACCGACGTCAGCGAGCCCCGGCTGGAACTGGCCCGGAAGATCGGCGTCAGCCTCGCCCTCAACGTCAGCGAGGAGACCATCTTCGAAGGGCAGAAGCGCCTCGGACTGCGCGAGGGCTTCGACGTCGGCCTGGAGATGTCCGGGCGGCCCGAGGCGATGCGCCACATGATCGAGAACATGACGCACGGCGGCCGGATCGCCATGCTCGGACTGCCGTCCGAGGAATTCGCCGTCGACTGGTCCCGCATCGTCACCTCGATGATCACCATCAAGGGCATTTACGGCCGCGAGATGTACGAGACCTGGTACGCCATGTCCGTACTGCTGGAGGGCGGCCTCGACCTCGCCCCCGTGATCACCGGCCGGTACGGCTACCGAGACTTCGAAGCAGCCTTCGACGACGCGGCGAGCGGCCGCGGCGGCAAGGTCATCCTCGACTGGACCTCCTGACCCGACGCCCCCGTAGACAGCTGGGAGACACCCCTCATGTTCGACTCCGTACGCGACGACATGCGCACCACCCTCGACGAGATCGAAGCCGCCGGACTGCACAAGCCCGAGCGCGTGATCGGCACCCCGCAGTCCGCGACCGTCGCCGTCACCGCGGGCGGCCGCCCCGGTGAGGTGCTCAACTTCTGCGCCAACAACTACCTGGGCCTCGCCGACCACCCCGACGTGATCGCCGCCGCCCACGATGCGCTGGACCGCTGGGGCTACGGCATGGCCTCGGTCCGCTTCATCTGCGGCACCCAGGAGGTCCACAAGGAGCTGGAGCAGCGGCTCTCCACGTTCCTCGGCCAGGAGGACACGATCCTCTACTCCTCCTGCTTCGACGCCAACGGCGGTGTCTTCGAGACCGTCCTCGGCCCGGAGGACGCGGTCATCTCCGACGCCCTCAACCACGCCTCCATCATTGACGGCATCCGCCTCTCCAAGGCCAAGCGGTTCCGCTACGCCAACCGCGACATGGCCGACCTGGAGACGCAGCTGAAGGAGGCGTCAGGGGCCCGGCGCCGGCTCGTCGTCACCGACGGCGTCTTCTCCATGGACGGGTACGTCGCCCCGCTGCGCGAGATCTGCGACCTGGCCGAGCGCTACGACGCCATGGTCATGGTCGACGACTCGCACGCCGTCGGCTTCGTGGGCCCCGGCGGCCGCGGAACGCCCGAGCTGCACGACGTGATGGACCGCGTCGACATCATCACCGGCACCCTCGGCAAGGCGCTCGGCGGTGCGTCCGGCGGTTATGTCGCGGCCCGCGCCGAGATCGTCGCGCTGCTGCGCCAGCGCTCCCGCCCGTACCTCTTCTCCAACTCGCTCGCCCCGGTCATCGCGGCGGCCTCGCTCAAGGTCCTGGACCTGCTGGAGGCCGCGGGCGACCTGCGGGAGCAGCTCAATGCCAACACCGCGCTCTTCCGTACCCGGATGACCGAGGAAGGCTTCGACGTCCTGCCCGGCGACCACGCCATCGCCCCCGTCATGATCGGGGACGCGGCGAAGGCAGGCCGGATGGCGGAGCTCCTCCTGGAGCGCGGTGTGTACGTGATCGGGTTCTCCTACCCGGTGGTTCCGCAGGGCGCGGCCCGTATCCGTGTCCAGCTCTCCGCCGCGCACTCCACGGCGGATGTGAACCGCGCCGTGGACGCGTTCGTCGACGCGCGGGCCGCGCTGGGGGAGTAGCGGCCCGAGGGCGGGGCGCCGCACGGTGTCCCGCCCGTGTCCTCGTCTTTGCCTTCGTGCTTGTCCGGGAGCCTCACCCGGGCGGCCGGGTTCCCTGCGTGACCTGGGACAATGGGTCACATGATCGATGCACGGCGGCTGCGTATTCTCCGTGCGGTGGCGGACCACCGCACGGTGACGGCCGCAGCCGCAGCGCTGTACCTCACGCCCTCCGCGGTCTCCCAGCAGCTTGCCGCGCTGGAACAGGAGACCGGGCACCGGCTGGTCGAACGCAACGCGCGCGGCGCCCGGCTCACCCCCGCCGGGGAGATCCTGCTGACCCACACCAATGCGGTGCTGGCCCAGCTGGAACGGGCCGAGGCGGAGCTCGCCGCGTACAGCGCCGGTGACGCCGGTACGGTCACGGTCGCCGCGTTCGCCACCGGCATCGGCCTGGTCCTCGCCCCAGCGATCGCCGAACTGACGCTCACCGCGCCCGGCATCCGGGTCCGCGTCCAGGACGCCGAGGGCGATGCGAGCGTGCCGATGGTGCTGGACCGGCAGGTGGATGTCGCGGTCGCCGTCGAATACCGGGGCGCGCCGGGAGAGGACGACCGTCGGCTTACCCGGGTACCGCTGTACTCGGAGCCGTTCGACGCGGTGCTGCCGGTGGATCATCGGCTGGCCGGTCAGGAACAGGTGGCGATCGCCGACCTGGAGAAGGACCAGTGGATCGGCCCGTACCCCGGCAATCCGTGCCATGACGTGGTGGTCCTGGCCTGCGAGTTCGCCGGGTTCCAGCCGAGGCTGGAGCACTCCTCGGACGACTTCCGCGCGGTGGTCGCGCTGGCCGGCGCGGGTGCCGGGGTGGCGCTGGTGCCGCGGTCGGCGTTGCGGGGGATGGAGCTGACGGGGGTGGTGGTGCGGCCGGTGGAGGGCAGCGCCCCGACCCGCCGGGTCTTCGCCGCGGTGCGGCACGGGGCGGAGGGCCATCCGCTGATCGCTCCGGTGCTCGACGCGTTGGCCGCGGCGGCGGTACGGGAAGGGGCACTGCCGCTGCCCACCGCACCATGACGCGCGCCCGGGGGCGGGGCGTCCGCCTCCCGTGACGCGCGTCGGCGGCGGGCGTCGACCTCTTCCGCCGGATGGGCTCAGACTCGGCGCCCCAGGACGAACCGGCCGCCGGACGACCCCGGCCACATCGCCCCCGCACCTGCCGCCACCGTCACGGCCAGCACCAGCACCCCGTACTGCACCGGCGGCAGATACGGTGCCGAACCGGCCGTCGACACCGCGAACGCCACCAGCGGGACGGCCGCCACCAGCGTGCCGATCACCAGGCCCGTCACCGCCACCAGTCCCGTTTCCAGGACCAGCGTCCGCCTCACCTGGCGACGGCCCGCGCCGACCATCCGCAGCAGGCGGAACTCCGGGCGACGGCCCACCGTGATGAGGGACAGCGTGCTGATCACCGCGAGCAGCGCGAAGCCTCCGATCACCCCGACACCGATGATGATCAGGGCGTTGTCCTCGTCCGACGTCGACGGGGCGATCCGTACGTCGTCCGCCGTCGCGGTACGGACCCGCACGCCGGCGTACGGGGCAAGGGCGCGCCGTACCGCAGAGGCCGAAGCCGCCCCTCCGTGCTCCGACCGGATCAGGATCTGCCGGTCGTGCGGCGCCGAGACATGCCCGGTCAGGGCCTCGCGCGGCAGCATGAACTCGCCCAGTCCCAGGGCCCGTTCGTAGAGCGCCACCACACGGAGCCGCACCTCCGTACCGTCACCGAGGCGGAGCTTCACCGTGTCGCCGGTGCCGATGTCGAGGTCGGCGGCCCGGTCCTTGCCGACCGCGACCGTGCCCCTGCCGGTGAGGTCCGCCAGATCACCGGCCGTGACGTGCGGATCGAGCGTGCCGGACAGCTGGTCCGCCGTCACTCCCAGCACCGGGAACCGGTCGAGCTTCGGATCACCCATCTCACGATGCGCGAGGACGACGCCGGAGCGCAGCACACCGGTCGCCGCAGCGACCCCGGGAGCCTTGCGCACCGCCTGCGCGGCGGCGGACGGCAGCCCGGCGGCCGGGCCCGTCGCCACCAGGTCCGCCCGGAGCGCGGCGGCGGCCTGCCGGTCGGCGGCCCGCTCCAGCGTCGAGTTGGCCGCCAGCTGTACGCAGACGAACGCCACGACCAGCACGATCGGGGTGATCGCCGCACCGAGCCGCCGATGGTGCGCGGCGGCGGACTTCGCGGCCAGGAACCCGGAGACCCCGCCCGCACGCCGTGCCGGTGCACCGAGCACCCGCATCGCCACCCGAGCGATCCACGGACCGAGCAGCGCCACCGCGATGATCAGCGAGGTCGCCGCGCCGGAGGCGGCCATCGCGGCGGCCTGCCCGCCCTGCGCCGTCGCCGCGCCCGCTGAACCGACGCCCGCGACCGCCAGCACCGCACCGCAGACCGTACGCAGCCGGCCCGGCTCGCTCGGCTCGGGCGCTCGGGCCGCTCCCAGCGCGGCGGCGGGCCGCAGCCGGGTGATGGACCTGGCCGCGAGCATCGACACCGGACGGGCCGCCAGTGAGACGAGCGCCGCGGCCGTGGCGCCCGCGGCGAACGGCAGCCACACCGGGACGGGCAGCGGCAGCGGGTCCGTGGTCAGGAGCGACCGCATCAGCAGCCCCAGCGGTACGGCTGCGATCCCGCCCAGCACCGCGGCGGCGCCGGCCACCCGGCTCACCTCACGGCCGACGGCCGACCTGAGCTGCCGTGGCGTCGCCCCGACCGCGCGCAGTAGCGCCAGTTCGCCGGAGCGCTGGTGGACCGCCTGGGAGAGGGTGGTGGCGATCACCAGGAGCGCCACCATGAGGACCGTTCCCGCGATGGAGGCGAGCAGCGGAAGGAGATCGCCCCGTGCGCCGAGCGCGTCGACGTACTCGGCCTGCCCGCGCTCCGAGCCGGTGAGGACCCGGATCTCGCGGTCGCCGTGCGCGCGGTCGGGCAGCGCGTCGTCCAGTGACGCCCGCAGCGCGTCGGCCGAGACGCCCTTCTCGGCAATGATGCCGATGGCGTCGACCGTGCCGGGGTGTCCGGCCAGGGCGGTCAGCCGCTGCCCGGTGAAGAAGACGGCTGGGGCGGCGCCCCGATGCCGGGTGTCGGCGACACCGCTGACGGTGTACGGGCGGGGGGCCCCGTCGACCTGCAATGTCACATGGCTGCCGGGCTTGCTCCCGACGGCGGCCGCCAGCGCGCTGTCGACGACCACTTCGGTGGGCGTGCGCGGCGCGTGTCCGTCCGTCAGCCGGTACGGGGTGAGCGCGGCGGATTCCCAGGAACGGCCGACGCCCGAAGCGGGACCGCCCCCGGTCCCGCCGCCCACGGCCACCGGGACCGAATCGTCCGCGACGGCCTTCGCGACCCCGTCGGCGGCAGCCGCCTTCGCCACCGCGGAGCGGTCGAGACGGACCCGCTCCGGCAGATACGTCTTCGCCGTCTGCGGCTTGCTGCCCCACGGCTTCGCCGTATACGTCACCTGCTGGTCGGCCGCCACCACCGCGTCGGCCCCGGCATACCGGTCCACCGGAGGCTGCGCCAGCAGCAGCGAACCGACGACGAAGGCGAACGCGCCGATCAGCGTGGCCGCGGCGGTCGTCGCCGCGAACACCGCGGCCCAGGCCCTGCGATGGGCCTTCAGCGAACGCCGGGCGAGGAACGCCGACGCCCGCCGCACACCGGACCGTACGTCGGCGCGCGGCCCTGGCGCGTCCGTGCCGGTACCAGCGTCCCTGCCCGTATCAGCGCCCGTGCCCGTATCAGCGTCCGCACGCGTGCTCATGTCCGCGTTCGTGCTCATCGCAGCCGGCCGCCGTCCATCGTCAGCACGGTGTCGGCCCAGCTCGCCGCCACCGGATCATGGGTGACCATGACGACCGTACGGCCGTCGATCCGTACCGCGTCCCGCAACAGACCGAGCACCAGCGACGCCGACTCCGGGTCCAGGGACGCCGTCGGTTCGTCCGCGAAGATCACATCGGGTTCGGTCACCAGCGCCCGCGCGACCGCGACCCGCTGCTGCTGGCCGCCGGAGAGCGTCGCGGGGCCCTGCCCGCCGCGGCCCGTCAGGCCGACCCGGGCCAGCAGATCCCGGCCGCGAGCCAACACTCGTTCGTCCGCCGGATCGGCGCCCGCCAGCACCAGCGGCAGCACGACGTTCTCCTCGATGTTCAGCGACGGCACCAGATTCAGGGCGTGCGACTGGAAGACGAAGCCGATCCGGTCACGGCGCAACCGGGTCAGTGCGGCCTCGGACAGCGAGCCGAGATCGGTGCCCCCGACCCGTACCGTCCCCGCCGTCGGACGGTCCAGGCCCGCCGCACACTGCAGGAACGTGCTCTTCCCCGATCCCGAGGGGCCCACCACCGCGGTGAAGCTCCCGGCCGGGACCGCACAGCTCACCGCGTCGAGCGCGATCGCCTCCTGGCTGCCGCCGCCACGCCGTCCGTAGCGTCGGCTCACCGACTCCAGACTCAGCGCGGTCGCCCGCACCGCTGTGATCGTGTCCACCGTCGACTCCACCGTTCCTTCTCCGCCTCGTTCTTTCCGAGCGTCATAAACGCTATGAAGAAGCGGGTCTCCGGGCGAGGGTGCGCGCTCCCGGACAGGGGGTTCAGCCAGCTCCACCACGGTCAGGGGGAGGCCCCCACTCCGGTGGCGGGTGAACCCCCGTAACGTGCTGTGCCATGAGCACCACTCCCGCCCCACTGACGGTCGCCATCCGGCGTTCGTGGGATGCGTCGCGCTATCTGTTCATCGGCATTCCGATCGCGCTGCTCGCATATGTGGGCACGTTCCTGGTGGTGGCGGCCCTGATGTTCGCTGTTGTGATCATCGGGCTGCCCGCCCTGCCCGAGGCCGCCAAAGTGCTGCGCCGGTTCGCGGAGTTCGAGCGCCGTCGGGCAGCCGCGCGGCTCGGCGTGCCGTTCACGCCGACGCCGTATCCACCGCTGGACGGCGGTGAACTCTCCGAGCGGGTCCGACGCGTGCTCACCGACCCGACGGTCTGGCGCGACGCGCTCTGGCTGCCGATCCAGGCGCTCATGGGCAACCTCCTCGGCTACCTCACGATGGTGCTGTGGCCGGTCGGGCTCCTCGTCGACGGGGCCGCGCTGCCCGTCGTGCACCTGCTGGACCGGCGGGCCGCCGACGAGTACGGGACACCGCTGCCCGCGCGCCGGGGATGGATGCTGCGCTGGCATTGCGTACTCGCGGATCTGTCGGCGAGCTGGACCCGGTCGCTGCTCACCTCCTCGCCGTCCACCGCGCTCGCCGAGCGGATCGCCCAGCTGACCGAGAGCCGGGCCGGGGCGGTCGAGGCGCACGGCGCCGAACTGCGACGCATCGAACGGGATCTGCACGACGGCGCCCAGGCCAGGATCGTCGCCCTGTCCATGCGCATCGGCCTCGCCAAGCAGCTCCTCGACCGCGACCCGGCCGCCGCGCGCATCCGCCTCGACGAGGCACAGGACGGCGCGGAGGCGGCACTCGCGGAACTGAGGCATGTGGTGCGCGGCATCCATCCGCCCGTACTGACGGACCGTGGTCTGGCCGGTGCGGTACGGGCGTTGGCCGCCGACGTCAGCGTGCCCGTCACCGCGGAGATCGACGGTGTCGAGGACGGGCGACGGCTGCCGGCCGCGATCGAAGCCGCCGCCTACTTCGTCATCGCCGAGGCCCTCACCAACATCAGCAAACACAGCGGTGCGACAGCCGCGACCGTACGGATCGACCGGACCCCCGGCACCCTGCGGGTGGCCATCGGCGACGATGGTCACGGCGGCGCGGACGAACGCGCCGGCAGCGGGCTGGTCGGAATCAGGCGACGGATCGCCGCCCTCGACGGCACCACCCGCATCAACAGCCCCACCGGGGGGCCGACGCACATCGAAGTGGAGCTGCCGTGCGGATCGTGATCGCCGAGGACAACGCGCTGCTGAGGGAGGGGCTGATCCTGCTGCTCACCAGCTCGGGCCACGAGGTGGTGGCCGACGCGGCGACCGGACCCGAGGTGCTGCCCGCCCTGCTGGAACACCGCCCGGACGCCGCCGTGCTCGACGTACGGCTCCCGCCCACCTTCCGCGACGAGGGGCTGCGTGCCGCACTCGCCGCCCGCGCGGAGATGCCCGAACTGCCGATCCTGGTCCTCTCGCAGTACGTCGAGGAGACGTACGCCGCCGAGCTGCTCGCCCAGGGCGCCCAGGGCATCGGGTACCTGCTGAAGGACCGGGTGGGCCGCGTCGACCAGTTCCTGCAGGCGCTCGACCGGGTGGCGGGCGGCGGCACGGCGCTCGACCCCGAGGTCGTGACCCAGCTGCTGACCCGCAAGTCGTCGGCCCAGCCCCTGCAGAGCCTCACTCCGCGCGAGCGCGAAGTCCTGGAACTGATGGCACAGGGCAAGGCGAACGGCACCATCGCCACCGAACTGGTGGTGACGGAACGGGCCGTGAGCAAGCACATCGGCTCGATCTTCGCCAAGCTCGGCCTGGAACCGGACGACGGCACGGTGCACCGGCGGGTGCTTGCGGTGCTGGCCTATCTGGAGGGCAAGGGCACGCGCTGACGCGCGCCGTGCCCGGTTGACGGGGGCACTGTGCGGCCGGGGCCGGTTGCGCACGGTCTCGCCCCGGCCGTTCGTTCGGCCGTGCCGGTCGTGCGGCGTGCGACCGGCAGGGCAGTTCATCCAGCCGTGCTGGTCCTTCATGCGGGCCACGGCCCACCTCGCCGATCCCTGCCTTCACCTGCTACGTCGCGCGCTTCATCAGGACCTTCGCCGCGGTCAGCGATTCACGGGCGAGATCGGTCCGCGCCGCCGCCGGTTCGGCGAGGCCCGGACAGGTACGCAGCCGGTGAAGGGCACGATCGCCACGTGCCCAACGCGACGGCGACCACCGACGACTCCTGCGGACGCAGGTGCCGCAGGTCAGGGCCGCGTGGGCTGAAGCAGATCCCAGCGATTGCCGTACAGGTCCTCGAAGACCGCCACCGATCCGTATGCCTCGTGCCGCGGCTCCTCCAGGAACCGCACCCCGGCGGCCAGCATCCGGGCGTGGTCGCCCGCGAAGTCCTCGGTGTGCAGGAAGAAGCCCACCCGGCCGCCCGTCTGTGCGCCGATGCTCGCCCGCTGCGCCTCGTCCTTGGCGCGGGCCAGGAGCAGCCCGGTCCCCTCCGTGCCGCGCGGACGCACGACCACCCAGCGCGAGCCGTCGCCCCGGTCGGTGTCCTCCACCAGCTCGAAGCCGAGGGCATCGGTGTAGAAGGAGACTGCTTCGGCGTATTCACGGACGACCAGGGTGACCAGGGCGATGTGCGGCATGGGATTCCTCGGACGGGGGCGGCAATGGTGTGGTGAGCCAGTTCGTTATACGTAACACTACCTGCCCCTGCGGAACCGCACAGTCCGCACCACCATCACATCCGTCGGGCACGCGGCGGGACAATGCCCCGCATGGACATCAGCGACCTCAGCGAGCTGACGGCGCGCGCCCTGCGCCTCGCCGTCCCCGGCCACCGCCGCATCCTCGGCATCGCGGGACCGCCCGGAGCCGGGAAGTCCACCCTGGCCGCACAGCTCGTCGACGCTCTCGACGGTCTCGCCGTCCTCGTCCCCATGGACGGCTTCCACCTCGCCCGGGCCGAGCTGGAACGGCTCGGCCGCGCCGGCCGCAAGGGCGCCCCCGACACCTTCGACGCCGCCGGTTACGCGGCCCTGCTCCGGCGTCTGCGCCTCCCGGAACCGGAGACCACCGTGTACGCCCCCGCCTTCGACCGCGCCTTGGAGGAGCCGATCGCCGGGGCCGTCCCCGTCCCCCCGGACATCCCGCTCGTCGTCACCGAGGGCAATTACCTCCTGCACGACGAAGGGGCCTGGGCGTCCGTGCACCGGCTGCTCGACGAGGTCTGGTTCCTGGAACTCGAACCGGCTCTGCGGGTACGCCGGCTCGTCGACCGGCATGTGCGGTTCGGCAAGCCCCGGCCGTACGCAGAACAATGGGTGGCCGGGTCCGACGAACCCAACGCACGCCTGGTCGAACGGGGCCGCGCCCGCGCCGGCCTCGTCGTACGGCTGCACCCGGAAACCTGACCGTTCCCAGCCAGTGCGCATGAGTGAGTCCTGGACCCACCGATGTGCACTGGGCGCATCCCGAACGGCGTTGGATGCGCTGTACCGACAGCAGTTCACAACCCCCGCTCGCGTGGACGGGCACGTACGGGCAGGATGCTGTATGCCGTGTCGCGTCGCCAGGAGGTCCGCATGTCCAGCCCGAACCAGCCCGTACCGTTCACCGCCGACGACTACCGGGCCCGGATGACGCGTGCCGCCGAGAGCGCCGCCGAGGCCGGGCTCGCGGGGGTGCTGGTCGCCCCCGGACCCGATCTCGTCCACCTCACCGGCTACCAGCCCGTGAACACCGAACGCCTCACCGTCCTCGTCCTCACACCGGGCCAGGACCCGGTCCTGGTCGTCCCGACCCTGGAGGCTCCGGACGCCGAGAAGGCCGTCGGGGCGCCCGCCCTCACCCTCCGGGACTGGACCGACGGCAAGGACCCGTACGCCGTCACAGCCCCGCTGCTCGACGGCCGGGGCCGGTTCGCGGTCAGCGACAACGCCTGGGCGATGCATCTGCTCGGGCTGCAGCGGACGCTTCCGGACACCTCGTACGTCTCCCTCACCGAGGCCCTGCCGATGCTGCGCGCGGTGAAGGACGCCGCTGAGCTGGAGCGGCTCGCGGCTGCCGGGGCCGCCGCCGACGCCACGTACGGCGAGATCCTCAAGGTGCGCTTCGCCGGCCGCAAGGAGACCGACATCGCCGCCGATCTGGCCGATCTGCTCAAGCGGTTCGGGCACTCCCAGGTCGACTTCACCGTCGTCGGATCCGGCCCGAACGGCGCCAATCCGCACCACGAGGCGGGCGACCGCACCATCGAGCAGGGCGACATGGTCGTGCTCGACTTCGGCGGCCTCAAGCACGGCTACGGCTCCGACACCTCCCGTACGGTCCATGTCGGCGAGCCCACCGCCGAGGAGCAGCGGGTCCACGACATCGTGCGGGAGGCCCAGGAGGCGGGCTGCAACGCGGTCCGGCCCGGCGTCGCCTGCCAGGAGATCGACCGGGCGGCCCGCGCCGTCATCACCGAGTTCGGCTACGGCGAGCGCTTCATCCACCGCACCGGCCACGGGATCGGCGTCACCACCCACGAACCGCCGTACATGATCGAGGGCGAGGAGCAGCCGTTGGTGCCGGGGATGTGCTTCTCCGTGGAGCCGGGCATCTATCTGCCGGGCCGGTTCGGTGTCCGGATCGAGGACATCGTGACCGTGACCGAGGACGGTGGCCGACGCCTCAACGGCACCGCGCGCGAACTGGCGATCGTCGAGTAGCACCCGGCCCTAACGGTCCCGGTCGCTCAGCCGCTCCAGGATGTCGTACGGATACGGCAGCGGGCGGGCGCTCGCCGCGTCCAGCCTCGCCGTCTGCTCGGCCGTCAGCTCCCAGCCCACGGCGCCGAGATTGTCGGTGAGCTGCTCGATCGTGCGCGCCCCGATGATGGGGGCGGTGACGCCCGGCCGCCCGAGGAGCCAGCGGAGTGCGACCTGGGCGGGGGTGCGGCCGGCTTCCTCGGCCACGGCCAGGACGGCGTCCACGACCTGCCAGGTCTCCTCGTTGTCCCGGCGCCGCCAGTCGTCGCCCCCGTTTGCCCGGTTGCGGGCCGCGCGGGAGTCTGCGGGCGCGTCCGTCATGCCGCGCCGGTACTTGCCGGACAGCCAGCCGCCGTCCAGCGGCGACCACGGGATGATCCCGACGCCCTCCCGGACGCTGAGCGGTGCCAGCTCCCACTCGACCTCGCGGTGCAGGAGGTTGTAGAGCGGCTGGAGGCAGACGTATGGCGTCCGGCCGCGGTGCCGGGCGAGATCGAGGGACAGCTGGAGCTGTGAGGCGCAGAGGTTGCTCGCACCGAGGTAGCGCACCTTGCCCGACTCGACCAGGGTGTCGAGCGTGGCCAAGGTCTCCTCGATCGGTGTGTTCATGTCCCAGAGATGGGTCTGGTAGAGGTCGATGTAGTCCGTGCCCAGACGGCGCAGGCTCGCCTCTACGGCCGAGAGGATGTGCTTGCGGCTCAGCCCGGCGTCGTTGGGGGAGTCGCTCATCTGTCCCCACACCTTGGTCGCGATGACGAGGCTGTCGCGGTTGTGACCTTTGAGCCAGCGGCCGAGCACCTCCTCCGAGCCACCGCGGTCGTACATGTCCGCCGTGTCGATGAAGGTGCCGCCCGCCTCGGTGAAGGTGTCGAGGATGCGGTGGGCGGCCGCTTCGTCGCCCGCCCTGGTGAACGTCATGGTGCCCAGGCACAGTTCGCTGACGCGCAGTCCTGTCCTGCCGAGAAAACGCTGTTTCATGGCCATGACCGTACGAGTTGGAGCGCACCCGAAGGCAAGGGCTTCACCGCGCGCCCCCGGAGATCAGTCGTCGGCCAGCACCACGCACGACTGGGGCGGCAGATGCAGCAGCCCGTCGCCGCCCGGGGCCTCCACCGGCTCCCACGCGGCCACGACTCTGCCTCCGGCTCCCCGGCGCCGGCCGCCGCCCAGCGGGATCATGGCCGGCTTCTCGTCGAGGTTGACGGCGATCCGCAGATCTCCCCTCCGGTATGCCAGCCAGCGCGCCTGTTCGTCGTGGGCGGTCCGCACCGACGCCAGGTCCGGGTCGGAGAGGTCGGGCAGGGTGTGGCGCAGTGCGATCAGCTCGCGGTACCAGGCGTGCAGACGGGCGTGCGGCTCCTGAGCCGGTTCGCTCCAGTCCAGGCAGGAGCGGTTCCGGGTGGCCGGGTCCTGCGGGTCCGGAATGTCGTCCGCCGCCCAGCCGTGCGCCGCGAACTCCCGCCGTCTGCCGCCCCGGACCGCCTCGGCGAGCGCCGGATCGGTGTGGTCGGTGAAGAACTGCCAGGGGGTGCGCGCGCCCCACTCCTCGCCCATGAACAGCATCGGGGTGAAGGGCCCTGTCAGTACGAGGGCCGCGGCGCAGGCCAGCAGACCGGGCGAGAGCGTGGCGGAGAGCCGGTCGCCCAGTGCCCGGTTGCCGATCTGGTCGTGGGTCTGGGCGTAGCCGACGAAGCGGTGGGCCGGGGTGCGGGCGATGTCGACGGGGCGGCCGTGGGTGCGGCCGCGGAAGCTGGAGTACGTGCCGTTGTGGAAGAACGCACTCGTCACGGTCTTGGCCACGGCGGCCAGCGGGGCGGCGGCGAAGTCCGCGTAGTAGCCCTGGGACTCACCGGTGAGCGCGGTGTGCAGGGCGTGGTGGAAGTCGTCGTTCCACTGGGCGTGCAGGCCGATCCCGCCCGATTCGCGAGGTGTCGTCGTCCGCGGGTCGCAGAGGTCGGACTCGGCGATCAGCGAGAGCGGACGGCCGACTTCCGCAGCGAGCGCGTCGGTCGCCGTGGACAGCTCCTCCAGGAAGGTCAGCGCCCGCGTGTCGGCCAGGGCATGGACCGCGTCCAGCCGCAGTCCGTCGAGTCGGTAGTCGCGCAGCCAGGCGAGCGCGCTGCCCAGCAGATACGCCCGCACCTCGTCCGAGCCGGGCGCGTCGAGGTTGACCGCCGCGCCCCACGGTGTGTGGTGGGTCTCGGTGAAGTACGGGCCGAAGGCCGGGAGGTGATTGCCGGACGGGCCGAGGTGGTTGTGGACGACGTCCAGGACGACCGCGAGCCCGAGACCGTGCGCCGTGTCGACGAAACGCTTAAGCCCCTCCGGGCCGCCGTACGGCTCGTGCACGGCCCAGAGCGACACCCCCTCATACCCCCACCCGTGGGTACCGGGGAAAGGGCAGACCGGCATCAGCGACACATGGGTGATGCCCAGTTCGGCGAGATGACCGAGCCGGGCCGCCGCGGCGGCGAGGGTGCCCTCGTCGGTGTACGTACCGATGTGCAGCTCGTACAGGACGGCGCCCGGGAGCCCCCGGCCCGACCAGTCATTGCGCCAGGTGTACGCCGAGTGGTCGACGACGGCGCTCTCGCCGTCCGGCCCGTCCGGCTGACGGCGCGAGCGCGGATCGGGCAGCACGGGCCCATCGGCCCCGCCGTTCGCGCCCCCGTTCAGCACAAAGCCGTAGCGGTCCCCGTCCGACGCCTCCGCCTCGGCTGTCCACCAGCCGGCCCGTACGGGATCACGCCCCATGGCCCGCAGCGCACCCGCCAGCCGCAGTTCGGCCGAGTCCGCATCCGGTGCCCATACCTCGAACAGCATGCAACGCTCCTCGTCTCCTCGCCCCCGTGCCCCATGGTCGGCATCAGCCGCGACGACTGACTCGCGACACTGGATCGAGCCCGTTACTGGCGATTAAGGTCTGGTTCTGATCATTGCCCCGCCAGGTTCTGCTCAATACGCGCTACTCAATACGCACTCCCTCTTACGGCTGTGGAGGCCGAGATGAATGTGCCGTCGTTCCCGCCCGGTTTCCTGTGGGGAGCCTCCGCCTCCGCGTTCCAGACCGAAGGGGCGTCCGACACCGACGGCAAGGGCCCCTCCGGCTGGGACGCCTTCGCCGCACAGCCCGGACGGATCAAGGACGGCACCGACACCACCCGCGGGACCGGCTTCCACCAGCACTACCGCGAGGACGTCGCCCTCCTGGCCGGCCTCGGCGCCGACGCCTTCCGGTTCTCCGTCAGCTGGCCGCGCGTGGTGCCCGGCGGCAGCGGACCCATCAACCCGCAGGGGCTCGACTTCTACGACCGCCTCGTCGACGAACTCTGCGCCCACGGCATCACCCCGGCCCCCACCCTCTACCACTGGGACACCCCGCTCCCGCTGGACGAGGAGGGCGGCTGGCTCAACCGGGACACGGCCTACCGCTTCGCCGAGTACGCGGGCATCGTCGCCGAGCGCCTCGCCGACCGCGTACCGATGTGGATCACCATCAACGAACCGGCCGAAGTGACGATGCTCGGCTACGCCCTCGGCGAGCACGCACCGGGCCACACCCTCCTCTTCGACGCCCTGCCCGCCGCCCACCACCAGCTCCTCGCCCACGGCCTGGCCGTCCGCGCGCTGCGCGGCGCGGGCGCCGACAACATCGGCATCGCCGTCTCGCACACCCCCGTCTGGACCGCCGGGGACCGTGACGAGGACCGCCTGGGCGCGCAGCTGTACGACACGATCACCAACTGGATGTTCGCCGACCCGATCCTCACCGGCCGCTACCCCGACGAGAACTTCGCCGCGCTGATGCCGGGCCCGGTCGAGGACGACCTGTCGACCATCTCCACCCCGATCGACTGGTACGGGGTCAACTACTACAGCCCCACGCTTGTCGGCGCCCCGAACACGGAAGCCCTGGAATCCTTCTCCGGCTTTGAGATGCCCGCCGAACTCCCCTTCGGCATCCGCGAGATAGAGGGCTACGAGAAGACCGACTTCGGCTGGCCCATCGTCCCCGACGGCCTGCGCGAGACCCTCGTCCAGCTCCACAGCCGCTTCGGCGACCGGCTCCCGCCGCTCTACATCACCGAGAACGGCTGCGCCGTCGACGAGCCGGCCCGGGACACCCGCCGGATCGCCTACCTCGAAGGACACCTGAAGGCCCTGCGGACGGCCATCGACGCGGGCGTCGACGTCCGCGGCTACTTCACCTGGTCGCTCACCGACAACGTCGAATGGACCGAGGGCGCCAGCAAGCGGTTCGGCCTGGTCCACATCGACTACGAGACGCTGCGCCGGACGCCCAAGGACTCGTACGCCTGGTACCGCGATCTGATCCGTGCGCAGAAGACCGGCACCGGCGGCTCAACTCACTGACCTGATCCGCCACACCAGCACCCCGCCCACCACCGTCACCACGGTCGACGCCAGATACAGCCCGGCATAGCCACCCGCGTACGCCACGATCGGCGCGGCCAGTGCCGGGCCGAGGACCTGCGGTGCGGAGTTGGCGATATTGATGACCCCCAGGTCCTTCGCCCGGTCGACGGCCGTCGGAAGGACCTGGGTGATCAGCGCCTGGTCGACCGCCACATAGATGCCGTAGCCGAGCCCGAGCACCGCCGCGGCCACCATCGCAGCCGGCCAGGTGTGCCAGAACGTCAGCAGCAGCGACCCCGCCGCCATCACCATCGAACAGGCGCTGACCATCATCTTCCGCTTTCCCAGACGGTCCGAGACGATCCCGCCCGCCACCGCCGTCACGACCACACCACCGGTGTAGAGCAGCGTCAGATACAGCACGCCCATGTCCGGATCCGGGTAATGCACCGCGTCCTTGAGGAAATACAGCAGATAGAGCGTGCCGATCGCATTCCCCAGCTGGACCAGGAAACGGGTCAGCCACGCCCACCCGAAGTCGGGATGCAGCCGCGGACTCACCCAGAAGTCCCTCAGCCGGACCACCGGCCCCCGCACCCCGGGCACGACCGGGTCGCGGGTCATCAGCACGAACGGCAGTGCACACAGCACCACGAGCCCCGCAAGCACCAGGTAGCCCGAACCGGTCCCGGTCACCGCCACCGACACCAGCAGTACCCCGAAGACCAGCCCCAGTGTCTGCGGTATGCCGATGAACCCCGAAACCGCCGCCCGCTGCCGCACCGGCACCTGGTCGGGAACCACCGCGCTGGTGCCCGCCAGCATCGTGTTCAGCCCCAGTTGCGCCAGACACCAGCCGAGCGCCACTCCGACCACCGTGGTCTGCGCCGCCGTCACCGCCAGACCCGCCGCGCCCACCAGCGCACCGCCCAGGATCCACGGATGCCTGCGGCCGAACCGTCCGCCCGTACGGTCCGACAGCGCGCCGGCGACGGGGTTGGCGATCACCGCGACCAGCGCCCCGGCCCCGGTCGCCCAGCCGAGCGCGACCTCCTTGCCGGACGAGGTCAGATCGTCGATCTGCTCCGCGAGCAGCACCTGGATCGGGGTGAGAAAAGCCATGTACAGGCCGAGATTGGCCAGCACCAGACCACCGATCCAGCCACCGCCGACGCGGCGCTGCGGTTCCGTACGGGGATCGTCCAGGATCATCGGCCGCTCGCCATCAGCTCGTCAGGGTCCGGCAAGGTGCCCCGGAGGTGCCCGGATCTTACGAACGACCCCCTGTGTGATCAATACTTCGCGCCATGGTTGCTTCATGGTGGTCCCGGGCCCGACTGGGGATCTTTGTGCACTGGACGCCCGCCTCCGTACCGGGCTGGGCCCCGCCGTACGTCCCCGCGGACGAGCTGCCCCTGGCGGGCCGCCGCTCGCCGCTCGGCTGGACGTCGTACGCCGAGTGGTACGAGAACGCGCTCCGCTTCCCCGACAGCCCCGTCTCCGCCCACCACCGCGCGACCTACGGCACCCGCCCGTACGCCGCCTTCGGGGGCGACTTCAACGACGCCCTGGACTCCTGGGACCCCGCCGCCTGGGCCAGCAGCTTCCGCGCCGCGGGCGCCCGCTACGCCGTCCTCGTCACCAAGCACCACGACGGCTTCTGTCTCTGGCCCTCCGAGGTCGGCAACCCGCACCGCACCGGCTGGCACACCTCGCGCGATGTGGTCGGTGAATTCGCCGAAGCCGTACGGGCCGAGGGCCTGCGCTTCGGCGTCTATTACTCCGGCGGCCTCGACTGGACCTTCGACGACCGGCCCATCGGTACCGGCGCGGACACCGTCTCGGCCGTCCCGCGCGGCAGCTACCCCGCGTACGCGGGCGCCCAGATACGCGAACTGATCCGCCGCTACCGCCCCGACATCCTCTGGAACGACATCGCCTGGCCCGGCTCCCGCTCCGACGTCCAGCGGCTGGTGGAGTACTACCGGTTCACCGTCCCGCACGGCGTCGTCAACGACCGGCTGTTCCCGTACGCACCGAGGTGGCGTGCACTGCAACTCCCGGGCGCCAAGGCCCTGTACGACCGCTGGGAGCGCCGCACCATCGCCCAGGGCGAAGGCTTCGTCCCGCGCAAACCCCCGTACTACGACTTCCGTACGCCCGAATTCGCCCGCTACACCGGCCCCGACCCGTACGAGATCACCCGTGGCATCGACCACAGCTTCGGCTACAACCGCAACTCCCCGCCCGAGGCGTTCCTCGGCCGGGACGCGCTGGACTCGCTGGTACGGGAGACGGCGTCGGCGGGCGGCAATCTGCTGCTCAATGTGGGGCCGCGAGGCGAGGATGCGACGATCCCCGCCGAGCAGCAGCTCCGCCTGGACTGGCTGGCGGAACTCACACCGGACGGATGCATTCCTGGCTGATGCGATGGCCGGCCGGGCGAACGCGACCGCCATCGGCGCGTTGCCCCGGTCGGTGGCGCCCGCGACGGACTTGGCGCCCTGAGCAGCCAGGAAGTGCGCGCACTCGGCGAGCAGGCCGTATCCGAGCAGTGCCCGCGCTGCTCGGGTACTGTTCCGGCCGCCGGCGGGCGCTCCCATGACCCGCAGCGCGATCGAGGACCCGGCGGCCCGGCTGCGCAAGCGGACGGGGATCGGGCACTTCACGCCGCATGTGCTGCGGCACAGCCGGGCGACCCGGTTGCTGCGGGCCAGGGTTCCCATCGAGGTCGTGGCCGAGTTGCCGGGGCATTCGTCGTCACCGGCATCCGGGTGTATCTCTCAGCCGGCTGCCACAACCCCCGGCCCCGGACTTCACCGCGCGCACGATGACGGCTGAACGCGGCCCGGACGGGCGCGCGATCGTGCGCGCCCAGGTCATCAACACCGGGCGCCGAGCTCTGGACCTGTCCGGCACCCTGAAGCTGTCCTCGGTGTCGGGAAGCCTCAACGCGGCCCCTACCAGGTACAGCTGGGCACGAGCTTAGCACCCCATCAGTCCGAGCCAGTGATGATTCGGTAACCGACGAAGTGGCCGACGGCCCTTGGCGCGCCACCCTTGAACTGAAAAGCGGACTGCTCGTCAAGAAGTTCCACGCGAAGATCAGATTCCCGCACGGCCAAGGCATCGCCCCGGCCGCAGCCGTGGACGCCGAAGCGTCCGGTGGTGTCGCACTCAAGGCGCTGGTCCCCGGGATCCTGCTGTTGGTTACCGCCCTTGTGATCGCCGGCGTCCGTGTCCGCCGCCTACGCAGTGGAAGAACGGCCGGCGTGTGACGGCCCCCCTGCTCCGACGGCTTCGTCCATGGCGGACACGCCCCCCCATGCGAACAACCAGCCCGGACGCCATGACCACCAGCTGAACCGCCCGTGATCCAGGACCTTCCTCGGTTCCCGGGCGGGCGGTCACCGTAACCGGCGGTCCGGCGGACCGTCCACCGGATCAATCCCAGACCATGTCGAAGGAGCGCTCGAAGTTCACATATCCGAGGCGCTGGAAGGACTTGGCCATCGGGATGTTGCCGAGATCGGTCGAGGCCCGGATCCGTTCCACGCCGTCCTGTGCGGCCAGCACCCTGGTCCCCTCGGCGAGGATGTCGTCGATGTAGCCGTGGCCGCGCAGGGCCGGCAGCACGCCGATGTAGGCGATGACCGGGTTGTAGTTGTTGCGCGCCGGGATCACGAACCCGACGGGTTCACCGCCCGGGAGTTCGGCGATGCGCCACCACTCGCGCGGTGTCGTGTACGTCGCCAGCTCCTCGTCGTAGTGCTTCTCGGCCGCCTCGCGGGCGCCGAGTCCGGATGCCAGGTCGGCCCGGCCGTGGGCGTCGAGGGTGCCCTCCATCACCGGTGTCATCAGCGCGAGGAGATCCTCCCGCCCGTCGACCGGGCGGAACCGCAGCCGGCCGCTGTCGGCGGGGACCGGCGTACCGGCGCGCCATTCCAGGCGCAGCCGCTCGACCATCATCCGCGCACCGGAGCGCTCCATGACCCGTATCCGGGCCTCGACGACATCACGGGCCGCAGGGTCCTCGCGCCAGTCGGCCGGTACAAAGCGTCCGTACTCGGGCCGTGGGGCACCGGCGGGCACGACCGCTGCCGTCGCCGCCTCCAGCAGTCGCAGGCCCGCCTCGCCGCGTTCGGGCTCGGGCAGGGTGTCGTCGAGGTCGAAGAAGTCGAGGAACAGGGGTACGTCACCGTCCCGGCTCCACCAGGCGATCCGCGCGACCACGCGTTCGCCGCGCAGTGCCACCCACATCCACTCGGGACGGCGACGCCCGCTCTCCAGGTCCTCGCCGAGCTCGTGATCGAGTACGTACGACAGTCGGCGGAAGAGCACGAGCTCCTGCGGACCGGCGAGCGGACGGATGGTCAATTCCTTTGGCGCATGGGTCACAAAGTCTCCTTGAGGCGCGCAGAAGGCATGCGGCGATCGACGGGCGGCCTGCGGCGGGAGAGAGTAGCAACGTCTGCCCGGCACTGCTCAGAAATTCCGGAGCAGGTGTTCCGTGCAGGTCAGGAGGGCGGAATGCGGGGTTGTTCTGGACACTCCGGGGCGGTCGGCCCGACAATTGGCTGCGTGACGTCTCCCTTCGAGTTCCACACGTATCCCGCGCGGCTGTCCGATGCCCAGCGCGACCGTGTTCTCGGCGTGCTCAGAGACGGCGCTGCGCAGGGCAAGCTGTCCCACGACACCTTCATGCGGCGCATGGAACTCGCCCTCACCGCCCGGCGCTCGGAGGAGCTGGAGGCGCTCACCGCCGACCTGGAGAGCGAAGACCGCTGGTCACGGCGGATACTCCGGGTCGTGAGCGGAGTGTCCGGCTTTCCCGGCCGGGTGCGCCGGGTCTGGCAGACCGAACGCCTCCCGAAACTCCTGCTCCCCACTCCCAGCCCACACCCCCTGCTGATCGGCCGCGATCCGGGCAACGGGCTGCGGCTCAACCACGAGACCGTCTCCCGGCTCCATGCGGAACTCACCGTGCAGGGCGGCCGCTGGCTGCTGCGCGACCTCGGCTCGACCAACGGCACCTGTGTCAACGGACAGCGGGTCACGGGTACGGTCCCGGTCCGCGACGGGGACCAGGTGAGCTTCGGACGGATGAGCTTCCGGCTCTCCGCGCCCGTCCTCGGGCCCCCTGCCTGAGTCGTACGGCAGGCCTGGCGACGCGGCATCAGGACTGCTGATGGAGGCCGTGGCCGGCGAGGGTGAGGAAGGCTGCGCCGACCGCCTCGGAGAGCGTCGGACGGTCGTGGCTGTCCAGTACGGCCGCACCCTCCGTGTCGAGCTGACCGGGGCCGCCGCCGCGTTCACGGATCCGCTCGGAGTCCCCTGGCCGTTCCGCCCCCGGTCGCCCACGGACCGGGGCCCGGCCCGGCCGGGTACACCGTCGCCACCCGGACGGCCGTACACCGACTGCGCAACGCCCCCGTCGGTGATCCGCTGGTGAGGAACCGCGCCGCACACCGGCGCCCTTACGCCCCGGGGGTACCGATGCAGGCCGACGCGTCCGAGGGCATACCCGCACCGGACCCCGGCCGCCGGACCGGACGGACGGCGCGCGGATGCCGCCCCGGCACCGGCCCCAGCCTGCTCGCACCCGGCGCCGCACACGACCCGTACCGGCTCTACCGCATCCTGCGCGCGGAATACCCGCTCAGCTACGACGCGCCCCTGGGCGCCTGGCTGGTCAGCCGCTACGCGGATGTGACCACGGCCCTCAGCGACCCCCGGTTCACCGGGTTCCCGCACGACAGCGCGCCCCGCGGCGGCCCCGCACCCCTCGGACTCTGCCACGGCAGCACCCTGTGCACGCCCCGCAAGCAGCGCAGGGCCGCGACCGGTTCAGTGCCACGTCACATGACCGAGCGGATCGAGCGCACCGCCTACGTGCTGGCGCACCGCATCGCAGGCCGCCAACAGGCCGACCTCGTCGAGGAGTTCTGCCGCTGGCTGCCCGCCGGTTCCGTAGCCGACACGCCCGCCCGCCCGTACGCGACCCGGCTGCCCCGCACCGGATCGGGAGGCACCGCCACCGCACCCTGCACCCGGCACACCGGCCTCCGCGAGACCGCGCTCGCCTCCTTCCTCGCCAACCTGCTCGACGTCCCCGACCTCCTGGCCGCGCTGCGCATCGAACCCGCCCTGGCCGTCCGGGCCTGGACGGAGTCGCTGCGCCGTGACCCGCCCGTCCAGGTCGTGCTGCGCCGCACCGTCACCGATGTCACCCTCAGCGGCGGCACGCTGCCTGCCGGGGCACCCGTCGCCTGTCTGATCGGCTCGGCGGGCCGCGATCCGGAACGGTTCTGTGCACCCGACCTCTTCGATCCCTTCCGCCACGACCAGGGCCGGTCCCTCACCGGACCGGCGGGCTGCCCGGCCGTCGTGCTCGGCCGGCTGGAGGCCCAGCAGGGCCTGCGGGCCCTGCTCGACGCGATGCCGCGGCTCCGCTGGGCGGACGGATTCCGCCCGGCCGGCACGGGGGTGCTCACGCGCGGTCCGCGGGCCCTTCTCGTCCGACCCGGCTGAGCAGCGCCACCGGACGCTGCGCGAAGAGCTCGACGAGCGCGACCGTGGCCCCGGTGAACTTCCGGCCGGGCGCCAGCAGATCGGTCCACGGCCCGTCGTCCGGCAGCGTCAGCTCCGTCCCGCGCCAGCCGCCCGACTCCGTCAGCCGCAACGACAGCCTGGTCACCGCGGTGACCACCTCGCCCGAGCGGCAGAAGGCCAGACAGTGCGTGGCCGCCGGGCCGTAGGCGCTCAGCGGGGCGTACGTGCCCGACTCGCCGAACACCTCCGGCCGTTCGCGCCGCAGCCGCAACGCCGCCGCGGTGAGCTCCCCCTTCTCGCTGAAGGCCCCGTCCCCGGACGGGTGGCGAAACGGCCGCCGGTTGTCCGGGTCGACCAGCGCCAGGTACTCCCGTTCCGTGCCCTGATACAGATCAGGCACACCCGGCATCGTCAGCTGCACCAGCGCCGCGCCGAGCACATTGGCCCGTACGTACGGGTCGAGCGTGCCCGCGAAGCGCTCCAGCGCCTCGCGCACCGGACCGTTGCCGGCGGCCGGTCCCGCCGCGACGAAGTCCGTCATCGCCCGCTCGTACGCCGGATCGGGCTCGGTCCAGCTGGTGAAAAGACCCGACTCGCGGACCGCCTTCAGCAGTGCGGGCTCCAGCCGGCCCGCCATCTCCCGGACCGGCAGCTTCACGCAGCCGAAGGCCGTCTGCCAGGCCTGCCAGGCGAACTGCGCATCGGGAGCGGTCGCGGGAGTCACCCGCCCCAGCTCCACCAGCAGCCAGGACCACTGCTCCGGGCACTGGGTCAGCACCGCGACCCGGGCCCGTACATCGGCGCTCCGCTTGGTGTCGTGCGTGGTCAGCGTCGTGCCGGTGGTCGGCCAGTCGCGCGCCAGCCGGGCACAGAACGCATGGAACTCCTCCGGCGTCACCGCAGGCTGCCCGGGATCGCCGCCCACCTCGTTCGCCGAGATCAGCGGAACGTACCGGTAGAACGCCGTGTCCTCGACCGACTTGGCGCGCAACGCCGACGCGGTCTGGGCGAACCGGGCGCAGAACGCCGCCCGGTCGGGCCCCTCGCCCAGCCGCCCCATTGCCAGATCCCGCACGACCTCGACGGCCGAAGCCTCCTCCGGAACGGAGAACACCGCCTCCGCATCCCGTACGGCCGCATCCGAGAGCGTCGTCTCAGCCGTCTTCGCGCGGGGCCCGCCGGGTGTCACATACGGGCGGTAGACGGGTACGCGTACAAGAAGTTCACACACGGCGGTGTGCAGCGTCCACGGTGCGTGGTCGCGCAGCGCGGGGTCCTCGGCGCAGATACGTACGGCGAGCCGGGTCAGCAGCCCGGTCTCGGCGGCCAGCTCATGCGTCACCACCCGTAACGCGGCCCGGCGGACGGTCGACGTCCAGTCACCCCCGCGGTCCCCGGCGGGCCCCGCGTACTCCCGGTAGCGGCCGAGCAGCTCCGCGGCGCCCATCGGATCGACGAAGAGGCCGTCGATCCGGTGCAGCGCGTCGTACCCGGTCGTCCCCGCGACGGCCCAGCCCGCGGGCAGCGGCTCGGTACGGCCGAGGATCTTCTCCACCACCGTCCACCGCCCGTCGGTCGCCGCCGAGAGTCGCTCCAGATAGGCCGCAGGATCGGCGAGCCCGTCGGGGTGGTCGATGCGCAGCCCGTCGACGACCCCGTCCCGGACCAGTTCGAGGATCTTGCTGTGGGTGGCGGCGAAGACCTCGGGGTCCTCCACCCGCACCCCGATGAGGTCGGAGATGGTGAAGAACCGCCGGTAGTTCAGCTCGGTGCGGGCCAGCCGCCACCAGCCGAGCCGGTAGTGCTGGGCATCGAGCAGCTCGGGCAGCGGCAGACGAGCGGTGCCGGTCCGGAGCGGGAACTCCTGCTCGCCGTAGCGCAGCACCTCCCCGTCGACCCGGAGCCTGTCGATCTCGTCGCCGATCCGTCCGGCCAGCACCGGCAGCAGCACCTTGCCGCCGCCCGCCGCCCAGTCGATGTCGAACCAGCGGGCGTACGGGGACTCGGAGCCCTCGCGCAGCACCTCCCGCAGTGCGTGGTTGTGCCGGGGGACCGCGGCCATGTGGTTCGGCACGATGTCCACGACCAGTCCGAGACCGTGCTCATGCGCCGTGCGGGCCAGCTCCCGCAGCCCCTCCTCACCGCCGAGCTCGGCACGTACCCGGCTGTGATCGACGACGTCGTACCCGTGTCTGGAGCCGGGCACGGCTTCCAGGACCGGGGACAGATGCAGATGGGAGACGCCGAGCGTGGCGAGATACGGCACGGCGTGTCCGGCGGCCGCGAACGGGAAGTCCGGCTGGAGCTGCAGCCGGTAGGTGGCGGTGGGCGTCATGCGCCGTTACGTACCCAGCCTGCGGGCTCCTGTGTCACCGAACGCCGCAAAGGGCTCGACCGGCGGTGTCGTCGAATCAACGGCCGGGCCGGAAGCCCGGACCTAGGCGGGCCGCTGCAGCACCGCCATGCTCCGCCCGACCAGCGTCACCCGTTCACCCGCCGACACCTTCGGCCCCGAGCCGGGAAGAACCCCGATGGGGCGCGCCGTGTCGACCACCACCAGCCACTGCCGGCCGTGATTCACCGGAACGGAGAACTCCAGCGTGTCGGCGCTCGCGTTGAACATCAGCAGGAACGAGTCGTCGGAGATCCGTTCGCCGCGCGGCCCCGGCTCCGAGATCGCATGGCCGTTGAGGAAGACCGTCAGCGCCTTGGCGTGCGCGGCCTGCCAGTCCCGTTGCTTCATCTCGCCGCCCTCGGGTGTGAACCACGCGATGTCCGAGAGCTCGTCGTGTGTGCCCTCGACCGGACGGCCGTGGAAGAACCGGCGGCGCCGGAAGACCGGATGGTCGCGGCGGAGCCAGACCATTGCCCGGGTGAACTCCAGCAGACTGCTCCCGAGACCGTCTTCTTCGGCCGGATCGGTTTCGTCCGCATCGTCCGTCGCTGCCTCGGCCGGGGCGGGCCAGTGCACCCACGACAGCTCGTTGTCCTGGCAGTACGCGTTGTTGTTGCCCCGCTGCGTACGCGCGAACTCGTCGCCGTGGCTCAGCATCGGCACGCCCTGCGACAGCATCAGCGTGGCGATGAAATTCCGCATCTGCCGTTCGCGCAGCTCCAGAATCTCCGGCTGGTCCGTCTCGCCCTCCGCGCCGCAGTTCCAGGACCGGTTGTGGCTCTCGCCGTCCCGGTTGCCCTCGCCGTTCGCCTCATTGTGCTTGTCGTTGTACGAGACCAGGTCGTGCAGCGTGAATCCGTCGTGGCAGGTGGTGAAGTTGATCGAGGCGAGTGGCCGCCGGCCGTCGTCCTGGTACAGGTCCGACGACCCTGTCAGCCGCCCGGCGAACTCGGCGAGGGTCCGCGGCTCGCCCCGCCACAGGTCCCGCACGGTGTCCCGGTACTTGCCGTTCCACTCGGTCCACAGCGGCGGGAAGTTCCCCACCTGGTAGCCGCCCTCACCCACGTCCCACGGTTCGGCGATCAGCTTCACCTGGCTGACCACCGGGTCCTGCTGCACCAGATCGAAGAACGACGACAGCCGGTCGACCTCGTGGAACTGCCGGGCCAGGGTGGCCGCCAGATCGAAGCGGAAGCCGTCCACATGCATCTCCGTGACCCAGTACCGCAAGGAGTCCATGATCAGCTGCAGCACGTGCGGCGAGCGCATCAGCAGGGAGTTCCCGGTTCCCGTGGTGTCCATGTAGTACCGCTGGTCGTCCGCGAGCCGGTAGTACGAGGCATTGTCCAGGCCTCGGAAGGAGAGCGTCGAACCCAGGTGATTGCCCTCTGCGGTGTGGTTGTAGACCACGTCGAGGATCACCTCGATACCGGCCTGATGCAGCGCCCGAACGGCCTGCTTGAACTCCAGCACCTGTTCACCGCGGTCCCCCCAGGAGGCGTACGCGTTGTGCGGGGCGAAGAAACCGATGGTGTTGTAACCCCAGTAGTTGGCCAGCCCCGCGTCCACCAGCCGGTGGTCCTGGACGAACTGGTGAACCGGCATCAATTCGATCGCCGTGACGCCCAGTTCCGTCAGATGGGCGATCACCTCCGGATGGGCCAGCCCCGCGTAGGTGCCGCGCAGTTCCTTCGGCAGCCCCGGATGGAGCATCGTCAGACCCTTCACATGGGCCTCGTAGATCACCGTGCGGTGGTAGTCCGTACGGGGCCGCCGGTCGTCGCCCCAGTCGAAGTACGGGTTGACCACGACCGAGGTCATGGTGTGCGGCGCCGAGTCGAGATCGTTGCGCGCGTCGGGCCGGCCGAACGGATAGCCGTACACCGCCTCGCCCCACTGGATCTGCCCGGCGACGGCCCTGGCGTACGGGTCGAGCAGCAGTTTGGCCGAATTGCAGCGGACGCCGCGCTCCGGTTCGTACGGCCCGTGGACCCTGAATCCGTACCGCTGACCGGGCATCACCCCGGGCAGATAGGCATGGCGGACAAAGGCATCGGTCTCCCTGAGTTCCACCGCCGTCTCGGAACCGTCGTCGTGCAGCAGGCACAACTCGATTCGGTTGGCGGCCTCCGAGAAGACCGCGAAGTTGGTCCCGGCGCCGTCGTACGTGGCACCGAGGGGATACGCCTGTCCCGGCCAGACCTGCATAGGTTGACTCTTCCACTTCTGATCCGGGTGCCTGGGGCTTGCGGGCTGCTTGAGCCAGATCTTCCCCGAAAGAGGTGCGGCTACCTAGGACGTCGCGCGGTCCGGTCAACATCGGGCCTCTCCGTGTCGCCCGGATCCGGGATCCGGGGACCTGAGCCGGTCGCAGGCCCGGTACAGGGCCCCGGATGGGGTGCTTAATCACTATGAATCCGCTCACTACGGCAGATCTTGCCGTGAAGAACGTGCGTGTGTCATAGGGGAGTTGAGGAAGCAGCCTGTGCATCCGGCTGCACCGGCTCCCGCTCGCGGAGTACCCTTCCTTGATCGTTGGTGGGGGAGTGGAAGGCGGTGCGCGGGTGAGCTCGGGAGGGTTCGAGCTGCCCCCAGGTGACACAGGTCACGAGGGGGACTCAACCGATGCCCCGCCCGGGGCGGTCTCACTTGCGCAGCCCATGGAGATCGGCGCGGAACTGGACTGGGGAGCGGACGCCTGGAGCGAGGTGCGCACGCGCGCCCAGCGGGCCGGGCGTGCCTATATTTGGCTGAATCTCGTGGAGCAGCGGCTGCGCGCCGTGGTCGCCGCGGTGCTCCGGCCCATCTACGAGCCGGTCCACGGCGAGGACTGGGTGGTGGCCGCCGCCGGACCCGCCGGGCAGGAGTGGGTGCAGCGCGCCGTCGCCGTACGCGAGGTCTCCCGCCGCAAGGGCTATTTGCTGGACCCGGCCGACGACAACGTTCTCAGCTTCCTCACGCTGCCGCAGCTGCGTGAGCTGATGGTCCAGCACTGGCCGTGCTTCGAGCCGTACTTCGACGACCGGCGCGAGGTGGAACTGGCGCTCGACGAGCTGGAGGTCGCCCGCAACGTGGTCTCCCGCAACCGCGCCCTGAACGAGGCGGTCCTCGCCCAGGCCGAGCGCGCCTCGGCCCGGCTCCTGGAGATCCTGGGCAGCGGCGCCGCGGTCCCGTCGGCCGACCGGCTCCCGGTCGACGCCGTCGAGGAGCTGGTCGGCGACCGGTACGCGGACGTGGTCTCCGTCCACTCCGACCGGGTGCGGCTCCAGCGCCAGCTGCCCGCCGAGGATCTCTTCGGGGGTTCGCGCCGGCTCGACGCGATCGGCATAGGACTCAACCTGCTCGTGCAGAACTTCTCCGGCCGCAGGCTGATCCGGCTCGCCGAGTCGGGCTGCCGGGTCCGGCTGCTCTTCATCAACCCGGCGAGCAGCGCGGTCAAGCGCCGGGAGCGGGAGCTGGGTCTCAAGAAGGGCGAGCTGAGCCGCTCGGTGGAGATGAACATCCTCCATATGCGCCGGGTCCGCTCCAAGCTCCGCGATCCGGGCGCCTTCGAGATCCATGTCTTCGACGAGACGCCGCGCTTCACGGCCTATCTGGTGGACGGCGACGGGGCGGACGCGGTCGGGGTCGTCCAGCCGTATCTGCGGCGCGCACGCGGCATGGAGGCGCCCGTGCTGGTGTTGCGGGGCGGTGGGCGCGCGGTGGTCCGGGCGGGTCAGGACAACGAGCACGGGCTGTTCGAGACGTACCGCGAGGAATTCGAGTCCGTGTGGACGGACTCCCGGCCCGTCTCCTGACGCCCCTCACGGCGTTGTCAGTGGTGCATGCGAAGGTGGTCATCACTTGGGGGAACGCACCACAGAAGGAGTTACGGGATGAGCTGGCACCAGGAGCGCCCGGTCGGCTTCGGCCTGGAGGAGACCGGCACGGACCCGCTGGAGGCCCAGACCGCCACCGCCGCGGTCGTCGGGGCGGGGGCAGTCCGATGAGCTGGATCAGCGGGCCGTTGATGGCGTTCGACCTGGAGACCACGGGGACGGATGTCGAGACCGACCGCATCGTGACTGCGGCGGTCGTCCGGCTGGAGGCGGACGGATCAGTGTCGCAGGAGCGGACCTGGCTGCTGAATCCCGGTGTGGCCATACCCGAGCAGGCATCGGCGATCCACGGCATCTCGACGGAACGTGCCCGCGAGCACGGGGCGCCGGCCGCCTCCGCGGTCGAGGAGATCACACGGGCCGTCGCCGACGGGCTGCGCTCAGGGACGCCGCTGGTGGTGATGAACGCCCGCTACGACCTGTCCCTGCTCGACCGAGAGTGTCGGCGGTACGCGGTCGAGTCGCTCAACGAGCGGCTGGGCAACGCACCTTCGCCCGTCATCGATCCGTTGGTGATCGACAAGCATGTCGACAAGTACCGGAAGGGGAAGCGAGCCCTCCACGCGCTGTGTGCCCACTACGGGGTGTCGCTCGACGACGCGCATGACGCGAGGGCGGACGCCGTGGCCGCTGCCCGCGTGGTGCGACGTATGGGGGAGAAGTACCAGCCCGTCGGAGTGATGCCGTTGGAGGACCTGCACGGTCTTCAGATGCGCGCGGCGGCCGAGCAGTCGCTCTCCCTGCAGGCCTACCTCCGGCGCACCGCGGATCCGGCTGCGGTCGTCGAACCGGCCTGGCCGCTCATCCCCCGGAGGCGGGAGCCCGCAGGCGGTTGAGGGTGATCCGACGGGCGAGGGGTGTCAGTTCGGAGCCGGCGAAGCCGTCTCGTCGGCCTTGAAGTCGTAGTGGATCTGCTTTCCGTCGACGGAGGTGACGGTGACCGTCACGCCCAGGGTGCTGCCGTCGTTCGAGGTGAGCGTGCACCGGGTTTCGGTGCCGACCTTCCCGGCGAGGTCCTCCGGGCACGTGATGTCCGGCTTCGGCTGGCCCGTCGTGGAGGCGAGCTTGTCGGCGAGCGAGGCGGCCAGCTTGTCCGAGGACAGCTTCGGCTCGGACTTGCCGGCGCTGACCGACGCCGAGCAGCCGACGAGCAGCGCGCCGGCGGCCACGGCCGAGAGGCTCCACTTCGCTGCGGTCGAGCGGGCTATGGTCATGGGTGCTCCATTCCGAATGATCAAAGCAGTCGCCGGAAGCATACGTGGGACCGTGTTCCGCGGATGCCGCCGGAAGGCGGTCGGCCCACCTCCGGCAGCAGGCGGGAACATGCCGGGCCGACCTCGGTCGGGGAGGGCGTCCCCGCGGAAGGCGGGGGAGGCCGCGGGGTGGGCGGCGAGTCGTGGTCCCGCAGACCTCACAACTTACCGAAGATCACTCCGCGCCAGGTCCAGCCCGACTCGAGGGCGGCGTTTCGCAGGGGGTTGGTCAACTGCGCGCTGTCGAAGCTGAATGTCTCCGTCGCTTCGAGGCGGCCGTTCTCTCCGCGTTGGAGCGTCCAGCGGCGGGAGACGGTCCTGCCCGCGCCGCGCGCGTACTCCGCCGAAGTCTGGAGCCGCGGAGGATTCCCGACGCGGGTGACCTCCCACTGCTCCTCGACGGCACGCACCTCAGGGACCTCCTCGACCAGGCGCATCCGGATCCGGAGGGCGTGCGTCAGCTGAGACCCGATGAAGAAGGTCTGCCAGGCGGGCTCGGCGATCCGCCACTCCGCCACCAGATCGGCGTCATGCGCTGCGCCGTCGCTGATGATGTACGGGACATCCGGCCGGTTGAGGCTGAGCAGGGCTGCCCGCAACTCCTCGGCTGAGCGTGGCACGACCCCGTCCTCGGGGTGCTTGGTTCCGGTCAGCATGTCGAAGAATCCCATGAGGTCAACCTATGAGGGGTCGGATTGGCGGTGCAAGAAGGGCCGTTCCGGCGGGACGGCCTACGTAGCCGCGCCGGTGTCCGGGCGGACCGTGCGCACGAAGTCCCGGAAGTCCTCCAGGACGGCGAGGTGCTGGGACGCGGTCACCGTCAGGATCAGACGGATCACCGCCCGCCTGCTCGGATCGGTGACGTCCAGCATGGACAGGTAGACCTGCGACTGCACGAGGTTGCGGAGGGTGCCCCCTGCGACGGCCGAGACGGCCAGGGTCTGGGTGAGGCCGGGTGCCTCCGCGGAACCGACCTCGCGGCGTTCGGCGACGTCGACCGACGCGGCGGACCGGCGCAGGTTCTCCACCGACTCGTCGGCGATCTCGGGGAGCGTCGCCGTGTCCGGGCGGAACTCGCCGTCGATCGTGATGTTCGCGGTGAATCCCGCATCCGGATGCGGGTGCAGTGCGACGAATGCCGCGCCCGTCGCGCCCACTCCGTCCGGCGGTGTGGCGCGCCAGTCGTCCGGCAGTTCGAATGCGATCGGTACGGGCAGGGTGGTGGTCATCCCGGTCTCTCCTTACGGCAACGGTGTGCTTACGGCAGCGGGTCCGCGGTGGCGTGTGTCAGAACAGGCTGCCGATCCCGCCACCCACCCAGCTCGCTGCATCGCCCACCGTATCGACGACCTTCCCCGGGTCGACGGTGAACTCGAAGCCCACGGCGCCACCGAGGGCAGGGGAAATGCCCACCTTGGGGCCGAAGTGCCAGACGCCGTTGGCGTCCTTGCTGGCGTTCAGACTTGCCTCCGCGCCGGGACCGGCCCAGCCCTCGGCCGTGACACCCACGCCGATTCCCCCGACGTCCGCGCCCGCGCCGACGCCGCCCTTCGCGCCGGCGAAGGCCTCGGCGCCCAGCTGCACCCCGTCCAGACCCGCCCCCGCGTTGACACCGGCCTCGGCGCCCGCCATGGCCTCCGCCCGCCCGTACACCCCGACGGGGCCGGCGTCGGCGCTGCCGTTGGCCGAAGCCTCGCCGCCCGCGAAGGCACCGGCCTCGGCCTGGACGCCCTCATGGGTGATGCCGGCGGCCGCCGAGCCCTTGGCGCCCGCATAGGCTTCGGCTTCTCCGGCCAGCTTGAGCGGACCGTTGGTGAGCGTGCCCTCCGCGCTGGCGCGGCCGAGGTCGGCGTTCGCCTCGGCCTCAGCCAGCTTCCCCTTCCCGATGTTTGGACCGCTGGCCTCCGCCCCGACTCCTGGCCCCGAGGCCTCGGAGTCGGTCTCGGAGACCCATCCGTCCTTCTTGCCGGGCTTGGGGTCGGGCTTACCGGCCTTCGCCAGATCGCCCTCGGCCTGCGTGTTGAACCCGCCGATGCCGATACCGTCCAGCGAGACGTCGCTCGTCGCGCGGGACAGCGCACGCTTCACACTCTGGTCGGCGGCGTCGACGGCCTCGACCGCCTTGGCTATCTGATCGGTCCAGCCCTGAGCCTTCTCGCGGGCGTCGGCCAGCAGCGTGGGGTAGTCGGGGTCGTGATGGAGGGCGTACCGCTCCTGCTCGGAGAGCTTGTCGTACCCGATGTAGGTCGCCTTGCCGGAGCCGTCGACCTTGTAGTCCTTCTTCTCTGCGTCCTCGACCAGGTCCTTGACCGCCTTCTGCAGGCGGGTCAGCTCGGTCTGCGCATCCGTGAGAAGGCTGGCGATGGCCAGGGCCTCCCTCTTGGCCGCCCCGTACTCGAAGCCGGTCGCCGCGGCGGTGTGCTGCTGGGCACCGTAGGCGAGCCCCTGCCAGTTCCCGTTGCCCAGCACGCTCTGCACATGCTTCTCGTAGTTGATCTTGAGCTCACCGAAGCGCTCACCCATCTTCTTCCAGGCCCCCGCGACATCCGCGAAGGAAGACAGGTCGGCCGTCACCACATCGTGATAGTTCAGCGTCATGGCGGTGCCCGTCACATCCCGTCGAAACTGCTGGGGAGCCGTATGGAGTTCGTCTGAGCGCCGGCGATGAGGTCCTGGTCCCGGAGCGTGTTCCGAGCGCCTTTCAGCCCGGCAAGCTCTTGCTGCAACCGCCCCATCAGCCGGTTCGCCTGTCCCTGCCACGCGACCAGCGCGTCGGAGACGCCCTGGTCCGAGGCCCAGCCGGAGAGCCCCTGCAGTCCGGTGTCCTGCTTCAGCAGGGGGCTCGCGGGGGCCGTAGGGGCGAGGAAGAGCGCCCGCACCGCTCCACCGCCGGACGCCATGAGGGCGGCCGACTCGGTATCAGGTATCTGGTGATCGTTCATGTACGTCGCCGCGCGCTTCTTGTCGCTCGGCGAGCTCGCGAGCGTCTGCTCGCCACCTTCTCCGGCTCCCATGGGCAACCCCCGTTGCAATCACACCTGTTCGGCCTTACGGCCAAGAGGCATGGTACGGAAGGTCATTGGGCACCGGACAGGCGCCCTCGGGCCTCGGTACCGCACCCTCGCCCGAGCAAGGGCATACGCCCGTGAGGACCGCTCGGCGGACCGAAGGGGAGGTATGGGTGTCCGGGTGCACGACGGTGCGGGCGGGGCGCCCGCCCGCGCGCATCCAGCACTTACGCGCGACGGGAAGCGCGGTTCAGAAGGGGTACCAGCGCACCTCGGGGGCGTCCTCGCGCAATGACGCCACCCTGCGCCGGAATTCCGTCAGCGCCTTGGGGTTCGACGGGGCGTGCTGGGCGACCCAGGCGCAGCTCGCCGTCTCGCGGGCGCCGCGCAGAACCGCGCATCCTTCCCAGGTGCGTACGTCCCAGCCGTACGTTTCGGTGAACGCGTCGTAGGCGTGGGCGGGCAGGCCGTACCGGTCGCGGGAGAGTGCGAGGACCACCAGATCGTGCTCGCGTAGATCGGTGGAGAAGGTCTCAAGATCGACCAGCACCGGCCCGTCCGGGCCGACGTGGACGTTGCGGGGGAGCGCGTCGCCGTGGATGGGGCCCGGCGGCAGGTGCGGGGCAAGGGCTGCCGCGGCCTTCGCGAAGCCGTCGCGCCGGCCGCGCAGATAATCGGCGTCGGCCGGATCGATCGCGTCGCCCGCGAGCCGCAGCCAGCGCTCGACGCCGCCGAGCAGCTCACGGCGCGGCAGCGTGAAGCCTTCCGGGGCGGGCAGCGCATGCACCTGGGTGAGCAGCGGGGCGAGATCGCGCGGCTCGGCAGGGCGCACGGCGTCGGGCAGCCGGTGCCAGAGCGTCACCGGGTGGCCCTCCACCAGCCGCGCCCCGGGCTCGGCGACCCGTACGGCGGGGACACCGGAGGCGGCCAGCCACTGAGCGACGGCCACCTCGCGCTCGGCCCGCTCCCGCAGTTCCGGGTTCTGCACGGCGTCCCGGCCGACCTTGACCACAAGGTCGGCCACGGCGAACACCGCGTTCTCACCCAGCGCGAGCAACTCCGCGCCGCCGGACAGTCCGGCAGCGGTCAGCACCTCGCGCGCACGCATCTCGTTCATGGCTCCGATTTTCGCATCTGTGCAGGCCTGCTTGACGAACCGACGGCCCGTCAGCACGATGACGAGGGCCACCTGAGCGGCCAGAACGGTATGAAACCGATCGAATGACGCAAGGGGGCGAATTCATGACATTGGCGAGTGCAACCGTACGATCCGGAAGGCACGGTCCGTCCGGCAGCCCGCACGACAAGCAGACCCGGCCGGTCAACCGGAATGCCGGCACTTGGTTCCTGGTACTGCCCGCGCTGATCCCGATCCTGATCCTCAGTGTCGGCCCGCTCCTCTACGGCATCGCGCTGGCCTTCACCGATGCCCAGTCCGGCCGCACCCGCTCCACCCAGTGGGTCGGCGGGCTGAATTTCCAGGACCTGCTCCACGACGCCCTGTTCTGGGACTCGTTCCGGATCGGTCTGCTCTGGGCGGTCGGCGTCACCGTCCCGCAGTTCGTACTGGCGCTCGGCCTCGCCCTGCTGCTCAACCAGAATCTGCGCATGCGCTGGCTGGCGCGGGCGCTGGCGATCATTCCGTGGGCGATGCCCGAGGTGGTCGTCGGCATCATGTGGCGGCTCGTGTACAACCCGGACGCGGGCATCCTGAACGAGACGATCCGCGATCTCGGCCTCGGCGACGGCCGGGACTGGCTCACCGGGCTCGCCACCGCCCTGCCCGCCGTGGTCGTCGTGGGCGTCTGGGCCGGCATGCCCCAGACCACCGTCGCCCTCCTGGCCGGACTGCAGAACACCCCGCACGAACTCCACGAGGCGGCCGCCCTGGACGGCGCAGGTGCCTGGCGCCGCTTCCGCACGGTCACCTGGCCCGTCCTCAGACCGGTCGCGCTCTCCATCACCGCGCTCAACTTCATCTGGAACTTCAACTCCTTCGCCCTGGTCTACGTACTGACCAACGGAGGACCCGGCGGCCGCACCCGGCTGCCGATGCTCTTCGCGTACGAAGAGGCCTTCCGCTACGGACAGTTCGGCTACGCCGCGGCGATGGGCTGTGTGATGGTCGCGGTGATCTCCGTGATCCTCGCGGTGTATCTCGTCGGCCGGCTCAGGGGAGGCGAGGACCGGTGAGCCCGCGTACCAGCAGATCCGCACGCGCCGGACAGTACGTCGCACTGCTCGGTTATCTCGTCTTTCTGGCGTTCCCGTTCCTGTGGCTGATCTCCACCGCCTTCAAACCGGCGCGCGAACTGGGTTCCCTGCACCCGACCTGGATCCCCGAGCATCCGACGCTGGACAACTTCCGCAAGGCATTCGACGAACAGCCGCTGCTCCAGGCCGCCTCCAATTCGCTGATCGCCGCGCTCTGCGCCGCCATCGTCGCGGTGCTCATCGCCACGCCCATGGCCTATGTCATGGCCCGTCACCGCTCCAGGCTCTCGACGGCCACCACCGGATGGGTCGTGGTCAGCCAGGCGTTCCCGTTCGTCCTGCTGATCATTCCGCTCTTCCTGGTCCTGAAGAATCTCCATCTGATCAACACCCTGTGGGGGTTGATCATGGTGTACGTCGTCTGGGCGCTGCCCTTCGCGCTGTGGATGCTGGTGGGGTACGTACGAGCCGTGCCCGCCGAGGTCGAAGAGGCCGCCTCGGTCGACGGCGCGGGCCGGCTGCGGACGCTCGTCTCGGTCACCGCCCCGCTGCTGGCCCCCGGCATCGTCGCCACCGCACTCTTCGCGTTCATCACCGCGTGGAACGAGTTCTTCTTCGCACTCGTCCTGCTCAAGACACCGGAGAAGCAGACCTTGCCGGTCGTACTGACCCACTTCATCGGGGCGGAGGGCGCGGCCGACCTCGGGCCGCTCGCCGCCGCCGCGTTCCTCGCGACCCTTCCCTCGCTGGTCGTCTTCGCGATCATCCAGCGGCGGATCACGGGCTCCATGCTGGCCGGGGCGGTGAAGAGCTGATGCGTGCACTACGGACGGCGACCGGCGCCGTGGCCACGGCACTGGCCCTGCTGCTCACCGGCTGCTCGGGGACGGGCGGCGGCAGGGACGGCAACGGGCGGACCGAGCTCAGCTTCCAGTCGCTGGCCTGGCAGAAGGAGTCCGTCGACGCCAACAAGCAACTGGTGAAGGAGTGGAACGAAACCCACCCCGACATCCATGTCAACTACGTCCAGGGCAGCTGGGACACCGTCCACGACCAGCTGCTCACCTCCTTCGAGGGCGACGAGGCGCCGGATGTCATCCATGACGCCTCCGACGACCTCGCCGACTTCGCGTACGGCGGCTACCTCGCCGATCTGCGGACGCTGCTGCCGGACCGGCTGACCTCCGACATCCCGCAACAGAGCTGGCGGACGACCACCTTCGGCGATGGTGTCTACGGAGTGCCGTTCCTCCAGGAGCCCCGTGTCCTGATCGCCAACACCAAGATCCTCAAGGAATCGGGGGTCCGTATCCCGACGCCCGGCAACCCGTGGAGCTGGACCGAGTTCCGGCAGATCACCAAGGAGCTGACGGGCAAGGGGAGATACGGCGTCGCCTGGCCGCTCAAGGAGCCCGTCTCCGTCACCCTCAACCTCGGCCTCTCCGCCGGCGGGCGGCTCTTCCACCCGGGCGCCGACGGCAAGGTGACCATCCGCGCGGGCGAGGGCGACCAGGTCGTCCCCGGCACCATTCACGATCAGGTCGAGATCGATCACAGCGCCGCCCGCACCACGCTCGGCATGGGCGGCTCCGACACCCTACCCGGATTCTTCGGCGGCAAGTACGCGATGGTTCCGCTCGGCTTCTCGTACCGCCAACAGGTCGTCGAGCAGGCCCCCGAGGGCTTCGAGTGGACCGTCCTGCCCGCCCCGGCCGGCAGCGGGGGCCTCGCCCAGGGAGTGAGTCCGCAGACCCTCTCCGTCTCGGAGGCCAGCCCGCACAAGAAGGAGGCCACGCAGTTCATCGACTTCCTGCTCCGGCCGCAGAACATGGTGCGCCTGGCCAAGGGTGACTGGATGCTCCCGACCGGCACCGCGGCCCTCGCGGACCCGGCCCTGCACACCGACAAGGACGGCTGGTCGACCGGGGTCGCCGTGGCGAAGGCGTTGCGTCCGGCGCCCGCCCAGTCGGTCCGCGGCTACCCGGAATGGAAGGACAAGGTCGCCACACCCGCCCTCCAGGAGTACTACAGCGGGGCGATCGGCGCGGAAGAGCTGAGGAAACGTCTGGTCGACGACGGGAACCGGGTGCTGGCCCGCTATCAGCGCTGAGGCACCCCGAAAACAAAATGCACGAGACGTCTCGTCTCGTCTACGGTGAGCGCATGACGAATACCGAGCGCGCCCATATCGCCATGTTCTCCATCGCCGCCCACGGGCACGTGAACCCGAGTCTGGAAGTCATCCGGGAGCTCGTCGCCCGTGGGCACCGCGTCAGTTACGCCATCCCGGCGTCGTTCGCCGAGAAGGTCGCCGCCACCGGCGCCGAACCGGTGCTCTACACCTCGGTGCTGCCGACCGAAGAGGCCCCGGACGCCTGGGGTACCGAACTCATCGACAACCTCGAACCCTTTCTCGACGACGCCGTCCAGGCCCTGCCTCAGCTCATCAAGGCCTTCGACGGGGACGAGCCCGCTCTCGTCCTGCACGACATCACCTCCTACCCGGCGCGGGTCCTTGCCCATCGCTGGGGTGTGCCCGCCGTCTCCCTCTCACCCAACCTGGTCGCTTGGGACGGATACGAGGAGGAGGTCGGTGAGCCGATGACCGCCGAGCTGAAGCGGTCCGAGCGCGGGCGGGCGTACTACCGGCGCTTCCAGGACTGGCTCACCGGGAACGGGATCGACCAGCACCCGGACCCGTTCGTCGGCCGGCCGCCGCGGTCGGTCGTCCTGATCCCCGAGGTGCTCCAGCCGAACGCCGACCGTGTCGACAGGTCGGTCCACACCTTCGTGGGCGCCTGCCAGGGCGACCGCGCGGACCAGGGGGAGTGGCAGCGCCCCGAGGGTGCCGACAAGGTGCTGCTGGTCTCGCTCGGCTCGACCTTCACCAACCAGCCCGGTTTCTACCGCGACTGCGTCACGGCCTTCGGCTCTCTGCCCGGCTGGCACGTCGTGCTCCAGATCGGCGCCTGGGTCGACTCCGCCGAACTCGGCGACGTACCGGCCAATGTGGAGGTGCATTCCTGGGTGCCGCAGCTCTCGGTGCTGAAGCAGGCGGACGCCTTCATCACCCACGCGGGCGCCGGGGGCAGCCAGGAGGGGCTCGCCACCGCCACCCCGATGGTCGCCGTGCCGCAGGCCGTCGACCAGTTCGGCAACGCCGACATGCTCCAGGCGCTCGGCGTCGCCCGTCATCTCCCGATGGCGGAGGTGACCCCCGAGTCGCTGCGGGCGGCCGTGCTCGGCCTGGTGGGTGACCCCGAGGTGGCGAAGAGGGCCGCGGCCGTGCGGGAGCGGATGGCGGGGGAGGGCGGCACGAAGGGGGCGGCCGACCTCATCGAGGCCGAACTGCCCACCTGACGGACGGGGGCGGAATCAAGCCGTGTCCTCGCCCACCCGGGTGCGCCGGCGGGGTCCGCCTTCCCTCTTGCGAAGTGCGCGGGTCACTGCTGTGGGAGCGGTAAGCCCCTTACGTGTGACGGATGTTGCCACGACTGTGACCGACTTGGCTGCAGCTGGCCGGTTTCTTATTACGAAACCTTGTTGAGTAAGTCACAGCCGCATGAAGGTCTTGATCTGAGCGCGTCAATCGGCGAGGGTTTCGAGCCAACCCCCGGAGATCATTCGGCCGGGGGTCAATCCCCCCACAAAGAATGACGAGGAGACCCCTCTTCATGGCAATTCACAAGCGCGCACGTCGGATCAAGCTGACCGCGGCGATAACCGCAGTGGCCGCGGCGGCCGGAGTCAGCCTGCTGGGCACCTCCCTCGCCGGAGCCGCGCCGGCTCCCGCGATGGGCACCGTCTACGGTGCCGACGCGGCGACCGCCGTCCCGGGCAGCTACATCGTGATGCTGGACCAGAAGGCCGACAAGGCGAAGCTCGCCAAGGAGTACGGCGGCAAGCTCAAGCGGAACTACAACTCCGCCATCAACGGCTTCTCCGCCAGCGGTCTTTCACTGACCGAGGCCAAGCGTCTGGCGGCCGACCCGGCCGTCTCCAAGGTCGTCCAGAACAAGAAGTTCCACATCGACGCCACCCAGGACAACCCGCCGTCCTGGGGGCTGGACCGCATCGACCAGGCCGAGACGGCCGGCGACAACGCGTACACCTACCCGGACAGCGCGGGCGAGGGCGTCACCGCATACGTCATCGACACCGGTGTCCGTACCACGCACAACGAGTTCGAGGGCCGGGCCGCCTCGGGCTACGACGCCGTCGACAACGACGACAGCGCCGACGACGGCAACGGCCACGGCACCCACGTTGCGGGCACCATCGCCGGTGCGACCTACGGGGTCGCCAAGAAGGCGAAGATCGTCGCCGTCCGGGTCCTCGACGACTCCGGCTCGGGCACCACCGAGCAGGTCGTCGCGGGCATCGACTGGGTCACCGCCAACCACGAGGGCCCCTCGGTCGCCAATATGAGCCTCGGCGGCGGCGCGGACGAGGCGCTCGACGCCGCGGTCCAGAAGGCCATCGCCTCCGGAGTCACCTTCGCGGTGGCCGCCGGAAACGAGTCCACCGACGCGAGCGAGAGCTCCCCGGCCCGCGTCCCGGAGGCCATCACGGTCGCCTCGTCCACGGTGGACGACGAACAGTCGTCGTTCTCCAACTACGGCTCGATCGTGGACATCTACGCCCCCGGATCCGACATCACCTCGTCCTGGAACGACAGCGACGACGACTCCAACACCATCTCCGGTACGTCCATGGCGACCCCGCACGTCGTCGGTGCCGCCGCCGTCTACCTCTCCGGACACCCGGACGCCACCCCGGCGGAGGTCGCCACGGCGCTGACCGATGGAGCCACCGCCGACGCGATCTCCAATGCGACCGGGGGCACGCCGAACAAGCTGCTGAAGGTCGTTGAGTAACCGACCTCCGCAGCCGTGACCGGGCGGCAGACGTCCGGCGCAACGCAATCGGCGGCCGCCGCGCCCTCCCCCACGGGGCGCGGCGGCCGCACTGCGTGGACGGATCGTCCTATGGTGTGCCCATGACGATGTACGCGGCGCTGTTGCGCGGGATCAATGTGAGCGGCCACAAGAAGGTTCCGATGGCCGAACTCCGCACGCTGCTCACCGAACTCGGCCACGGGGACGTCCGTACCCACCTGCAGAGCGGCAACGCCGTCTTCAGCAGCGCGTCGGACGACGAGAACGCACTCGCCGCCGAGTTGGAGCGGGCCATCGAGAAGCGGTTCGGCTTCCCCGTCCCCTGCCTGGTCCGGGACGGCGGCTACCTCGCCGCAGTTGCCGCGGCCTGCCCGTTCCCGGCCGCCGAACTCGAAGGCAAGCAGCTGCACATCACCTACTACGGGCAGCCGGTCGACGCCGACCGCTTCGCCGGGATCGACCCGGCGGCCTTCCTTCCCGAGGAGTTCCGGCTCGGCGACCGCGCGCTCTACCTCTACGCCCCCGACGGACTGGGCCGTTCCAGACTCGCCGATGCCCTGTCCCGGCCGTCCC
Organism: Streptomyces sp. NBC_01224; assembly: GCF_036002945.1. NCBI lineage: Bacteria > Bacillati > Actinomycetota > Actinomycetes > Kitasatosporales > Streptomycetaceae > Streptomyces > Streptomyces sp. NBC_01224. The sequence continues at coordinate 1,951,456 of NZ_CP108529.1, read as the reverse complement.
TCACCAAAGGCGTCATCGCCACCTCGCGCAACTGGAACACCGTGGTCAAGCTGGTGGAGATGACCGCGCCGACGGGTACCGCAATCGACGGAGTACGCACGTGAGCGAACCGTCCCCCGGCGTGGCCGCAGCGGTGGAGGGCGAGCTCCGCCTCCTCGACCCGGTGGTACGCGCCTGTGCCGAACTCCTCTCCCAGGTGCTGCACCCCGAGTACCGCGAGATCGATTCCGCAGGCCGGGTCTGGGACCGTGACACGATGATCGCCTCGCTCACCGCCGAGAACGCCCCGCGCCCCGGCCCGCTCACCGCGTCCCGGATGTGCGGAGTCCAGGTGGACGACGAATGCGTCCACCTCACCTACGACACCGAGACGAAGGGGCACCTCGCTCACCGAAGTTCGCTGTGGCGGCTGACCGGCGCGGGCTGGGTGCTCTACTTCCACCAGGCCACGCCGTTCGGCGACACCGCGAACGCCGGTCCGGACGCCGACGGATGAACCCGTTCAGCGACGGGTGACGCGCTGCGCCCGCGCCGTCCACCGGCCGTCCGTACGGGAGATCCGCACCGGGTGTCCGAAGCAGTCGCTGACCTGATCGGTGGTCAGTACCTCGTCGGCCGGGCCCGATGCCAGACAGCGGCCGCCCCGCAGCAGCATCGCATGCGTGGTCGAGGCGGGCAGCTCCTCCAGATGGTGGGTGACCAGGACCGTCGCCAGCTCCGGATGCTCCTCGCGCAGCGTGTCCAGACTGTCGAGCAATTGCTCACGGGCGGCAAGATCGAGCCCCGTGGCCGGCTCGTCGAGCAGCAACAGCCTCGGTTGCGGCATCAGGGCGCGGGCGATGAGCGTACGGCCGCGCTCACCCTGCGAGAGCGCGGGCCAGCGCGACCGGGTCCCGCCGCCCATGCCGAGCATCTTCAGGAGCCGATCCGCCCGCGCCCGTTGTTCCTGGCTCGCGGACCAGCGCGGTACCGGCTCGACCGAGTTGGTCAGACCGGTCAGCACCACCTGGTGCACCGACAGCGGCGAACGCAGCGGATGGCGGGGATCGACATGACCGAGCAGCGACCGGAGCTCCCGCAGATCGACCCGCCCGAGGGTTCGCCCCAGCACCTCGACCGCGCCCCTGGTGGGGTGGTTGACCGCGCCGAGCAGCCCCAGCAGCGTGCTCTTTCCCGCCCCGTTCGCACCGAGCAGGGCCCAGTGCTCACCGCTGCGTACGGTCAGGGAGACCGAGTCGAGCAGGACATTGCCCTCCCGGACGAGCGAGACACCCTCGGCCCGGATCACCGGGACGGCGGCGGGCGAACCGGAAGCACCGGCCGGGGCGCGAACAGCGGAGGTGGTACGTGTGGTCACGTGCGGGTACTCCTTCATGCGGGTGCGAGCGACTCCAGGCAGCTCATGTCCTCGGCGGACAGCCGGATCTCCCGCGCCCCCAGGTTCTCCGCCAGATGAACGGGAGAACCGGTGCCCGGAGTCGGACACAGCGCAGGGGAGCGGTGCAGCAGCCAGGCGAGGGCGATCTGCCCAGGGGTGGCACCGTGCCGATCGGCGACACCGGCGAGTGCCGCGGCTGCCTCGCCGGTCAGAGCACCGTTGGCCAGTGGGAACCAGGGCAGAAAAGCCAGGTGGTGGGTCTCGCACAGCTTCAGTACCGCGTCCGACGAACGGTCGAGGAGATTGAAGCGGTTCTGCACCGAGGCGATCCCGGTCAGGGAGAGAGCCTGCTCCAGCTGGTCGGCGGTGAGGGTGTCCAGACCGATGTACCGGATCTTACCCTCCTGCCTCAGCGCATCCAGGGTGCCCAGCTGGTCGGCCATGGGTACGTCCGGGTCCAGCCGGTGCAACTGGTAGAGGTCGATCCGGTCGGTCCGCAGCCGCCGCAGACTGGCCTCGCACATCGCCCGCAACTGTTCGGGACGGCCCGCGATGTGCCAGGCACTGTCGCTTGTGCGCACCACACCGCCCTTGGTCGCGATCACGAGATCCTCGCGGTACGGGTGAAGAGCCTCGGCCACCAGCTCCTCGGCCAGCCCGGGGCCGTAATTGTCGGCGGTGTCGATGAGCGTGACACCCCGCTCGACGGCCGCCCGCAGCACGGCCACGGCGTCCTGCCGCTCCCCGCGCGGCCCCCAGTATCCGGGGCCGGTCAGCTGCGCGGTGCCGTAGCCGAGACGGCGTACGGGCAGCTCGCCACCGAGCAGGAAGACATCATCGAGAGGGCGTGACGTGGAAGACATGACGGGAACACTAGTGGCAATCGGCGCCAGGACTTCTCGTCCTGTGCCGAGGTGTTGCCGGTCCTTCGGGGATCGGCGTTCTCACCTGTGAGGCTGCGGAACGGGGGCGGGATGCGTTGCACGGCTCGCCGAGGGCCAGGCCGTGCTCGCGGCCGCCGGGATCGATGCGGTCGGCCAGGAGGAACAGGCCGAGGCCAGGGCCGGCAGGATCCGCTGCGAGCCGTTCGACGGGTCCCCGCGTGGCGCCGGTTCGTCCTGGCAGAGCCTCAGCCGGGGCACGGGCACGGGCACGGGCACGGGCACGATCGAGGCCGACTACCTCAACGGCGAGATCGTGCTGCTCGGCCGGTTCCATGGCGCACCCACTCCGGTCAATGACGTCCTGCGGCGCACCGCGAACACGTTCGCGCTCGAGCGCCGGAATCCCGGCTCGATGTCGGTGGCCGAACTTGTCGCACTCGTCGACGCCGCCTCCTGAAGCCACAGGTCCGGGGGCGCCGTCGCTTTTCTTCAAGAACGGTGTCAGTGGCTCGTCCTAGCGTGGGGCGTATGAAGAACGAGCACGCTCATATGACCGAATGCGCTGCCGAGGCGGCCCGTATCGCCCGCTCCATCAGTGCCGAACAGCTCGACGTATCCACCACACCGTGCGGCGACTGGGACCTGCGCGGACTCATCAACCACTGGGTGCTGTACACCTCCCACGGCCTGGAGCACCGCGCCCTGCGCAAGGACCTCCCCGACGAGCTCACCACCTGTGACTTCACCGCCGACGCCGACTGGGCGCAGAAGTACGCGGCGCAACTGGACCGCGCCGTCGCCGCCTGGTCGGACCCGGCGGTCTGGGAGGGCGAGATCGACCTCGGGGGTTCGACCTCCCCGGCCTCCGAGATCGCCGCGATGCTCATCGAGGAGACGGCCCTGCACACCTGGGACGTGGCCCGCGCCATCGGAGCGGACGTCCGGCTCTCCGACGCGGCGGCCGCCTATGTCCTCGATGTCGTCGACGGTACCGCCGCGCTCTACCGGCAGTACGACGGCTTCGCCGACGAGGTGACAGTCCCCGCATCGGCGTCGGTGTTCGAACGGGTGCTGGCCCACAGCGGCCGCGACCCGCACTGGACCGGGGCCTGAAAGTGGCCCAGTTGACCGGACGGCAAATGGCCCAGACCGGTGAGCCAATGCCTGACTAGGCTCGGCGCATGACCACTCACCGCACCCCGGAGACGGGCAGGACCGCCGTCGATTTCTACTTCGACCCGGCCTGCCCGTTCGCCTGGATCACCTCCCGCTGGATGCTGGAGGTGGAGCAGCAGCGCGACATCGAGCTCCGCTTCCACGTCATGAGCCTCTACCTGCACAACATCGGCAATGAACTCCCTGACTGGTACCGGGAACTGGTCGACAAGTCGATCGGTCCGGTGCGGGTCGCGGTCGCGGCGGCCGCCGACCACGGTGATGCTGTGCTCCGCGATCTCTATACCGCGATGGGCAGCCGTATCCACCAGCAGAAGAACGAGGACTTCGACGAAGTGATCGCCGAATCCCTCGCGGAGCTCGGTCTGCCCGCCGAGTTGGGCGCCGCCGCGCACTTCGAGACGTACGACGAGGCACTGCGACGCAGCCACGACGCCGGCAAGGATCCGGAGGCGGACGCCTACGTCGGTACGCCCACGATCCATGTCGACGGCTCGGTCTGGTTCGGGCCGGTCCTGCGGGCCGTACCGCGTGGCGAGGAGGCGGCGCGGGTCTTCGACAGCTTCCGGGTACTTGCCGGGAATCCGGACCTCTTCGAACTCAAGCGGACCCGCACGGGCGGCCTCGACTTCGGCTGACTGCCACCTTCTGTACCGGGCACGTATAGCCATTGGTCCGATGATTTCTGTGAAAGTGAGGGATCAGGGCGGAAATCCTGTACCAAGCGTTGACCGTTCCACGTCAACCCTCCTACGTTTCTCGTGCCTGACGAGACTGACCCCAAGGAGGGAAGATGCTCGTATCCCGAAGAGCCGCGCTTGTCGCGGCTCTCTCCGTGGTCCTGGCGCTCGGCGTCCCCGGCAGCTCGACCGCGGCCGGAGCCGACTCGGCCGACGCGCACTTGGCAGATGTGTATGTGTCCCCCATGGGTGACGACCACGCGCAGGGCATCGCGCGCCACCCCGTCAAGACCCTTCAGCGTGCGCGTGATCTGGCGCGCGCGAGGGCCGCGCACGCAGACGGCGACCTCACCGTGCACCTCGCCTCCGGTACGTACCGGACAAAGAAGCCGCTCGTCCTCGACGCCCGGGACTCCGGCCGCGACGGCCACAGGATCATCTGGCAGGGGACCGGATCCACGGTCATCAGTGGCGGCCGCAAGGTCGAAGGCTGGAAGCCGGTCCGTGGGCGTCCCGGGCTCTACTCGGCCCCCGCGCCCCAAGGTCTCTCCGACACCCGGCAGTTGTACGTCGACGGGGTGCGCGCCCAGCGCGCACGCGGCGAGGTGCCCGTCGGGCTGACGGTCACACCCACCGGGTACACCACAACCGCGGACACCCTCGCGCACTGGCGTCATCCGTCCGACGCCGAATTCGTCTACTCGAGCGGCGAGGAGCTCTGGAACGTCGAACGCAACGGCCTCGGCCAGTGGACCGAACCGCGCTGCCGGATCGCCGAGGCCGAGGGCACCACCCTCACCATGGTCCAGCCGTGCTGGGACAACTCCAACAAGCGTGTGGAGTTCCCCGACATTCCGGGCCGCTCCGTCTCCATGGTCGGCCCCGGCCACCTCACCAACGGCGGCAGGGCCTCGTACATCGAGAACGCCTATGAACTCCTGGACCAGCCGGGCGAGTGGTACCTCGACCGCTCGGCCCGCACCGTCTACTACCTGCCGCGCAAGGGCGAGGACCTGCGCCGTGCGGACGTCGAGGCGGCCTCGGCCGAGAAACTCCTCGACGGCCGCGGCACCGCCACAGCACCCGTCCACGATGTCGTCTTCCGCGGGCTGCAGTTCAGCTATGCGACCTGGCTGACCCCGTCGCGGCCCGAGGGCTTCTCCGAGATCCAGGCCGGCTACACCATTACCGGACCCACCGGCTGGGCCACTCAAGGATTGTGCGGGTTCGTCGAAGGCGGCACCTGCCCGTTCGCCTCCTGGACCAAGATGCCGGGCAATGTCTCCTTCACGTACGGCAAGCGCATCGAATTCAGCGACAGCGTGTTCACGCATCTGGGCGCAGCCGGACTCGAACTCGGTACCGGTACGGCCGACACCCAGGTCAGTGGCAGCATTTTCACCGACATCTCGGGCAATGGTCTGGAGATCGGCGGTGTGGACGGCCAAACCCCCGCCAGCGGCGTGGAAGTGACGAACAATCATCTCTATGGACTGCCTCGTGAGTACCACGGGGCGGTCGGCATCCTCAACGGCTACACCCAGCACAACACCATCGCGCACAACCAGCTCGACCATCTCGGTTACAGCGCGATATCCATGGGCTGGGGAGGCTGGCCCGACAAGATCGGCTCACCGGCGACGCCCAACCCCAGCCATGACAACGTCGTGAGCGACAACCTCATCTTCGACTACATGCAGATGTTCGACGATGGTGGTGGCATCTACACCCAGGGCATGACCGGCACATCGCTCGCCGACGGTGAGAAAGTCACCGGCAATGTCATCCACGACCAGTGGGGCCTGGGCAAGAGCGTCTACACCGACAACGGCTGCACCTACGAGACCGTCGAGGGCAATGTGCTGTACGGAGCCTCGTACGCCAATGTCGCCAGCCGCCACACCGACTACCGCGACACGCTCGGCAACAACGACCCGACGCTCGTCAAGGACAACTGGTGGGAGGAGGGCACGAGCGACGGCGACAACAAGGGGCTGGTGACCACCGGCAACCGCATCATGACCTCCCTCGCCGACGTACCCGCCGCGATCGTCGACAACGCCGGAGTGGAGCCCGCGTACCGGGGGATTCTCACGCGCAGGACAGGGGCGCTCTCCGTGCCCGAGGCGCCGTCACGGGTCGGTACCAGCACAGCGGGGGCCGACGCCCTGTACGCCACCTTCAACCCCAGCTTCGTAGAGGGTGGTTCACCGGTTCTCAGTTACACCGCGCATGCCCTGCGGCTGGACGGGGCGGAGGTGGCCGCGTCGACCGCATCGGCCGCCGACTACAAGCGGCTGGCCTACATCCGGATCGGCGGACTCCCCGAGGACGACGGACCTTTCACCGTCATCGTCACCGCCGCCAACGCACAGGGCACGAGTGCCCCGTCCCTCGCCTCCGCTCCGCTCCTGCCGACGGCGGCCACGGTGCCGGCCGACGCCCCCACCGGGCCGAAGCTGCGCACTGCGGCCCACGCCGCGACTGTGGCGTGGACCCCGCCCGTGAAGATGGGTGACGCCAAGGTGATCGGCTACCGGCTGACGCTCTCCGACGGCCGGACCATCGAGGTCACCGGGCGGGACGCCCTGGTCGGCCAGCCCTCGGGCAAGGGCATGTTCCGGGTGATCGGCGGGCTGACCCCCAGTACCGCCTACACCGTCACGGTTGCCGCTGTCACCGCAGCGGGGGCCGGTCCGGCAGCCACGGTCACGGCGACGACCAAGGCCGGTTAGACGGACTCCGAGTGGGCGCCGGGCATCCCGCGGCGCCCACTTCGGGCCGGTCAGGCGGTGAGTGCCGCCATGCGCGGCAGGCACGCCTCGTGATAGCGACGGAGCAGAAGCTGTGCCAACTCCGCTGAAGAGCCCAGCACTTCGGCCAGTACATCCGCCCCCGCCTCCCTGGCGCCCGCACCGATACGGTCCGGGAGCCGGCCGGGTGCGATGACGTAAGGGGCCACCGCCACCCGCCGCACGCCTTCGGCCCGCAGGGCCTGTACCGCGTCCTCGGTGCGGGGGTACCCCGCGGGTGATGCAGCGGAGGCGAACGCAGGCCGCACGGCGCACCAACCGGTGTGCCGCAGCTCCCGCGCGATTTCAGCGATCACTGCGATCGCCTCCGGGTCTGTGGAGCCCGCCGAGGCCAGGACGAGCCCGGTCGAACTTCGGTCACCGGGATGGACCCCGGCTTCGTACAGCCGCCGTTCCAGTGCCGAATTCAGCAGGGGTGACGGGCCGAGCACCTCGGCCTGCCGGATGCGCAGCCGAGGCAGTCCGGTCCGGGCCTCGTGCAGCACCGTGGGGATGTCGGCCTTGGCGTGGAAGGCCCGGGTGAGCAGCAGGGGGAGCGCGATGACGTCCCCCGCGCCCTTCGCGGCCAGCCGCTCCAACAGCCTCGGTATCGACGGCGCGTTGAAATCCAGGAAACCGGTCTCCACGCGCAGCCCCGGCCGCAGCGACCGAACCCGCGCGGTGAGCGCGTGCACGGTCGCGGCGTGCCGCGGGTCGCGGCTGCCGTGGGCGATGACGAGGAGGACCGGGGCGGACATGGCGTGGCTCAGTTCTTGACGAGGAGACCGCGGCTGCGCAGCACCCACCGCTCCAGCGGACTGAAGATCAGCAGGTCGATCGCGATGCCGACGAACAGAATCAGGATGATGGCGAGGAAGATGCCGGGCATGTCCGCGTTGTTGCGTCCGTTCTCCAGCAACTGACCGAGCCCCAGGCCGAGATCGGGGGAGGATGCGATGATCTCGGCGGCCATCAGTGAGCGCCAGGAGAACGCCCAGCCCTGCTTGAGACCGGCCAGATAGCCGGGCAGCGTGGCCGGCAGCACGATGTGCCAGGTCCCGCGCAGCCCGGTCGCGCCGAGCGTACGGCCCGCCCTCAGGAACAGCGGTGGCACCTGGTCGACGCCGGAGACCAGCCCGTTGGCGACCGAGGGGACGGCGCCCAGCAGGATCACGGCGTACATCATCTTGTCGTTCAGTCCGAGCCAGATCACGGCCGGTGCCACCCAGGCGACCGACGGCAGGGACTGCAGCCCGGACAGGATCGGGCCGATCGCGGCCCGTACGAACTTCACCCGGGCGACCAGCAGACCCAGCGGCGTACCGATGGCCACGGCCATCAGGAAGCCGAGCAGACCACGCGAGATGCTGGTCCAGACGACCTCCAGCAGCGTGCCCTGCAGCCACATGTCCAACGCGCTGTGCCACACCGCGGCCGGTGAAGGCAGTTTGTAGTCGTCGGTGACCTGGGCCTCGACGAGCAGCTGCCAGATGGTGATCACCAGCGCCACCGCGAGCACGGGCGGCAGCACCTTGTGCAGCAGCACCTCGCGCACCGGGGTGCGGCGCACCTGCACAGCGTCCAGCGCGTCGAGCCCGGCCTCCAGACCGGCCAGATCGTCGGGCTTCGTGTCAGTGCTGGCCATGACGGCGGATCTCCCCACGCAGTTGTTCGGTGATCTCGACGGACAGCTCCGCGACCGCGTTGTCCTCGATACGGCGCGGCTGCTCGATGTCGACCGTCCACTCACGGGCGATCCTGCCGGGGCGGGACGACAGCAGGACGACCCGCTCGGCGAGCCGCACCGCCTCGCGCACATTGTGTGTGACAAAGAGGACCGAGACGTTCGTCTCGCGCCAGATCCGGGTCAGCTCGTCGTGCAGCACATCCCTGGTGATGGCGTCGAGCGCGGCGAACGGCTCGTCCATCAGCAGCAGTTGACTGTCCTGGGCGAGGGCCCGGGCCATTGCCACCCGCTGCCGCATACCGCCCGAGAGTTCATGCACCCGCTTCCCGTACGCTCCGCCCAGCCGTACGAGTTCCAGCAGCCGCTCCGCTTCCGTGCGGCGCTCCGACTTGGGTACGCCGCGCAGCCGCAGCGCGAGTTCGACGTTCTTGCCCGCGGTCAGCCACGGGAACAGGGCGTGTTCCTGGAACATCAGGGCCGGCCGCCCGCCGGGGGTCTCGATGGACCCCGCGGTCGGGCGGTCGAGTCCGGCCACCAGGTTGAGCAGCGTCGACTTTCCGCACCCGGAGGCTCCCAGGAGGGTGACGAACTCGCCCGGTGCGACATCGAGCGTGATGTCGTCCAGGACGAGCTGCTGCCCCTCCGGTCCGCCGAAGGACTTGGAGACATGTGCGATACGGGCGGCGTGCCCGACCGCTGTACGGTCCTGGGTCTTGGTGAGGGTGGTCGCCATGGTCGTCACCTCCTGGGAATCCTGGGTTCGGGTTCGGGCGGCTTACTTGACGCCGAGACCGGCGTCGGCGACCTCGGGCTTGCCCGCGGCCTTCAGGACCTTGTTCAGCGGCTTCAGGTCGTAGATGCCGGTCAGGTCCGGCTTCTCCAGCAGACCGGCCTTCACCGCGTGCTCGGCCTGCGCGTTCAACGTGGCGGCCAGTGGGTCATCGGTGATCTGGATCGACTTCCACGCCGGGTCGAGGACCTCGGCGGGCAGCGCCTTGCCGGTCAGCTTCTCGAGCGCGGCGTTGGCGGAGGCCTTCGCCTTGTCCGGGTTGGCGTTGATCCACGCATTGGTCTTCACCGAACCGCGCAGCACCGCCTCGACGACATCCGGGTGCTCGCTCAGGAACTTCTGCGACACGATGATGTTCGTGATCACGAACTTGTTGTCCGGCCACAGCGTCGACTCGTCGAGCAGTTCCTCGGCACCCTCGGCGACCAGCTTGGACGCGGTGGGCTCGGGGACCCAGGCGCCGTCGATGGAACCGGACTTGTAGGCGTCCGGCGTCACCTTGTTGTCCGTACGGACCACGGAGACGTCGCCCTTGCCGCTCTGGGCGTCGACCTTCCAGCCCTTCTCGGAGATCCAGTTGAGGAAGGCCACGTCCTGCGTGTTGCCGAGCTGCGGGGTGGCGATCTTCTTGCCCTTGAGGTCGTCCAGGGTCTTGATCTTCTTCGGGTTCACGACCAGCTTCACCCCGCCGGAGGCGGAGCCGCCGATGATCCGCAGGTTCTTGCCCTTGGACTTGGTGAAACCGTTGATGGAGGGCGACGGGCCGATGAATCCGATGTCGATGGAGTCGGCGTTGAGCGCTTCGATCTCGGAAGGACCCGCGTTGAACTGCGAGGTCTTGAGCCGGGTGCCGCCGAGTTCCTTCTGGAAGAGCCCCTCCTGGTCGCCGACCAGCGCGGTGGCGTGCGTGAGGTTGGGGAAGTAGCCGATCCGTACGGTGTCGGTGGAGAGCTTCTTCGCGTCGGCGGCGACGTCCGACTTCCTGGAGTCGTCGTCCTTCGCCTCGGAGCCGTAGCCGCAGGCGGTGAGCGCCACGGCGAGCAGCGGCAGGGCGGCAGCAGCGGCGAGGCTGCGGCGGAGCGTGGTACGGGGGGCAGGCACGGGAGGTCATCCTCTCGTTGGCCCGGTGATCGCGTCCCCCCGGAAACTATGGGGACGCGGCCGGGAAGTCGGCAGGTCTTCGTCTGAACTGGCTGTGCAGGCGGTGCGGTTGGTGCAAGCGGGCGCGCAGGCGGTGCGCGTACGTCATCGCGCACATCGTGCGACCCCGCCCTGGCCGCTGCCGAGGGCGCCGCTGCCGACGCGGCCGCCCTCCTTCGCGAAAGTGGAGTAGATGTCGATACTCATCAGAAGCTCCATTCGGCGTCGTCGGTGGCCGCGGCCGCGGCCTCGGGCTCGGCCACGGCGGCGAACGAGGCACCGGCCATGCCGGCCGTCAGCGTGGTGCCGTCCGCCGGGTCGATCAGGAGGAAGGAGCCGGTGCGCCGGGAGTCCGCGTACGCGTCGAGCGCCAGCGGCTCCGCGGTGCGGACGACGACCCGGCCGATGTCATTGGCGACGAGCCGGCCGGGTGCCGGGTGCTGGGAGAGGTCGTCCAGCGTGAGGCGCGAGGGGATGTCCTTGACGATCGCCTTGACCGTGCGGGTGGTGTGCTTGAGCAGCACCCGCTGGCCCACCGTGAGCGGCTGGTCCGCGACATGGCAGACGGTCGCCTCGACGTCCCTCGTGACCGCCGGTGCGTCGTCGGCCGGGGCGATGAGATCACCGCGCGAGATGTCGATGTCGTCGGCCAGCCGGATCGTCACCGACTGGGGCGCCCAGGCGATGTCCACGCTCTCGCCGAGCGCGTCGATCGCGGTGACCGTCGACGTACGGCCCGAGGGCAGGACGGTGACGGCCTCGCCGACGCGGAAGGCACCGGCCGCGATCTGGCCCGCGTAGCCCCGGTAGTCCGGGTGCTCGGCCGTCTGCGGCCGGATGACGTACTGGACGGGGAAGCGGGCGTGGCAGGCGGTGAGGTCATGGCTGACCGGCACCGTCTCCAGGTGTTCCAGGACGGTCGGGCCGCCGTACCAGTCCATGTGCGAGGACGGTTCCACGACGTTGTCACCGGCCAGCGCGGAGATCGGGATCGCGGTGATCTCCGGTACGCCGAGGGATGCGGCGTACGCGGTGAACTCCTCGGCGATGGCGGCGAACACGGGCTCCGCGTAGTCGACCAGGTCCATCTTGTTGACGGCCAGCACCACATGCGGCACCCGCAGCAGCGCGGCGACCGCGGCATGGCGGCGGGTCTGCTCGACGACACCGTTGCGGGCGTCGACCAGGACGACGGCGAGCTCGGCCGTCGAGGCCCCCGTCACCATGTTCCGGGTGTACTGCACATGCCCCGGGGTGTCGGCCAGGATGAACCGTCGGCGCGGCGTCGCGAAGTAGCGGTAGGCGACATCGATGGTGATGCCCTGCTCGCGCTCGGCCCGCAGCCCGTCGGTCAGCAGCGCCAGGTCGGGCGCCTCCTGGCCCCGGCTGCGCGAGGCGTGCTCGACGGCCTCCAGCTGGTCGGTGAGGACCGACTTGGAGTCGTGCAGAAGACGTCCCACGAGGGTGGACTTGCCGTCGTCGACGGACCCCGCGGTGGCGAACCGCAGCAGGGTGGTGGTCGACAACTGCTCTGTGTGCTGGGTGAGTGCGGTCATCCTAGAAGTACCCCTCGCGCTTACGGTCTTCCATCGCGGCCTCGGACATCTTGTCGTCGGCACGCGTCGCGCCCCGTTCGGTGAGCCGGGAGGCGGCGATCTCGGTGATCACGGCGTCCAGCGTCGTCGCATCCGAGTCGACGGCGCCGGTGCACGACATGTCGCCGACCGTGCGGTAGCGCACCTGCCGGGTCTCGACCTGCTCGCCCTCCTTGGGGCCGCCCCAGTCGCCCGCGGTCAGCCACATGCCGGAGCGGTTGAAGACCTCGCGTTCATGGGCGAAGTAGATCTCCGGAAGCTCGATGCCCTCACGGGCGATGTACTGCCAGACGTCCAGCTCGGTCCAGTTGGAGATCGGGAAGACCCGGACGTGCTCACCGGGGGCGTGCCGGCCGTTGTACAGCTGCCACAGCTCCGGGCGCTGGCGGCGCGGATCCCACTGGGAGAACTCGTCGCGCAGCGAGAAGACCCGCTCCTTGGCGCGCGCCTTCTCCTCGTCACGGCGCCCGCCGCCGAACACGGCGTCGAAGCGGTGCTGCTGGATGGCCTCGGTCAGTGGCACGGTCTGCAGCGGGTTGCGGGTGCCGTCCGGGCGTTCGCGGAGCTTTCCGGCGTCGATGTACTCCTGCACGGAGGCGACATGGAGCCGCAGCCCGTGCCGGGCCACCGTCCGGTCGCGGTACTCCAGCACCTCGGGGAAGTTGTGCCCGGTGTCGACGTGCAGCAGAGTGAACGGCACCGGCGCGGGCGCGAACGCCTTGAGCGCCAGATGCAGCATCACGATGGAGTCCTTGCCGCCGGAGAACAGGATCACCGGCCGCTCGAACTCGCCCGCCACCTCGCGGAAGATGTGTACGGCCTCGGACTCCAGGGAGTCCAGGTGGCTGAGTGCGTACGGATTGTCGGTGCCTTCCGACACGGTCGCGACGGTCGTCACGCTGCACCCCTCTCGCTCAGCAGCGCATACAGCTCCGCCGCGGACTCCTGCACGGTCTGCCGGTGCGACTCGATCCGCAGGTCCGGCGACTCGGGCGCCTCGTACGGGTCGTCGACCCCCGTGAGCCCGCTGATCTCGCCGGCCGCCTGCTTCGCGTAGAGGCCCTTCACATCGCGTACGGAGCACACCTCGACCGGAGTCGCGACATGCACCTCTAGATACGCGGTGCCCTCGGCCTGGTGCCGCTTGCGTACCGCGTCCCGGCTGTCCGCGTACGGGGCGATGACCGGGACCAGCACCTTCACGCCGTTGGCCGCCAGCAGCTCGGCGACGAAGCCGATCCGCTGGACATTGGTGTGGCGGTCCTCGCGGGAGAAGCCGAGACCCGCGGAGAGGAAGTCCCGGATCTCGTCGCCGTCGAGCACTTCCACGCGGTGGCCCTCGCCGCGCAGCCGCCCGGCCAGTTCGTACGCGATGGTGGTCTTGCCCGCGCTCGGCAGACCGGTCAGCCAGATGGTGGCTCCCGTCTCCGTCACGCTCATCGAAGTCTCCTGATCAGTCGTCATCAGTCGTGCAGCCCGCACTCGGTCTTGCCCCGGCCGGCCCAGCGTCCGGCGCGTGCGTCCTCGCCCTCCAGCACCCGGCGGGTGCAGGGCGCGCAGCCCACGGAGGCGTAACCGTCCATCAGCAGCGGGTTGGTGAGAACGCCGTGCTCGGCCACGTACGCGTCGACGTCGTCCTGCGTCCAGCGGGCGATCGGCGAGATCTTCACCTTCTGCCGCTTCTCGTCCCAGCCGACGACCGGGGTGTTCGCCCGGGTGGGGGACTCGTCGCGGCGCAGCCCGGTCGCCCAGGCCGCGTAGGAAGTCAGGCCCTCCTCAAGGGGCTTGACCTTCCGCATCTTGCAGCACAGGTCCGGGTCGCGGTCGTGCAGCTTCGGTCCGTACTCGGCGTCCTGCTCGGCCACGGACCGGCGCGGGGTCAGCGTGATGACGTTGACGTCCATCACGGCCTCGACCGCGTCACGGGTGCCGATCGTCTCGGGGAAGTGGTAGCCGGTGTCGAGGAAGACCACGTCCACGCCCGGAAAGGCACGCGAGGCGAGGTGGGCGACGACGGCGTCCTCCATGGACGAGGTGACGCAGAACTTCGTGCCGAAGGTGTCGGCTGCCCATCGGAGGATCTCCAGCGCGGAGGCGTCCTCCAGCTCCCGGGCTGCCCGCCCGGCCAGTTCCTTCAGCTCCTCGACAGTGCGTTCTTCTCTCTGAGTATCCGTCATATCCCGTCCCGTTCAACGTCGTTACGCTGCAGCCCCCGGGTCAGCAGACCCAGGAACTTCAGCTGGAACGCGCGGTTGCAGGAGGCACATTCCCAGGCGCCGTGGCCGGTCTCGTGCGGGCGCAGGTCCTCGTCACCGCAGTAGGGGCAGTAGAACGGGGCGGCGCGTTCGCTCATGACAGCGACTCCGCACTGGCACGCGCCGCCCAGGTCGCGAACCGCTCGCCGTCCTCGCGCTCCTCCTGGAAGCGGCCCAGGACCCGCTCGACATAGTCGGGCAGTTCGGCCGAAGTGACCTTCAGGCCACGGACCTTCCGGCCGAACCCGGCCTCCAGGCCCAGGGCGCCGCCCAGGTGCACCTGGTAGCCCTCGACCTGGTTGCCGTCGGCGTCCAGGACGAGCTGGCCCTTGAGGCCGATGTCCGCGGTCTGGATGCGGGCGCAGGCGTTGGGGCAGCCGTTGATGTTGATGGTGAGCGGCTCGTCGAACTCCGGCAGGCGGCGCTCCAGTTCGTCGATCAGCGAGGCGCCGCGCGCCTTCGTCTCGACGATCGCCAGCTTGCAGAACTCGATGCCGGTGCAGGCCATCGTGCCCCGCCGGAACGGAGAGGGCTTCACCTGGAAGTCGAGCGCTTCGAGGCCGGCGACCAGGGAATCCACCTGGTCCTGCTCCACATCGAGGATGAGCATCTTCTGCTCGACGGTGGTGCGCAGCCGGTCCGAGCCGTGGGCGGCCGCCAGGTCGGCGATCTTGGCCAGGGTGGAGCCGTCCACACGGCCGACCCGGGGTGCGAATCCGAGGTAGAACCGTCCGTCCTTCTGCTGGTGGACGCCGATGTGGTCGCGCCAGCGGCTGCTGGGCTCCGCGGGCGCGGGCCCGTCGACGAGCGGACGCTTCAGGTACTCGTCCTCCAGTACCTGGCGGAACTTCGCCGGGCCCCAGTCGGCCATCAGGAACTTCAGACGGGCGCGGGTGCGCAGCCGGCGGTACCCGTAGTCACGGAAGATGCCGACGACCCCGGCCCAGACGTCCGGCACCTGTTCGAGAGGCACCCAGGCGCCCAGCCGCTCGGCGAGACGCGGGTTGGTGGAGAGCCCGCCACCGACCCAGACGTCGAAGCCCGGGCCGTGCTCGGGGTGGACGACGCCGACGAACGCGATGTCGTTGATCTCGTGCACCACGTCCTGCACCGGCGAGCCGGAGATCGCGGTCTTGAACTTGCGCGGCAGGTTCGAGAATTCCTTGTTGCCGATGTAGCGCTCGTGGATCTCGTCGACCGCCGGCGTCCCGTCGATGATCTCGTCGGCGGCGATCCCGGCCACCGGGGAGCCTATGATCACGCGGGGGCAGTCACCGCACGCCTCGGTGGTGGAGAGCCCGACGGCCTCCAGCTTCTCCCAGATCGCCGGGACGTCCTCGATGCGGATCCAGTGCAGCTGGATGTTCTGCCGGTCGGTGATGTCCGCGGTGCCGCGCGCGTACTCCTGCGAGATCTCGCCGATGACCCGCAGCTGCTCGGTGGTCAGCCGGCCGCCGTCGATCCGGACCCGCAGCATGAAGTACGTGTCGTCCAGCTCCTCGGGCTCCAGGATCGCGGTCTTGCCGCCGTCGATCCCGGGCTTGCGCTGGGTGTAGAGGCCCCACCAGCGCATGCGTCCACGGAGGTCGTTGGGGTCGATCGAGTCGAAACCGCGCTTGGAGTAGATCGTCTCAATGCGTGTCCGCACATTGAGACCGTCGTCGTCCTTCTTGAACTGCTCATTGCCGTTGAGCGGAGTGTGGTGCCCCACGGCCCACTGGCCTTCGCCACGGTGGCGTCCGGCCTTGCGGCGAGGCGTGGTGGTCGCAGGCTGTTCCGGGGTAGCGGCCATGACGGTACGTCCTTCGGGACTGCAGGAGGGCGGCTCTGAACTGCACACTCGCGCTGAGGCGCGGCGGTGCGCAGGGTTTGCAGAGAAAAGAGGATCGCGGCGGTGCTGGGACTCTCAGCTCGCCGGACAGATGGCGCTGGACACGCGGCCGAGGTCGACGTGGCGTCGACTCACCAAGGCAATTCCAGTTCCAGGCATGACGGAAGCCTGTCACGCGAATCTCGGGCCAGTCCACCACTATCCATGATGTGGACGAGAGTGTCCCGTGATGCGAGACGGTGTGGCACCCATCACTCGACCCGCCCGGGCCGGGCCTTCCGTAATAGCCGCAATCCCCCTACTTGTCGCCGGGAGTCGCTGTCCGCGCGCTACCGCGCCGCCCCCGGCCACGGCCCCGGCGTCGCCGCCTCGGGCTCCAGCTCCACCTTCGTGTCGAACAGCTTGAAGCCGCGCCGCAGATAGTTGTCCATGGCGTGCGGGCCGTCCTTGGAGCAGGTGTGCAGCCACACCCGCTTCGTCGGTGTCCGCTCCGGCCAGCGTTCCGCCAGGTCCCAGGCGCGGGCGACGCCGTGCGAGAGCAGATGGCCGCCTATCCGGCGCCCCCGGAAGGCCGGTATCAGCCCGAAGTACATGATCTCGACCACGCCGTCGTCCTGCGGGTCCAGCTCGATGTATCCGGCCGGCGTGCCGTTCTCGTACGCCACCCAGGTCTCCGCCCCGGGCCGGTCCAGGGCCTCCTGCCACTGCGCGTACGTCATCGTGAGCCGGTCCGTCCACTGGATGTCGCCGCCTACCGCCGTATACAGGAACCGGCTGAACTCGGGCAGCGGGACCTCGGACCGCACGATCCGCACGTCGCCCTCCGGGACCGCGGCGGGGCGCAGATCGTCGGGGGAGGTCTGTTCCAGGGACCAGATGGTCACCTCGGCGGTGGTCGCAGCGGTGTGCGTGGGGTTGCTCATGGCTGCCAGGGAACCATGCCGCGAGGCCAGGGCCAAAGCCGGTCCCGCGGCTCGGACAACGAGACCGCCGGCAAGCGGCGGGAGCGAGGTCCTAGGAGCCCTTACGTGCCCTGACCACGACCGGAGCCGTCGAGCGCGGCAGCAGGTCGGCCGGATGATCCGGTTGGATCACCTCCACCTCGACCTCTTCGCCGAAGCGGTAGGGGCGGTGTGCGAGCACCTCCGCGAGATGGCGGCGTATCCGCGAGATCTCCGCCCGCACCGTCACCGTCCGGGTCGCGTCGCCGAAGATGTCCTCCGCCAGCTCGGATGCCGTACGTCCTTCGCGGTGCAGCGCCAGGGCGTACAGCAGCTCCGCATGGCGCGGCGAGAGCCGCTGCGTACAGGAGTCCACCGCACTCACCACATTGACCGTGAGCCCGCGCGGCCGGCTCAGGTCCAGCACCACCCGTCGCGGCGGCCCGTCCGATGGCCCGTCCGTGACCTGCACCAGCCAGCCGCCTGGCAGCGGCTCGACCCGACACATACCGAGCGACGGCAGCCACACCCGGCCCGGCTGCAACGACTTCGGCAGCGGCAGCCGGTCGACCGGCGGCATCCCGGTCACCGCGGCGAGCCAGCCGTGGGCGTCCACCGCCAGGGCCCGTCCGCCCAGCCGGCACAGCAGCGGCGCCGCCACCGAACGCAGCCGGTCGATCGCCTGGAGGTGGCGGTTCCTGATCTCGCTCTCGGCCAGCCTGGCGACCGAACCGACCAGGGCGAGCGAGGTCGGATGGAACGTGGAAGCCGCACCGCTGATGTCGACGATGCCGATCAGCCGACTGTCCCGCGGATCACGCACCGGGGCCGCCGCACAGGTCCAGTTGTGCAGACTGCGCACGAAATGCTCCGACGAATGAACCTGGACCGGTGTGCGCGAGAAGAGCGCCGTACCGATCGCGTTCGTCCCCGTGCTCGCCTCCGCCCAGGCCGCGCCCTCCGCCAGACAGATGCCGTCAGCCCGGCGCAGCACCCCCGTATTGCCCTGGCGCCACAGCACCCGGCCCTCCACATCGGTGACCACCACGATCTGCTGGGCGGCATCCGCCAGGGAGACCAGGCCCTCGCTCAGCAACGGCATCACCTCGCCCAGCGTCGAGCTCCGGCGCCGGTGCTCGATCTCGTCCATGTCCAGCAGCACACTCTCGGTGGACTGATCCGGATCGACACCGCTGCTCAGCACCCGGTCCCACGAGGCGCCGATCTCCGCGCGCGGCGCCACTGGTGAACGCTCGCCCACGAGTTTCGCCTCCCTGGCCCGGTGGATCATGCGTAGGGCCTGGACGGACCGCGGCACAGCCGGTCGCGTCGCCTCGGCAGCGCTTGACTCCACTCTCATTCCCCCTAGATGCCAGGGCCGGAGAAACGGCCGCCGGTCCCATCCTGCCCGCTGCGAGGGTCCCGGCAGGGCGCACTTCGCACAATGGTTGCAACCCTTTGCAACTCTGGCGAGGGAGTGCCGGTCCGTACGAGAGTGACGGAACACCGCACAGCGGCGCCTGTGCCCTGCCGTTCGGTGTGTACAACATGGAGGGTGGTGCCGTGTCGGCGCAGCACCACCCTCCGTTGTTGTACGTCTTGGGGCTAACGCTCCACGGGCCGCGCCCGTTCCACGACCGATGCCAGATCGAGGCTGTGCGGCAGCGTCCCGAATGCCGTGCCCCAGTCCCTGCCCAGTCGTGACGCACAGAACGCGTCGGCGACTTCCGGCGGCGCCCAGCGCACCAGCAGCGAACCCTGCAGCACCAGAGCCATCCGCTCGACCAGCCTGCGGGCCCGCGCCTCGATCCCGTTCAGATCGGCGAGCTCCGTCAGCATGTCCTTGATGGCCCCGTCCAGCCGGTGATCGGCGCCGCGCGCCCGGCCGACCTCCTGGAGGAACGCGTTCAGCGCCAGCGGCTCGCGCTGCAGCGCCCGCAGCACATCCAGCGCCTGTACATTCCCCGAGCCCTCCCAGATCGAGTTGAGCGGTGCCTCGCGCAGCAGCCGCGGCATCCCGGACTCCTCGACGTAACCGTTGCCGCCGAGACATTCCAGTGCCTCACCCACCATCGGCGTGCACCGCTTCGTCACCCAGTACTTCGCCGTCGGCACCGCGATCCGCAGGAAGGCGCGCTCGCTCTCCGTATCGGCGTCGTACGCCGCCGCCAGCCGAAGCGCCAGCACCGTCGCGGCCTCCGACTCCAGCGCCAGATCGGCCAGCACATTGCGCATCAGCGGCTTCTCGATCAGCACCCCGCCGAACGCGCTGCGGTATGTGCAGTGGTGGATCGCCTGCGCCACCGCCTGCCGCATCAGCGCCGCCGAGCCGACCACACAGTCCAGCCGGGTCGCCGCCACCATCTCGATGATGGTGCGCACCCCGCGCCCCTCGTCGCCGACCCGGCGCGCCCATGTCCCGTCGAACTCGACCTCGCTCGACGCATTGGACCGGTTGCCCAGTTTGTCCTTCAGCCGCTGGATCGCGAACGTGTTCCGCGTGCCGTCGGGCAGTACCCGGGGCAGCAGGAAACACGTCAGGCCGGCGGGCGCCTGCGCCAGCACCAGGAAGCCGTCGGACATCGGCGCCGAACAGAACCACTTGTGCCCGGTGAGCAGATACTCGCCCTCCGCCGCCAGCTGCTCGGCCCGCGTCGTATTCGACCGTACGTCCGTGCCGCCCTGCTTCTCCGTCATGCCCATCCCGAAGAGCACACCGGCCTTCTGCGCCGCGGGCCGCAGCCCCTGCTCGTACACCTTCGAGGTCAGCAACGGCTCCCAGTCGGCGGCCAGCGCCGGATCGGTCCGCAGTGCGGGCACCGCCGCGTGCGTCATCGACAGCGGGCAGCCGTGCCCCGCCTCGGCCTGTGTCCACACCAGGAATCCGGCCGCCCGCCGCACATGGCCGCCCGGCCTGCCCCAGGCGTCGGTCAGACCCGCGGCGACCGCATGACCCAGCAGCCGGTGCCAGGCCGGATGGAACTCCACTTCGTCGATGCGATTCCCGTACCGGTCGTGGGAGCGCAGCACCGGCGGATTCTCGTTCGCCTGCGCCCCCCACGCCTGCGCCTGCGCGGAGCCCGCGGATCTGCCCAGCTCGCCGAGCTCGCCCCGGGCCTCGTCGAGGAGCTCGGGCGGCATGTGACGTTGCACCGCCTCCGTGAGCGCGCGGTCGGTGGCGAAGACGTCGTAGCCGACCAGCGGCGGTACCTGGTTGGACACTGTGTGGGTGGTGGCTGCCATGCCGCTACGGTAAGGACGTGCAGGCAGCAAATGAAACACCCGAGCGGCCACCGGGTCGGCTCCACCGGGCCCGAGTCCTCTACCGCAACGTCTCCAAGCGGCAGATGGTCTGGCAGTTGCTCAAGGACACCGTCAACTCGTGCATGGAGTACCGCATTCTGGGACTCGCCGCCGAGGCGGCGTTCTTCACCCTGCTGTCCCTGCCTCCGCTGCTCCTGGGCCTGATCGGTCTCCTCGGTTACGTCGATGAGTGGACCAACACCACCACGGTCGCCTCCATCGAGCGCAACATCCTCAACGCCGCGCAGACGGTGCTCAGCCAGCGGGGTGTGAACGACTTCGCCAAACCGCTCCTGGCGGACGTCACCACCGGCGCCCGGCCCGATGTCATCTCCATCGGCTTCGCCATCGCGCTCTGGTCCGGCTCCCGCGCGGTCAATGTCTTCATCGACACGATCACGGTGATGTACGGCCTCGACGGCCAGCGCGGCATCGTCAAGACGCGGCTGCTCTCCTTCCTGCTGTACGTCGTCGCGCTGCTGCTCGGTGCCGTCGTGCTGCCGCTGCTCGTGGTCGGCCCCGACCGGGTCGTGGAGTTCATCCCGTGGGGCACCGAGGTCATAAGCGTTCTGTACTGGCCGCTGGTGATCCTGCTGTCGATCGCGTTCCTGACGACGCTCTACCACGTGTCCGTACCGGTCCGTTCACCGTGGATCGAGGACGTGCCGGGTGCGCTGGTGGCGCTCGCGATGTGGGTGCTCGGCAGCTTCCTGCTGCGGATCTACCTCACCAGTACGGTCGAGGGGCCCACGATCTACGGTTCGTTGGCGGCCCCGATCGCCGTCCTGCTGTGGATCGGTATCTCCGCGTTCGCGGTGCTGGTCGGAGCGGCGGTCAATGCCGCGATCGACCGGGTGTGGCCCTCGCTGGCGACGGCCGCGGCACGTGCGGCCAATGAGCGGGTACGGGCGGCCCAGGCCGCGGAGTTCGTCGCGCGGACGCAGGCGGAGAACCGGGACGGGGACTGGGACGATGACGACGACGATGACGACGACGGTGACAGTCCCTATATGCCGTCCGAGTTCCCGGAGCGCTGGTCGAGGTTCCTGCCGCCGGACGATGTGAAGTCCAGGCTGCAGCCGAGCCGCGACAAGGAGTCGGACAAGTCGAACAAGCCGTCCGACGGCTGAGGACGCCCGCTTTCCGGCGGGTACAGCCGGTGCGGCGCCCTGGCGGGCCGATTCCGTTCGCCGAAATAGCGTGGGGGTATGGTCGGCAGGTACGAGGAGTGGGCGTCGCGGTTCGACGGTGCGACCGTGTGGACACTGAGTGTGCCGGGAGGATCGGTCCACCCGGTGCTGCCCGACGGCTGCATGGACCTGCTCTGGATCGACGGACGGCTGCTCGTCGCGGGCCCCGACACCCATGCCGGGACGTCGGCCGCCGGTACCGGCGGGCAGTACACCGGAATCCGCTTCGCGCCCGGCACGGCCCCCGCGCTCCTCGGCGTACCGGCGCACGAACTGCGCGACCGCCGGGTCGACCTCGCGGACCTGTGGCCCGGCGCGCTGGTCCGCGTACTCAACGAGCGCCTCGCCGAAGCCCCCGACCCCGCCGCCGCACTGGAGACCATCGCCCTGCGGCGGGCGGCCGACACGGCACCGCCGGACCCTGTGATGCGGTCCGTCGCCGCACAGCTCGGCGCCGGGCGGTCCGTCGCGGACACCGCGCAGACGGCCGGCCTCGGCGCCCGCCAGCTGCACCGCCGCTCACTCGCGGCCTTCGGCTACGGGCCCAAGATGCTCGCCCGGGTCCTGCGGCTGCAGCGCGCGCTCACCCTCGCCCGGTCCGGAACGCCGTACGCCGAAGCGGCGGTCGAGGCGGGCTGCACCGACCAGGCCCATCTGGCGCGGGAGATGCGCGACCTGGCCGGGACCACCCTGACCGCCTACCTCACGCCCACGTAACGGGGCCGGGCAGCCACTCGGTCTCAGCCGTTGGCGGCGAACAACGACACCGCGCAGCCGTCCGGGTCGAGGACCGTCGCGTATCGCTGCCCCCACACCGCGTCCCACGGCTTCAGATGGCCTCGGTATCCGGCGCCGGTCAGGTCGTCGTACACCGAGTCCACCTCCGCCGGGCTGTCGCAGAGGAAGGCGAGTCCGAGGCGTTCCCCGCCGCGCGGCGGGGACCAGTCGGGGTCGAACGAGCCGATGACGTCCTCGGTGTCCCACAGCAGTCGCTGCCCGCCCGGGAGTGTCACTTCGACATGAGGTGCGGATTCCGCATCGGCGGGGATGTCGAGACCGAGCCGGCGGTAGAAGGCGAGCGATGCGGCCAGATCCGCGGTGATGATGGCGATCGCGTCCATTCGTGGAGTCATGTTCCGACCGTAGGCCGGGCCCCACCACGGGTCTTGTACGAAACGGACATGGGCCGTGAGCCTCAGACATCTCCGAGGACGCGGACCGCGTACGGCGGGACCCGCCCGGGATCGCAAGCCCCCGGCAGGTCCCGCCGCGCCGTCACGACGACGCGGTGCCGCCCGTGCAGTCGGCGGGTGACGTCCCCGGGTCCGTCAGCGCCAGACCGAGCTGGGCGCGTTCGGTGACCCAGCGGCTCGGGCGGTGACGCGGGTCGCCCGTCGTGCGGTGCAGCGCCCGGTGCAGCTCCAGCATCCGTTCGGCGCCGATCCGGTCGCCCCAGGCCAGCGGGCCGACGGGATAGCCGAGTCCGGCCGTGACGGCCAGGTCGATATCGGCGGGGGTGGCGATGGAGCGCTCCGCGATCGATGCCGCGACCGAGACGATCGAGGCGAGCAGCCGCTGAGCGACCGAGCCCGCTGTGTCCCGTACCACCGAGACCGCGTAGGGCTCGTCGCCGTCCGCCGCCCGGGCCAGCACCGCGCGGGCGTCGCGCGCGGCGGCCGGGTCCGCCGCCGGGGTCACGGCCAGCACCCGGCGCCGGCCGGCCGGGGGCAGCGGGTCCACGCCGAAGGTGCGCCCCGCGGGCAGCCGGTGTGCGGCGACCGAGGAGGCCACCGTGGTGCCCCAGACCGGGACCAGTACGAGGGCATCGGCGGACGGCTCCGTGCCCGTCTCGACGACGGCGCCCGCAGCGGTCAGCGCCTCACGCAGCGCGGCCGCGTCCCGGTCCTGCGGTGCGGCGCCGTGGACGAACACCGGGCGGTCCGCGTCGCCCGTGACCGGTGGTTCCGGGGCCGGGGCGGGCGCCTCGGCGCCGTAGTCGAACCAGCCGCGCCCGGTCTTGCGGCCGTGCAGCCCGGCGGCCACCCGGTTCGGGGTGAGATAGGAGGGGCGGAGCCGGTCCGCGTACCGGAATCCCTGCCAGATCGAGTCGATCACCGCGGCCGTCACATCCAGACCGGTGAGGTCCATCAGCTCGAACGGGCCCATCCGCAGGCCGAGCACATCACGGGCGATCCGGTCGATGCCCGCCGGGTCGCCGACCGTCTCCTCCAGCAGCGCGAGCGCCTCGGTCACCAGACCGCGGCCGGCGTGATTGACCAGGAATCCGGGGGTGTCGGCGACCGTGACCGCACGGTGCCCGCAGCTCTCGACGAGCGCGGTGAGGGACGGCACGATCTCCGCACGGGTGGCCGCACCCGGCACGATCTCGACGATCCTCATCAGCGGTACCGGGTTGAAGAAGTGCAGCCCTGCCAGGCGCGTCGGGTCCTTCAGCGCCGCGGCGATCCGGGTGACCGACAGGGACGAGGTGTTGGTCGCGAAGACGGCCGTCGCGGGGAGCGCCTGCTCCAGCCGGCCGAAGACCTCCGTCTTGGTGTCGAGGTCCTCCCGCACGGCCTCGATGGCCAGCTCGACGTCCGGGCCCTCCCCCCAGGGGTCGTCCAGCGGGAGCAGCCGCTCCAGGGCGGCGACGGAGTCCTCGGCGGACATCCGGCCCTTCTGCACGGCCCGTTCGAGCATGGACCGTACGAAATCCACGGCGGCCGTCACCGCCTCCGTCCGTACGTCGCACAGCTCGACGGTGTGTCCGGCGGTCGCCGCCCACTGGGCGATGCCGCGGCCCATGGCCCCGGCGCCGACGATCCTGATACGCATGGCGGTTGCGGTCCTCTCGGGATGTGACATGTGATTCGTCTCAGCGAAGATAGACGCGGTCCGGGTCCACGTCCTCGCGCAGCAGCCGCAGTTCGGCCGCGGTCGGCGGCGGTACGGTCCCGACCTCGTCGGCGACCAGCAGGTCCCAGCCGGTGGCCGCGCGTACAGACGACGACCGCGTCGACCGCATGGGCGGGGACGAGCGTACGGTTCGGGTCCGAGCGGATCGCCTCGTCGTCGACGATCTCCTCCGCGACGACGACCGCCTTGTCCGCCGCGTGGACCGCCTCGGCCTGGATGCCGGTCAGGCCCCACATCTGGGTGTTGCCGCTGCGGTCGGCGCGCTGGGCGTGGATGATCGCGACATCGGGGTTGACGGGCGGTACGACATAGATCTGCTCGGCCTCGCCGTCCGGGCCCGGGTAAGGCGAAGTCACCTTGCGCAGATCGCTGTTGACGGACGGCAGATCGCTGCCGCCGTAGCTGCGCAGCGGGTGGAACGGCAGCCGCTGGGCACCGGCGGGATAGCGGCAGATCATTCCGTAGTGGCTGTACTCCTCGAAGGCGAGCGGCGCCGGGTCGGCGCTCTCGATGCGACGGCGCAGCTCGCCGAGCGATCCGGCGGAGGAATTGCCCACGAAGGAGGAGACCAGCCGCGAGACACAGCCCGCGGCGATCATCTGGTCCACCACGATGTCCGCGGTCATCCGGACGACGGTGAGGTCCCGGCGGCCCTGGCGGATGATCTCGTGGCCCGCGGCGGTGGGGACGAGATGGGTGAAGCCTTCGAGGCAGACGGTGCCACCGTCGTGGACGAAGGCGGCCACCGCAGCCTTCATCGACATCGTCTTGTCTTTCCGGTCCGTCGTGGCCACGGTGCTCCTCCGGCTCTGCGTGCGCCCGTGTTGATGCGCGTGGCTCCACCGTGTCAGTGGCTATTGATTGCTGTCCAATACCAAATTAAGGTCGCATCAAGACGTCTGATTAATGAATCGGATCGATGGATCCGGTCGGTGGAGACTGCCGGTGACCGCAGGAGCGGGCATGGAACTGCGTCATCTGGCCGCGTTCGTCGCGGTGGCCGAGGAACTGCACTTCGGGCGGGCCGCGAAGCGGCTTCAGATGGCCCAGCCACCGCTGAGCCAGCAGATCCGGCAGCTGGAGAAGGAGCTGGGCGTCCAGCTCTTCGAACGCAACACCCGGTCGGTGCGGCTCACCGGTGCGGGGGAGTCCTTCCTCCAGCCGGTACGGACCGTGCTCGACGACCTCGACACAGCGGTGCGGGCAGCGAAGGCGGCCGGCCGCGGCGAGTGCGGACGAGTCACCATCGGCTTCGCGGGCGCCTCCAGCCACGAGACGCTGCCGCTCCTCACCAGGGCCGTGCGCGCCGCCCACCCCGCCCTCGAACTGGTCATGAAGGGGCAGACTTACGCCAATGTCGCCCTCGACCGGGTCGCGGACGGCTCGCTCGACCTGGGGTTCGTCCGGCTGCCGGTGACCCGGCCGGGGGTGGCGTACCGGGTGATCGACGAGGAGGAGCTGGTGTGTGCACTGCCCTCGGACCACCGGCTCGCCCGGCTGGAGAGCGTCCCTATCGACGTCCTCGCCGAGGAGCCCTTCGTCTCCTTCCCCGCCAACACCGGCTCCACGGTGCGCGATGCGATGGTCGGGGCCTGCGAGGCCGCCGGGTTCAACCCGCGTGTGGTGCAGGAGGCGCCCGACTCGTACACCATCCTGGCGCTGGTGGCCGCCGGCGTCGGCGTGACGCTCACCGTCACCTCCGTGCAGCACATCCAGCAGAACGGCCTCGTCTACCGGCCCCTGTCCGGACCGCCCATCCGTCTCCAGGCGGCCCTGGCCTGGCGGGCCGGCAATCCCTCCGCCGCGCTGTGGGCGGTGCTCGCGGTGGCGGAGGAAGCCCTGCCCACGCCGGCGGGTCCGGCCGGGGACCGAACCACCGCAAGCCGCCATTGAGACGCGTCACGTCTTGAACCAGGGCGAACTGGATATTGGACCGACTCAGTCGCCGGGTGCAAGGGTCGGCGACGTACGCCCCTCGCCACCGAAAGGTCACGCCGTGCCCGACCAGCAGCTCGATGTCGTCATCTGTGAACCGCTGCGCACCCCCATCGGCCGTTTCGGCGGAGTGTTCGCTCAGCAGACGCCGGCCGCACTCGCCGCACGCGTCATCGCCGAGGTCGTGGCCCGCACCGGAATCGACCCCGCCGCGGTCGACGAGGTGATCCTCGGACACGCCTACCCCTCCGCAGAGGCCCCCGCCATCGGCCGGGTCGCGGCCCTCGACGCCGGACTGCCCGAGACCGTCACCGGATCCCAGATCGACCGCCGCTGCGGCTCCGGCCTCCAGGCCGTCCTCGACGCGGCGATGCAGATCCGGGCCGGCTTCAGCGAGGTCGTCATCGCGGGCGGCGTCGACGTGATGAGCGCCGCTCCGTACTACACGCACGACGGCCGCTGGGGCATCAAGGGCCCCGGCCTCCAGCTCCACGACGCACTGGCCCGCGGCAGGGTCACCGCCGGCGGCGTCAACCACCCCGTACCGGGCGGCATGATCGAGACCGCCGAGAACCTGCGCCGCGCGTACGGCATCAGCCGCGAAGAGCAGGACGCCCTCGCCCTGCGCTCGCAGCAGCGCGCCGGCCGGGCCGCGGCGGAGGGACGGTACGACGCGGAGACCGTCCCCGTCACCGTACGGACCCGCAAGGGCGAGACGCTTGTCGCCGCCGACGAACACCCCCGCCCCGACACCACCGCCGAACAACTCGCCGCGCTGCGCCCGATCATGGCGAAGTCCGACCCCGGGGCGACCGTCACCGCGGGCAACGCCAGCGGTCAGAACGACGCGGCCGCAGCCTGCCTGGTGACCAGCGCGGCCACCGCCGAACGGCTCGGCCTCACTCCGCTGGTCCGGCTGGTCTCCTTCGCCCGCGCCGGGGTGCCCGCCGCGACCATGGGCATCGGCCCCGTCCCGGCGACCCGGGCCGCCCTCGACCGCGCCGGACTCAGCCTCGCCGACCTCGACCTGATCGAGCTCAACGAGGCCTTCGCCGCCCAAGTGATCGCCTGTACCCGCGAGTTGGGTCTCGGCGACACCGACCACGAGCAGCGCATCAACGTCAACGGATCCGGCGTCTCCCTCGGCCACCCGGTCGGCGCCACAGGCGCCCGGATCCTTGCCACACTCACCCGCGAGCTGCACCGCCGCGAGGCCCGGTACGGCCTGGAGACCATGTGCATCGGCGGCGGACAGGGCCTCGCCGCGATCTTCGAGCGCATCGCGTCCTGAGGAACGCCACGTGCAGTGAGAGGTCGCGCGGGGCGGCGTGGAGATGGCCCGGGCGTTCACCTTCGAACTCGCGGGGTCCGCGAAGCCGCCCCACGTTCCCGGAATTCCCGTTGTGTCAGCCGGCCGTCAGGCGCGAGGCCGCGTCCCGCTCCGTCTCCAGCGGCACCGCGAGATGGTCCCGCTCCGCGTCCGGATCGGTCAGCCGGTTCAGCCTGGCCGGTACGTCGAACCCGACCAGCAGCACCACGATCACCGTGCCCGCGAAGGTCAGCACGGCCAGCGCCTGCCCGAGATCCATCCCGGACGCCAGATGTGCACCCAGTACCGGAGCCACGGCACCGCCGAGCGCTCCCACGTTGTACGTGAAGCCGAGCGCCGCGCCCCGGCTCGCGGTCGGGAAGTGCCCGCCGATGTAGCGGGGGAGCAGCCCGGAGATGCCGAAGCTGGTCGCCTGCAGCAGGAAGAGCAGGATGCCGAGCAGCAGCAGGTTGTCGTGCACGGCGAAGACCGGATAGACGAAGGCGAGCGAGGCGAGCAGCGTCAGCGCGTACGCCTTCTTCGCGCCGATCCGGTCACCGAGGAAGCCCGCGGTCCAGCAGCCGACCATGGTGCCGAAGCCCGCGAAGTACAGGACGTCGGTGACCTGGTCGGTGGTGTAGCCGAGTTCCGTCTTCAGATACGTGGGCAGCAGCGCCTGGATCGGCCACGAGTAAAGGAACGCGAAGAACAGCGTCACGATCATCGACAGATACAGCACCCAGCCGCGCTTCCCGCCGAGCTGGACCGCGAACGTGGCGAGTGCCAGTCCGGCGGCCACCGAGAGCACCGGCACCATTCCGGCCCCTCCCGGGGTGAAGACCAGGAACAGCGAGACGGTGGCGACGACGACCAGGACCGTATTCACGGCGGCCCGGCCCCTGGTCATGAACAGCGGCCGGAACGGGTTGGGCTTGGCACCCTTGTCCGCGACGCTCTCCGTCCACTCCTCGGCCTCCGGCAGGGCACGCCGCATCCACAGCGCGATGGCGATCGGTATCAGGCCGAGGTAGAACATCCACCGCCAGCCGAGCGACGGCACCACCCAGTTGTAGACCTGCGCGGCGAGCACCGAACCGACCGAGAAGCCGGAGATCAGGAAGCCGCTGGCCCGGCTGCGGAGCCTCGCGGGCCAGCTCTCCATGACGTACGTGGCGCTGGCGCTGTACTCACCGGCCATGCCCATGCCGATGGCCAGCCGGGCGGCGAACAGACTCTGGTAGTTCCAGGCGAAGCCGCAGGCGAAGGTGCCGAGCGAGTACAGCAGGATGCTCAGGACCATGGAGAGCTTGCGGCCGTACCGGTCGCCTATGGCGCCGAGCACCGCACCCCCCAGCCAGCGGGTGATGAACGCGCCGGAGATCAGGCTGGCGGCCTGCACCGTGCTCAGACCGAAGTCGTCGCTGATCTCGGTGAGCACGAGTGTGATCAG
Organism: Streptomyces sp. NBC_01224; assembly: GCF_036002945.1. NCBI lineage: Bacteria > Bacillati > Actinomycetota > Actinomycetes > Kitasatosporales > Streptomycetaceae > Streptomyces > Streptomyces sp. NBC_01224. Next base: position 1,922,204 of record NZ_CP108529.1, on the reverse strand, counting down.
GACGAAGTCGAAGCCGTCGAGGACGTAGCCGATCCAGGCGGCGAGGAACGACTTCCACTGGGTACCGCTCACCTCTCGGTACCAGGGAAGCGTAGGGGGTGATGTGGTCTGCACGGTGACTCCAGGATGCTGGACGGCGCTCGCCCTTGAGCCGCCGGTCCGCGTGATGGGGGCAGGTCAGTGCCGGGCGATGCCTGCGACGAAGCGGGCGGTCAGGGCGGTGGGTGCGGTGATGGCGGTGCCGACGACGACGCTGTGTGCGCCGCGCGCCAGGGCTTCGGCGGCATCGTCGGGGGTGTTGATACGGCCCTCCGCGACCACCGGGACGTCGATCGCGGCGGACAGCGAGGCGACCAGGCCGAGATCGGGGCCGGTCTGCTTCGGTGTGCCGGGAACATAGCCGGAGAGGGTGGTGGAGACGAGGTCCGCGCCCTGCCCGGCCGCCGCGATGCCTTCGGCGAGCGTGGAGACATCGGCCATCACCAGGGCGCCGGCCGCGTGGACCGCCTCGACCAGCTCGGCGAAGGTGGAGCCGTCGGGGCGCGGCCGGTCGGTGGCGTCCGCCGCGACGACATCGGCACCTGCCTCGACGATCGCGAGGGCGTGCCGGACGGTCGGGGTGATGTAGACGCCGGTGTCGCCGTCCTTCCACAGACCGATGACCGGAAGATCCACGGCCTCGACGATTGCGGCGACGACCTCCGGTTCGTTGGCACGGATCGCGGCGCCGCCGCCGGCTACGGCCGATCGGGCGAGCCGGACGAGGGTGCCGGTCTCCCGCATCGGGTCGCCGGGAGGTGCCTGACAGGACACGATCAGCCTGCCCTGGAGGGAATGGGTGAGTTCCTGCGCGGTCATCGAAGGGCTCCCGGGTGGTGGAGGGGAAGAGTGGCGGTCAGGGCGGCGGCGCCGAGCACGGCCGCGTCGGCGCCGAACCGCGGCGCCTCGGGTACCAGTCCGCGCAGCGCCGGCATCAGTTCCGCGGTGAAGGCGGCGGTCAGGGCCTTCCCGTACAACGGGCCGATCCGCGGCACTCCGCCGCCCACGACGACCCGGTCGGGCCCCAGCGCGTTGGCGAGTCCGCCGAGTGCATGGCCCGTGGCGGCCGCGCCGGTGGTGATGGCGCGGACGGCGGCCGCTTCGCCCCGCGCGGCCCGCGCGGCGACGGTTTCGAGCCGGTCCACGGGGGCGCCGGTCAGCCGCTCGTAATGGGCGGCGATGCCGGGCCCGGAGGCGATGACCTCCAGATGCCCGGTGGCACCGCAGGTACAGGGCATTCCGGCCGCTTCGGGGCTGGGCAGATGGCCGAGATGCCCGGCGATGCCGGCGGCGCCGTGCAGCATCCGTCCGTCCACGGCGACCGCACCGCCCACGCCCGTACCGACGGCCACGAACAGCAGCGACCCGTGGCCCGAGCCGTCCGCCATCTGCGCCGCGAGTTCCGGTCCTGCCGTGGCGCGTACGTCGTTGTCGCAGGCGACCGGGTATCCGCTGCGGTCCGCGAGACCGGCGCCCAGCGCGGTGCCGGCCCAGCCGCGTATGGAGTCGGTGGCGCTGGTGACCATGCCGGTACGGGGGTCGACGACCCCGGCTGCCGCGATGCCGAGCGCTGTGGCCAGCCGCTCCGGATCGACGGAGGCGGCCGCTTCGGCGAGTGCGTCCAGTACGGCCGTCGCGCCGTCCTGGGCCGGGGTGGGCCGGGTGTGCCGTGCCAGGACCGCGCCGTCGGCGCCGAAGAGCGCGGCGGCGATCTTCGTGCCACCGAGATCGAGACCGATCACCGCGGCTCCCGCAACGGCTCCGGTACCTGCTTTGCCGGCCGCCGACCGGGAGGGGACGTTCATCGGACCGGCGGCAGACCGGCGGCCCGCAGGCGCTCGGCGACCAGGGCGACGGACTCGGCGCTCAGCCGGATCTGGGGGAAGGCCGTGTCACCGCACCGGATGATGCCGAGCAACTGGAGCGCCGCCTTGAACGAGCCGAGCGCCGAGGAGCTGCGGCCCATGTCCGCCTCCGGACCGACGTCGACCATGGCGAACAGCTCGACGAGCCGCTCCTGCTCCTTCGCCGCGAGCGCCCAGTTCCCGGCCCGTGCGGCGTCGTAGAGCCGTACGTAACCGGCCGGGTCGACATTGCCGATGCCCGGCACGACACCGTCGGCCCCGGCCAACAGGGCCGCGTCCACGGTGAGTTCGGAGCCGGTGAGCACACTGAACCGCGGCGCCGGGCCGTCCTTTCGGCCGTCGCGGCCACCCAGCTCGACGATCAGCCGGCGCAGTCCGCCCTCGTCGCCGCTGCTGTCCTTGAGGCCGGCCAGCGTTCCGTCCTCGGCGAGCTCGCGCACCAGCGCGGCGGAGAGCTTGCTGTGCACGGCGACCGGAATGTCGTACGCGAACAGTGGCAGGTCGACCGCCGCGCGCAGCCGCCGGAAGTGCTGGGCGATCTCCTTGCCGTGGGTGCGGGTGTAGAACGGCGCGGTCGCGACCAGGGCGTCCGCGCCCAGCTCGGCGGCGGACCTGGCGTGCTCGACGACTCGGGCGGTGGTGGTGTCGATGACACCGGCGAGCACCGGAACCCTCCCGTCGGTCACATCGACCACGGTCTCCAGCGTCGTGGCGCGCTGTTCATCGGTGAGGTAGGCGACCTCGCTGGTGGATCCGAGCGCGAACAGTCCGTGCACACCACCGCCGATGAGGTGCTCGACGAGGCGGGTGAGGGACGCGGTGTCGACCTCCCCCCGGGAGTCGAGCGGGGTGCAGACCGGCGGGACTACGCCGTGCAGCGGTGCGGTCAGAGACATGGTGAGGGCTCCAGCTCGGTTGATGCGCCGATCCGTGGCCCGAGGCGGCTGCACGGATCAAGACGTGAGACGTAAGATGTCCTATGTCTGGCCTTACCTTAAACAGATGCTCCTGCGACCGGTCAAGGGGCAATGGCACCTCGGGAGGACGTTGTGGCGCGCCCCACCATGGCTCAGGACATAGAGCGTCGGCTCAAGGAACTGATCCTGGAACGCAGACTCGCCCCGGGCGACGCACTGCCCACCGAGACGGAACTGATGGAGCTCTTCGGGGCCGGCCGGGTGTCGGTGCGCGAAGCCCTCAAGGCGCTCCAGGCCGTCAATGTCGTGGAGATCCGCCGCGGCTTCGGCACCTTCGTCGGATCGCTCTCCCTGTCGCCGTTCGCCGAGGGGCTCGCCTTCCGTGCCGCCGTCCGTCATCGGCGGGGCGAGCCGGGCCTCTTCGAGCTGATGAAGGTGCGGGAGGCGCTGGAGGCGGGTCTGGTCGGCGCCGTCACGGCCGGTATCCCCGACGAGGACGTCGAAGTGCTGCGCGGCCTCGTCGCGAAGATGGAGGCCGAGGCCCGCGACGGCGGCCGGGTGGCGCGCGGCACCGACCGGGCGTTCCATCTCGCGCTGTACGCCTCGCTCGACAACCACCTGCTCAGCGAGGTTCTCGATGCATTCTGGGCGGCCATGGACCGGGTGCGCGAGGACCTCGACGACGGCCATCAGGACCCCGCGGCCACCTGTGCACAGCACCGCGAGATCGTCGAGGCGATCGAGGCGGCCGACGGCGAACGCGCGGTACGTGCCATGCGCACCCACTTCGACGGCATCCGCGGCCGCCTCGAACCGGTACCGGCCCCGTAGCGCGGCGCCTCGGGTGGCAGCGGGTCGCGGGGCCGCCGGCCGCGCGACCCGCCCCCGTCACCGTCCTGCGGCCGCTCCCGTGATCGCGGTGACCGCCATCCGTACGGCCCGGTCCGTCACTGCCGCATGGTCGTCGCCGGCCTCGATCGCCGTGGTGGCGGCGTTGACGATCCCCTGCAGCAGCAGTGCCGTGCGCCGCGGGTCCTCCTCGCCCAGCTCGGTGAGCGCACCGATCAACGGGGTGAGCAGCTCCCGGTGGACCCGCGCCGCGCTCTCCCGTACCACTGTCGCGTCCCGGACCCCGGCCAGCGCCTGGGCGATCCGGTGCTCCCCGCTGCGCACCAGCTCCAGCTGGGACGACACATAGGCGGCGATCTTCTCCTCGGGCGTAGCGGCCACCGACATGCCGGACTGGATGGCGTCCGTCCAGCGCGGCATCGCGTCCTCGACGACGGCGGCGAGGAGTTCGGGGCGGCCGGGGAAGTATTTGTAGACGCTGTTGCGGGCGAGGCCCGTGGCCCTGGCGACCGCGGTGAAGGTCACGGCCTCCGCGTCGCCGTCCTCCAGCAGTTCGCGCGCCGCCCGCACCAGGGCCAGCCGCTGCTGGGCATGGTGCTCGGCGACCGTGGCGGCTCTGATCTTGGGCACGGGCCCAGTCTAGAAGCCCCGGCTCGCCGTCGACCCCCACTTGGGGACGCTGCGTCCCCATCATCTATGTTAGCGACGCACTGTCCCTAACATCGATCCATCGAAGGGAACCGCCGTGTTCCTCGCTCTGCTGGAGCTGCGCGCCGCCCGAGGGCGCTTTCTGCTCATGGGCTCCGTCGTGGTGCTCGTCGCCGCACTCGTCGGCATCGTCTCCGGCTTCACCACCGGTCTGGGTGACGACACCATTTCCGCGCTGCGCCGCCTCCCGGCCGCGCAGTTGGTCTTCTCCTCGGACGCCCGGTCCGACCAGTTCGCCCGCAGCCTCCTGGACGAAAGGACCGCCGCTGCCTGGCGCAAGGACGCGGGCACCGACATGACACCGCTGGGTGTCTCCATCACCCGCGGTACGACGGACCGGGGCGCCGAGGTCGACCTCGCGGCCTTCGGAGTCGAGCCCGACTCCTTCCTCAGCCCCTCCGTCACCCAGGGCGGCGACCTCGCGGACGCGTCCGCGGACAGCATCGTGATGTCCGCCGAACTCGCCGACGAGGGCGTAAGGATCGGCGACACCCTGGTCATCGACCGGCTCGGTATCGAGCTGCATGTCATCGGGCTGACCGAACGCTCCAGTTACGGCCATGTCCCAGCCGCCTACGTCCCGTTGCAGACCTGGCAGCGCATCCGCTTCAGCGCTCCGGGCTCCCCGGCCTCCGCTGCCACCGCGATCCCCGACCAGTTCAACGCCCTGGCCCTGCGCACCCCGGCCAAGGCATCGACCGCCGACCTCGACAAGCGGCACTCCACCACCACCCTCACCAAGGAGAAGGCGTACGAGGCGGCCCCCGGCTACACCGGCGAACGCGTCACCATGAACTCGATCCAGGTCTTCCTCTACCTGATCACGCCCCTGGTGGTCGGAGCCTTCTTCGCCGTATGGACCGTACAGCGACAGCCGGAACTGGCCCTGCTGCGCGCACTGGGCGCATCACGGCGTCGCCTGCTCGCCCACACCGTGCTCCAGGCGGCCCTCGTCGTCGTACTCGGCACCGCCGCCGGCGCCGTACTGGCCGGAGCCGTCGGGCTGCTGGTCGGTGAACAAGTGCCGTTCAGCCTGCCCGCCACCACCCTCGCCGGCACCATGTGCACCGTTGCGGCCGTCGGCCTCGCGGGCACCGCCCTGACCCTGCGCCGGGTCACCCAAGCCGACCCGCTGACCATGCTGGGAGCCAACCGATGAGCCTCGAACTGACCGGCATCACCGTCACGTTCGGCCGCGCCGACGCCCGTACCACCGTTCTCGACGGCCTCGACATCACCTTCGAACCGGGCCGTATGACCGCCCTCGTCGGCCCGTCGGGCTCCGGCAAATCCACGCTGCTCGCCGTCGCGGGCGCGCTGCTGCGCCCCACGGCCGGCCAGGTCCTGCTGGACGGCGAGGACCTCGCCGGACTCTCCGACGCCCAGTGCGCCAGAGTGCGCCGGGAACGCATCGGCTACATGTTCCAGAGCGGCAATCTGCTCTCCGGACTGGCAGCCGTCGAGCAGCTCCTGGCCGCCGCGTACATCAGCGGCGAACGGCCCCGCACGCACCGTTCCCGCGCCGAAGAGGCCCTGACCGGAGTGGGCCTCGGCCACCGCCTGCGCCACCGCCCCGAACAGCTCTCCGGCGGCGAACGCCAGCGCGTCGCACTGGCCCGTGCGCTCTTCCTCTCTCCGAAACTCCTGCTGGTCGACGAACCGACCGCGGCCGTCGACCGTTCGCAGGCCGGCGAACTGGCCGAACTGCTCGCCGAGCGCACCCGCCGGGACGGCTGTGTGACGGTCGTCGCCACGCACGACCCCGCCGTGGCCGCGGCGGCCGACCGGGTCGTGGACATGGCTGAACTGAGCGCCACCGGAGCTTCGGCCGGGCTGTCCGGCCGCTGAGCCGCGCGGTGACGGGCCCGTCAGCGCTGATGAACGCCGTCGTACAGATAACTTCTGGCGCCGTTCAACGTGGCACGGCTCCAGGCGTTCACATCGGCGGGCCCCATCGTCGGCCAGTCGGGCGTGTTCTCGACCAGTGCACGCCCCAGCCTGCGTCCCAGCCCGACCAGGCGGGCCCCTTCGGCGGTGCGCTCGGCCGCGTACCGGCGTAATGCCGCGGCTGCCGAGGGGGATTCGCGCAGTGCCCGCTCCAGACACAGCGCGTCCTGGAGCGCCTTGACCGCGCCGCTGGCGGTGTGCGGCCTGGTGACGCTCGCCGCGTCGCCCGCCAGCAGGAACGGTGGTTCGGCCGCCCGGGGCACGACGAAGTCGGCAACCGGATGGAGCGCCTGGGAGGTGTGCTCTCCCCGGGCGACGACATCGGCCCACTCCGCCGGGAAGTGCTCATCGGCGATGTTCCGCACATACGCGGTGGAGACCGGGACTTCCGAGGCCGAAGCCGGGGGATATGCGTAGATGGCGTATGCCAGCAGACGCGATCCCGGAAGCGCACCCGGAATCAGGTAGAACACACCGTGCCCGCCCGGAAATCCCAGCGTGATCCATGCGGTCTTCAGCAGCTCCAGCTGCTTGGGATGGTCGCGGAGCGCGCTCAGCGGAATCGTGCCCCGCCACACCAGGTATCCGGCGGGAGCAGGACATACCTCGGGTGCGATCAGCTCGCGGGTGACGGACCGGTGCCCGTCGGCCCCGACGACGATGTCGAATTCCTGCTCCCGGTCCGCGGTGCGGATCAGGGCGTGGCCGGAGCGCGTACGGCCGACGGAGCCGACGGGCAGCCCGCGGTGGTACGCGCTCTCCCCGATGTTCGAGCGCAACGCCCGCCACAACAGGCCCCAGTTGCACGGCGTCACCGGGCTCGCCTGCCGGGCCAGCTCACGCGCCGAGTGCCGCCCCGGAGCCCGCGCGAGCCAGATGCGGGTGGCGACCGGCGTCGTGGGCATGTCCGCGCCCAGGTACCCGCCCGCGACCAGCTCCTGATGCAGCGGCGGCGGGATGACGATGCCGAACCCCCGGTCCTGAAGCTCGCCGCTGCTGCGCTCGTGGACGGTGACCTCCGCCCCGGCTCGGCTTCCGGCGATCGCCATGGCGCAGCCGGCGATACTGCCGCCGACCACCCCGATGCGTAAACCCGTCACTGTCACCTTGCTACCGCCTGTTCTGACGCTCCGGGAGGTGCTGAACGCCCTCATCGTCGCACCCGGGCACGGGCGGGACGATGACGCGCACACCTCCCGGAGGGTCCGTCAGGGTGTTACGGGGTCACGGCCGCCGTCCCGCTGCCGGAGGCCTGCAGCCCGCCCGTGCGGTACGTCGCGGTGAGTGCGGCGTTGCCCGACGCCCCGGCCGCCACGGTGACCGGAACCTTGACGTTCGCGCCCTGGCCCGGGTTCAACGCGGGGACGGTCACCTGCTTCGCCGTCCAGCCGGCCGGCACGGTCAGACCGACCGTTCCCGGCCCGCGCCGCACATCCATCCGGTTGACGACGCGGACCGTGATCTTCGCGTCCGCTCCCGCCTTCAGGTTCGTGGGCGGGGTGATCGTGATGTCCGCGCAGGTGCCGCCCAGCCACTTCAGATCGAACGACGCGTAGGTGATGTGCTGGTAGTCGGCCCGCTCGTAGAGCAGTCCGAGGCGCCCGTCGGGCAGCCGGGTGAGCGTCGAGTAGGCCGCCGCGCCCGGGTCGACGACCTTCCTGATCGGCCAGGTCCTCCCGTTGTCGCAGGACATCTTCACCGTGAGGTTGCGCCGGGCCGAGGCGTCCTCCGTGTTGCTGAACAGCAGCCAGGACGACTGCGGGTCCGACGCAGGGGCGTCGGCGTTGTAGCGCATCACCGATGCGTTGTTGGCGGGGTCGGTCAGCTGGGTGTCCTGGGTGAACGGGGTGTAGTTGACCCCGCCGTCGGTGGAGTAAGCGATCGTCCGGTACGGCTTGGAACGGTTGTTGAGCATGATCCGGCCGTCGGACAGTTCGACGGTCTTGTTCTCGTCGCCACCAGGACCGACCGGGTTGCCCATCTTCCAGGTCTCGCCGTGGTCGTCGCTGTAGGCGCCGGCCGCGTAGTTGGTGCCGTTGATGCGGACGGCGTACTGCTGGATCAGCCGGCCCCTGTACGCGCCCTGCCGCACCTGGATGCCCTCACCGGAGGCCGCGAACATGCCCGCCCAGGCAGGGTTCTTGATCTGCTCGGTGATACGGCGATGGGTCCAGGTCAGCCCGTCGTCGTCGGAGTAGCTGTAGTCGGCCTGGAGGACGTTCGGGTCGTTCTCGTCGTTGCCGGTGCCCGAGCCGAAGAAGCCCTGGTTCACCGAGGCCGCGTAGAAGAGGAAGATCCGGCCGGTGGTGCGGTCGACGAGCAGGCTCGGGTCGCCGTAGCCCTGGGGAGCGGCATCCTTGCGGACCACCTGCTGCGGCTGCCAGGTCACACCGCCGTCCGTGCTGCGGCGCAGCATGATGGAGATGTTGCTCGGCAGGTCACCGAGGGTGGGGCGGGCGTCGTAGGCCGCGAGGACCGTGCCCTTGCCGGAAGTGGTGAGCGCCGGGATGCGGTAGTGGGGCGACCCCACCCCGTCGGCGGTCAGATCCTGGAAGGTCGGTTCACCGGGGGCGGGAGCGGCACCATGGGCGGTGCCGGCCGCGGTGGCCACCAGCATGGCGGCGCTGAGCAGGGCGACGGAGACTTTTCGCTGCATGGACGATCTCGCTTCTCGGAAGGGGTGGTGCTTCTCGGAAGGGTGGAGACTCGGGGAACGTCCCGCGGGGAACGGGAAGGGGCCGCCGTCGGCGGGGCGCGGGGAACAGCCGGTGCGGCGCTACGGGACGCGCGGCGAGCAGACCCGGCTGCTGATGTCCAAGACCCGCAGTGCACGGATCGTCTGCGCACGGGAGGTGCCCCCGGTCAGGAGCGTCCGGCCCGCCCCGACGGCGGGCCTGCGAACAGGGAGTGCACCCAGGCCAGTTGCTCCCGCTGCTGATACGCCGCGCCGCCCTCGTGTCCGTTGAACTCGTAGACGCGTACGTCCTTGGGCCCCGCGTAGTGGTTGTAGGCCGTGAAGCAGGTGGAGGGCGGGCAGATCTCGTCCATCATCGCGATCGAGAACAGCGCGGGAGCGGTGGCGCGGGTGGCGAGCAGCGCGGCATCGAAGTGCGACAGGGTGGTGAACACCGTCTCGGTGCGGTCGCGGTGGAGCTTCAGATACTCGGCGATCTCGGCGTACGGCGGGTGGCCCGAAATCTCCGCGGCCCGCCGGAAGTTGCAGAGGAACGGCACGTCCGGCATCACCCCGGCCAGCCCCGGCACGAGTCCCGACACCGCCAGTGCGATGCCGCCGCCCTGGCTGAACCCGGTGACGACGATCCGGTCCGGATCGACCTCGGGATGGGCGCGCATCGCCTCGACGCAGCGTACCGCGTCGGTGAACACCCGTCGGTAGTAGTACGTTTCAGGGCTTTCGATGCCGCGCGTGACGAAGCCGGGGACGGTGCCTGCCGCACCGGCGTCCGTATCGGCGGTGGAGCCCTCCGCGGCCGACCAGCCCTGACCGCGGGTGTCCATGATCAGGTGTGCGTGACCGGCGGACGCCCAGAGCAGGTTCTCGTGGGCGAGGCCGCGCCCGCGTCCGTACCCGAGGAACTCGACGACACAGCCGAGCGGTTCGGTGGCCCCGGCCGGCAGGTGCAGCCAGCCGTGGACCGGCCGTCCGGCGAAGCCGGGCAATGTCACATCGTACGTATGGATTTGGGTGAGCCCGGTGTCCACCGGCGCGAACACCGGTTTCTGCGCCGAGCCCCGGTTGTCGGCGGCGTGAGCCCCGCTCAGCGTGCTCGACCAGAAGGTGTCGAAGCCGGCTGGAACCGGCAGTTCGGGCCGGAAATCGCGGCAGTCCGCGAGCGAGAGGTCCGTCAACGGCATGGAGGTGCCCTCCTGGGTCGAACCGGGGTGATGACCGCCGGGCATCAAGACAGAAGACGTCAGATGTCTTATCGGCACACGGACCCTAGGCACCGCTCGCGGTGGCCGTCAAGGGCCCCGCCGGACCGCGATCTGTCCCGGCAGGGCCCGGCTCCGTCCCCCTGGAAGGGCGGGGGGAGAGGGTCAGCCCCGGGCGTTGTCGCGGGCGCGGGCCTCGGAGATCCGACGCCTGACCGGGGCGTAGTGCTCGCTCAGCGCCTTGGTGAAACCGGCGATGTCCCCGGCCCGCGCGGCGTCCACGATGTTCTGGTGCGCCGCGATCGTCTCCATCTCGTCGGCGTGTGTGAATCCGTCGAGATGCGGCGCGACGATCGTGTACACGTCCCAGAAGGCCATCGAGAGCTGGCCGATCAGTTCGTTGCCGAGCGGCGCCACCAGCAGCGCGTGGAACGCCCGGTCCGCCTCCACGAAACCGTGCCCGTCCTGGACGCCGGTCTCGCGCATGGTGGCGATCAGGCCGTCCAGCGCGTCGAGCTGGTCCTCGCTGAGCAGCGAGACGATCCGGTCGGCCATCCCGCGCTCGAAGAGCTCACGTACGTCGACGAGATCGGCCATCACCTGGAAGTCGTCGTCGGGGGAGAGCAGTCCGCGGAAGGTCAGGCTCTCCACCAGGGCCGACAGGCTCAGCCTGCCCACGTATGTGCCGTGCCCGTGGCGCACCTCCACGATGTCCAGCGCGTTGAGGATCTTGACTGCCTCGCGGACGCTCGACCGGCTGGCGCCGAGCGCCTCGCACAGGGCGGGCTCGGTGGGCAGCGAGTCCCCGGGGCGGAGCCGCTTTTCGAGGATGTAGCGCTTGATGCCCTCGACGACTTCCTGCCGGAGCAGCTGCCTGCCGGGCCTCGCACCGGACATATGTGAACTCCCCACCTCTTGACCCCTCTCAATTGTCAAGCTACGTTCCCACGCTATCAAGGCATCAGACATCTGACGTCTGATGCTTCCGGTCCCTTGGTCCTCGTGATCCTGCGTTCCGCCACTCGTTTCCCCGCCTCAACGTTCCACCTTCGACGTCCCTGGAGGACCCGTGCCCGAGCTGAGACCAGCCGGTGTCGAGCGCCGCACCTTCCTGCGTTACACCAGTGCTGTCGGTGCGGCAGCCGCCATCACGGCGAGCCTTTCCGCCTGCGGCGGCCCGTCCTCGACCGCCGACGGCACGGCGGGCAAGGGGAGCGGCAACGGCCTCATCGAGGCCGGTCTCTCGTACCCCCTGTCGACCGGCTTCGACCCGATGATCACCTCGGGCGCGACCCCGTACGCCGCCAACATGCATATCTTCGAGGGCCTCGTGGACCTCGATCCGGCAACGCTCGTGGGCCGCCCCGCGCTGGCCACCGAGATGCCGAAGAAGATCAACGCCACCACGTACCGGGTCTCGCTCCGCAAGGGCGCCACATTCCACGACGGGTCGCCCGTCACCGCCGACGACGTGGTGTTCAGCTTCGAACGCATCCTGGACCCGAAGAACGCCTCGCTCATGGCACAGTTCGTGCCCTTCATCGACACGGTGAAGGCCGTCGACGCCGGCACCGTCGAATTCAAACTCAAGTACCCCTTCGCGCTCTTTCCGTCCCGTATCGCCGTGGCCCGGATCGTCCCGAAGAAGATCGTCGAGCCGGACCCCAAGGCCTTCGACGCCAAGCCGGTCGGCTCCGGACCGTACAAGTTCGTCGAGGCGACCCGCGAGGACAAGATCGTCTTCGAGGCGTACGACAAGTACAACGGCGCGCACCCGGCCAAGGCCAAGAAGATGATCTGGCGCCTGATGTCCGACCAGTCGGCGCGCGTCAGCGCCATGGAGTCCGGCCGGGTCCAGGCCATCGAGGACGTCCCCTACATCGACGTCAAGCGCCTCGCGGGCTCCTCGAAGACCGAGTCCGTGCAGTCCTTCGGCCTGCTCTTCCTGATGTTCAACACTGCCGACGAGCGGTTCGCCGACAAGCGCGTGCGCCAGGCGCTGCACTACGCCCTGGACACCGAGAAGATCATCTCCACCGCCATGGTCGGCAACGCCGCACCCGCCACCGGGTACGTCCCCGCCACCCACCCCGACTACCACAAGGCCGCCACGGTCTACACGCACGACGTCGGCAGGGCGAAGCAGCTGCTTGCCGACGCGGGTGCCAAGAGCCTCTCGTTCACCGTCCTCACCACGGACACCGGCTGGGTCAAGGACATCGCGCCGTTGCTGAAGGAGAGTTGGGAGGCGGCAGGCGTCAAGGTCACTCTCGACATCGCCCAGTCCCCGGCCCAGTACGCCAAGATCGACAAGGGCACCTTCGACGTGCTGGTCGCCCCCGGCGACCCGTCCGTCTTCGGCAACGACGCCGATCTCCTGCTGCGCTGGTTCTACTACGGCTTCTGGCCCGAGAGCCGCTACGGCTGGGGCAGGTCCGCCGCGTACAAGAAGGTCAAGCAGACCCTGGACAAGGCGGCCCAGGCTGCCGACGAGGCGAAGCGCAAGGAGCTGTGGGGCGAGGTCACCGACCTGGTCGCCGACGAGGCCGCGCTCTACCCGATTCTCCACCGCAAGCTGCCCACGGCCTGGAACGAAAAGGCCCTCCCGGGCTTCAAGCCGCTGCCCACCACGGGCCTGTCGTTCCTGGACGTCAGCCGCGCCTGACCGAACCGCACCGGCGTACCCGAGACCTGTCGGCGAACCTCCGTACTGCGGGTGGCGGTCCGGTGACGGGGCCCGGCGCGCCCGACAGCCCGGTCCGGGACACCCGCCCCAGGTGTCCCGGACCACCAGCCCGCCCAACCGCAAGGAACCCGACGATGGTTGCTTTTCTCCGGCTCGCGCTGCGCCGCGTCGCGATGATGCCGGTGATGATCCTCGGTATCGCGCTGCTCGTCTTCGTGGTGCTGCAGTTCTCGCCGGTCGACCCGGCCTTCAACGCGCTCGGGGAGAGCGCCACCCCCGAGGCCCGTGCGGCCTTCGCCGAGGCCAACGGCCTCGACGACCCGCTCCCGGTAAGGTACTTCCGCTTTCTCGGACAGTTGCTCCACTTCGACCTCGGAGTGACCGTCCCGCCGAGCCAGCCCGTACTCGACCGGATCACGGCAGCGTTCCCGCTCACCCTCCAGCTGACCCTCCTCGGACTGGTCATCGCGGTCGTCCTGGCAGTCCTGTTCGGTGTGGTCGGCGCGATGTACCGGGACCGCTGGCCCGACCAGCTGTTCCGGCTGGTCTCCATGGCCGGTGTCGCCATCCCGTCCTTCTGGCTCGGCGTGCTGCTCATCCAGCAGTTCGCGCTGAACACACGGATCTTCCCGACCGGCGGCTACACCAACCCGGCCGACTCCTTCAGCGGCTGGCTCACCACCATGGCGCTGCCCGCGGTCTCGCTCGCGCTGCCGGTCTCCGCCTCCCTCGCCCGTCTCGTACGGACCTCGATGGTCGCCGAATTCGACCGCGACTACGTGCGCACGGCCCGTGGCAACGGCCTCCCGCCGCTGCTGGTGATCCGCTCGGTGCTGCGCAACGCGCTCGTCACACCGCTGACCGTGCTCGGCATCAAGGTCGGCTACATGCTCAGCGGCGCGGTCGTCATCGAAGCGATCTTCGACCTGCCCGGCATGGGCAAGCTCATCCTCGAAGGTGTCACCGGCGGCGATGTCGCCCTGGTCCAGGGCACCGTACTGACCATCGCCATCGCGTTCCTGGTGGTCAACGTCATCGTCGACCTGCTCTACCTGCTGGTCAACCCGCGCATCAGGACGGTGTGACATGTTCTCCACCGGCCGTCTGGCCAACAAACTGTCCCGACCGGGCATCGCGTTCCGCGCCCTCCCGGTCACCTCCCGCATCGCCCTCGGCATACTGATCGTCGTCGTACTCGGCGCCGTCCTCGCCCCGCTGTTCACCCAGGACCCGCTGACCACCGGCACCCCGGTCCAGGCCCCCGGCGGCGCCCACTGGTTCGGCACCGACCGGGCCGGCCGCGACGTCTTCGCCCGGGTCGTGCACGGCTCGCGCTACTCGCTGATCATCGGCCTCGGCGCAACCGCCGTGGCACTGGTCGCCGGTGCGCTGCTCGGCTCGCTCGCCGCCACCTCGCGCAAACTCGGCGACGAGTCCGTGATGCGAACCCTCGACGTCGTGATGTCGTTCCCGCCGATCGCGCTCGCCGCCGTGCTCGTCGCTGTCTTCGGCACCAGTATCCCGGTGATCATCTTCACCATCGCGTTCGTCTACACCCCGTCGCTGGCCCGCGTGGTCCGCGCCAATGTGCTGTCCCAGTACGGCGAGGACTACGTCGCCGCCGAGAAGGTCATCGGTGCCCGTCGCGGCTACATCGTGCTCCGCCACGTCGCCGTCAACTGCATGGCCCCGGTCATGGTGTTCGCCACCGTCATGGTCGCCGAGGCGATCATCTTCGAGGCCAGCCTCTCCTTCATCGGCGCCGGAGTGCAGGACCCCGACCCCAGCTGGGGCAGCGTCCTCGCCTACGGCCGGCAGATCCTCCTCGCAGGCGGCTGGTGGGCCACGTTCTTCCCCGGCCTCGCGCTGCTGACCACCGTCCTCGCGCTCAACATCCTGTCCGAGGGACTCACCGACGCCTCGGCCGCGCCCAAGAGCGCCAAGGCCTGCGCCGACCCCACCACGGCCACCGCACCCGACCCGGTCGAGGCAGCCTCCACCGCCGACATCGACGCCGCCCTCACGAAACTCGCCGACCGCATCAACGCCACCGAGCCGTCCATCACTCCGGTACGGGAGGACGCCGCCGAACTGCTCGCCGTACGGGACCTGGCGATCCGCTTCCCCGACCGCTACGGACAGATCCCGGTCGTCGACTCGCTGAACTTCACCGTCCACGAAGGCGAAACCCTCGGCCTGGTCGGCGAGTCCGGCTGCGGCAAGTCCATCACCAGCCTCGCCGTCATGGGCCTGCTCGCCCGCAACGCCGAGGTCAGCGGCGAGATCCTGTACCGCGGCCGGGACCTGCTGAAGCTCCCGCCGAAGGAACGTCGCGCCCTGATGGGGCCGGAGATCGCGATGGTCTACCAGGACGCGCTCTCTTCCCTCAACCCGTCCGTACTGGTCGGCACGCAGCTGAACCAGCTCACCTCGCGCGGCGGTACGAAGACCCCCGCCGAACTCCTCGAACTCGTCGGCCTCGCACCCGAACGCACCCTGCGCAGCTACCCCCACGAGCTCTCCGGGGGCCAGCGCCAGCGCGTCCTGATCGCCATGGCACTGTCCCGCGACCCCCGCCTGCTCATCGCCGACGAACCGACCACCGCCCTCGACGTCACCGTCCAGGCCCAGGTCGTCGAACTCCTCGTCAGGCTTCGCGACGAACTCGGCTTCGCGATGGTCCTCGTCTCGCACGACCTCGCGCTCGTCGGCGACCTCGCGCACCGCGTCGCCGTGATGTACGCGGGCCGCCTCGCCGAGATCGGCGACACCCGCTCCGTACTCACCGACCCCATCCACCACTACAGCCGCGGCCTGCTCGGCTCGGTCGTCTCCCTGGAGGCCGGCGCCGACCGGCTGCACCAGATCCGCGGCATCGTCCCCGCGCCACAGGGCTTCGGCACCGGCTGCCGGTTCGCCTCGCGCTGCACGGCCGCCACCGAGCTGTGCCGCACCACCGCACCCGAACTCACCGCGCGCGGCACCACGAACGACCACGGCTTCGCCTGCCACCACCCGGCGAAGGCCGCACAGCTGGAAGGGAGCGCCCTGTGATCAGGCTCGACGGCGTCCACGTACGCCACAAGGCACGCAGCGGTGGAGTGTTCCGCCGGGACGCCGTGCACGCCCTCACCGACGCCACCCTGGAGATCGAGCGAGGCGAGATCGTCGGTCTGGTCGGCGAATCCGGCTGCGGCAAGTCCACCCTCGCCCGGGTGCTGACCGGCCTGCAGAAGCCCACCGAGGGCGAGGTCCGCTTCCACGGCCGCGACCTTTGGGAGATGTCGGCCGCGCAGCGCCGCGACGACTTCGGCTCCGCTGTCGGCGTCGTATTCCAGGACCCCTCCACCGCTCTCAACCCCCGGCTCACCGTCCGCCACATCCTCCGCGACCCCCTCGATGTGCACAGGCGGGGCACCCGGGAAGAGCGCGAGGCACGCGTCGAGGAACTCCTCGACCTGGTCGGCCTGCCCGGCCACACCCTCGCCGCACTGCCCGGACAGCTCTCCGGCGGCCAGCGCCAGCGCGTCGCCATCGCCCGCGCCCTGGCCCTGGAACCGGAACTGATCGTTGCCGACGAACCGACCTCCGCCCTCGACGTCTCCGTCCGGGCCCAGGTCCTCAACCTCCTGGTCGACCTGCGCGAACGTCTGGGTCTCGGCATGGTGTTCATCTCGCACGACATCCAGACCGTGCGCTACCTCGCCGACCGTCTCGCCGTGCTCTACCTGGGCCGGATCGTCGAGGAAGGGCGTGCGGCCGATGTGGCGGGCGCCCCCGTGCACCCCTACACCGAGGCATTGCTCTCCGCGACCCCCAGCCTGCTGGAGACCACTGAACGCATCGTGCTCACCGGACCGGTGCCCTCGGCGACCAACCCACCCTCCGGCTGCCCGTTCCGCACCCGCTGCTGGAAGGCGGACGAGGTCTGCGCCACGGTCTTTCCGACGGAGGCCTTCGGCCCGGGCGAGCACCGCTGGCACTGCGTCCACCCCCAGAGCCCCGCGTCCCCCGCCGGGGACCCGGCACCCGTATCGTCCGCGAGGAGCACCGCATGACCGCCCGAAACCCCCGCTACCGCGGAGTGATCCCGCCCGTCGTCACCCCGCTCACCGCGGACGGTGACATCGACCGGCCTTCCCTGGAGCGGGTCGTGGGGCATCTGCTCGACGGCGGTGTCAGCGGTCTGTTCGCACTCGGCAGCTCGGGCGAGGCGGCCTATCTGACGCCCGGGCAGCAGGACGAGGTCATCAAGGTCATCACGGCCGCGGCCGCCGGACAGGTCCCGGTCCTCGTCGGTGCGATCGAGACCACCACCAACCGGGCGATCGAGCGGGCCCGCGCAGCCGCGGGCCTCGGCGCCGACGCCGTTGTCGTCACCGCGCCGTTCTACACGCGCACGCACGAGACCGAGATCGACCGTCACTTCCGCGATGTCTCAGCCGCCCTCGACCTGCCGGTCCTCGCGTACGACGTGCCGGTCTGCGTGCACAGCAAGCTCGACCCGGAACTGCTGCTGCCGCTTGCCGCGGACGGTGTGCTGGCGGGGGTGAAGGACTCCAGCGGCGACGACGGTTCGTTCCGACGCCTGGCCATCGGGGCCCGTGAACTGCCGGAGTTCTCTGTTCTCACCGGGCACGAACTGGTCGTCGACGCGATGATGCTCGTCGGTGCGGACGGCTCCGTCCCCGGGCTCGGCAATGTGGACCCGCACGGGTACGTACGTCTCCACGAGGCCGCGGTACGTGGCGACTGGGCCACCGCCAGTTCCGAACAGGAGCGTCTCGTCGCGCTCTTCGACATCGTTCGTGCGGCCCGTCCCGGCACGGTGTCCGCCACCGCAGCGGGCCTCGGCGCGTTCAAGACGGCCCTCATGGTGCGCGGGATCATCGCCACCAATGCGATGAGCCTGCCGATGCGTCGTCTGGACGCGGCCGAGACTGCCACGATCGCGGCCTGCCTGGATCGCGCGGGGCTCTCCCGGGCCTGAGCCGGGGCACACCGGCCCGCGCTCCACCCGCTCGGCACCGACTGACCGCGTTTGACCGTCGGCGGGGCCCACCGATCGAGTTCCGTACGCACAGCAGGTCCGGTCGGACAGCATCGGCTGTCCGACCGGACCTGTTCGTCTCCCGGCTGACTGATTCGTGGATCAGCTCTGCGAGCGGCGGACCCGGCGCATCAGCACCGCCCCACCGAGCATCAGCGCGGCGCTCGTGCCCGCAGCCACGCCGAGATCAGCGGCACCGGTGTGGGCCAGCTGGCCGCCGGTGCTCACCGGCGTCTCGGTGGCCACCGGCACACTGCTGGTCGGGGGCTCACCGACGACGGACGTGTCCACCGGCGGTGCGACTACGGGGGGCTCGACCACCGGAGGCGTGACCACCGGGGGTGTGACCACCGGAGGCGTGACCACCGGGGGTGTGACCACCGGGGGTGTGACCACGGGGGGTTCGACCACCGGAGGTTCGACGACGGGGGGCTCGACGACAGGGGGTTCGACGACGGGCGGTTCGACGACGGGCGGTTCGACCACCGGCGGCTCGACGTCCGGCCCGCTCACGTTTGAGCACTTGTTGCCGGACGCCGGGTTCAGGGCACCGACGATGTCGACGCTGTTGCCGCAGACGTTGACCGGGACGTCCACCGGGGCCTGGATGAGGTTTCCGGACAACACACCGGGAGAGTCGGTCGCGGTGCCCTCGGCGCTCGCACCCCCACCGCCGTTGCCGTTCCCAGCGCCGCCCTTGTTCTCGCACTCATTGCCGAACGCGGGATTCAGCAGACCGATCACATTGACCGTGTTGCCGCACACGTTGACGGGAACGTGCACCGGCACCTGCACGGCGTTGCCCGAGCCGACGCCCGGCGAACCGGTGGCGGCGCCATCGGCCGACGCGTCCGCGAACGCGTACCCGCCTGCCGCGGTCAGAATGCCTGACGCCGCCGCCATGACCAGCACGCTCTTACTCAAGGCTTTTCGCATTGGTTGCCCTTCCTTAGGACATTCCGTGCGAGCGGAAGGCTCGCGGTTCATTCATCAGGCGATGCGGCTTGCGCCGGGGACGCCACCCCGGGGGTCTTCCCACGTGAGTCGGCAAGCGGCGATTGCGGAAAGGCGGAGAGACCACGAAGAAGCGTTCTTCATGTGATAAGTCCTATTCCTGCTCGGTGAACGCCCAAGCTGCATGCCCGTATAGAAGTCATAACGAGGAGGAATTGTTGAGGAAACTTGAAAGTTCGTGGGAATTTTGTGACCGCTCGAACGGGTTAATTATGCGCGTTCATGCTGACGCTGCTCGTCGTGCGCAGGTGCCCCCCGCGGCGTTGCCTCGTACTGCTGTCCACGCACCTCGGCAATCGGGTGAATGGAGAGAACCAAACGCCTGGTCATGAGTTGGGCAGGAGGCTCCGGTACGGGGCATTCAGTACGAGAAGGGTTGATCGTGATCAAGAGGGCTCTGGCCACGGGTGCCGTTGCCGCCTCCATCCTGGGCCTTGGTGCGACGCAGGCCATGGCGATCGGCGACGACAACGGTACGACCTCGGTCAACGGCAACGGAGCCTCGCAGTCGTTCGGCAGCTCCGAGACCCGTGGTGACGGCAGCCCGCAGTTCGGCCTGGCTCAGGGCAGCTTGAACAAGCCGTGCATCGGCCTGCCGGCCAGGGCCGACGTCGGCTCGTTCGTCGGCCTGGTCCCGGTCGCGGCCCAGGACGTCAACGCGCTTTCCTCGCCGCAGAACCAGCAGTGCACGGAGAACTCCACCCAGGCCGAGGGCGACGATCCGCTGTCGCACATCCTGAGTGGAATTCCGGTGCTGTCCGGCAACGGTGCCGGCAACAGCTGATTCAGTCGCAATGAAAGGCCCGGGGCGTCGGAATTCCTCCTCCGTGCGGCTCGGGTTCGTTGGCCGCCTTTCTTGGTACCGGCGCATCGGATTGTCCGATGATCGCGCCCGTGACTTTGAGTGAACGATACTGCGTCATTCGGGCGGTTTTTCGGAGATCTTCTCCTCAAAGAGTTTCGCCTACGGTCTTACATCGTTACCAATTGCAGCGGCGGAGTTACGAGTGATCAGGACCGCGCTCGTGCGGCACGAAAGACGTGGCCGCTCCGGACTCCGTCAAACGAAAGGGAAAAAAGTGAAGTACACCAAGGTTGCCGCCATTGCCGCCGGAACTCTGATGGCGATGGGTGCTGCCGCGCCCGCCTTTGCCGACGCAGGCGCCGACGGCAGCACCGCCAACTCCCCGGGCGTGGTGTCCGGCAACGTTGTCCAGGCTCCGGTCCACGTTCCGGTCAACCTCTGCGGCAACACCGTGAGCGTGATCGGGCTGCTCAACCCCGCCTCCGGCAACGCCTGCTCCAACACCTGATCTCCGGTCGGCCCGGCCGAACGCTCATGACCGGGAGGCCCCGGCACGCATCCGATGCGTGCCGGGGCCTCCCCCCATTTCCCGGTGTCGATCGAGTGGTCCCGGAGAAGAGGCGGCCCCGTCCAGTCGCCGTGTCGGGACCGCATCGCCACCCAGGGCGAAAGCGGCAGAAGGCACAGCTGAAGAAGGCTTGTGCGGCGCGGATACGCGACCGAAACAGATGCCGCTGCAGAAGGGAACCTGAAAGTGAAGTACGCGAAGACCGCTGCGTTCGTTGCCGGTTCCGTGGTTGCTCTCGGAACGGCTGCTCCCGCCTTCGCCGTTACCACCGCCACGGCCCCCGACTTCAGCCTCAACGGCGGTGTCAACCAGGTTGTGGACGGCGCCCCGCAGGCTGTCGACCCGATCGTCGACACGGCCGACGGCGCCGCCGATTCGGCGCAGAAGAACGGCACCGTCACCAAGCTGGCCGGCCAGGCCACCGGTGCGGCCAAGGGTGCGACCCCGCTGATGGGCGGCCTGCCGCTCGGCGGCTGATCCGTCACGCCACGGCAGTGCCCGCTCCTCGGCAGCATTTCGCATACCTCCGGTGCTGTGCATTCGGCGAACAACCGGACAGCAGAAGCATCGTTCGAGTGAAGCGGCACAACCACCCCCGCTGCCCCGAGTCGGCCAGAGCGCTCCGGACAGGCGGGCAACAGAAAACCCCAGAAGGGCTATTTGGTGATCAAGAAGATTATGGCCTCGGCAGCCGTCGCTGCTTCGATCGTCGGCGTCTCCGCCGCGATCGCTCCGCAGGCCATGGCCGTGGGCAACGACGGTGGCACGACGTCGTTCAACGGCAACGATGCTGTCCAGTCGTACGGCAACTCCGCCACCCACGGTGACTGGAGCCCGCAGTTCGCGCTCATCCAGGGCTCACTCAACAAGCCTTGCATCGCCCTGCCGGCCAAGGCCGGCGTCGGTTCGGCCCTCGGCGCCGTGCCGGTCGCGGTCCAGGACGTCGACGCCCTGGCCTCGCCGCAGAACCAGCAGTGCACGGAGAACTCCACCCAGGCCAAGGGTGACGAGGCGCTGTCGCACCTCGTGGACGACATTCCGGTCCTGTCCGGCAACGGTACCGGCAACAGCTAGAACCGTGAGGCTCCGGTCGCTCGTCGCTGATTCCTCGAATTCGTGGAGGCACGGGCGGCTTCGAGTACGCCTGTCCGCAGTGTGTGAAACACCCGTGGGGTCGGCACATCCACGTGGCAGCCGTTCTTCGGCGGCCCGGATGCGCCGGCCCCATGTCGTGCGTCCGGGGCGCCGCCGAACCCTCGAAGGGACGGGCGTACTGGGCCGGTTGCCGTAGTGACGGCAGGCGTCACCACTCACACCGGGTAGGGGCTGTTCATGGACCAGTACGACAGCCAACGCCCCAGCGGCCGGCAGCGGCACGCGCAGGACGTCACACCCATCTACGACCGGCTGCTCGCCGAATGGCAGGCGGCCCGCGGCGGCCCGGAGCCGGCGCCGTCCGCGCAACCCCATCGACCTTGTGCGGGAAGTCGCGTTCCTGCGGCCCGTATCTCCGAAGAGGACGTCGACGGGTGAGGGCGCGGCGTCGAAATCACGCCGGATCAAACCCATTTGAGTGGTAATGCGGAATCGACGCCTCCGTAGCAGGTTGATCAATACGTTCCACAGCGGGACGCTCCGAAAGGTAAAGCGTGATGAAGAAGATGACGGCCGGCGCGGCAGTGGCCGTGTCCTTGGTCGGTCTGTCTGCCGCCGCTGCCCCCGCGGCCATGGCGAGCGGTGATGACCAGGGAGCCACGTCGGTCAACGGCAACGAAACCGTGGGCGAGTTCGGCAACAGCGTGACCCAGGGCGACGGCAGCCCGCAGTTCCAGCTCGTCCAGGGCACGCTGAACAAGGCCTGCGTCGGCCTGTCGGCCAAGGCCAACGCCGGTTCACTCGTCGGTGTGCTGGTGCCGGTCGCGGCTCAGGACGTCGACGTCCTGGCCTCGCCGCAGAACCAGCAGTGCGCCGAAAACTCCACCCAGGCCGAGGGCGACGAGGCACTGTCGCACCTCGTGGACGACATCCCGGTGCTCTCGGGCAACGGGGTCGGCAACAGCTGAGACTCCTGAAGTGCGGGCGATTCGGGGCTCCGCCCGGCTATCGCCCGCACTCCGGCATACGACACCACCGAGCAGTATCCGGGGCACAGCCCCAGGGCTTCGCACACGTTGACGCCCACCGTTCCACGGGGGGCGGTGGGCATCTGGCGTACGGGGCGGCTCAGCCCAGGCTGCGTGCCGGAAGGACGCAGTGGGCGGAGGTCATGATGACCTCTTCGTCGCCTGCGAACGACCGCAGCAACTCCTCGCTGACCGGCCGGCCCGGCGTGCCCTGGGGCCACGGACGGGTGGCGAACATCGCGTGTACCTCGCCCCGCTCGTGGGCCGCGGCCAGCCACTCGGGCGGTGCGGGGTACTGAGCGGTGAAATGAGGAAGCGTCAGGACCGCCTGACCGGCCTGGACGAGCAGCGTCACCGGTAGGCCCGGGGTCTCGGCGGCGTGGACGGGACCGGCGCCGACCGGCAGTCCACTGCGGTCCAGGGCCACGCGCATGGCGGCCTCCCCGGCGGCCGGGCCGTCCGTCCCGTCACCCAGTGAGTAGACGAGAAGGAAGGCGACGTCGTGGCCGCCATCGGGGTGTTCGCCGCTCCACCCGATCAGCGTGATCGTGCCCAACTGGGCGCGTGTGAACGTGCCGGTGGCGGTCCGGGGGGAGGTCATGCTCGGCACCATAACGGCCCGGGACCGGTCGTTGTGCATATGTATCACCTGATCGAGGGAGATCAACGGATATCTCCGATGAATGCGATAGCGAAGTGCCCCGGGGCGGGGCTGCCGGATCCCGTGGATCAAATGTGTTGACGGCCCCCGACGGTCGCGGGCTATCGTGTGCAGCGTTCCGGACGGCGGACAAGAACCGCCGGTGTCGGCCCCGTGCTCGAACCAGGAGGTGAGGACATTGATGACTGTCGCCGCGGTGGGCGTTGCCCACAACCAGAAGAGCATCGTTCCCACCCCCGTGGTCGCCGGCTGACCTTTCCGTAACTCTTCGCGCCTGTGTGCGCGTTGCCGGGGCCACCCTTTGAAGGGTTTCCCTTGTCTTTCCCGTCTTCTCAGTCCTTCGTCTCTTCTCTTCAGGGCTTGTCCGCGTCGCATCCGCTGTCCCCGTACGGCTGGGACGACAACTGGGCCGCCGAGTTCGCTCCGTACGCCGGACAGGGTCTGCTGCCCGGACGCGTGGTGCGGGTGGACCGCGGGCAGTGCGATGTCGTCACACCGCACGGCACGCTCCGGGCCGACACCGCCTTCGTCGTCCCGCGTGATCCGATGCGGATCATCTGCACGGGCGACTGGGTCGCCGTCGACCCCGACGGCGATCCGCAGTTCGTACGGACGCTGCTGCCGCGGCGTACGGCCTTCGTCCGCTCGACTTCGTCGCAGCGCTCCGAGGGGCAGGTGCTGGCCACCAACGTCGACCACATCGCGATCTGTGTCTCGCTCGCCGTGGAGCTCGACCTGGGGCGGGTGGAGCGCTTCCTCGCGCTCGCCATGTCCAGCTCCAGTGGCGACGCGCTGCTGCGCGACGGGGCGTCCGCCGCGGACGGCGCCGCCCAGCCGATCGTGGTGCTCACCAAGGCCGATCTGGTGCCGGACACCGCCACGCTGTCGTACCTCGTCCAGGACATCGAGGCCATCGCGCCCGGTGTACAGGTGCTGCCCGTCAGCTCCGCCACCGGGGAAGGGCTCGATGTCTTCGGCGCCATCGTCGCGGGCGGGACGAGCGTGCTGCTCGGGGCGTCCGGCGCGGGCAAGTCGACCCTCGCCAACACCCTCCTCGGCCGCGATGTGATGGAGGTGCAGGCCGCCCGCGATGTCGACGGCAAGGGCCGGCACACCACCACGACCCGCAATCTGCTGGTCCTGCCCTCCGGGGGCGTACTGATCGACACCCCCGGACTGCGCGGGGTGGGGCTCTGGGACGCGGAGACCGGCGTCGGCCAGGTCTTCTCCGAGATCGAGGAGCTGGCCGAGCAGTGCCGGTTCCACGACTGCGCCCATGAGTCGGAGCCCGGCTGCGCGGTACTCGCCGCGATCGAGGACGGTTCGCTCTCGGAGCGGCGCCTCGACAGCTTCCGCAAGCTGCTGCGCGAGAACCAGCGCATCGTCGCCAAGACCGATGCCCGGGTGCGGTCCGAAATGCTGCGTGAATGGAAGCGCAGAGGGGCCGAGGGCCGGGCGGCCATGGACGCGAAGCGGGGCCGGCTGCGGTAGGCCGCAACCCTGCTCGACGTCCGAATACCGCCAGTGCAGTACCCGGAGGTGCCGCACACTGGACGGTGTGATGGACGAACAGACCAGGTACGAGGCGGTGAGCAGCCGTGACGCCCGTTTCGACGGGGAGTTCTTCTTCGCCGTCGCAACGACCGGCATCTACTGCCGGCCGAGCTGCCCCGCCGTCACCCCCAAGCGGAAGAACGTCCGCTTCTACCCGACCGCGGCCGCCGCCCAGGGCAACGGCTTCCGGGCGTGCCGACGCTGCCGCCCGGACGCCGTGCCCGGCTCCGCCGACTGGAACGTCCGGGCCGATGTCGTCGGCCGAGCCATGCGGATGATCGGCGACGGCGTGGTCGACCGGGAGGGCGTGCCCGGTCTCGCCCACCGGCTCGGCTACAGCTCACGGCAGGTGCAGCGGCAGCTCAACGCGGAGCTGGGTGCCGGACCCGTCGCGCTCGCCCGCGCCCAGCGGGCCCATACCGCGCGGGTGCTGCTCCAGACGACCGGGCTGCCCGTGACCGAGATCGCCTTCGCGTCCGGCTTCGCCAGCGTGCGGCAGTTCAATGACACGATCCGGCAGATCTATGCCCGTACGCCGAGCGCGCTGCGCGCCGAGGCCGGGACGGGGCTGGGAGCGGCGGTACGGGAGGCGCGCACCACCGGGATCCCGCTGCGGCTCGCCCACCGGGGGCCGTACGCGGCCCGCGAGGTCTTCGATCTCCTGGCGGGCGAGACGGTCGCCCGGATCGAGGAGGTCAGCGGGGATCCCGGTGCCCGTACCTACCGGCGCACCCTGCGGCTCCCGTACGGCACGGGCATCGTGGCCGTCGACGAGCAGTCCGCCGGGTCCTGGCTGGACGCCCGGATCCACCTCACGGACCTGCGGGATCTGACGACGGCCGTGCAGCGGCTGCGGCGTCTCTTCGACCTGGACGCCGATCCGTACGCCGTCGACGAGCGGCTCGGCACCGACCCGCGACTCGCCACGAGTGTCGCCGCCCGCCCGGGGCTGCGCTCGCCGGGTGCCGCGGATCCGGAGGAGTTCGCCGTACGGACGCTGGTGGGCGGGGCCGGGGCCGAGCGGCTCGTCGAGATGTACGGGAAGGTCCTCGACGTCCCCTGCGGCGGGCTCACGCATGTCTTTCCCGAGCCGGGAGTGCTGGCCGGTGCGGTGGACGGCCCGGCGCTGCGGGCTCTGGCGACCGCGCTCGCCGACGGGGACGTACGGCTCGACGCCGGGGCCGACCGCGACGAGGCCGAGCAGGCGCTGCTGCGGCTGCCGGGGATCGGTCCGGCAGCCGCGGCGCTCATCAGGATGCGTGCGCTCGGCGACCCCGATGTGGATCCGGACGCGAGGCCCGAGGCGGAGCGGTGGCGGCCCTGGCGTTCGTACGCCGTACGGCACCTGAGCCTCTAGGCCTCCTCGTCGAGGCCGCAGCTGTGGATCCGCACTGGGCGCCGAGGTCGTGCGGTCCCTTGAGGAGTTCGGCCTCGCCGCGGACGTCGATGCCGCGTACCGCCCACGGCCGTAGGCTCACGATGTCGTCCACGGCCAGGGCCACCTTCGGGTTGGCCTGGAGGCTGCGCTGTTTCTTCGTCGTCCCGAGTGCGTAGCCGCCGACCAGGACCGTCCCGTCGTCCTGCGGGAAGAAGCCGACGGGATTGGCCTGTGGCCGGCTGTTCGGTTCGACGGTGGCCGGCCGCCCCAGCCGTTGGGTGCTGAGGTACGCGCGCTCGGCCTCGCTGAATCCGGTCATGGAGTCAGCCTCACACGCGTACCCGCCACTTGCGCCGTCCGACGTATCGGACACCGGTCCCAGGACTTCGGGCCGGGGCTCAGGCCGGCAGGCCCCAGCGTGGCGCGGGCTCGTTCGCCGTGACCGGGCGGACGGTCAGGACCGGGCGGTCGCCCTCTGCCGTGATCAGCGCGGAGTCGCCCTTGCGCAGGCGGATGCGTACCGCACCATCGGCCAACTCCTCGTAACTCAGCGGGCGTCCGTGCCGGTCGCGAATCTCGATGGCACCCTCTATGCCATGGCGTACGACGCAGGGTGCGCCCGCCTCGCTGGTCACCCGCACCCAGCGGGTCCGCCCCTCTTCACGTACCGCACTGAGCAGGAACGCGCCCTGCGTACGGAAGTCATGGACGGTCATCTCCCGCCAGGCGGCGGGCAGCGCCGGGAAGACCCTGATCGTGCCGCCCCACGACTGGCACACCATGTCGTGCAGCGACTGGGCCGCCGACAGCGGGGTCTCGATGACCGGGCCCGACTCCTTGTACATGGTGTTCGCCTGGATGAAGCGGCTCATCAGCTGGCCGAGATACTTCAGCGCGTCCTCGCCCTTGCCGAGCAGTGCGGACATCGACGCGGCGCCGGTGAAGGTGTAGCCCTGCAGAGCGCCTTCGAACCCCACCCAGTGGGCAAGGGACTTCTCGATCAGGGCGCGCTCATCGGGCGTCGCCCCCGTCAGCTCGTACAGCGGGTAGACCGCGAGCATGTGCGAGTAGTGGCGGTGCGACTTCGCGAACGGCACCCCGGCGCCGATCATGAAGCCGTTGGCGTCGACCGGGTACGGCGCGAGCCTGGCCAGAACCTCCTGCCAGCGGGCAGTCAGCGGGTCGTGGATGCCGAGCTGCTCCGCCGAGTCCAGCAGGGTGCGGCAGCCCCAGCGCAGCAGCATCAGGTCGTAGTTGCAGTCGGGGGCGTTCACGCCGTACTCGGGGGAGAACGTCGCCGGGAGATGCAGCTTTCCGTCCGCGCCGGGCGTCAGGAAGTGCAGGTAGTAGTTGACGGCCTTGCGCAGCAACGGGAAGAGCGTGTCGCGCAGGATCGACTCATCCATGGTGTGGCGGTAGGAGAGCCATACGTTGTGCAGCGCCCAGGTCAGATTGCCGACCTCGGGGGTGGGCGGGTCCTGGCCGGGGATGCCGACGCCGAAGCCGCCGTCGGGGACCGACGCTCCGTTGACCAGCTGGGGGTCGGTGGTGCGGGGCATGCCGGCCGAGTCCGCCCGGTAGGGGGCCGCGACCTCGCGGGAGAGCTGGTCCCGGAATTCGCTCAGGGCGCGGGTGACGGCGTCCAGTTCCAGGTGGTTGGAGCCGTGGATCAGCCAGTACTCCAGCTGGACGTTGAGGTTCCACCAGGTGTTCGGCCACGGGGTGGGCTCCAGCCAGGGGCCGGAGGTGGCCATCACGGGAGCGTCCCTGCGGGCCGCCGAAGCCGTCTTGTACAGCTGGATCCAGTAGAAACGCTGCAGCCGGGCGTCGGGCAGGGACAGGAAGCTCTTCCGGTAGAACCGGTCCCACCAGGTGCGATGAGGTGCGGCGAGCAGACCGTACGGCAGCGCGGAAGCGGTCTTGACGGCACGCAGCGCACGGGTACGGGCTGTCGTCCCCGGGTGGGAGTGCGTGACGGTGACGTACAGGGTGCGGTTCGTGCCCCTGCTGCGCTCCTGCCAGGCGGTGACGTGCTGACCGCCCGCGAGCAGCGGCTGGACGGCGGCGGTGATCTCGCCGTGCTCTTCGGTCACTGCGGGCGGGTTGCCGGTGTAGCCGTCCGGGAGGGGCTTGAAAGCGGCACGCGGGCTGATCGCGTCGGCCGGGTGAAAGACCCAGCGGAAATCCTGCTCGCCCGCGCTCGGGGTGACCTCCACGGCGAGCAGATCGCTGGAGGAGTGGACGAAGGCGCGGAGCTTCAGGGTGCCCGCGGTCGTGGTGACGGTGCCTTCGAGTTCGGCGGTGCGCAGCCGCATCCACCACTCGATGCCCGTGATGGTGCCGGCCGGTTCCAGGGTGAAGTGGCCGATCGGGAGGCGGGCGAGGCCGAAGAGGGAGCCGAACTCGGGGCGGTGGTCCTGGACCTCGGAGTGCTGGACGTTGAACCGGACGGCCGTGGTGGTGGCGCCGGGCTCGGCGTAGATGCCGGAGCCGAGGCGGCCGTTGCCCAGATACGGCCCCTCGTACCAGGTCTTCGGCAGCTTCTGCCAGAGCAGGTCGGCGTCGTCCAGGACCGTGCGCCAGCTGTCGTCGGGGGAGTGCACGGTGACAGGGGCCGGGGCGGCGGGTCCAGGGGCGGCAGGGGCGGCTGCCTGGGCGGGGACGGACGCACCGCCCACCACGAGTGCGCCGCCGATCGCGGTGCCGGTGGCGAGAACGCTTCTTCGGGAGGGGGACGGGGCTTCGTTCCGGGACGGGCGGGAGGGGTCCGGTGCTGTGGGCAAGGCGTCTCCTGGCGACTCGTACGCAGGCACATCAATTCATCCGAGCTATTCCTTCAAGGAAGGTAGGCACGGGGCATCCATGCGTCAACAGAGCGAGAGAGATCGGATGTGTTTCCCTCTATCTGGACAGCATCCATCCAGATGGTCGGGGGAGGGGTGCGGAGGTCAGGCCCAGATCACCGCGCTCAGCCAGGCCCCCGTCACCAGCAGGCATGCGTAGAGCTCGACGAGCACGGAATAGCCCGTCGCCCGCATCACCGAGCGGACCGATGCCCACCCCGCCCCGTGGCTGCCGAGCCGCAGCCGCTCCGCCCCGTAGACCGCCCCCACATAACCGACGATCCCGCCCACCACCGGCACCACGAAGAAGCCCACGATCGCGCCGGCCCCGCCCAGCATCAGAGTCTTGCGCGGTGCACCGGACTCACGGGGGCGGCGCGGCGGCAGCAACGGCTTCAGCGCCTGGTTCAGCAGAAGCAGTGCGGTGGCGCCCATGAGTACCCCCCAGGCGGCCGGAGTCGTGTCGGTCAACGCCCACCACAGCACGGCGGCCCAGACGATCGCCTGCCCCGGCGCCCCCGGAACCAGCACGCCGACCAGGCCGAGAAGCATCACCAGGCCGACGGCGACGAGCTGCCACACTCCCATCTGACCAGCCTGCCGGAGTCCGGCCGGTGCCGCCCGTCAGCGCGGCTCGGGGCGGGGTGCCGGTGCAGCTCGGGGCCGCAACGAAGTGGCGGGGACACCGGGCCGGGGTATCCGGCGGGGGCCTCGTTCAGGTCCGCGGCGTCCGGGACACCCAGCCCCGCTCGTACGCGTGCCAGCCCAGCTGAAGCCGGGTCGACACCCCGGTCAGCTCCATCAGGCCCTTCACCCGTCTTTGCACGGTCCGCAGCCCCAGCTCCAGCTGCTTCGCCACGCTCGCATCCGTCAGCCCGGCCAGCAGCAGCGAAAGAATCTCCAGGTCCGTCGCATCGGGCCCGGTGGATTCCTCCTCCAGCCGGCCGCTCTCGCCGAGCCTGAGCGGCATGGCGTCGCGCCACACCGCCTCGAAGAGCCCCATCAGTGACTCCAGCAGCCCGGAGGCATGCACCACCAGCGCAGCCGGCTCGGCGCCCCGTCCGGTCAGCGGCACCATCGCCAGGGCGCCGTCGGCGACGACCAGCTTGGTGGGCACCCGGTCGACGACCCGGCACCGCTCGTCACGGCTCAGCGCGGCCGACAGTTCCAGGATCCCGGACGGCAGCGACAGCACCTCGCGCTCGATGACCACCCGGAACGACACCCCGCGCGTGGCGGCCTGCTCCTCGGCCTCGTTCTCCATTCCGCTCACCGCGATCGGCTTCCCTGTGACCAGGGCGCACACCTCACTCGTCGCACCCAGCTGCAACTGGTGGAAACGGTGCGCCACCGCGCTCGCGCCCGTGACCACCTCGACCAGATCGTGCACGGCCGAATCGGTGGCCTCCGCCCGGTACTCCTCGGCGAGCAGCGCCGCCGCCAGTTCCGCCTGCTCCAGCTCATGGCGCTGCTGGGTCAGCAGCGCACCCAGCGCCACCGCCGGCGGCGCGGCCACCCAACGGCCCGTACGGGCCGACGACTGGGCGGCCAACCCATGCTGTTCCAGCCGGCGCAACGCCCGTTCGGTGTCCGACTCGGGAAGTGCCAGCCGGTGCGCGAGATCGGAGACCTCTGCGGCTCCCACCGCCACGAGCGCGCGGTACGCCGACTCCTGTATCTCGTCGAGACCTATGGCTCCCAGCATCCCCGGACCCCTCCCGGACGCATTGATTCCGCACGATGTCGCTGTCTTCAGGCGCCCGGTCGTGGCGGAAAGCGGCCACGGCGTAAACCCGCCGTGTACATCATCCCTTTATCGCCCGTCGCTCTGCCAATGTGGCGCCACCGCAGTACCAACAACCTCCGGAATGCCGCGGTTTGTTCAGAGATATTCCGGTTTCACTTGGGGAGAGCGATGCGTCCGATATCGCGTACGGCACTGGGAGCGGCCACCGCCGCCGTCCTGGCCGTCACCGCGATCGCACCGTCCGCGGCAGCGCCGCAGGACGAGACGACCGCGAAGAGACCACTGACCGGCAGCGCCGCCGCCGACGCCAAGGAGGGCAAGCCGGTCACCGTCACCCTGGTCACCGGCGACAAGGTCCTGGTGAGCAGGGACAGTTCGGGGGCCGCATCGGTCACCGCGCTGCCGCGCGAGGACGGCACCGTCCCCCTCGTGCAGACCAGGCAGTCCGGCAAGGACCTCTACGTCTACCCCGACACCGCCACCGACGCGCTGGCTGCGGGCACGGTCGACGAAGAACTCTTCAACGTCACCGGACTCATCCGTCAGGGCTACGACGACGCGAGCACCAAGTCGCTGCCGCTGATCGCCGTCTACGGCAAGGACACGGCCCGCTCCGCACCCGCCACCCCGCGCGGCGCCAAGCGCGGACTCGCGCTCGACGCGATCGACGGCGTTGCGCTCAAGGCGGACAAGGAGAAGGCCGCCGACTTCTGGTCGGACGTCACCAACACCCGTTCCCGCTCGGCCTCCGGTCTGAAGAAGCTCTGGCTCGACCGCAAGGTTCAGGCCACCCTCGACAAGTCGACCAAGCAGATCGGCGCCGACCTCGCCTGGGCCGCCGGATACGACGGCAAGGGCACCAAGGTCGCCGTGCTCGACACCGGTGTCGACGCCGAACACCCCGACCTCAAGGGCCGGATCGCCGCCTCGGAGAACTTCACCGACTCCGACACCACCGACGACCGGCAGGGCCACGGCACCCACACCATCTCCACCGTGGGCGGCTCCGGCGCGGCCAGCGACGGCAAGAAGAAGGGCGTCGCCCCCGGCGCCGACCTGCTCGCGGGCAAGGTCCTCAACGACAGCGGCTCCGGCGCCGAGTCCTGGATCATCGCCGGTATGCAGTGGGCCGTCGACCAGAAGGCCGACGTCGTCTCCATGAGCCTCGGCAGCCCGACGCCGACCGACTGCACCGACCCGATGAGCGTCGCCGCCGAGGAACTCGCCCAGAGCAAGAACACCCTGTTCGTGATCGCGGCCGGAAACTCGGGACCGACGCTGAACACCGTCTCCTCGCCGGGCTGCGCCCCGAGCGTGCTGACTGTCGGTGCCGTCGACCGCGACGACTCCACGGCCCAGTTCTCCAGCCGCGGACCCGTGATCGGATCGCACACCCTCAAGCCCGAGATCGCCGCTCCCGGCGTCGCCATCTCGGCCGCCTCAGCCGGCGGCCGCGGCATCTACGCCTACCGGACGATGTCCGGTACGTCGATGGCCACCCCGCATGTCGCGGGCGCCGCAGCCATCGTGAAGCAGCGTCACCCGGAGTGGACAGCTCAGCAGATCAAGGCGGCCCTCGTGTCGTCCGCGAAGAGCGACATCCCCGGCGACGTACGCGAGACCGGAGGCGGCCGCCTCGATGTGAAGGCAGCCATCGACACCACCGTCGTCGGCGCCCCCGCCGTCCAGGGCGGCACCTTCAACTGGCCTCAGGACAAGAGCGACCGCACCACGGTCGACGTCCCGTACACCAACTCCGGCACCAAGCCGGTGAAGCTGTCGCTGAAGGTCCAGGGCGTCACCGGCAACGACGGGTCGGACGTCCGCTCCTCGGTCGCGAAGCTCGACGCGAGCACCGTCACCGTTCCGGCCGGAGCCACCGTCAAGGTCCCGCTGCACATCGACCCGACCGCGAAGCTGAAGGCCGCCCAGTACGGCGATGTCACCGGACGCGTGCTCGCCACCGGGCCCGACGGCGCCAAGGTCTCCACCCCGTTCTCGATGTACGTCGGACCGGAGACCGTCACCCTGCGCGTCAAGCTCGTCGACCGCACCGGCAAGCCCGCCACGGGCCCCTCCTCGGTGGACCTCATCGGCACCGACACCGCCAGCGGTGAGCGACGCTTCAACGACGGCGCCACCGACCAGGTCTACCAGGTCCGCCCCGGTGCGTACTTCGTCTCCAGCTTCATCACCACGCCCGACACGAAGGACGCCACCGGCAAGGCGGTCGAGTCCGTCGGCTACCTCGCCAGGCCGCAGTTGAACGTCGCCAAGGACACCACCCTGGTACTGGACGCCCGCAAGGCCCACCGGATTCAGGTGAAGACGGAGGACCGCGCGTCCGAGAGCCGCTCCACGACACTCTCCTTCGGCCGCAGCTGGGACGACGCCTGGCTGCACTCCGGTTCCATCACCGGCACCGGCACCGGCATGAACTACCTGGCCGACGTGCAGGGCAAGGCGAGTGACGGCGACTTCGAGTTCGCCAGCCTCTGGCGCGCGTACGCCCCGCAGATCGAGAAGCTGTCGGTCGTCGGCGGCGCCGCACTGCACCCGACGGTGGCGAGCACCGGATCCGTCAACCTCGACGGTACCGGGGAGGCCGCACTCGTCGACGCGGGCACCGGTACCCCCGACGAGCTGAAGGCCGCCGGTGTCTTGGGCAAGATAGCCCTCGTCAAGATCGCCGATGACGGGGCGATGGCCACTCAGGCGCGGAACGCCAAGTCCGCGGGCGCAAAGGCGGTCATCGCGTACCGTCCGTCCGCGGGCCCCTGGAAGCCGTCCGTCGGATACGGTTCGGCGCCGCTGCCCTCTCTCGGTATCGAGTCGAGCGAGGCGGACGCCCTGAAGGCCGCCCTGGCCGACGGCCCCGTGAAGCTGAGCTGGAAGGCCACCGCCGCCAGCCCGTACGTCTACAACCTCGCGTTCCCCGAGACCGGCCCCGTCACCTCGGACCGTACATACAAGGTCCGTGACAGCAAGCTCGGCAAGACCACCGCCACGTACGAGGCGATGGGCGTCGCGGCCGACTACGTCGACACGATGATCATCAACCGCCCGTACGGCGGGAGTTACTCCGGTGGATTCGACACCGTCGCCGTCCCCGGCGAGCGCACCGAGTACTACTCGGCGGGCGACACCGGCTGGGAGCGCTACCTCTCCTCCAGCTTCCCCTGGGGCGAGTACATGGTCGACCAGCCCCGTACCTACACGGCGGGCTCGAAGCGTACGGAGAGCTGGTACCGGGGCATCCCGGCCCCGGCCGCTCCGCGTGACGCCGCGGGCAAGGTCCAGCTCGCCGCCGAACGGCAGGACAACCTGATCGGCGTCGCCCCGGGCTTCTGGAGCGACACCGAGCACGCCGGTCTCCAGGGCTCCTTCGGAGACATCGGCAACATGCGGCTGACCAGCGGTGGCGAGGTGCTCGGCGAGTCCGGCTGGCCGTCCGGGGTGTTTACCGTCCCGGCCGGGGACGCCGCGTACGAACTCACCATGACCACCACCAAGTTCGGCCAGCCCGCGGCCGTGTGGAAGCGGTCCACCCAGACCGAGACCACCTGGAAGTTCCGCTCGAAGCGGGACGAGAACGTGTACTCGCAGGGGATTCCGCTGCTCTTCCCGGGCTACGACCTGGAGACCGACGGGCTCAAGACCCTTGCGGCGAAGGACGGTCAGACGATCGGTCTGAGCGTCACCGGCCACGCGGGCTACACGCCCGGAAAGCTGGTCGCCGCCGAGGTCTCCTACTCGTACGACGGTGGCGAGACCTGGACCCGGGCCACCACCGCACAGCAGGGCGGCCACTGGACCGCGACCGTGAACCACGCGGGCGCGGCCGGCAAGCCGGTCACCCTGAAGACCGAACTGACGGACGCCAACGGCAACTCCGTCATCCAGACCGTGAACAACGCGTACGCCGTGCGCTGATCACGTCCTGACCGGTCCGCCGGGCGTCCTTCCCGTGGGGGGTGGGGCCGCCCGGCGGACCTTTTTCATGGCCACTTTTTCCGGATGACCCGTTTTCGTAAGGCCCGTGCGGTGGACAATAAGGGCATGAGCCAGCAGGGGGAGAGGCCCGCCGCCCACGAGGACGACTGGTGGCGCAGGCTGTACGACGAGACCGCCCGGGACACCGGGGCGAGCAACGCGGCCGACAGCCTCGACGACCGCTTCGACTCGGCGTCGGATGCGGTGAGTCCGGGCGGGCACGGGGGGTTTGACGGAACGGGGGAGGGGGCTGGGCTTCTGCTTCCGCCTCCGGCGGTGGTGCCGGGCACGTCGGCCGGGCCGCCGCTGTCGCCCCCGCCGTCCACGCCTCCGCCTACGCCGGTCGCGCCGGCCGGGCCTGCGCCGTCCGCGCCCGTGGTGCCTGAGCCGGTGCGGGTGCGTGCTCCGTGGGAGCCGCCGGTTGCGCCCGTACGCGGCCCCGGTGCGTCCCCGGCCGGCTCTTCGCAGCCGCGCACCTTCGCCGCACCGCCGGTTCCGGCCGGCCCTCCGGCCGCCGCCGACCTGCCATCCGGGCCCGAGCTTGCGCCCGAGCCGTCCATCGCCGATGGGGCGTCCGCGCCGGCGCCGCCGCTGCCCGGGCGGCCGGGCGACGAGGGGCCCGCCGCCCCGCAAGCCTCCGTCAGCACGGTCACCGCGCAGGCACCTGCACCCGAGTCCGAACGCGTACCCGCACCCACACCCGCCCCACTCCGCCCTGTGATCGGCCATGTGGGTGACCGGCCGCCCACCTACGACGCCGAGCCCACCACGCTGCCCGCCACCGTCCCCCAAGAGCTCGACGGTCTCGTCGCCGACACCGTGCTCGACGGCGCCGAATACGGCACGTACACCCTGCGCGCCGCCTCCGTGCGCGGGGACTCCGCACGGTTCAGGGGCGAGCCCCGCCGCGATGCGCTGCTCACCGTCCGCTTCGGCACCGACAGGAGCGCGCTCGTCCTGGTCGCCGTCGCCACCGGGGCCCGCGCCACCGAGCGGGCGCATCTGGCGGCGGCCGACGCCTGCCGCTGGATCGGCGGTGCCGTCGGCCGCAGCCATGTCCGGCTCTCCGAGGACATAAGGGCCGGCCGCCGTGGCGACCTCAAATCCGGCCTGCACCGCCTCACCGACCGCAGCTACGGCAAGCTGCGGGCCCGCGCCGCAGAGCTGGGACTCGAACCGCAGCAGTACACGGCGGGCCTGCGCTGCCTCCTGCTGTCGGCGGACCCGGACTGCCGTACCAGGGTTTTCTTCGGCGCCGGCACCGGTGGGCTCCTCCGGCTGCGCGACGGCGTCTGGCAGGACCTCGAACCGGAGGTTCCGGAAGCCGGTGACATCAGCGGCGAAGCCGCGGTCGGATTCGGCTCCCCCTCTCCCGGGAGCGGCCCCGACGGAGACCACCTCACCATGGATCCGGGCATCGCCACGCCCTCGTCCCCGTATGTCGAGGGCCCGCTCGCCCCGCCCGCCGAGCCGTTCCGGTTCCGGGCGTCGGTGGCCCGGCCGGGGGACACCCTGCTGCTGTGCAGCAGCGGCCTCGCCGAACCCCTGCGCAGCGAGCCCGCGCTCGCCCAGGAGCTCGCCGAACGCTGGACTCCCGACCAGGCACCCGGGCTCGCCACTTTCCTCGCGGACACCCAGCTCAGGGTGAAGGGGTACTCCGACGACCGTACGAGTGTCGGCGTCTGGGAGGCGTAACCGCGCGCGCCATGGGTTGATGGATGCGGAGTCCGGAAGCCGAAGCGCGGAAAGGGTATGCACCCATGGCCAAGCAGAACGTGTCGGAGCAGTTCGTCGACATCCTCGCCCGGGCGGGCGTCAAGCGTATGTACGGCGTCGTCGGCGACAGCCTCAACCCGGTCGTCGACGCCATCCGCCGCAACTCGGCCATCGACTGGATCCAGGTCAGGCACGAAGAGACCGCCGCGTTCGCAGCCGGAGCCGAGGCCCAGATCACCGGCTCGCTGGCAGCCTGCGCCGGATCCTGCGGCCCCGGCAATCTGCATCTCATCAACGGCCTCTACGACGCCCACCGCTCCATGGCACCCGTTCTCGCCCTCGCCTCGCACATCCCTTCGAGCGAGATCGGTCTCGGCTACTTCCAGGAGACCCATCCGGAGCTGCTCTTCCAGGAGTGCAGCCACTACAACGAGATGATCTCCAACCCGCAGCAGATGCCGCGGCTGCTCCAGACGGCCATTCAGCACGCGATCGGCCGAGGCGGCGTCAGCGTCGTCTCGATGCCGGGTGACATCGCATCGCAGCCGGCCCCGGAGAAGTCGATCGAGCACGCCCTCGTCACCTCGCGGCCGACGGTACGGCCCGGCGACGAGGAAATCGAGAAGCTCTGCCGGATGGTCGACGAGGCGAAACGTGTGACATTGTTCTGCGGCAGCGGCACGGCGGGTGCCCACGCCGAGGTGATGGAGTTCGCCGAGCGGGTGAAGGCCCCGGTCGGGCACGCGCTGCGTGGCAAGGAATGGATCCAGTACGACAACCCGTACGACGTCGGCATGAGCGGACTGCTCGGCTACGGGGCTGCCTACGAAGCGACCAACGAGTGCGATCTCCTCATCCTGCTCGGCACCGACTTCCCGTACAACGCCTTCCTTCCCAGCGATGTCAAGATCGTCCAGGTCGATGTGCGCCCTGAGCACCTCGGCCGCCGCTCCAAGCTGGATCTGGCGGTCTGGGGCGACGTCCGCGAGACGCTGCGATGTCTGACCCCGCGGGTCAGGACCAAGACCGACCGCAAATTCCTCGACCGGATGCTGAAGAAGCACGCCGACGCCCTGGAGGGCGTGGTCAAGGCGTACACCCGCAAGGTCGAGAAGCACATCCCGATCCACCCGGAGTACGTCGCCTCGGTGCTGGACGATCTGGCGGACGACGACGCCGTGTTCACCGTCGACACCGGTATGTGCAACGTCTGGGCCGCCCGCTACCTCTCGCCCAACGGAAAACGCCGCGTCATCGGTTCGTTCAGCCACGGC
This sequence comes from Streptomyces sp. NBC_01224, assembly GCF_036002945.1. Classification (NCBI taxonomy): domain Bacteria; kingdom Bacillati; phylum Actinomycetota; class Actinomycetes; order Kitasatosporales; family Streptomycetaceae; genus Streptomyces; species Streptomyces sp. NBC_01224. Next base: position 1,884,573 of record NZ_CP108529.1, on the reverse strand, counting down.
TCGATGGCCAACGCGCTGCCGCAGGCCATCGGCGCCCAGTTCATCGACCGGAACCGGCAGGTGGTTTCGATGTCCGGCGACGGCGGGTTCACCATGTTGATGGGCGACTTCCTCACCCTGGTGCAGTACGACCTGCCGGTGAAGGTCGTGCTGTTCAACAACTCCTCGCTCAGCATGGTCGAGTTGGAGATGCTGGTCGCCGGCCTGCCGTCGTTCGGTACGACCAACAAGAACCCGGACTTCGCGGCGATTGCCAGGGCCGCCGGGGCGTACGGCGTACGGGTGGAAAAGCCCAAGCAGCTCGAAAGCGCCCTCAAGGACGCCTTCAAGCACAAGGGCCCGGCGCTCGTCGATGTCGTCACCGACCCCAACGCGCTCTCCATCCCGCCGAAGATCAGCGCGGAGATGGTGACCGGCTTCGCGCTCTCCGCCAGCAAGATCGTGCTGGACGGCGGAGTCGGCCGGATGGTCCAGATGGCCCGCTCCAACCTGCGGAACGTGCCCCGCCCCTGAACGAACCCGAGCAGAGGGGCGGGACGGGCCGGGCCTTCACACCGGGGCCGGCCGGGACCTCATGCAGAGGTCAGGCGGACCGTCAGGATCTGGAACGGACGCAGCGACAGTACGAGACCGTGCTCATCGGTGTCCGCCTCGTGCAGCGGTCGTTCCAGCAGGTCGGTGATCCGGGCCTGTACGACGGGAAATCCCACCCGCAGTGTCGTGTCGGCGCGCCCTCCCGCCGACTCGTACAGCCGCACGATCACATCGCCGCTGCGGTCCTCGGCGAGCTTGACCGACTCCACCGTGACCGCCGGATGTCCGGTGCTGATCAGTGACGGCAGGGCCGGCGCAACGGCCGCCCGCAACGGGAGATTGAGCGCCAGCCCCTCCCGTACCGCATCCGTGACCTCACCGCCCGGCGCCAGCGCGTACCTGAACCGATGCCTGCCGAGGTCGGTCTCCGGGTCCGGGCTGTGCGGGGCGCGCAGCAGCGTCAGCCGTACGGTCGTGCCCAGGCCCGAACCGTGCGGAGTCCGGGTCACCTCGTGCCCGTACGTCGAGTCGTTGAGCAATGTGATGCCGTACCCCGGCTCGGCGACCCGCAGCCAGCGATGGGCGCAGATCTCGAAACGGGCCGCGTCCCAGCTGGTGTTGTCGTGCGTGGGGCGGTGAATGTGTCCGAACTGGATTTCGGCCGCGGACCGTTCGGCGTGCACATCGAGCGGGAACGACACCTTGAGGACCTTCTCCGACTCCCGCCAGTCCACCTCGGTGTCGACGTCGATCCGCCGACTGCCCGCGGTCAGCCGGATCTCTTGCACGATGCGCGACGCCCCGAACGACCGCATCACACGGACGGCGGCCCGCAGCGGCCCCTCCTCGACCAGTTCTACGGAGTCGGCGTCGGTGACATCGGTGCGGGTGCGGCGGTAGTGGCGGTCGATGTCCCAGGCGTCCCAGTGATTGGGGTGATCCGGATGCAGCTGGAGGAGGTTGGCCCGGTGACCGGGGGCGAGGACGTCCCGCCCCGCGCCGAGATCGCGGACGGCGGCGATCAACCCGTCGCCGTCGACCACGACCCGCAGCAGCCCGTTGTCGCATACGAATCCCTCGTCCGCCGAACCCGTCACCGTGACCGCATGCTCTGGTACCGCCGAACCGTCCAGCAGACCAGCGCCCAGCCCGGGTGTCTCGGCGAGCACCGCTGTACGCCCGTCGCCCAGCGGCTGCACATGCGCGCCCGAGGGCAGCATCGCGCTTGCCTCGGCGTCCAGCTCGACCACCTGACTTCGCTGGTAGGGCGATGAGTTGAGCGCCACGAGACCCTCGGCCCCACCCAGTGCCGCCACCGCGTCCGCCACCAGCTCGGCCAGCTCCTCCCGTACCCGTTGGTATGTCTCGTGGGCCTCCCGGTGCACCCAGGCGATCGACGAGCCCGGCAGGATGTCATGGAACTGATGCAACAGCACCGTCTTCCACAGCCGGTCCAGCGCCTCGTACGGATAAGGGTGGCCGGGAGTCCGCAGCGCCGCCGTGGTGGCCCACAACTCGGCTTCACGGAGCAGGTGTTCGCTGCGCCGGTTGCCCTGCTTGGTCCTGGCCTGGGTGGTGTACGTGGCCCGGTGCAGCTCCAGATACAGCTCACCGGACCAGACCGGTGCCTGCGGCCCGTACTCCTCCTCGGCCGCCGCGAAGAATGCCGACGGCCTCTCGATCTCGACCCTGGGCGAACCCTCCAGATCCCTGAGCCTGCGTGCCTTCTCCAGCATTTCTCGGGTCGGACCGCCCCCGCCGTCACCCCAGCCGAACGGGACGAGGGAGCGGGTCGCCAGCCCCTTCTCCGCGAAGTTTCTTTCCGCATGGGCCAGTTCGCGGCCATGGAACTGTGCGTTGTAGGTGTCCACCGGCGGGAAGTGAGTGAAGACCCTGGTCCCGTCGATGCCCTCCCACCAGAAGGTGTGATGTGGCATTTTATTGCTCTGGTTCCAGGACAGTTTCTGCGTCAGGAACCATTTCACCCCAGCCAGTCGCGCCAGCTGCGGGAAAGCGGCCGTGTAGCCGAAGGAGTCCGGCAGCCAGATCTCCTCCGTCTCCACCCCCAGCTCCTGCTCGAAGAACCGCTTGCCGTGCACGATCTGCCGGGCAAGTGCCTCACCGCCCGGCATATTTGCATCGGACTCCACCCACATCGACCCCACGGGCGCCCACTGTCCGTCCGCCACGGCCTGCTTGATCCGCTCCCAGATGTGCGGCTGATGCTCCTTCACCCAGGCGTACTGCTGGGCCTGCGACGCGGCGAAAACCAGCTCCGGATAGTCCTGGGCAAGCGCGGTGACATTGGCGAAGGTGCGCGAGGCCTTGCGCACCGTCTCGCGCAGCGGCCACAGCCACGCCGAGTCGATGTGCGCATGTCCGGCGGCCGAGATCCGGTGTGCGCTCGCCGACGCCGGCCGGGAGAGCACCTCGGTGAGCCGGCCCCGGCCGGCTCGCGCCGTGCCCGCCACATCGTGCAGATCCAGCGTATCGAGCATGCGCTCCAGCGCCCGCAGGATCTCGTGCCGCCGCGACCGGTCGACGGGCAGTTCCCGCATCAGCTCGGAAAGCACCTCGATGTCCAGAACGAGATGCCAGACCTCCTCGTCCAGCACGGCGAGGTCCGCGGAGGCGAACCGGTAGAGGGGCCGGTCACCTGCTGTGAGTACGTCCCCGAGCGGCGTCGGCGCGAAGCCGTGCTCCAGAACCGCCGGGTTGGCCGCCGCCTCCAGGAGCAACGAGACCGGTTCACCGCCGGCGGCCTGGGGCGCGACCGTCAGATGCCGATTTCGCGGATGGATGCCCTTGAGCGGAACGCCTGCCGCGTCGTACAGCATCCCCTCGGCCTGGAATCCGGGCCCCTGGCCGGAGAAGCCGGGGTCGACGACCACCTCGACGCGCCGCCCCGCCCAGTCCGCGGGCACCGTCCCCTCCAGCCGGAACCAGCTGGTGGACCACGGCTTCCCCCACTTTGTACCGGTACTGAACGGCTCGTAGGTTCCCTCCAGTGCCTCGGCCACCGGTACGGGTTCGCCGGGGATGTGCCGGGCGGAGAGGGTGAGCGGGGTCCGGGCCGGGTACTGGGCCGGGCGGATGAACTGGTGCAGGGCCCTTTCGAGGCGGTCCTCAACCAATGCGCGGTCGTCGTGCATCACGGCTCCTCGGGTCGGCGCCTTGGGGTGTTCATGGCTCCACTTCCCCGGCGGCGGAACCGGCACCCCTGCGAGCGGCGCGACGGGGTGATGGTTGATCAACTGGCCCTGCACACACCCTTGGCGACTCCAAAGCAATGTGACATATTACTGTCGTGTTCATGAGACAGCCCCTGGATGTCGTCATCGTCGGGGCCGGAGTGGTCGGTGCCGCCTGCGCCTACTACGCCTCCCGGTCCGGACTGTCCGTAGCCGTCGTCGACCGAGGGCCGGTCGCCGGAGGCACTACCGGAGCCGGAGAGGGCAACCTCCTGGTCTCCGACAAAGTGCCAGGACCTGAATTGGAACTGGCTCTTCTCTCCTCCTCCTTGTGGCGCCAACTGTCGGAAGAACTGCCTCCGGACATCGAGTACGAGCTCAAGGGCGGCCTGGTCGTGGCGGCGTCAGAGGAGTCCTTGACCATACTTTCCGCGACGGCCGCCGGCCAGCGAGGAGCCGGAGTCGAGGCGTACCACGTCACATCCGACCGGCTCCGCGATGCCGAGCCTCACCTCGCACCGCACCTTGCCGGAGGCTGCCACTACCCGCAAGACGCCCAGGTTCAACCAGCGCTGGCAGCGGCCGAGTTGTTACGGGCAGCCGGCCGCTCCGGAGCACGCCTCTGCCCGGGGGAGGAAGTCGTCGGGATACTCAGGGATCGGGATGGCGCGGTACGCGGGGTGCGCACCGCACGGAGTGAACTGCGCGCCCCGGTGGTCGTCAACGCGGCGGGCACCTGGGGCGGTGACCTGGCCGCAATGGCCGGGGTGGACCTGCCGGTCCTGCCGCGCCGGGGGTTCGTGCTCGTCACCGAGCCGTTGCCGCGGCTGATCCGGCACAAGGTCTACGCGGCGGAGTACGTGTCCGATGTGTCGAGCGGGTCCGCGGCGCTGCAGACCTCGCCCGTGGTGGAGGGAACTCCGTCGGGGCCGGTGCTGATCGGGGCCAGCCGTGAACGGGTCGGCTTCGACCGGACGTTGTCGGTTCCGGCGATCGCCCGGCTGGCCTCCCAGGCCGCCGCTCTCTTCCCCGTACTGGCGGATGTGCGGGTGATGCGCGCCTACCACGGGTTCCGCCCCTACCTGCCCGATCATCTGCCGGCGATCGGCCCGGACCCCCGGGTGCCAGGCCTCTTCCACGCCTGCGGCCATGAAGGCGCCGGGATCGGGCTGGCCCCCGCGACCGGACTGCTGATCGCCGACGCGATCGCCGGGCGACAGCCGGTACTCGATCTCGGACCGTTCGCCCCGGACCGGTTCGACACCACGTGCCATGTCACATGACTGCGAAGGGGGCTCGCGTGCCCCAGGAGAGGACCCTGTGAGACGTACCCGTGCACGTACCCCGGCCGAGCTCGTCGCGGCGCAGCCCGAACCGGAATTCCAGCTGACCTTCGACGGGCGCCCGATCCGTGGACTGCCGGGCCAGAGCATCGCCGCGGCCCTCTGGTCGGCGGGCATCCTGACCTGGCGCACCACCAGGGTCCACGGCCGGCCGCGGGGAGCCTTCTGCGGCATCGGTGCCTGCTACGACTGCCTGGCCACGGTCAACGGCCGGCCGAACCAACGCGCATGCCTGCTTCCCGCCTGCCCCGGCGACGCGATCACCACACAGGAGGGCGACGGGTATGCCGCACTCGACAGATGAACGCCGCCCACGGGACGCGGACTGCGCCGGACTCGCCGTGGTGGGCGCGGGACCGGCCGGCCTGGCCGCCGCCGTCACCGCGGCCGATCACGGGCTCGACGTGGTTCTGCTGGACTCGGCCGTCACGCCCGGTGGGCAGTACTACCGAAGCCCGCCCGACGGGCTCGGCGCGACCCGGCCCGGCGCCCTCCACCACGGTTGGCCCGTCTTCGCCGAGCTCTCCGCACGACTTGCCGCGCACCGCGAATCCGGGGCGATCCGCCATCTCCCCGACCATCAGGTGTGGACGGTCGAACGAGCCGGGGAGGGCGACTGGATCCTGCACGCCGTCACCGGAGCCGATGGGGGTCGACGTTCCGCGGTCCGGGCCCGCCGTCTGCTGTTGGCGACGGGTGCCCATGAACGTCAACTTCCCTTCCCCGGCTGGACGCTTCCGGGCGTGGTGAGCGCGGCCGGCGCCCAGGCCATGCTCAAGTCCGGCCTGGTCCTGCCCGGCCGCCGGATCGTGGTCGCGGGGAGCGGCCCGCTTCTGCAGGCCGTCGCCCTCTCGCTGACGCGCGCCGGCGCGAGCGTTCCCGCACTCATCGAAGCGTCCGGTTACGGGGCGTATGCGCGCGCTCCCCGAGTGCTGGCCGCCAACCCCGGCAAGATGGCGGAAGGCGTCCGGTACGGGGCGGCACTGACCGGCGCCGGAGTTCGAATGCTGACTCACCGGGCGGTGACCGACGTGCACGGCGACGACCGGGTGGAGGCGGTGACCGTCAGTCGGGTGGACCGCCGGTGGCGCCCCGTGCCGGGGACCGGCCGCAAGATCGCCTGCGATGCGCTCGCCGTCGGACACGGGCTCGTTCCTCAGCTGGAACTCGCCGTGGCGGCGGGCTGCGATACACGCGCGTGCGCGGACGGCACGCATGCGGTCACCCTCGACGAGCAGCTCAGGACCACCGCGCCGGGGGTCTGGGCGGCGGGAGAGGCAGGCGGCATCGGCGGCGTCGAACTTGCTCTCTGTGAAGGAGAGTTGGCAGCGCTTTCGGTCATTCGCGAGATGCGGGGCGCTGTGCAGCGGGCAGCGGCGCGCAGAGCAGTCGCCCTGCGTCGTTCCCGACGCCGTCTGCGGGCCTTTTCCGCGTTGATGGGTGCCGTGCACCGGCCGGGGGCGGGGTGGAGCGAATGGCTGACCGGCGAGACGGAGGTCTGCCGTTGCGAAGAAGTCACCGCGGGCCGGATCCGTACCGCGTGCGAGGAGCTCGGAGCCGGTGACACCAGGACCGTCAAACTGCTCACCCGGGCCGGAATGGGGTGGTGCCAGGGCCGGACCTGTGGAGTCGCCGTCCGCGAACTGGCCGACGCGCACGGCGCCGGACGCGGCGCCGGTGAAGAGCCGGACGGCCCCGACCGGCGCCCGCTGGCCTGCCCGGTAAGGCTTTCCACGCTCGCCGACCTGGCCGATCCCGGATAGACCCGCGGCCACTCCCCGACACACCTCGGCACCGCGTGCCGTCAGATGCTGCCCACGCTTCCACCACACCGTGAAATATCACACCTCTCAAGGAGCCACGATGCAGACGAACACCCACCCGCGAACCCGCCCCTGGCACGGGGTCATGGTCGCTACCCCGCTCACATTGCGCGATGACTGCACGATCGACTACGACGCCTATGCCACGCATGTTCAACAGCTCATCGCGGAGGGCTGCGACGGTGTGGTGCCCAACGGGTCACTGGGGGAGTACCAGACCCTGACCGACAGCGAACGCGAGCAGGTGGTCCGGGTCGCCGTCGAGGCGGCAGGCGACGGCAGCCGCGTCATGCCGGGCGTCTCCGCCTACGGCAGCGCGGAGTCGCGGCGCTGGGCGGAACAGGCCGCAGAGGCGGGCGCCGGTTCCGTGCTGCTCCTGCCGCCCAACGGGTACCGCTGCGAGGACGCGGCGGTCCGAGCCCACTACGCCGCTGTGGCCGAAGTCGGGGTTCCGGTCGTCGCGTACAACAACCCGTACGACACCAAGGTGGACCTGACACCGAGCCTGCTCGCCGCTCTCCACCAGGAGGGCAGCGTCGTGGCGGTCAAGGAGTTCAGCGGCGATGTCCGAAGGGCCTACGAGATCGCCGAACAGGCGCCCGGCCTCGACCTGCTCGTGGGCGCCGACGACGTACTTCTGGAACTGGCACTCGCCGGGGCCGTCGGCTGGATCGCCGGCTGTCCGAACATGCTGCCGTCCTGCTGTGTCGAGCTGTACCGGGCCGCTGTGACAGGCGACATGGCAACTGCCCTGCCGCTCTACCGCGAGCTGCATCCCCTGCTGCGGTGGGACTCGAAGCCGGAGTTCGTCCAGGCCATCAAGGCCTCCATGGACGTTGTCGGGCGCCACGGCGGCCGTACCCGTCCGCCACGCCTCCCCCTGCCCGCCGACGACGAGGCAGCCGTACGTGCCGCGACGGAGAAGGCACTGGCCGGGGGCCTCGGCTGAGCGCGGTTCGGGCGCTGTACGTCCGGACAGCGCCCGACCCAGCCCGTTCTTCGTGTTGTTCATGACGAACCGACGAACCAGGAGGAGCCTTGCAGACACGTCACATCTTCCACGCGGTCGACTCACACACCGAGGGCATGCCCACCCGCGTCATCACCGGCGGCATCGGCACCATTCCCGGCGCCACGATGGCCGAACGGCGCAGGTACTTCCAGGAGCACCGGGACGCCGTGCGCACGCTGCTCATGTACGAACCGCGCGGCCACGCCGCCATGAGCGGCGCGATCCTCCAGCCGCCCACCCGGCCCGACGCGGACTTCGGCGTCCTCTATATAGAGGTCTCCGGGTTTCTGCCGATGTGCGGGCACGGCACCATCGGAGTCGCGACCGTTCTGGTGGAGACCGGCATGGTCGAGGTCACCGAACCCGTCACCACCGTACGGCTGGACACCCCGGCCGGACTCGTCAGCGTCGACGTCCAGGTGAAGGACGGAGCGGCCGCCGCCGTCACCCTGACCAACGTTCCCGCATTCAGCGTCGCACTCGACCGGACGGTGGACGTACCCGGCTACGGACCGGTGCGCCACGACCTCGCCTACGGCGGCAACTTCTATGCGATGGTGCATCTGGCCGACCTCGGGCTGCCCTTCGACCGGGCGCGCAAGGACGACATCCTGGCGGCCGGACTCGCCGTGATGGACGCGGTCAACGCCGTCGACCGGCCCGTCCACCCGGAGGACCCGGACATTCACGGCCTCAAGCACGTGCAGTTCATCGCACCCGGTTCCGATGCCCGCCACTCCCGACACGCGATGGCGATCCACCCGGGCTGGTTCGACCGGTCGCCCTGCGGAACCGGCACCTCGGCGCGCATGGCCCAGCTGCACGCCCGTGGTGAATTGGCCCTGGACACCGACTTCGTGAACGAGTCGTTCATCGGAACCTCGTTCACCGGGCGTCTCGTCGAGAAGACCACCGTGGGGGGCCTTCCCGCCGTCGTCCCCACCGTCACCGGCCGTGCCTGGATCACCGGTACCGCACAATTCTTCCTGAACCCGTCCGACCCCTTTCCCGAAGGATTCCTGCTGTGAATCTGCCCCTGCTCGGCGCCGGCGACATCGAGGCCCTGGGACCGACCGGAGCCGTGGACGCCTTGGAGGCGGCGCTGAGCGGGGGACTCGATCCGGAGACGTCCCCCGCCCGGCACCATGTCACAGTGCCCGGCGGAGAACTGCTGATCATGCCCGCCACCACCCAGCAGGTGACCGGAGTGAAGATCGCCGGAGTCGCCCCCGGCAACCCGGCACGCGACCTGCCACGGATCACCGGAAGCTACCTGCTGCTCGACGGCCCCACCCTGCTGCCGCTCGCCCTGCTCGACGGGGCCGCGCTCACCACACTGCGCACACCGGCCGTGTCGGCACTCGCGATCCGCCACCTCACCCCGCCCGTCCTGCGCCATCTGGTGCTCTTCGGAACCGGCCCCCAGGCGTACGGTCACCTTGCCGCGGTGCTCGCGGAACGGCACGTCGAACGGGTCACCGTGATCGGCCGTACCCCGCACCGGGTCGCCGCACTGGTCGAGCACGCGCGTCAATGCGGCGTGGACGCCCGTGCGGGTGAGGCGCACGGGGCCGAGCAGGTCGCCACCGCCGATCTGGTGCTCTGCTGCACCACGTCCGCCACTCCGCTGTTCGACGGCACCCTCGTGCCCGACGGCGCGACAGTCGTCGCGGTCGGCTCGCACACCCCGGACGCCCGGGAGGTCGACACGGCTCTGGTGTCACGCTCCACCGTGATCGTCGAATCGAGGGCGGCAGCCCTGTCGGAGGCGGGCGATCTGCTGATTCCGGTGGCGGAAGGAGCTTTCGGAGCCGAGGACATCGCCGGCAACCTCGCCGACCTGGTGACCGGTCGGATCCTCGGTGAGAAGCCGGCTGCCTTCGTGCGCCCCCGGTTCTTCAAAAGCGTCGGAATGGGCTGGGAAGACCTTGCGGTCGCCGCTGCGGTGCACCGGAAGTCGGCGCCCTGACCGAGTTGTCGACAGGTCAGGAGCGACGGGCCCGAGTGGAAACGTGACATTGTATTCTGAGGGCCCGCACGGCGTTGGAGGAACAAACATGGCCCGCCTGTCGACGCTCAATGTCATCTCGGCGCAAGAACACTTGCGCGACCAGGTGGCGAACGCCCTCAGGGCGGCCCTGATCGCCGGGGACCTCCGTCCGGGCATGATCTACTCCGCGCCTGCGCTCGCTGCCGAATTCGGGGTGTCCGCCACCCCGGTCCGCGAGGCCATGCTCGACCTGGCGCGTGAGGGCCTGGTCGAAGCGGTTCGCAACAAGGGCTTCCGGATAACGGAGTTGACCGATCAGGACCTCGACGACTTCACCGAACTCCGCGCCATGATCGAGGTACCCACCGTCGGCCGCATCGCCCGGATGGGCAAGGTCACGGAGCTGCAGGCACTTCGGCCGCTTGCCCTGGCGATTGTCGCTGCTGCCGCCGAGCACGACATCATCGGCTATCTGGAGGCCGACCGTCGCTTCCATCTCGAACTGCTAGGTCTGGCGGGCAACCGCAGGCTGGTGGAGGAAGTCGGCAACCTGCGCAAGCGATCGCGCCTCTTCGGGCTGAACCGGCTTGACGCAACGGGGCAGCTGACCGTATCGGCCGAGGAGCATGTCCAACTGCTCGACCTCGTGATCGCCGGTGACGCCCAGCGCGCCGAGGCCTGCATGCTGGCCCACATGTCACATGTCAGGTCGATATGGGCCGAGGAGGACGGCGGCGACGTCGGCGCCGGAGGCACCCGGGTCAGCAGGGCGTCGCTGCCGGTCGCAGAGGCCTGAGAGCCTGTCGGGTGACCTCTGATCGGGCGGCCACGCCCTGGCACGCACGCTTCCCGCGTTGCCGAAATGTGCTAGTAGCGGAGCTACTAGGACATCCCGCCGCCTTGGAATCGCGCGCACCAGGCCGCGTCCGCTATCCGATCGAGGGTCACCCGACAGGCTCTGAGCCACCGGTTTCGTTCCGGAGCCCCAAGCGGCACTCCGTCCTCCACCGGCCGCCCCCGCCCTCCGCGCGGGGGCGGCCGGTGGAATGGGCCGTCCGGTTCAACCGTCCAGCAGGGCGGCCATCCACTCCTCGATTCCGTCGGCAGTGCGCGGCAGTGCGGACGACATGAGGCGTGCGCCGTCGGTCGTGATCACGAGGTCGTCCTCTATCCGCACCCCGATCCCGCGCAGCGACCGGGGCAGCGTCTCGTCGTCGGGCTGGAGATAGAGCCCCGGTTCCACGGTCAGTACCTGGCCGACTTCCAGGCGTCCGTCCAGATAGCGCTCAGCGCGCGCCTGAGCACAGTCGTGAAGGTCCATGCCGAGCATGTGACCGCTGCTGCAGAGCGTGTACCGGCGGTAGAAGCCGTTGTCGGCGTCGAGCGCCTCATCGGCGGACATCTGCAACACGCCCCATCCGTACAGCCCTTCGGCGATGACCCGCATGGCCGCCAGGTGGAAGTCACGGAATCGTGCCCCAGGGCGCAGGGCCGCGATGCCCGCTTCCTGCGCGGCGAGCACCAGCTCGTAGACGCTGCGCTGTGCGGGGGAGAAACGGCCGGACAGCGGCAGGGTGCGGGTGATGTCGGCGGTGTAGAGCGAATCGGTCTCCACCCCGGCGTCCAGTAGCAGCAACTGGTCGCGTTCCAGGGGGCCGTCATTGCGGATCCAGTGCAGGACACAGGCGTGCGCCCCGGCTGCGGCTATCGTGGAGTACCCCGGACCGTTCCCCTCCAGCCGGGCCCGTAGATCGAAGACGCCCTCGATCCAACGCTCACCGCGCGGGTGCCGCAGCGCCTGCGGGAGGCTCCGCACCACATCCTCGAATCCTGTCACCGTCGCATCGACGGCTTGCTGCAACTGGCCGGTCTCCCAAGGGTCCTTGACCAGTCGGAGCTCGCTGAGCACTGCTTCCAGTCCTGCCGGCGCCGAACGTCGGCGCTGGAACGAGCGGCAGGAACACAGTAGTTCGTCGACGGCAGGGTCCGCCCCTCCCAGCGCCCGTACCGGTGGCTGTGGCCCGGTCAGCAGCTTCTCCCAGGCGTCCAGGTGTGCACAGCGGATGCCGGTCATCCGGGCGGCTTCCTCCAGGTCGGGTCTGCGCCCGACCCAGAACTCCCCGTATCTGCGGTCGCGGTAGAACTCGCGGCCGGTGCGAGGTGACCGAGGCCGCAGATACAGCACCGCCTCGTGCCGCTCGTCGCCGTCGGGTTCCAGGACGAGGACGTGTCCGGCCTGGTCCTCGCCGGTGAGGCCGGTGAGCCAGGCGTAGCCGGTGTGCGGACGGAAGCGATAGTCCGTGTCGTTGGAGCGGACCGTGAGCGCGCCTGCCGGGATGACCAGGCGCTCGCCCGGGAAGCGGGCGGCTAGCCGTGCACGGCGGGCGGGGGTGGCGTCGATGGAGGGGACGCGAAGGTCCGTCGGCAGCGGGGACTTGGCCCAACCAGTGCCCATGAAGGCGTCCAGGGCGGGTGACACCGGCAGATCGTGGCTGCCGGTGCGGGGCGCGGAGAAGGAACGGGACACGGGCATTGCTCCTCGGGGCTCTGTGGGACCGGGGTCGGGGCCGGAACTCCGGCTCTCCAGCGGACACGGTGGTGCGGTGGTCGGGAAACCGGTGGTGGCCGCCGGTGTGTTCAGGGCCGCATGTCATATCCCGCGCTGTCACGAGAAGTTGTCGCGCGGATGAATGTGCGCGAGAGGGGTTCCAAAGAACATGTGACATGTGCCATTGTACAGCGCGCAAGGGAAAAGGTGCCGTGCTCATGTCACGTCGTGAGTGCAGTTCAGACCTGGTCCGGCGCCGACCTCTTGCATTCCCCCACAACTGCGCCCCGTCGCGCGGTCACCACTCCGCTGGGAGGCGGCACGTGAAGAACCTTAGGGTTCGACAGAGAATAACCGGATTGTCCACTGCGGTCCTGGCAGCATGCCTGGGCGTGGGCCTGTTCACGGCACCGAGCCAGGCCGTGGAGCAACGCCCCGCCGCGTCGGCCGCGGCCCCCCACTTCTCGGGCGCCGCTCAGGAACGGGCGGAAACGCGGACCGAGGACCCCGGCGGCCCCACTGCCGAGGCGCTGACGGCACCCGCCGACGATGCCGCTCACGTCGAACGCAAGTCGCTCAAGGCCGCTGACCAGCCGCCGCTGTCCGCGTCCAAGGACGCGCTCAAGCGGGACTACGACGACCCGGCCACCTCGCTTCCGAGCCACATAGCACCTTCGATGAAGGCCGAGAAGCGGGCCCTCGCCAAGAGGTCCGGCAAGGCTGTGGCCGAGTGCAACACCACCGATTTCACCAACAACACCGGAAGCGCCCTGGTCGAGAAGGTCAAGGCGGCGACCACCGACTGCGTCAACACGCTGTTCCGTCTCAAGGGCCAGGACGGCTACAACGCCTTCCGCGAGGACCAGATGGTCACCATCGCCGATGCGATGCGCGACGCGTCGGCCTCCTACCCCGGTGACGGCAGCACCGGCATGCCCCAGCTGGTCCTCTTCCTCCGGGCCGGCTACTACGTGCAGTACTACGACCCCGACACCGTCGGACAGTACGGGCCGCGCCTGCGCACGGCCATTCAGGGCGCGCTCGACGGCTTCTTCGGATCCTCGCACGCCTTCGACGTCACCGACGCCAACGGCGAGAGCCTGTCCGAGGCGATCATCCTGATCGACAGCGCCGAGGAGAACGCCCGCTACCTGAACATCGTCAAGCGGATGCTGGCCGGCTACGACGCTTCGTACAACAGCTCCTGGTACATGGTCAACGCCGTGAACAGCGTGTACACGGTCATGTTCCGCGGTCACCAGGTGCCCGAGTTCATCAGCGCCATCGAGGCCGACTCCAGCGTGCTGAACTCCCTGCACGACTTCGCCGCGAACCACCTCGACATGCTGGGCACCAAGCAGTCGTTCCTGGCCTCCAACGCAGGACTCGAGCTCGGCCGCTTCCTGAAGGAGGACTCGCTGCGCGCCAAGGCGAGCCCGCTCGCGATCGACCTGATGGGCAAGAGCTCCATCGACGGCCCCACCGCCTCGCTCTGGGTCAATCTGGCCAAGATGGTCGACGCCTACGACAAGGACAACTGCGCGGCCTACGGCGCCTGTGACCTCGCTGAGCGTCTCGAGAAGGCCGTCCTGCCGGTGAAGCACACCTGTAGCGACAGCATCACCATCCGGGCGCAGGACATGACCGCGGAGGAACTCGAAGCCAGCTGCACCAGCCTGCGCAACCAGGACGCCTACTTCCACGAGGTGGCCCGGGACAACGGGGCGGTCGCCGACGACAACAACAAGACCATCGAGGTCGTGGCCTTCGACTCCAGCACCGACTACCAGACCTACGCCGGAGTGATCTTCGGCATCGACACCAACAACGGCGGCATGTACCTGGAGGGCGACCCCAAGGCCGAGGGTAACCAGCCCCGGTTCATCGCCTACGAGGCCGAGTGGGCCCGCCCCGACTTCCAGATCTGGAACCTCAACCACGAGTACACGCACTACCTCGACGGTCGCTTCGACATGTACGGCGACTTCGCCGCCGGAATGACCACGCCGACCGTCTGGTGGGTCGAGGGCTTCGCGGAGTTCGTCTCCTACTCGTACCGCAAGCTCGACTACCAGGCCGCCATCGCCCAGGCCGCGAACCGCACCTACACCCTGCGCACCCTGTTCGACACCACCTACGACAACGCCGACCAGACCCGCGTGTACAACTGGGGCTACCTGGCCGTCCGTTACATGCTCGAATCCCATCGTTCTGACGTCGACACCCTGCTCGGCCTCTACCGCAAGGGCGACTGGGACGGCGCCCGCACCCTGCTCACGTCGACCATCGGCAGCCGTTACGACGCCGACTGGAACACCTGGCTGGCCGCCTGCGCGGCCGGCGCCTGCGGCAGCGGGTCCACCAACCCGCCCGGTGAGATCACCGAGTGCAAGGACGCCGACACCAGGATGCTGGGCCGGAACTGCATGCGCAGCGGGCTGAAGGCCGTCAAGGGCGACTACGCCTACCTGGCCGTCCTCATCCCGGCCGGCACCACCCAGCTGAAGATCACCGCCTCCGGTGGCACGGGTGACGCCGACCTCTACTACAGCTCGCAGGAGTGGGCGACCACCAAGGTCTACACCGACAAGTCCGTCGGCGCGGGCAACGAGCACACCCTGACCGTCAACAACCCGGCGCCGGGCTACCACTTCATCAGCCTCTACGGCACCGAGCAGTTCGACGGCGCCAAGGTCACCACCGAGTTCTGATCCCTACAACCCCCACGGTATCGGCCGGCCGAGTGATGACCCGCTCGGCCGGCCGGTGCCGTCCTCCGGGCCGCGTCCTCCGGACACGGCCCGGGGCTCACGAAAGCCGCAAGGTGCCCGGCCCGTCGTTCGACAGGATCTCCACGAGCTGCTCGAAGAGCGTCGGTCCGCGCCCCGCGAGGGCCTCGTCGAGCCGGTGGCGGAGCGCCGCCCGGTTGCTGGGGTGGGCCCGGTCCAGGCTCCGCCGCAGCTGCCGCGCCGTCTCCGCATGGCCCAGGGCCCGTGCCGAGAGGGCGTGGTTACGCCACTCGAAGACGAAGTCACCGTCGTCCGGAGTGCCCATCCCGCCGCTGAGACAGTCCGCGAGGGCATCGAAGTTGCGGCCGAAGTATCCGCCCGGGCCGTTCACGGCCTCGCCGATCACATTCCAGAACTGCTCCAGGCCGGTGACCCGGGAGCCGTCGATCACATAGGTCACGGTCATGTGGGGAGGGTACAAGTGGGGCCGCTTCCAGTGGTCCGTGATCCGCGCCGCAGGTGGGGGGCTACGGCGCGGACCGGCTCGGAGAGTGGGCTTCAGCAGCCCTGGTCGATCAGGTCGAACGTGGCGTAGTGGTCGCTGGTGTAGTAGTCCTCCTGCACCTCTTCACCCGTGACGATCCGACGCGCGCCCCGGGTGGGGGAGCCGGGGGTGATGACCGTGTACTCGTGGTAGTAGCCGGTGCTCTGGCTCGGCAGGACGCCTTCACGGTTCTGGAACACGGCACCGTCCTGCGAGTAGGGGAACGGGCCGCCCGTGTCGATCAGTTCGAGGGTGTCGTGCGCCTGGGCAGGCAGCGCCGAGTAACAGATGCTGCCGACCGAGGTGGTGGCGGCCGTTGCGGTCGTGGGGACCGGGCCGCCGATGAAGAGGACGGACAGGAGGGCGGCAGCGCCACCGAGCGTGGTGATCCGTGGGGGGATTCGCATAGCCACCATGATGACGCGCGTAGACATGGTCCCGTCAACGTCAACCGGTGTGAATTTTTTGGGAGTTAACCGGGGAGGCGGAAATGTGACATCCATGTGTCCGCCGCTCTGGGCCGTGCCGCCCGTTCTCTGTTCACTTATTGATGAGTCGACAAGCGTGGCGGCCCGCCTGTGGGGCATGCATCCCCAGACGACGAGAAATCGAGAAGTCGAGAAGGAGGCGATTCACTGTGCGGGCGGGGGAAACGATGGAGCGTCAGGGAGATGCCGAATCCATGGCAGGCGGGGCGGCGCACGAGTCAGGTGCACAGGGGCAGCAGCCGGTCCGGCTGCGTCGCAGACTGGCCCACACAGATCTGGCGGCCGTGAGCGAAGTGCGGTGTGCGTTGCGGGAGTTCCTGCGATACCGGTGGCGGACCGAGCCGGCCGAGGTGGCGGAGCTCCTGCTCAGCGAGCTGGTGACCAATGCGCTGATCCATACGAGGCACGGCGCGGTCGTCACGGTGAGCGTGGCACCCGCGAAACTGCGGGTGGAGGTTCGGGACTTCGTATCCGGAATGCCCTTGTCGTACGTACCGAACGCCGACGACGGTACGCATGGCCGAGGGCTGATCCTGGTGCAGAGCCTCGCGGACGCCTGGGGGGTCAGCGCACACGCGCTGGGCAAGGTCGTCTGGTTCGAGCTGGACGGCGAAAAGCCCTGAGAGTCCGGAAGGGACCGGACCATCAGGGCTTTTTTGTGACGGATCAGCCGAACTGCTGCTCCAGGTCCTTCAGCTTCCGCTCCAGCGAATCGAGCCGGGGCAGTGCCTGGGTGTCGTCCTCGGCGGTGAGGTCGACGGTGACCGGATCATTGGACTTCCGGTCCGAGGCGCTGGAGCTCGGACCCGTCACGGCCTGCAGGGACGGCCGGGGGCGCAAGGGCAGTTGTCCCGGCTCGGATATGGCGGGCTCCACGACGGAATGCGCGGAGCCCGGCGCGGGGGCGATGGCTTGAACGTCCACCTGGGTGCCACCCCGGCCGACCCTGCGCCAGGCCCGGTTCTGCCGGTTCAGCGCCCTGATGTGGGCCCTGTCCAGCTTCTCCTGGTCCTTCCTGCGGAGACGGTTCTGCTCCTTCTCCCGCCGGTCCTCACGTACCTCGTCGACCGCTTCGTCCAGGGTGCGTACGCCCTCCAGCAGCATCAGCGACCAGGCGCCGAAGGTCTCCCGGGGGGCGCGCAGCCACCTTACGATCCGGATCTGCGGCAGCGGACGGGGCACCAGGCCCTGTTCGCGCAGCGCGGCCCGGCGGGTCTGCTTCAGTGCCCGGTCGAAGAGCACAGCTGCCGAGAGCGACATCCCCGCGAAGAAGTGCGGGGCGCCCGCGTGGTCGATACCGCGCGGCGCGTGCACCCAGTTGAACCAGGCGGCCGCGCCGGCGAACGTCCAGACGAGCAGCCGCGATCCGAGCGCCGCGTCACCGTGGCTGGCCTCGCGCACCGCGAGTACGGAACAGAACATCGCGGCCCCGTCGAGGCCGAACGGAACGAGATACTCCCAGCCCCCGGAGAGGCCGAGGTTCTGCTCGCCGAAGCCGACGAGCCCATGGAAGGAGAGGGCGGCAGCGACCGCCGCGCAGCAGAACAGCAGGACGTACGAGGCGGAGGCATACAGCGTCTCCTTACGCCTGCGACGCTCCTCGCTGCGCTCCCAGCTGTCGTCGGCCGCGGAATTGTCAGCGGCGCGCTTGCCGCGTGCGACCACCGCCACCGCCGCCAGGACCCCCACGAGCAGTACGGCGCCCGGAAGCAGCCAATTCAGCGATATGTCGGTCAGTCTCATGCGCGGTCCCTTGTGTCGCGTAGGGCATTTCGGGCGCCATAATTGCCGAAACCCCGTCACGCTCAGGGGGTTTCGGGGCAAGAGAACGCCATTGGGTTGGCAGGGCATACGGATAGCCAGGATCTGATCGAATATCCGTACGCGGCCAGTGATCTGCGTTCGAATAGTACTACTCGTACGAGCGGTGTGGATCAATGAGTGGGCGTCAGTTTCCGTACCCGCTCGGCGTCACAGGTGCGCGGGCAGGTGACGCAGGTGTCCTCGGGGCGCAGCGTGTAGAAGAGACAGCAGCTCGCGCGGTCGCGGGTGGGCAGCGACTCGCCGTTCGGCCCGGTCAGTTCACGGAAGCCCGCCGCGCCGACGTACGGCTTCGTGGTGCCCGGCAGGAGCGCCTCCAGCTCGGTCATCGCGCGCCGCTCCTCGCCGAGCAGGTGGGCGATGTACCAGAGGCCCTCGACGACCTCGTCCGTCGCCATGCCCCACAACGCCCGCCTGCCGCGCCGCATCCGCGGGCCGAAGCCGTCCAGCACCGGACCGATGTGGTCGGCCACGGCGGCGAGTACCTCGGCCCGCAGCGCTGCCTCGTCCGGGACCACCCGGGCGCCCGGCAGTCCGGCCGCCGGATCGTCCGGAAGGCAGGCGAATTCCCTTATGCGGACGGTCAGATGGCCCAGCGCCCGCTGGAACGCCACATCCCCGACGGGGATCCGGGGCACCCGCCGGTGCAGGAACCACGGCACCGTCACCAGCAGGCAGGCGGGCCAGGCGTACCGGTGCAGCCCGAAGCTGGCGACCACATCGGGCCGGGGCTGCTGACCGTAGTCCCGCAGCACCTGCGCGTGGTCCCAGGCGAGGAAGGCGTCGAGCGAGGCACCACCCGCCGCGAGCTCGTCCGCACCCACCCAGCCGGCACCTCGAGGGGCGGCCTCGCCGTCCTCCAGCACCTCTGCGCGGAGCCCGGGGAAGACCTCGGCCAGGCGTGCGTACGCGCCCGTCACGGCGGACGCGGTGGTACCGGGAAGCAGGGTGGCGAGTGTCATGCAGGGCCCACCGAATCACGATCGTTTTGCAGGTAAGCCTTACCTTACCCGAATGGATCGATGTTTGAACTGCGGCCCGCGCCGCCTATCGTGCAGAGGGGCATGGCGCACGCGAGCCGCGCCCACGGCAGGCCGAGGAGGTCCGAGTGGAGCAGGGCAGAGCGCGTGAGCAGGCGCGACCGCCGTACGCGTCCGCCGCGTCCGCGACGACCCCTGCGTCCGTACGCGTGCCCGAGCAGGTACGTGGCGAGCACACCCACAGCGAGCCGCTGCCCGCTCCGCGGCCGGCGGTGCAGCGGCACTCCGTGCGCGGCCAGATCCTCGACGCCCTGCGCGCCGCGCTGGTCGACGGTCAGCTGGTTCCGGGGCAGGTCTACTCCGCACCGGCTCTCGGTGCCCGCTTCGGGGTCTCCGCGACTCCCGTGCGCGAGGCGATGCAGCAGCTGGCCATCGAGGGCGCCGTCGAGGTCGTACCGAACCGCGGTTTCCGGGTGTCCCAGCGGGGCCCGCGCGAGCTGGCCGAGCTGGCCGAGGTACGGGCCCTGATCGAGGTCCCTGTCATGCTGCGGCTGGCCCGCACCGTCCCACCGGCCCGCTGGTGCGCCCTGCGCCCGCTGGCCGAAGCCACGGTTGCGGCGGCCGCAGTGGGCGACCGGGCGAGTTACGCCGAGTCCGACCGGGCCTTCCACGGCGCGGTCCTCGGGCTCTGCGGCAACGAGCAGTTGGTGATGGTCGCCGACGACCTGCACCGCCGCGCCCAATGGCCCCTGGGAAACACCCCCGCCACCCGCCGCGCCGACCTGCTCGCCGACGCCGCCGAGCACACCGCCCTGCTCGACGCGCTCATCGCCCAGGACCTGACCGTCGTGCAGTCGCTCGTACGGGAACACTTCAACGGCGCCGAGAGCTGACGTCACACCGGCCCTCCGGGGCTCAGTTCGCCTCGGCCGTCTCCGGGGGCGGCGGGTCCAGGTGCGGAGCCAGCCATGTCGGAACGCCCCCGAGCAGCCGGAAGAGCCGGCCCGCCTCGGCGCGCAGCCGGGTCGCCGCCTCCGGCTCCGGCTCGGAGTCCGCCAGCGCGATGAGGGCCGGAGCCGTACCGATCAGATAGCCCAGCTCCTCCCTTATCCGCAGGGATTCGGCGAAACCGTGGCGCGCCTCCGCCAGTTCGCCCTCGCGCAGGGCGAGCAGGGCGAGATGGCGCCAGGTCGAGGAGAGCAGCAGCGCATCGCCCTGGGCGGTGGCGCCGGCGTGGGCCCTGCGGTACGCGGCACGCGCGGCCTGAGGCGAGTCGGCGATGTTCTGCGCGATCAGGCCCCGGCGGAAGTCCAGCAGCGGACGTCCCGGCGCTGACGGGGCGAGCAGCGCGGCGGCCCGGCTCAGGGCGACGCTGGCCTCGTCGGCCCGGTCCCGTACGCCGAGAAGCGTCGACGCGTAGGCCAGATGGCCACGCTCACAGGCGGCTGCGCCGCGTTCGGCGTCGTCGTGGGCCAGCGCCTCGGCGGTGCGCAGGGCGTCCTCGGCGTCGGTCCAGCCCTGCCGGTGTACAGGCACCGCTCGGTCAGCAGAGCGGTGCGCTGGAGTGCCGCTGCCGGATCGGTGGCGGCGTCGTGCTCCAGCAGCGCGGCGGCGTCCGTCCAGCAGGCGCGTGATCGCAGCCGCCATACCGCTGTCTGGAGCGGCGGATCGTCATCTGCTGTCGTTCCGGAACCAGACATGGCGGTATGCGCCACATTGCCCTCCCCGAGCGCGCCATTGAGCTGTTGAGTCTGGCCGCATCTCAGCACGGAATGGCACGCCGGGCCAAGGGGTCGGGTCAATGTCAGGTGAAAGATTTCACAAACACCCGGACCCGCCGAGAGCCGTGGCAGGGCCCGGAAGTCAGCTCATACGCAGGGCGAGGAAGAAATCGAGCTTGTCCTCCAGGCGCGAAAGGTCACGCCCCGTCAACTGCTCGATTCGCCCGACCCGGTAGCGCAACGTGTTGACGTGCAGATGGAGCCGGGACGCGCAACGGGTCCAGGAACCGTCGCAGTCCAGGAACGCCTCCAGCGTCGGGATCAGCTCCGCGCGATGGCGCCGGTCGTAGTCGCGCAGCGGGTCGAGCAGCCGTGCGGTGAACGCGCGGCGCACGTCGTCGGGGACGAATGGCAGCAGCAGTACATGCGAGGCCAGCTCGTGGTGCCCGGCCGCGCAGACCCTGCCGGGGCGTGCCGCCGCCACCCGGCGGGCGTGCCGGGCCTCCTCCAGGGCGCCGCGCAGACCCTCGGGGGAGTGCACCGCTGCGCTGACACCCAGTGTCAGCCGACCGTCGTCGGCGAGGCCGGCGGAGAGCGGTTCGCGGACGGCGGCGAGCAGCACGTCGGCGTGCAGCGCGGGATCCTCGTCGGCGGAGGCCTCGGCGGGCGCCGTGTCCGGGCCGGAGTCGTGGGCCGGTGCGGGCGCGGTGAGGGCGGGCAGGGGCACGAGGGCGACGGCCTCGTCGCCCGTGTGGGCGACCGCGATCCGGTCCGCGGAGTCGGGGCCGGTGACCGCGGGGTCGACCAGGATTTCCTCCAGCAGCGCCTGGGCGACCGGGCCGCCAGCGACGGCGGCGGAGCCCTCCGCGACACCCCATTCGACCCGCGCCACCACGACCTGCCAGTGCGGCGCGGTCCCGAGACCCGGGAGCAGTACCGGGGCGGCGACCCGCAGCCTGGCGGCGATCTCGGCCGGCGGGGCGCCCGTCTGGACCAGTTCGAGGACTTCCTGGGCGAGCCTGCGGCGTACCGTACGGGCCGCGTCGCGCCGGTCCCGTTCGACCGCGATCAGCTGGGTGACGCCCTGGAGCAGATCCAGCCGGGCGGGCGGCCAGTCGCTCGCGTCCGCCTCGACCGCGAGCAGCCAGTCGGAGAGCACCGACTCACGCACATCGCGGGAGGCGGGGGCGGTGCCCCGCCCGGCGTTCCGGATCGGGAAGAGCGAATACGTGGTGCCGCCGACCATGGCCCGGTGCGGGGCCCGGCGGCCGGTGCGGGTGGCGGCCAGGTGGTGGCCGGCGAGCGTCGCGCCGACCGGTCCGGCCAGCGGTGCGTCACCGGCGCCCGCGATCTGCCGACCGGTGGGGGAGAGCACCCAGGCGTGCAGGTCGAGGTCGGATCCGAGCAGATCGAGGACCACCTCGGGCCCTCCGCCCGCCGGGCCCGAGGTCATGAGCCTGCGGTGCCGGTCCACGACCGCGGCCAGATCGCCCGCACGCTCCCCGGAGACCTGGCGCACCACGTACTCGGTGATCGTTGCGAACGCGACGGTCTCATGGACGGCGAAGAGCGGCAGGTGATGCCGCTCGCACGCCTCGATCAGATCGCCCGGGATCTCGCCGAGCTCCGCCTCGCCCGCCGCGAGCCCGGCGACCCCGGCGCCCGCCAGGATCCGTACGAACGGTTCCGAGTCCGTCGCGTCCCGGCGCCAGGCCAGGCCCGTCAGGACCAGCTCGCCGCCCGACAGATAGCGGCTGGGATCCCGCAGGTCGGTGGTCATCACGCCGCGGACGGACCGGTCCAGCTCGTCCTCGCCGCCGAGCAGCCGCAGGCCCAGCGCGTCGGTCTCCAGCAGTGCGCGCAGCCGCATCTCGTCGCCGCCGATCTCTTTCGTTGGTGCGGGTGAAAACTGGGTATTGCGGTGAGGTTACTGACCCCCGCCATTCGTTCGAATCTACAAGACGAGGAGATCGACCAGCCAACTCCTTCATGGTTTCGGTGACTGCACCGGGTGGAGCACGGCTTGTGTACTTGGCCCCACACCGCGTTAACAACACATGAACGACCAGTCGAGGGCCGGCCGTCCCCAGGGCCTGTCGTCGGTCTGCCGTCTGTCGCCCGACGTCTGGCACGCACGCTCGCGGCGTTGCCGAAGAGCCTTAGTAGCTCCGCTACGAGGACCCTCCGGCGCCTGGCGATCGGACGCACCAGACGCCGTCCGGCCGTCCTGCGGACGACGACGGCAGACCGACGACAGGCCCTGGCCCCAGCGAACGACCCGATTGAGAAGAAGAGAGCCACTCATGGACTTCCTTCGCCCCGCCAGCTGGGATGAGGCGCTCGCCGCCAAGGCCGAGCATCCGACGGCTGTGCCCATTGCGGGGGGCACCGATGTGATGGTCGAGATCAACTTCGACCACCGGCGGCCCGAGTACCTCCTGGACCTGAACCGCATCGGAGAACTGTCCGAATGGGAGGTGGGCCAGGAGAACGTACGGCTCGGTGCCTGTGTCCCCTACAGCCACATCATGGAGCATCTGCGCGCCGAGCTGCCCGGACTGGCACTCGCCTCGCACACCGTCGCCTCGCCGCAGATCCGCAACCGCGGCGGCGTCGGCGGCAACCTGGGCACCGCGTCGCCCGCCGGAGACGCCCACCCGGCGCTGCTCGCCGCGGGCGCCGAAGTCGAGGCCGAATCCGTACGCGGGACCAGGATGATCCCGATCGACGCCTTCTACACCGGCGTCAAGCGCAATGCCCTCGCCCCGGACGAGCTGATCCGGGCCGTGCACATCAAGAAGGCCGACGGGCCCCAGCAGTACTCCAAGGTCGGCACCCGCAACGCGATGGTCATCGCGGTCTGCGCCTTCGGTCTGGCCCTGCACCCCGAGACCCGCACGGTCCGCACCGGCATCGGCTCGGCCGCCCCCACACCCGTCCGGGCGAAAGAGGCCGAGGAATTCCTGAACGCCGCGCTCGAGGAGGGCGGGTTCTGGGACAGCCGCACGGTCATCACGCCGTCCATCGCCGCGCAGTTCGCCACGCTCGCCGCCGGTGCCTGCAACCCGATCGACGATGTGCGCGGCACCGCGAGCTATCGCAGGCACGCGGTCGGGATCATGGCCCGCCGCACCCTCGGCTGGACCTGGGAGTCGTACCGCGGCAACGGCCGCAGCACCGAAGGAGCTGCCTGATCATGCGCGTCAATTTCACGGTCAACGGCCGCAGGCACGAGGCGGACGACGTCTGGGAGGGCGAGTCCCTCCTCTACGTGCTGCGTGAGCGGATGGGCCTGCCCGGCTCGAAGAACGCCTGCGAGCAGGGCGAGTGCGGTTCCTGCACGGTCCGTCTGGACGGTGTCCCGGTCTGCTCCTGTCTGGTCGCCGCGGGCCAGGTGGAGGGCCGCGAGGTCGTCACCGTAGAAGGTCTCGCCGACTTCGCCGCCCACCGCTCCCAGGCACACCCCGGCAGCGGCTGTGCCTCCGGCGCCTGTGGCACCGCACTCGACAAGGCCCGGCAGTGGGAGGCCGAGCCGGCCGGTGAGGATACCCGGGACACCGGTGAACTCTCCCCGATCCAGCAGGCGTTCATCGACGCGGGCGCCGTCCAGTGCGGCTTCTGCACCCCCGGTCTGCTGGTCGCCGCCGACGAGCTGCTGGAGCGCAACCCGGAGCCGTCCGACGCGGACATCCGCGAGGCGCTCTCCGGCAACCTCTGCCGCTGCACCGGCTACGAGAAGATCCTCGACGCGGTCCGTCTCGCGGCCGCCCGCGCGGAAGAAACGGTCTGACGATGGGCGTTACCGGCAACCCCACCAGCATCAACCAGGGCACCCGCACCAAGGGCGGCATCGGTGAGTCCACGCTGCGCCCCGACGGCATCCTGAAGGTCACCGGCGAGTTCGCGTACTCCTCCGACATGTGGCACGAGGACATGCTCTGGGGCCACACGTTGCGTTCCACGGTCGCGCACGCCGAGATCGTCTCCATCGACACCTCGGAAGCGCTCGCCACGTCCGGCGTCTACGCCGTACTCACCTACGACGACCTGCCGACCTCGGTGAAGAACTACGGGCTCGAGATCCAGGACACCCCGGTCCTCGCCCACGGCAAGGTCCGTCACCACGGCGAACCGGTGGCGCTCGTCGCCGCCGACCACCCGGAGACGGCCCGCCGCGCCGCCGCGAAGATCAAGATCGACTACCGCGAGCTGCCCGTCATCACCGACGAGGCGTCCGCCACCGCCCCCGACGCGATCCTCGTCCACGAGGGACGCGACGACCACCACGCGGGGCACGTCCCGCACCCGAACATCGTCCACCGCCAGCCCATCGTCCGCGGCGACGCGGACGCGGCGGCGGCCCGCGCCGATGTCATCGTGAGCGGGGAGTACGTCTTCGGCATGCAGGACCAGGCCTTCCTCGGCCCCGAGTCCGGTCTGGCCGTGCCTGCCGAGGACGGCGGCGTCGACCTGTACGTCGCCACCCAGTGGCTGCACTCCGACCTGCGCCAGATCGCCCCCGTACTCGGCCTGCCCGAGGACAAGGTCCGCATGACGCTCTCCGGCGTCGGCGGCGCCTTCGGCGGCCGCGAGGACCTGTCGATGCAGATCCACGCCTGCCTGCTCGCCCTGCGCACCGGCAAGCCGGTCAAGATCGTCTACAACCGGTTCGAGTCCTTCTTCGGACACGTGCACCGCCACCCCGCCAAGCTCTGGTACGAGCACGGTGCCACCCGCGACGGCAAGCTGACCCATATGAAATGCCGCATCGTACTGGACGGCGGAGCTTATGCCTCCGCTTCTCCGGCCGTCGTCGGCAACGCCTCCTCGCTCAGCGTCGGTCCGTACGTGATCGACGACGTCGACATCGAGGCCATCGCGCTCTACACCAACAATCCGCCGTGCGGCGCCATGCGCGGCTTCGGCGCGGTCCAGGCATGCTTCGCCTACGAGGCCCAGATGGACAAGATCGCCGCCGAACTCTCCATGGACCCGGTCGAGTTCAGACAGCTCAACGCCATGGAGCATGGCTCCCTCCTGCCGACCGGACAGGTCGTCGACTCGCCCGCCCCGGTCGCCGAGCTGCTGCGCCGGGTCAAGGCCAGGCCGCTGCCGCCCGAGCGCCAGTGGGAGGTGGCCGGCGAGCAGGCCGATGTACGGGCCCTGCCCGGCGGACTGTCCAACACCACCCACGGCGAAGGCGTCGTGCGCGGCATCGGCTACGCGGTCGGCCTCAAGAACGTCGGCTTCTCCGAGGGCTTCGACGACTACTCCACCGCCCGGGTGCGCATGGAGGTCATCGGCGGCGAACCTGTCGCGACCGTGCACACCGCGATGGCCGAGGTCGGGCAGGGCGGGGTCACCGTCCACGCCCAGATCGCCCGCACCGAACTCGGTGTCGCCCAGGTCACCATCCACCCGGCCGACACCCAGGTCGGCTCGGCCGGCTCCACCTCCGCCTCCCGGCAGACGTATGTCACCGGCGGTGCAGTGAAGCACTCCTGCGAGGCCGTCCGCGAGAAGGTCCTGGAGATGGGCCGCCGCAAGTTCGGTACGTACCACCCCGCCTGGGCCACCGCCGAACTGCTCCTGGAGGGCGGCAAGGTCGTCACCGACGGCGGCGAGGTGCTGGCCGATCTGGTCGACGTACTGGAGGACGAGGCGGTCGACATC
This sequence comes from Streptomyces sp. NBC_01224, assembly GCF_036002945.1. NCBI lineage: Bacteria > Bacillati > Actinomycetota > Actinomycetes > Kitasatosporales > Streptomycetaceae > Streptomyces > Streptomyces sp. NBC_01224. The sequence goes on along the minus strand of NZ_CP108529.1, from coordinate 1,858,176 downwards.
GAGCTGGAGTGGCGTCACCGGCCCACCGAGGCGTTCGACCTCCGTACCGGTCAGGGCAATGGCCATGTCCAGTACTCCTTCGCCGCCCACCGCGCGGTCGTGGAGGTCGACACCGAACTCGGCCTGGTCAAGGTCATCGAACTGGCCTGCGCCCAGGACGTCGGCAAGGCCCTCAATCCGCTGTCCGTCGAAGGACAGATCCAGGGCGGCACCACCCAGGGCCTGGGCGTCGCCGTCATGGAGGAGATCATCGTCGACCCGAAGACCGCGAAGGTGCGCAACCCGTCCTTCACGGACTATCTGATCCCCACCATCCTGGACACCCCGACGATCCCGGTCGATGTCCTCGAACTCGCCGACGACCACGCCCCGTACGGGCTCCGTGGCATCGGTGAGGCCCCTACCCTCTCGTCGACCCCGGCCGTTCTCGCGGCGATCCGGAACGCGACGGGCCTGGAGCTCAACAGGACGCCGGTACGCCCCGAGCACATCACCGGCACCTGAGTCACTGTTTCCTCCTGAACTCTCCGGGCGGTGCGTGCCTCCCAGGCACGTCACACTTCCGCCGCCCGCACCGCCCGGAGTGACCAAGTGCCGTACCGCTCACGGCCATTGATTCCACCGTGCACCGAACAAGCAGTACTACGCAGTACCCGTAGTAGCGGTACCGCAGTACCGCAGTACCGCAGTACCGCAGTGCGGGTGACGCCGCATGCAACACGTCACATTCCACTCTGCATGAACAGTTCGTCTCGGGCCGTCCCCCGGGTCGTGCCGCCAGCGCAGTCATCCCAAATCCCGCATATCGATTCTTCATCGCGGGTGCCCCTGTGAACCTTGGGAGTCAGGCATCATGACCCAGCAGTCAGTGGAGCCCAGGACCAGTGCGGAGGATGCGGGCCCGGGCTCGCGCGTCCCCGCCGGAAGATCCTGGCTCGACCGGTACTTCCACATCTCCGACCGTGGCTCCACCGTCGCACGCGAAGTGCGCGGCGGCATCACCACCTTCATGGCGATGTGTTACATCCTTCTGCTCAACCCGCTCCTGCTGTCCGGCCCGGATGCGGCGGGCCACCGCCTCAGCCACGCCGGGCTGATCACGGCGACCGCGCTCGCCGCAGCCGTCTCCACCCTGCTGATGGGCTTCATCGGCAAGGTGCCGCTCGCTCTCGCCGCGGGGCTCTCCGTCTCCGGCGTGCTCGCCACCCAGGTGGCACCCCATATGACCTGGCCGCAGGCCATGGGCATGTGTGTGATGTACGGCGCGGTGATCGTGCTGCTGGTCGTCACCGGGTTGCGCGAGATCATCATGAACGCGATACCCCTGGCCCTGAAGCACGGCATCACCATCGGCATCGGCATGTTCATCGCGCTGATCGGCCTGGTCAACGCCGGCTTCGTGGGCAAGGGCGCCCCGGTCACGCTCGGCGTCGGCGGGCAGCTCTCCGGCTGGCCCGTACTGCTCTTCTGCGTCACCCTGCTGCTCATCTTCATGCTCCAGGCCCGTAATGTGCCCGGCGCGATCCTGATCGGGATCGTGGTCGGCACGATCCTCGCCGTCGTCGTCAACGCGGTCGGTGACATCAGCCCCGAGGCATGGGGCGGCAGCGCACCCGAACTACAGGGCAGCGCCGTCTCGATGCCGGACTTCGGGCTCTTCGGACATGTCGAGTTCGGCGGCTGGGGCGACATCGGCGTCATGACCGTCGGCATGATCGTCTTCACTCTGGTGCTGGCCGGCTTCTTCGACGCGATGGCGACCATCATCGGCGTCGGTACGGAGGCCGGGCTCGCCGACAGCAAGGGCCGGATGCCGGGCCTGTCCAAGGCGCTGTTCATCGACGGCGCGGGCGGGGCGATCGGCGGTGTCTCCGGAGCTTCCGGCCAGACCGTCTTCATCGAGTCGGCGACCGGCGTCGGCGAGGGGGCCCGTACGGGTCTGTCCTCCGTCGTCACCGGTGTGCTCTTCGTCGCTGGGCTGTTCTTCACCCCGCTCGCCCAGATCGTGCCGGGCCCGATCGCCGCCGCCGCACTGGTCGTCATCGGCGCGATGATGATGCAGAACGCCCGCCATGTCGACTGGAGCGACCGCTCCGTCGCGGTGCCGGTCTTCCTGACCGTGGCCCTGATGCCGTTCACGTACTCCATCACCGCCGGAGTCGGCGCCGGAGTGATCTCCTTCGCCGCGATCAAGGCCGCGCAGGGCAAGTTCCGTGAAGTCGGTGCCTTCATGTGGGTGCTGACAGGTGTGTTCGTCGTGTACTTCGCGCTCAGCCCGATCGAGAGCTGGATCGGCGCCAAGTAGGACCGGCCCGCAGAAGGCTCCTTTGCCCCTCCGCACACTCGTAGAAGGAGAAACGCCATGCTGGACATCGCCGAAGAGCTCAACCGGTGGGTCGAGCAGGGACGCGACTTCGCCGTGGCCACTGTTGTGGCGGTCGGCGGCAGCGCGCCCCGGCAGC